>JBBART010000011.1:0-141784 GCA_040399685.1 Acetobacteraceae bacterium
GGACGCGGTCCAGCGTGGGGGTCTGTGGGCGGGGGGCGATGATCGGCGCGTTCATGGGTGGTCTGGAGCTCCGTCAGGCTGGCCTGATAGAGGCCGACAACACGGCCCCAGGTCGCCAAGGCTACTCCCCTGGCGCGATGTGTGCCATACGCGGCAGCGAACTCTCTCGCAAGCCGGGCCTGCACTTGGCGCAAGGGAGTTTTGGTTTCCGATCCCATATGGCAGGTCATTCTGTCTGGAGATAGTGCATGTTGAAGGTGGTTCTGGCCCAGCCCCGCGGTTTCTGCGCCGGCGTGGAACGCGCGATTGAGATTGTTGAACGTGCCCTGAAGAAGTTTGGCCCACCGATCTATGTGCGCCATGAGATTGTGCACAACCGCCATGTGGTTGAAGATCTTCGCACGCGCGGCGCTGTTTTCGTTGATGAGTTGGACGAGATTCCACCAGGCGCCATGACTGTGTTCAGCGCGCACGGCGTGGCCAAGCGCGTCGAGGAAGTGGCCCGCGAGCGCGGCCTGCCCGTGATTGATGCCACCTGCCCGTTGGTCACCAAGGTCCACAACGAAGGTCGCCGCTATGCGTCCGCCGGCCGTGAGTTGGTGCTGGTTGGCCATGCCGGTCACGCCGAGGTTGAAGGCACCATCGGTCAAATGCCCGGCAAGGTGCATCTGGTGCAGACGGTGGAGGACGTGGCGAGCCTGGAGCCCAGCACACCTGACCAGCTTGCCTATATCACGCAGACGACGCTGTCGGTGGATGACACCCGTGGCATCATCCAGGCGCTGAAGGCGAAGTTCCCCAACATCGTCGGGCCGGACGTGCGCGACATCTGCTACGCCACGCAGAACCGCCAGCAGGCGGTGCGGGATCTGGCAGAAGCCGCGGACATGATTTTGGTGGTTGGCTCGAAGAACAGCTCGAACTCCAACCGCTTGCGTGAAATCGGCGAGGAGCTCGGCAAGCCGTCCTATCTGATCGACGATGCGAGCCACCTGAAGGCGGAATGGTTCGTCGGCATGGCCTCGGTTGGTTTGACCGCGGGTGCGTCCGCCCCCGAGACGCTGGTTCAAGGCGTGATCGAAGGGCTGCGCGCATTCGGGCCGGTTGAGGTTTCCACCCTTGATGGTGTTGCCGAAGACGTGAAATTCCGCTTCCCCGCGGAACTCGCTGACGCCTGAGGGAAATGGCATCATCCAAGCCTGGCCGCATGGTAAAATCGCCCGCTCGGCGGCCAGGCTGCTTGGATGTCGCCGCGATAATGGATGATACTCCAGCCGAATGATGCGAACAGCCCCAGGCTGATGGTCCAGGCCGCGATCGCCAAAGGTTGCTGCATGAATCGCCTTCGCTTCGGCGGGGGCATCTCGGGCGCGGGCTCGGGGGTGATTATGGCCGTTGGTTCGGGTAATTCGGGCGCAATTTCAGCCTGTTCGGGCTCCGGCAGTGTGGCCCGCCATTCCTCGGCACAGCGGGCGCACCGCAATCGCCTTCCCTGGCCTGCCAGAAGATGATCTGGAACCTCGTAACCGGCCGCGCATTTTGGACATGATATCAACATATTGGGCCAAATCATCCATGAGCCGGGCCGAAACACGCAATGTGGCTTGCCCCTCAAAGGGATCACCACGCGCGTCGCGCCTTCCGATGGCTGCCAGAATGGTGGCAAAAGGTTACCAAGAGATTGGGATGCTGGATGATCAGGCTTGAACGTGTTGGGCTGCAATATGGTGCTGGCGCAACGGCGGGGCCGGATGTGCTGCGCGATGTCAGCTTCGTTATTCCACCTGGTGGGTTTCGCTGGCTGCAGGGACCGTCCGGCGCCGGGAAATCCAGCCTCATGCGGTTGTTGCACCTGGCGATCCGCCCGCGTTCCGGCAAGCTGACCGTGCTTGGCACCGATATTGGCGCTGCGTCCCGCGCAACACTGCCGCCGTTGCGCCGCCGCATCGGCATGGTGTTCCAGGATTTTCGCCTGCTGATGCATCTCACGGCGTTTGACAACGTGGCGTTGCCGCTGCGCATCGAAGGCCGGCCGGAAGGGCAGATTCGGGCGGATGTGACAGAAATTCTCCGGTGGGTGGGGCTGGCCGACAAGGCCGGTTCGCGTCCTGCGGAAATGTCGGGCGGCGAGCAGCAGCGCGTGGCGATCGCGCGTGCGGTGGTCGGCCGGCCGAGCCTGCTTCTGGCCGATGAGCCGACAGGAAACCTCGATGACGTGCAGGCGGTGCGGCTCATGCGCCTGCTGGCGGAATTGAACCGGTTGGGCACCACCGTTGTGGTGGCAACCCACAACGACGCCCTGGTGGCGCGTCATCCCGGGCCGTCGCTGCGGCTGGAGAGTGGGCGGTTGGTGGCCGATGGCTGAACGCACCGCACGCCGGCTGCGGCCGCGTGGCATGGATGATCTGGGCCTGCGCCGGGCGCTGGGCGACCGAATGCTGCCGGTGCTGGTGGCTGCGATGTCGTTCCTGGCCGCCTTGGCGTTGGCGGGTGCGGTGGCGGCGGCATCGTTGGCCGCGCATTGGCAGGAGGGGGCGGCCTCATCGGTGACGGTGCAGATTCCGCGACCGGAAATCTCATTGCCGCGCCGGGCGGACGGGGGGGAGGAGACACGGCTGGAGGCGGTGCAGCGCATTCTGCGCACGAGTGCGGACGTGGCGAGCGCCCGCGTGCTGACGACGCGGGAACTGAGTGACCTGTTGCGTCCCTGGCTTGGCGTGGCCGCCGACAATGCGTCATTGCCGTTGCCGGCGGTGGTGGAGGTGCATCTGGCGCAAGGCGCTGATGCGGATTTGCTCAATTTGGCGCTGGCGGACGTGGCGCCCGGCACGCTGACGGAGAGCCATGGCCTGTGGGTTGGGCGGCTATCGGTGCTGGCGCAGAGTCTTCAGGCGTGTGGGTGGCTGGCCTTGCTGCTGGTGGCGGCCATTGCGGCCGCAGTGGTGATGGTGGCCACACGCGCCGGGCTCGCGGCGCGACGCGAGGCGATTGAGATTGTGCACGGCCTTGGCGCGACCGATGGCGACATCGCCGGCCGTTTCGCACGACGCGTCACCCGGCTGACATTCACCGGCGGGTTGGTGGGCGCGCTGGCGGCGGTGCCGGTGCTGGCGGCGTTGATCCAGATGGCGGCCCCGTTCATGAGCGGCCAGGAGGCCAGCGTTTGGAGCACCGACCCATTGGCCGTGCTGGCGATTGGCCGGCCGATCTGGATCGCCTTGCCGGCGATGCCCGTCGTGGCTGGGGCCATCGGCTTCCTCACGGCCCAGGGCACGGTGCGGCGCTGGTTGCGGAAGCTGCCATGAGGATGGCGCGGCTGTTGTTGGTGCCTGCCGCGTTGGTGATGGGGTGGACGGCGGGCTTTGCCTGGTTCGTCACAATTGCCATGCGCCCGGCCGAGCCACCGCCGCATGCGGACGGGATTGTGGTGTTGACCGGCGGCGCTGAGCGCGTGGCGGCCGGGTTGCGGCTGCTGGAGGCCAATGCGGCCGACCGGCTGCTGGTGTCCGGCGTGGGCCGCGCCGCCGAGTTCCCCGCATTGGCGCATCGTGCCGGCGTGGACCGGTCGCTTGGCGCGCGCGTCGAACTGGGCCGGCTGGCGGAATCGACCCACGGCAACGCGGCGGAAACGGCAGATTGGGTGGCGGTCCATCACGTAAAATCGCTGATCGTCGTCACGGCGGGGTATCATATGCCCCGCGCGCTGGCGGAGTTGCGGCGCCGGCTGCCGGGCGTGACGTTATATCCTGTCACGGTCCGGCCGCCCGCCTTGCGCACGGTTGCCGACCCCACGACGTGGCGGCTGTTGGCCGTTGAATATACCAAATACCTGGCTGCCGAAATCGGGCTGGTGGAGCTTGCGAACCGCGCGGGCCTGTCGGGGCATTCTGATTTTGGCGGCCAGGACAACCTGGCGGAGCATGGTGGATGAGGTGGCTTGGTTCGGCGTTGTTTAGCCTATGGTTCTATGCCGTGAGCGTTTTCATGGTGTTGACCGGGCAGGTGATTTCGGTGTTCGCCCCGCAGGCGATGCGGCCCTGGGCGCGCTGGTGGAGCCAGTTGATCCTGTTTGGCCTTCCTCTCTGCGGCATTCGCTATGAGGTGACGGGGCGCGAGAACCTTCCCGCCAGCGGCCCGATGCTGATCGCCTCGATGCACCAGTCCGCGTTCGACACGCTGCTGTGGTGGGGGCTGGTGCCGCATGTGTGCTATATTGTGAAGATCGAACTGACGAAGCTGCCGCTGTTCGGCCGTCTGGCGCGGCTGTCCGGCCAGATTGGCGTGGACCGCACCGGCGGCGCCGCGACGATGCGGACCTTGCTGCGCGAAGGTGGCGGGGCGCTGACCGCCGGGCGGCAGGTGATTATTTTCCCGGAAGGCACCCGCGTGCGCCCCGGCGAGGTGGTGGCCCTGCAGCCGGGCATTGCCGCGCTGGCGCGGTACAGCGGCCAGCCGGTCATTCCCGTGGCGACCGATTCCAACCTGTGCTGGGGGCGTGGTTTCTTTGGCACGCGCCCGGGCGTGATTCACGTCGCGATCCTCAAGCCGATTGAGGCGGGGCTGTCACGGGAGGCGTTGATGGTGCGTTTGCAAGCCGCTTTCGACGAGGGCGCCGCAGCTCTGCAAAAGCAGCATGGGGCTGTGGACAACTCTATGTATTGACGGTGGAACCTGCTCGGACGCTGCGGGAGAACGAGTGTAGAACCCACTGTAATTATTAACGATTACGGCATTTACCCCACTCCCAAACTAAAGCCACCCCCCTTGGGGATGGATCGGTCGAGAAGTTATCCCCTGCCTCTTTTGCGGCTGGTCAAACGAGTGTGAAGCCGCTGCAAATCCTGCGTCTTTAGTGAGGTATTCGCGCATGCGCCGGTTCTCGATGATCTGCCTGGCGGTGTTGGCAGCACTCCTTCTGGGGAGCGGTGCGCTGTGGTGGTGGGCCACGGGGCGTGTTGCGGCCGAAACCGAACTTTGGGTGGCGGCGCGGCGTTCCGAGGGCTGGCGTGTGGCCATGGGCGCGCCGGAACGCGAGGGGTGGCCGCTTTCGGCACACATTCGTTTAAGGGATGTGGTATTGCACGCCCCGGTGCCGGCGCCGGTGGGCATGGATTTTGGTGCAGGCGAGGTGACGATCGGCGTGGCTTTCCTGCACCCGCGCACGCTGCAAATCCGTCCACAGGGCACGCAGCATGTGCGCGTGGGCGCAGGCCCCGATCTTGGCTTCACCACGGTGAGCCATGTTTTTACAACCGAACTGTCCGATGAGGCCCCGTCGCAGGATGCCAACGTGGCGATCGAGGGGCTGTTGATGCAGGCGCCGGGTGCCGCCGGGCCGCTTTCGGTTGGGCATATTCTGGCCCGTATCACCATGTCCGGTGCAGCCATGCCGCAATTGGCCTTGAAGGCCGAGCGCATCGGCTTGCCGGCCAGTCCGGTCGCCACCGCCCTGGGTGCGGGCATCGACAGCATGATGCTGGATGCCGCGTTGACCGGCGACATCGCCACCACCCTGTCCGCCTGGCGCGACAGCCAGGGAAGCTTGGCCGTGCGCCAGTTTTCGCTCGATTGGGGGCGCTTGTCGGTGAAGGCCACAGCAGACCTGCGGCTGGATGCGCGGATGCAGCCCAGTGGACGTGCCGATGCGAGTCTGGTTGGTGTCGGCGAGACAATGGATGCCCTGTCCAAGGCAGGCTTGATCCTGCCGCGGGCGGCGATGGCGGCCAAGGCGGTGCTGGCGTTGCTGGAACGTCCGCAGCCGAACGGCCCGGCGGTGGTGCAACTGCCGCTGACGCTGGACAACCGCACGCTTCAGTTGGGCCGCATTCCCCTGGCGCAGATGCCGGACATTGCATGGTAACGACCGGGCGGTAGACTCAGGCGCGTTGAGGGTTTACGGTTTAGGAATGTATTTCGGACACACCATCGCACGAATTACGATCCCGGTTGCCTGAGCAGCCGGGGTTGAGCCGTGCCTTTTTGTTATCGTGTGTTCCGGAGTGCCTCCCAATGTCATCGCTTTCCGATTCCACCACGCCCTGGACCCTTGTGGGCCAGTACGCTGCCGTTCGCTTCACCCTCACGGCCGATGCCGAGGCGGGGTTGCTGCCGCGCCTGTTGATGCCGTTCGCCAAGCGCGACCTGACGCCGGACAGCTTCGACTGCGTGCGCAGCGGCCATACGCTGCGGGTCGATATCGCCATGGCTGCCATGCCGGCAGAGATGGTGCATCTGGTGGAAGGCAATCTGCGCCAGGTTGTGGGCGTAACAAGCCTGTCCTGCCGCCGGGAAATCACCGGCAGCGTGCGGCGCTGCGCCGCCTGAGGTTTCGGCGCGGGCCAGCGGCCCAACCGTAACACTTGCAAAAACTCGTTTGCGCCGCAGTTGTGCCGCGCTGCAACCAAATCCATCCGTCGGCGTTACGCTAGCGTTCGGAGCAGGTTGCATCGGCAAACGGGACGAAAATATCATGAGTGGCCTAGACGCGGTTGTGCTTGCGCGCGTGCAGTTTGCTTTTACGATTGGCTTTCACATCATTTTCCCGGCCTTCTCGATCGGGCTCGCCAGCTACCTGATGGTGCTGGAGGGCCTGTGGCTGCGCACGGGGCGCAGGGTCTATCTCGACCTGTTCCAGTACTGGGTGAAGGCGTTCGCGCTGGTGTTCGGTATGGGCGTGGTATCGGGATTGGTGATGTCCTACCAGTTCGGCACCAACTGGGGTGGGTTCGCTGACAAGGCTGGTGCAATCGTCGGCCCCTTGATGGGCTATGAGGTGCTGACCGCGTTCTTCCTTGAGGCCGGATTTCTCGGAATCATGCTGTTCGGCATGAAGAAGGTGGGGGAAAAGCTGCATTTCCTTGCCACCTGCATCGTGGCCACCGGCACGCTGATCAGCGGATTCTGGATTTTGGCGGTGAATTCCTGGATGCAGACGCCGCAGAGTTACGCCATCACGGCCGATGGACGGTTCGTTCCCACCGACTGGGCCGCGATCATCTTCAATCCCAGCTTCTTCTACCGCTTTCCGCACATGATGATGGCCTGCTTCCTGGCTGTGGCGTTCTTTGTAGGCGCCGTCGGCGGATATCATCTGCTGCGCGACCGCACCAACATCGCCGCCCGCACCATGTTCTCCATGGCGTTGTGGATGGCCACCATCGTCGCACCGTTGCAGATCGTGATGGGCGACATGCACGGCATCAACACCATGGAGCACCAGCCCGCCAAGCTCGCGGCCATGGAGGGCGATTGGGAAACCAGGGCTGGCCAGTCGCTAGTACTGTTCGGGCTGCCGAATTCCGTGACGGAACGCAATGATTACGAGATTTCGATCCCGCTGATGGGCAGCGTGATCCTGACGCACAGTACCGACGGGGTGATCAAGGGGCTGAAGTCCTTTGCCCCGCAGGACCGTCCGCCGGTGATGGTGGTGTTCTGGGCGTTTCGGGTGATGGTGGGGCTGGGCGTGCTGATGCTGCTGTTCGGCGTCACGAGCCTGGTGCTGCGGCGCGGTGGGCGGATCTATACCAATCGCTGGCTGCAACGCGCGGCCGTGGCGCTGGCGCCGGCCGGGTTTCTGGCCATTCTGGCGGGTTGGACCGTCACCGAGGTCGGTCGCCAGCCGTTTACGGTCTATGGCCTGCTGCGGACGGTTGATTCGGTGTCGCCCATCGGGTTGCCGGGCGTGGCGACCTCGCTGGCGGCGTTCGCCGTGGTCTATTTCCTGGTGTTCGGGGCGGGGCTTTATTACCTGCTGGTGATGGTCTCGCGGCCACCGATGGCGGGTGAGACCGGTCCGTCGCCAGATCAGCCGATGCGCAGCGCCGGCATCACGCCCGGGCCTGCCGCGCTGGCGGATCACACTTCCATGTCTCCGGCGGAGTAAGGCACATGCTGACGTTTCCCGGAATTGACCTGCCTTTGGTGTGGTCGGCCCTCATTGCCGTGGCGGTGGTGGCGTATGTGCTGCTCGACGGGTTCGACCTCGGCGTCGGCATCCTGTTCGCCGCCGAGCACGAGGATCAGGACCGTGACGTGATGGTGAACTCCATCGCCCCGGTGTGGGACGGCAATGAAACCTGGCTCATCCTGGGTGGCGGCGGGTTGTTCGCGGTGTTTCCGCTGGCCTATTCCGTGATCATGTCGGCCCTTTACCCCACGATGATCGGCATGTTGCTGGCGTTGGTGTTTCGCGGTGTGGCGTTCGAATTCCGCTTCCGCGCCGCCACACGACGTGGGCGGCGGTTGTGGGACGTGGCGTTCTTTGCCGGATCGGCTGGCGCGGCCTTGTGCCAGGGACTGACGCTCGGCGGGCTGTTGCAAGGTATCAAGGTCACGGGGCGGGTGTATTCCGGTGGCTGGTTTGACTGGCTGACGTCGTTCACCGTGCTGTGCGGTATTGCCGTCGTGATCGGCTATGCGCTGCTCGGGGCTGTATGGCTGGTGTGGCGCACCGAAGGAGCCTTGCAGGAGCGCGCCCGTCGGCAAGCGGCCATTCTGGGCGTCGCCACGTTGTCGCTGATTGGCGTTGTCAGCCTATGGACGCCGATGCTGAACCCCGTGTTCCAGCAGCGCTGGTTCAGCTGGCCGGGCATCGTGCTCACCAGCCCTGTGCCGGTGCTGCTGGCGCTGCTGGCCTTGGGGTTCTGGCGCGGCCTGAAGCTGAAGCACCACGTCACGCCGTTCCTGTGCGTGCTGGGGTGGTTCCTGCTGTGCTTCGTGGGCCTTGGCATCAGCATCTATCCCAACATCGTGCCGCCTTCGATCAGCATCTGGGATGCGGCGGCTCCGCCGGAAAGCCAGGCGTTCCTGCTGGTGGGCGCAGCGGTGCTGATCCCGGTGATCCTGATCTATAATTTCTATGCGTATTACGTGTTTCGCGGAAAGGTCACAGCCGATGCCGGTTATCACTGAAAAGCGCGGGCTGCTGCGCCGGCTCGGCTGGTTTGCCGGGCTGTATGCGGCGTCTTTCGCAGTGGTGGCGGTGGTGGCCTTTGTGCTGCGCGCCGCGATCCGACAGTAGAACTGGCAACCGTAATTTTGGTGTGAAACGCGAATTAGTAAAACAACGTTAAGAGTTCTTTTTTATAAAAAAGAACCAAAAAATTTCGTTCAGTTAGACCGGTGTTCATCATCAACCTAAATGAGTGAAAGTCTTTTTGCTTCTTTTTCTTCAGAAAAAGAAGATTTTTAACCTGGCCAGCCGGTTCCCGCAGGTGGAAACGCCGGCTTGCGGGTTTTCTGCTGGATCGCGGTGTCCAGCGCCGCCAGAAAATTCGAGCGATCGGCTTTCGTCAACGGTGCCGGGCCGCCTGTGGCCACGCCGATTTCGCGCAGATGCTGGCCGATGGCGCGGCCTGCCAGCGCCTGTCCGATATTGTCCGATGTCCACATATGGCCCTTGGGGGACAACGCCCGTCCACCGGCCGTCAGGCATCGGTCGGCCAGCGGGATGTCTGACGTGATGCACACATCGCCCGGCCCGATCCGTTCGGCAATCCAGTCATCGGCCACGTCGGCCCCTTCGGACACGGTGATCATGGTCACGCGCGGATTGTCCGGCGGGCGAATGGGGCGGGAGCCGTTGGAGACGACGAACACCGGAAGGTTCAGCCGGGTGGCGACGCGGAACACCTCGTCACGCACTGGGCAAGCGTCGCCGTCGACGTAAAGCGTGGTCATGCGCGGCGCACCAGCAGCAGGGTCAGACCGCTGAGCGCGCAGACAAGAACGGCGATGCCGGCGGCGGCGAGCCAGGACGTACCGGCCATGGGCAGCGTGGCCGCGATGGCTGTGCCGTGTTTCGTCAGAGCCATCGCCACCGTCAGCAAGGTGGCGAGCAGCGCGCTGGCCAGGATGCCGGGCGCCATCATCGGCAGCATCACCCGCCGCACCACACCTGACGGCGATACGCCGCAACAGGCGGCGGCCCGCAGCACGCCGAGATCGATCCCCGCGAGGCTGATCATGCCGCATACGGTGCCAGTGGCCAGACCGAGGCTGGCATGGGCCGCCAGCATCACGATCACGCCGGCGCTGCCGTCCATCGCCAGCCACGCGATCGGCACCAGCAGTGGAGCCAGCAGGAAGCCCGCCATGAGGCCAAAGGAGCGGAGCCGCCAAAGTGCCAGGGCGGATGGCGCGCCGAGCAAGACCGCCGACGCCACTGATGCGCCAATCGCCAGCGCTGTCGGCATGTGGGTGATCTGGCGCAGCATTTGCGCCAGCGCGGGCGCACCGCCGCCTTGCAGGAGCGATTGCGCGAACAGCAGCATCATCAGGAATTGCAGGAACCCCAGCGTCGCCACCAGGAGCCATGCGGCCGAACTGCGCCAGGTCATGCCGATTCCGCCTTGAATGCCTGGGCGTGGTGCGGCTGCCAGGCCAGGCACATGGCCGGATTTCGCGGCAGAATCGCACCGGAGGGGCGTATCACGATCACCTCCGGCGCCACGCCGGCACGGCCATCGAGGCTGAAGCGCAAATGCTGCTGGCCGCCGGTGAACACCGTCTCGACCAGATGGGCGGGCACGGCGCCTTCGCTCATCTCACCGACCAGAACAGCCGCCACCGCAATGCGCTCCGGGCGGAGAGTGACGATGCAGGGCTCGGTCAGATCGAGCGTGTCGATGAAGCGCGCTTCCACGTTGGCGCCGCCGATGAGGCGGATGATGGCAATGTCGTCCTCGATTTCGACCACGTTGCCGGGGAGCTTGTTCAACGGCCCCATTGCCTCGGCCACCGCCAGGGTGAGCGGGTTGTCGTAAAGCTCCTGCGGCGTGCCGATCTGGCGAAGCCGCCCGGACTGGATCACGCCAACCCGGTCCGCCAGGCCATACAGCGTGTCGGCATCGTCGGTGGTGTGCAGGACGGACAGCCCGGTTTCGGCGGCGATGTCGCGCAGCAGCGCCTTCAACGCCGCCGCCGCCGCGTGCGGCAGGGCGGCAAACGGGTCTTCCAGCAGCAGCAGCGTGGGCGCCGGGGCGAGCGCCCGGGCCAGGGCCACGCGGAACTGCAATTCGGGGGAAAGTCCCTGCCAGCGGCGGCGGGCGAAGGCCTGCAGATCGAGACGCTTGAGGATGGCATCGGCCTGTGCGGGCGTGACGCCGGGGGCGAAACCGGCATGACCGGCCACAGTCACGTGCGGAAACAGCGACAGGCGGCGCATCACCACGCCCAGTCCGCGCCGATGCGTGGGGGTTGCATCCATCATCCGGCCACCGATGGTGACCTCACCGGAGAGTGCCCGTGCGAATCCGGCCAGCAGCGCTGTCACAGTGCCGGTGCCACTGCCGCCACTTGTGCCGACGGTGCCGAGCAATGTGAGAATTTCACCGCGGGCGATGGCGAATGACACGTCGTGCAACGCGGGCAGGCTGGGTTTGGCCGTGGTGCTCACCCGTGAAAGCGTGGCGCTCGCTGGGCGCATGTCATTTGGCTGAACCATGCCCTCTTTATCCATTCTCAGACGGTTTGGGGCAATGCATCTCTGCCGTTACACTGCGGGCAAACGGGAGAGACAACCGACATGACCGATTCCGCCGTGATCACCACCATTGAAGGCCGGATCGGCCACATCCTGATGAACCGTCCGCGCACACTGAACGCGTTGGACCTTGAGATGATCCGCACCATCGCGGTTTCATTGGAGGTGTGGCGCCGCGATCCGGCGGTGCATGCCGTGGTGATCGAGGGGGCTGGCGAGCGCGCCTTCTGCGCCGGTGGCGATATCCGCGCGGTGCGCGATGCCGCATTGGACGGTGATGACGCCATGATTGCCGCGTTCTTCGCCGAGGAATACGCGCTCAACGCCGCCATCGCCGCGTATCCGAAGCCATATGTGGCTTTGATCGACGGGTTCTGCATGGGCGGCGGCATCGGTGTTTCGGTGCATGGCCAGATCCGCGTGGCCAGCGAGTTCGCTCAGTTCGCCATGCCTGAGACGGCCATCGGCCTGTTTCCGGATGTGGGCGCCACCTTCGTGCTGCCGCGCCTGCCGGGGCAGATCGGCATGTATCTGGGCCTGACCGGCACCAGGCTGGTGGGGGCAGATGCGGTTCATGCCGGCATTGCCACGCATCTGGTGCCGCGCGCGGGCTTCGCCGATCTGCGGGCGCAGTTGGTGCGGGATGGCGTGGCCGCCGTGGCCACCCATGCGGTCACGCTGCCGGAATTCACCCTGGCGCCGCATCGGGCGGCGATTGACCGCTGCTTCGGGCTGGCGAGCGTGGAGGCCATCCTTGCCGCTCTCGCGCAGGAGGGCACGGCGTGGGCGCGGGAGACTGTGGATGTTCTCAACCGCATGTCACCGTCCTCGCTGCGGTGGAGCTTTGACATCATCCGGGCCGGGGCCAGGCGCACGCTGGCGGCGTGTCTCGCCGCCGAGCTGGTGTTGGTGCAAAGCGTGACCAAGCACCCGGATTTCGCGGAGGGCGTGCGGGCGATGGTGGTCGACAAGGACCGTGCACCGAAATGGGTCGATCTCGCGGCGTGAGGCATCTGGTCGCACAGGCGCTCGGCCACCACCAGGCGGGCGCATGGGCCCAGGCGGAATCCTTGTATCTGCAAGTGCTGGCGGCCGAGCCGCATCACGCATTGGCCGTGCACAATCTGGCGCTGATTTTGGCCGAGAGCGGGCGAGGGCGAGACGCGCAGAAGCGCTTGGAGCGGCTGCTGAAGGCAAGGCCGGACGAAGCCGCGCCGCATTTGCTGCTGGGCCGGCTGCTGGGGGCGGAGGGCAAGGCCACGCGCAGCCTGTTCCATCTGCGCCGGGCGCTGGCGCTGGCGCCGGGTCGGCTGGAGAACTGGCTGGACGCCATCGCCGCCGCCGCCACACAGCGTAGGCCGGATGCCGCGTTGACCATGGCCGAACAGGCAGCACCCCTGTTTCCCACGCGCCCTGAACTGTCGTTTCAAATCGGCATGGGGTTGCTGGAAAACGCCCAGCCGGAGCCGGCGCGAATCTGGTTCAACAGGGCGCTGGCGGCCGATGCCGATTACGCCCCCGCGCTCTACAATCTGGCGATCATACTGCAAACAGACGGCAACCCCGCCGCCGCGTTGCGGATGTTCCGCCATGCGAACCGCGTCGATCCCCAGCACGCCTTGCCGCCCACCTGTCTGGGCGATCTGGAACTGCGCCTGGGCGACGTGCCCGCTGCCAATGCCAGTCTTGATGCGTGGCTGGAACAGTATCCGAACGATGCGGCGGCGATCTCCAACCGGCTGATGGCCGCGCAATATGTACCGGGTGTGACCGCCGAAAGCCTCCACACGCTGCATGCGATGTGGGAGGCGCGGATCGGCGGCAAGGTGACGCCGATGCCGCTATCCACACGCCAGCGCGGGGCCGTCTTGCGCGTGGGGCTGGTGTCGGCCGATCTGCGCATGCATCCGGTGGGGCAGTTCACCATCCGCGCCATCGAGGCTTTGAACCCCGCCGCGATTGCATTGGTGATCTATTCCGGCACCACCGCGCCCGATGCGCTCACCGCCCGGTTCCGCGCCTGCGCCGCGCAGTGGCACGACATCGCCGGCTGGTCCGACGAAACGCTGGCCACCACCGTGCGCGCCGATACGATCGACGTGCTGATCGACATGGCGGGCCACACCACCGATATCCGCCTCGGCGCGTTTGCCCGCAGGCCGGCGCCGGTGCAACTGAGTTGGGCCGGCTATTTCGGCACCACCGGCTGTGCCGCCATCGATGGCATCATCGCGGACCGCCATCTGGCCCCGCCGGGTGAGGAGCACGCCTATCACGAGCGCATCCTGCGGCTGCCGGATGGCTATCTTTGCTACGATCCACCCGCCGATGCGCCTGAGATCCAGCCCGCAGATCCCGCTCGGCCAGTGCGGTTCGCGGCCTTTCACCATCCGGCGAAGATCAACCCTGTCATTGTCCGGCTCTGGGCGCGTGTGTTGGCGACGGTAGGTGAAAGCACGCTGCATTTCACCTATGACGGCTTTGATGACGCCGATGTGCAGGCTCGAATCACCGGCTGGTTCGCAGCCGAGGGCATCGACGCGACCCGACTGCACTTTACCGGCCGCCTGCCGCGCACCGATTATTTTGCCCATCTCGGTGACATGGATATTGCCCTGGATCCGCTGCCCTATTCCGGCGGCGGGATCACCTGCGATGCATTGTGGATGGGGTTGCCGGTGGTGACGCTGCCCGGCCGGAGCTTCGCGGGCCGGCATTCGCAGAGCCATCTGCATGCGGCCGGATTGGCCGCGTTCGTGGCCCAGGATGAGAACGATTACGTCCGCATCACGCAATCATGGGCCATGGACCGTGTCAGGCTGAATGCGTGCCGCATGGGCATGCGGGCGCGTGTGGCGTCGTCTGCGTTGTGCGATGGGGCACGATTTGGTGCGCACCTCACGGCGCTTCTGGAATCGGCCTGACGCCGGGGGCAGGCTATTCTGCCGCTGCCACACTCACGGCTGGCGTTCGCCGCACGCGCAGGCGTCGTATCCGTCGTGCATCGGACTCCAGCACCCGGAATTCAAACCCGCTCGGATGGCCGATCACCTCGCCCTTGGCCGGCACACGCCCGGCCAGGGTGAAAACCAGCCCGCCCACGGTGTCGATATCGGCTTCGCGCTCGTCTTCGGTCAGCACCAGGCCCACGCGGTGTTCGAAGTCTTCCACCGGCAGGCGGGCGTCCATGTCCAGGCTGCCGTCGCCGCGCTCGGTGACCATGGGGCCGGCGATTTCGTCATGTTCGTCGGAAATGTCGCCGACGATGGTCTCAACGAGGTCTTCAATCGTCACCAGCCCGTCGATGCCGCCGTATTCGTCCACCACCAGCGCCAGATGCATGCGCGCCTGCCGCATCTGCAACAGCAGGTCCAGCACCGGGATCTGGGGCGCCACCAGCAGCGGTCGGCGCAGGATGGCTTCGAGCTGGAATGCCTCGGGGCGGCCGACGTAGGAAAACACGTCCTTGATGTGGATCATGCCGACGATGTCGTCGAGCTGGTCCTTGTAGATCGGCAGGCGGGAATGGCCCTCGCGGCGGATCTGGCCGAGCGCGTCGTCCAGCGACACGTCCAGCCGCATGGCGATGATGTCGGCGCGGGGGATCATCACGTCGTCGGCGGTGGTGCCGCGCAGGCGCAGCACATTGGCGATCAAGGCGCGTTCCTGGCGGTCCAGCTCGGGCATGTGGCCCGGCAGATGGACGGCGTCGGCGGCTTCCTGCACCAGTTCCGCGATGCTCTCGCGCACGCTGGGCTCGTGGTGCCTGCGCAAAATCTTGCCACGCAGGCGTTCGATCAATCCGGCACGGGCGGCGCGCGAGCGGACGGCGCCGTCGCGTTGGGGGGCGTTCATGTGGGTTTCCAGGGGTTGGGTCGCTTCAGGCGGCCCATCAGGCGCGCCTCGGTCTGTTCCATCCGGCCGGCTTCGCCGGCACAATGGTGGTCGTGGCCCTGCAGATGCAGGCTGCCATGGATGACGAGATGGGCGAGGTGGTCGGACAGTCGCTTGCCGGCGGCCTTCGCCTCCCGGCGCACCACGCCAAGGGCGAGAATGATCTCGCCCGGCTCGTAAGGGCCAAGCGGGTCGAACGTCAGCACGTTGGTGGGCTTGTTGCGGTCGCGGTGCCGCGCGTTGAGATCCTGCACCACGCGGTCAGACGTCAGCACGATGGTGGCGTGAGCCCCCGCCGCCTCGGCGGCGCGGCGCACCACCATTTCCGGATTGCGGAGGGCGCGGCGCCAGGCAGCGTCATCCGTGATGATCTGGATCCCCGCTTGCGCGGGGACCCTACTAGGTCGGCCGTCCATCTATTTGCTCGCGTTGTCGAAGCGGCGCGCTTCACGGCGGGTGTCTTTTTCCGCAGCCGCGCGCTGGTCGTAGGCGTCGACGATGCGGGCCACCAGCGGGTGACGCACCACGTCGCGCTTGTCGAAGCGGCATACGCCGATGCCGGGCAGGCCTTCCAGCGTCTCCAGCGCGTCCTTCAGGCCCGAGCGGGCGCCCTGCGGCAGGTCGATCTGCGTCAGGTCGCCGGCGATGACCATGTGGGTGCTGTCGCCCATGCGGGTGAGGAACATCTTCATCTGCACGGGGGTGGTGTTCTGCGCCTCGTCCAGGATGACGAACGCGTGGGCGAGCGTGCGGCCGCGCATAAACGCGAGCGGAGCCACTTCGATTTCGCCGGTTTCCATACGCTTCTTCATCATGTCCTGCGGCATCATGTCGCCGAGGGCATCATAAAGCGGGCGGAGGTAAGGATCGACCTTTTCCTTCAGGTCGCCCGGAAGAAAGCCCAGCCGTTCGCCGGCTTCCACGGCGGGGCGGGAGAGGATGATGCGGTCCACCTTGCCGGCGGTCAGCATCGCCACGGCCTGGGCCACGGCGAGATAGGTCTTGCCGGTGCCGGCGGGGCCGATTCCGAACACCATCTCGTGCTTGGCCAGCATCTCCATATACGTCGCTTGGCCGGCGCTGCGCGGACCGATGGCGCCGCGCTTGGTGCGGATGGCCGGAAGGTCGGACAGCGGCAAACGCGGGTCGTCGATCTCGGCGAGCCTGACGGCTGCATCCACATCCGACGGGCTCACCGGCTCGCCGCATTCCAGTCGCTTGTAAAGCCCCACCATCACGCCCTGGGCCGATTCCACCCGGGCTGTATCGCCGCTGATGGCCACGCGGTTGCCCCGGCAGGACAGGCGAACCCCCATACCCTGCTCCAGGCGCACCACATGGCGGTCGTGATCACCGAGCAGCAGCGCCAGCAGCGCGTTGTCGGCGAAAGTGAGGGTTACAGACTTGGTCCCGAGAGCGGGAGGGGCCTGGAGGGATTTGCGGTCAGTCGGAGATACCGAGATGTGGGTCAAGCGCAGGCTGTCTCCTTGATGAGTATTCCATTCAGAGAGTTGGGACGTGCGTTGTCGATCAGCACCGGCACAATGCGGCCGATGAGGCTTTCCGGCCCGAGCACGTGCACGGGCTGGAGCCATGGGGTGCGGCCGCCGATCTGTCCGGGCTGGCGGCCGACATGGGTGAACAGCACATCGATGGTCTTGCCTTCGGTGCTGTCATTGAAGGCGGTGGTCTGCTCGCGCAGCAGCGCCTGCAGGGTTTGCAGCCGGCGGTCGGCGGTTTCGTCGTCCACCTGCTGGCCCATGCCGGCGGCAGGCGTGCCGGGGCGGGGCGAGTATTTGAAGCTGAACGCGGACACGAACTGAACGCGGCGGATGAGGTCCAGCGTGGCCTCGAAATCGGCCTCGGTCTCGCCGGGATGGCCCACGATGAAGTCCGATGACAGCGCCATGTCCGGCCGGACGGCGCGCAGGCGGTCCACCAGGGCGATATATTCGGCGACCGTATGCCGACGGTTCATGGCCGCCAGCATGCGGTCAGACCCCGACTGTACCGGCAGATGCAGGAACGGCATCAGTTCCGGCACCTCGGCGTGGGCGGCGATCAGATCGTCGTCCATGTCGCGCGGGTGGGAGGTGGTGTAGCGGATGCGCGCCAGCCCCGGGATCTTCGCCAGTTCGCGCACCAGCTTGCCGAGGGTGGAGGGCACGCCTGCGGCATCCAGCCCGTGCCAGGCGTTGACGTTCTGGCCGAGCAGGGTGATCTCCTGCGTGCCCTGCACCACCAGGCGGCGGGCTTCGGCCAGCACGGTGGCCTCGCTGCGGCTGGTCTCGGCACCGCGCGTGTAGGGCACCACGCAGAAGCTGCAAAACTTGTCGCAGCCTTCCTGGATGGTGAGGAACGCGGTCAGCCCCTGGGGGGCGGAGGCTTCGGGCAGATAGTCGAACTTGTCCTCGGCCGGGAAATCCGTCTCGATGACGGAGCCTGCGGCGCGGCTGGCGCGGGCCACCATCTCCGGCAGGCGGTGATAGGTCTGCGGGCCGAGCACGATATCGACATAGGGCGCGCGGGCGAGGATTTCCGCACCCTCGGCCTGCGCCACGCAGCCGGCGACGGCGATGATCATGCGGTGGCCCTGGGCCTTGCGGGCCTCCTGCAAAATCCGCAGCCGGCCGAGTTCCGAGAACACCTTCTCGGCCGCCTTGTCGCGGATGTGGCAGGTGTTGAGGATGATCATGTCAGCGTCATCGGGGGCGTCGATCGGGGCATAGCCCAGCGGGGCCAGCACGTCCGCCATCCGGCCGCTGTCATACACGTTCATCTGGCAGCCCCACGTGATCATGTGGAGGCGGCGGGAATTCTGGGTCAATGGGTTGCGGCCAACGCGCGGTCCCACAGGCGCATGGGGGCCTGCTTGGTCGGGTGGTGCGAATGACAGGGCACCAGGCTCACGGGATCGTCGCTCAAGGTCTTCCTTTCGACACAGCCAAAATGCAGCCGGGACTACATGAGGAATGGGCAAGCAGATGGCCCAGGTCAAGGCTCGGGCCGGAAATCTCCGCCGAAACATGGCGGCAGCGCGTCTGGCGGCAGTGTCGCAGCAATGGCAGTGGCCGTGTCAATCAAGAACGCAGTGGTCTTTGAACCTTAAACAAAAGCCGGTGACAGGCTGCCGACGGCGCCGTGGCTGCTGTTGGGCGTGGCGGGCCGGTTCTGGCGCAAGGTCGCTGCGCCGTCCGCCACGATGGCGAAGGCGGCGGCGGCGAGTTCCTTGCGGCTGGCGAAATGTTCAGGGTCCAGCGGTTGGTGCAGCAGGATGCTGGCGCGCAGGCCCTTGTGCTGGGCAAGACGCCAGAAATGCGAGCCGATATCCATGTCGCCATACCATGCGAACAACGGCCGCGCGGCGCGCCCGGTGGGCAGGCCGGCCAGACGGTCATACACAATCGATACCGGCTGGATGATGGGCGTGTGGCCCGTGGCGGTGACGGGAAGTTCGGCCACCGACAGGAACGCCGAGCGGAACGGCAGCACGCGGGAGCCGTCGCTGGTGGTGCCCTCGGGGAACAAGATCAGGTTATCGCCGCCGGCCAGCCGGGCCACCATGTCGTCACGCTCGCGCCCTGTGCTGGAGCGGGTGCGGCGGACGTAGAGCGTGCGGCCAAGCCGGGCGATGGTGCGGATAATGGGCCATCCGCCCACTTCTTCCTTGGCGATGAAGCAGGCCGGCAGGCGGCTGCCGAGCACCAGGACATCCAGCCAGGAAGAGTGATTGGAGACGAACACCACCGGGCGACCGTCTTCCGTGCGCTGGGCAACGGCGCCGATCATCCGTACGTTCAGGCCGATCAGGCGACAGACAACGTTCCAGTAGAATCGCGAGAACGCCATTTTCGACGTGCCCGGGAGCAGGATCAGGGCTGACTGGATCAGCACCGCGCAGGCGGTCCACACCGCTGCCAGCGCCCCGCGCCGGATCGCGCGCATGCGGCGCACGAACAGCCGTTGCGTGGGAAGGGTGATATTTGACCACGCGGCATCGTCCACTTTCTGCTGCGGACGTTGCAGCAGTGGGAACCGCTTGGCCTTCAGACGCCTTGGGGTGATATCCATCATGTGCGATTACTACTCTGAGGGGCTGCGGACAATGAAAGCTTCGTGAACCTTCCTTGACACTGAAAAATCACCTTCGGCGGGCCGCGTCCATGGCTCTTTCGAGCTTCGTCGCCGTGGCCTTGCTGGTCCCGCTGGCGCCGCGTGTCCACGCTGCGGACGCCTTGCGCTACACAGTGGTGCTGGCGCCCACCGGACAGGCGGAGCTGGACGCGGCGGCGCGTGATTCCGCCACGCTGGAGCAACTGCGCGATGCCGGCGACGTCAGCCCCGCCACGCTGATCGCCCGCGCCCGCACCGATGCCGGGCGGCTGTCGGACGCGATGCGCAGCCTGGGTCATTACGCCGGCACCATTCACATCACCCTGGCCGGACACGACCTGAACGACCCCGAACTCGGTGACGCGCTGGAGGCCTGGCCGGCTGACCAGGAGGTGGCGGTGGTGATCGACCTTGCCCCCGGCCCCGTGTTCACCCTGCGCCGGGTGCGGATCGACGGCGATGCCGCCGGCCAGACGCTCGATCTTGAACCGGGTGCGCCCGCCGTGGCCAGTGCGGTGCTGGGCGCGGGCGCGCGGTTGCAGGCATCGCTGCTGGCCAGCGGCCATGCGCTGTCGCGGGTGGGTGCGCCAGTGGCCGATCTGGACCTGGCGGCGCAGGCGTTGGATATCACCTATCCCGTCACTGCCGGGCCGCGCGTGGATATCGGCACGATCCGCGTCTCGGGGCTGGATGGGCTGGAGGAGAGCTACATCCGTCGCCGGCTGGCATTGCAATCCGGCACGGTGTTCGACCCGGCGGCCATCGAGGCGGCGCGGGACGATCTTCAGAAGGTGCCGGCCATCGCCAGCGTGCGGCTGAACCCTGCTGCGGCCACCGAGGCGGATGGGCGCTTGCCGGTTGAGGTGGTGGTGGCCGAGCGCAAGCCGCGCGCCATCAGTGTCTCGGCGGCGTTTTCAACCGACCAGGGCGGCAATGCCACACTCGGCTGGACCCACCGCAACCTGTGGGGCCAGGCAGAGATGTTGACCCTGTCGGCCGGTGTTGAGCAGATCGGCGCCAGTGCGTCGCGGCAGCCGGGCTATCGGCTGGGCGGGTTGCTGACGATTCCGGACTGGCTGCGGCGCGAGCAGTCGTTGAGCTTCACCGGCCTCGCGGTGCGCGAGACGCTGGACGCGTATGACCGCACCGCCCTGATCGCCGGGGCCACCTTCAGCCGCCGGCTGGCCGAGCATTGGACCGGCAGCGTCGGCCTGATGGGCGAGCGGGCGCATTTCGTGCAGGACCATGTGACGCGGGACTACACGCTGGCGCAGGTGCCGATCGGCCTGCATTACGACACCACCACCAGCCTGACCGACCCCAGTACCGGCACCCGCGCGGATGCGTCCATCACGCCCACGTTCAGCATCAGCCGGCAGAATGCCATCTTCAGCATCACCCAGATCAGCGGATCGACATATTTCGACCTTGCCGCACCGGGCCGCAGCGTGCTGGCGATGCGCGGGCTGCTGGGCAGCGTGCAAGGCGCCAGCACGTTCGACATCCCGCCCGACCAGCGGTTCTACGGCGGCGGCAGCGGCACCATTCGCGGCTATCGGTTTCAGTCGGTCGGGCCGGTGCTGCGCAACGGCAAGCCGGCGGGCGGCACGTCCATCGCGGCGGGCACGATCGAAATGCGCCAGCGCTTCGGCGAAAGCTACGGCGCGGTGGTGTTTATCGATGCCGGCGAGGTAGGGACGGACTCACGTCCGTTCACCGGCCGCTTCCGCACCGGCGCGGGTGTTGGCGCGCGGTATTACACCAGCATCGGCCCCATTCGCGCCGATATCGCCATTCCGTTGCAGCGCCAGCGCGGGGGGGACGCGATTGAGTTCTATCTCGGCCTTGGGCAGGCATTCTGATGCGTATGTTGCGCATTCTCGGCAGCATCGTTGGCAGCGTGGTGCTGCTCGCAGCGGTTGCGGCGGTGGGGGTGAACACCCAGGCCGGGCATCGCGCTGTCGAGCGGATTGCGCGGCTGGCGGGGCTGGAAATCACCGGGCTTGAGGGCCGGTTCCCCGATGATTTCAGCATCGCCCACGCAACCTTGGCCGATGCCGACGGCGTGTGGCTGGAGATTGAAGGCCTGCGGCTGAATTGGTGGCCGACGGCGCTGCTGCGCAAGGACATCAGCGCCACGCTGCTGGCCGCCACGCGCATTCATGTGGCGCGGTATCCGAAAAGCAGCGGCACTTCGTCGTCCTCCTCATTGGGCGGGTTCGATTATCGGGTGGCGGTGGATGCCATCAAGGCCGACCGCATTGAGCTGCCAGAGGCCACGCTGTCGTTGGAAGGCCGCGCTGTCTATCAAACGAGCGGTATGGATGTGTCGTTGTCCGCCATCAGTCCGGATGCTGCGGGGCAGGGGCCGGCGGCGCTGAAAGCAACCTTGATCGGGCCTCTGAATGCGGTCGCGACCAAGGCCACCATCGACGCAAAGGGCCTGACCACGCGGCTGGATGGCACGCTCGACATCGTCGCCATCGGCGCGGATCTGCGCCTGGCCATCGACCAGCCGGATATCGCCGGGGTGAAGGCCGGGCATCTTGATGCCACCGTGAAGGGCAACGCCGACGCGGCCACGGTGCACGCCGTGCTGGCCGGCCTGAAACTGCCGGGCGACCAGCCTGATCTGCTCGGCGATGGGCCGGTGACGCTGGATGCCGTTTATCAACAATCCACCACGCCCGAGATCACCGCCACGCTCACCGCCGGCGCGTCTGCGGCGGACGGGCTGCGTGTGGCGGCGGATGCCGGGTATTCGCTGGTAACCCAGGCCATCAGGCTCAACCTCACGGTGGAGCGCTTGATGGCAGCTGACGTCGCGGCCGGGAAGTTCACGCTTCAGGCGGAAGGCGACGCCAAGGCGCTCGACATGCACAGCACGCTGGCGGGGCTGGTGGTGCCGGGCGTGGCCTCGGAGATGCTCGGCACCGCGCCGCTGCGGCTGGATGTGCTGTATCGGCAGGGCGGCGTGCCGGAACTGTCGGCCACCGTGCAGGGCGACACCGCGACACTGACCGCCACCGGTGCCTTGCCGACCGAGCGACTGGCGCTCGATTATCACCTTATTTTGCCCAAACTGGCCGCCTTCTCCCCGGCGATTGCGGGGAAGGCCGATCTGGCGGGACAGATTGCCGGCGCGTTCGACAATTTCGCCATCAAGACGAAGGCGGTGGTCGACGTGACGGCCCAAGGCGCATCCAGCACCATCACCGGCGACATCGATGCCACCGGCCTGCCCAGCGCCCCGGTCGGCACAGCCTTGGTGAAGGGAAGCTATGCCGGGCAGCCGGTGGCGCTCGCCGTCAATGCCGGGTTGGACGGCGAGAAGCGGACGCGGATCGAGATCGCCGAGGCCACGTGGCAAGGATTGGTGGCCAAGGGCGCGTTCACCTTGGCCGAGGACGGCGGGCTGCCCACCGGCGGTCTTACATTGGAAGCCGCCCGCCTTCCCGCCCCGGCCCGCGCCGGGGCGGCGAAAGCCACGATCGAAGTGCTGCGTGACGGCGCCACGCCGGTGCTGAAGGTGATGGCGGAGGTGACGCGCGCTGCCGTCGAAGGTGCGAGCATTGCGCGCCTGCTGCTCAATGGCACCGTCACCGATCCTGCCGGCGTCACGCCGGCTCTGACCGCCAGTCTGGTGGTCGATGGTGCGGCGAGCGGGGCCTATCGGCAGAATGCGCGGCTGGATGTGACCGGGCCTGCCAATGCGCTGGCCATTCGCGTCGGCGTGACCGGCACGGCCTCGCTGTCGGCATCCGCCACGCTTGATGCGCAGGCGAGCCGGTTGAACATCGCCAGCCTGCAAGGCACGGCGCCGGGCATGGTGCCGGGGCAGGCGCTGCGCCTTGCGGCACCCACCACGCTCACCTACGCGCCGCAGATCACCCTCGGCGCCACGCGGATCACCTTGGGCGGCAGCGCCCTGGATATCGTCGGCAGGCTTGCGCCGACGCTGGATGTCACGGCGTCCTTGCGCGCCGTGCCGGCAGAACTGGCCCGGCTGATCGACCCGCAGATGCAGGCCGAAGGCAGCTTGCAGGCCCAGGCGCGGCTGCAGGGCACCACCACGCAGCCCACCGGCACCGTGCAACTCTCCGGCACCGGGCTGAGGTTGCGCCAGCCGAACGGCATTCCGGCCATGCGGCTGAACGCCACCGCCGCGTTGCAAGGCAATCGCGCCCGCATCAATGCCACGCTGGCCGCTGGCGCCACCGAACTTGTGGCGGCGGGCAGTGTGCCGATCTCCCCCGGCTGGGCCTATGATCTGGCTGTGCGGGGCCGTGCCGATCTGGCGCTGCTGGACCCGTTCCTGGCGAGCGCCGGTGCCCAGACACGTGGCTCGCTCGCGTTGGACGCACGTCTCACCGGCACCGAGCCGCGCCCATCCGGCACGCTCACGCTGCATCGCGGCACTTTTGCCGTGCCGGGGCAGGGCGTGCGGTTGAGCGAGATCGAAGCCGTGCTGCGCGCAGCACCGGACCGGGTGGTGATCGAAACGCTCACCGCCAGGGCGGGCAGCGGCACCCTGTTCGGCACTGGAAATGTGGGTCTGGCGGCACCGATGCCGGTGCAGATCAACCTCGTCGCACGCGACGCCAGCCCGTTGTCCAGCGACCTGATCAAGCTGAAATTCGACGCCGATCTGGGCCTGTCCGGTGCCTTGCAGACCGCCATGGCCGCCACCGGCACCATCCGGATCGCCCGCGCTGAAATCAACATCCCGCAGCGGCTGCCCGCCAGCCTGCCGGTGCTGGCCATTCGCCAACCCGGTCCGCCGCCCCCGCCGCCGCCGCCGGAGGTGCCGATCGACCTGGACATCACGCTCACCGCCGCCGACCAGATCTTTGTCCGTGGGCGCGGGCTGGACGCCGAACTGGGCGGCAAGCTGCATATCGGCGGCACGGCGGCCGCCCCCAAGCCCGAGGGCGGCTTCACCTTGCGTCGGGGGCAGTTCAGCCTCGCTGGCCAGACCCTGAACTTCACCACGGGGCGCGTCAGCTTCGATGGCCATCTGCCGGTGGACCCCACTCTGGATTTCGCCGCCACCACGCTGACCAGCAAGTTGGCGGCCACGCTGACCATCAACGGCAACGCCAGCCATCCGCGCGTGTCGTTGAGTTCAGTGCCGAGCCTTCCGCAGGATGAGGTGATGGCCCAGTTGCTGTTCCGCCGCAGCGCATCCGAACTCGGCCCGCTGCAACTCGCCCAGATTGCCGCCGGGCTGGCGCAGATTGCCGATGTGGGCGGCAGCGCCGGCTTTGACCCGTTGGGCAGGCTGCGCAGCGGGCTGGGGCTGGACGTGCTGTCGGTGGGCGGCGCGCCGGGGGCCAAAACCTCGGTGGAGGCCGGGCGCACCATTTTCAAGGGCGTGTATATCGGCGCCAAGCAATCCACCTCTGGCACAGGCAGCCAGGCCACGGTGCGGGTGGATCTGGCGCCCGGCCTGCGGCTGGAAGCCGATGTCGGCGTGGCGCCGTCGCCGGCCGCCAACCCCACGCCGGGTTCGCCACCAACCGGCAATCAGATTGGAGTCACCTACGAATTCGACTACTGACCCCGCAAGAACCGAGGTGTCGCTGACGGTCCTGGCCCGCTAGAAGCCGCCTATGAAACGCACCGACTGGTTCCGGCTGATCCTTCTCTCGCTGCTCTGGGGCGGATCGTTCCTGTTCTACAGTGTTCTGGCCACCGAGTTGCCGCCGTTCACCACGGTGCTGAGCCGGGTGACGATCGGGTCATTGGCGATTGTGGTGTTCCTGCGTGCCCAGGGCATCAGGCTGCATGTGCCGCCCAGCCAATGGCGGCGGATTGTGGTTCTGTCGATTTTGAACAACGTGATCCCGTTCACACTGATCGCCTGGGCCGAAACCCGCATCTCCGGCGGCACCGCGTCAATCCTGAACGCTTTGACGCCGATGTTCGTCGTGCTCGTGACCGGCCTGATCCTGCGCACCGAGGCGCTGACGAAGAACAAGATCGCGGGTGTGGCGTGCGGCATCGCGGGCGTGCTGGTGCTGGTGGGGCCGGATGCGCTGATCGGTGCGGATCTTATCGGGCAGGCGGCGTCTCTGCTGGCGGCGCTGACCTATGGGTTCGCGCTGCCGTTCGGCCGGCGCATCAAGGGCGTTGCGCCGAGCGTGCTGGCGGCCTGCCAGCTTGGCATGTCCGCCTTGATCGTGCTGCCGCTGGCGCTGGTGATCGACCAGCCATGGGCCTTGGCATCGCCCAGCCATGCCGGCTGGATGTCCCTGATCGGTCTGGGGCTGTTGAGCACCGGGCTGGCCTACATGCTGTTCTTCGGCCTGCTGGCCAGCGCCGGACCCACCAACCTGTCTTTGGTCACGTTGTTGGTGCCGGTTTCGGCGCTGCTGCTGGGATGGGGCGTGATGGGCGAGCACGTCACATCGCGGGCCTTGGGCGGCATGGTGCTGATCGCTATGGGGTTGGCTGCGATTGACGGGCGCGTGCTTCGTCGGCGCGGGTCTGTTCCACCATCGCCTGCACCGCAGGGTAGTTGACCTTTCCGCTTCCCAGCAACGGCAGCTTGCCCACCGGCACGATGATGCGCGGCACCATGATTTCCGTCAGCCCACGGGCGCGGGCGAAGGTGAGCAGGGTGCGGATTGTGGCGTCCGGATCGGTGGTCACCAGCACCAGCGCCTCGCCCTTGCGCTCATCGGGGAGGGCGATCACCGCATGGTGGAAGCCGGGCCAGCAGGCGCTGGCCAGTTCCTCGCAGCCATCCATCGAAATCCGCTCGCCGCCTGGCTTGGCGAAGCGCTTCACGCGGCCGACGATGCTGAGGAAGCGTTCGTCGTCCATCGTCACCACGTCTCCGGTGTCATACCAGCCGTCTTCGGGGGCGTGGATGGTGTCCGGATCGGCCGCGGTGACGGTGCCGATCATCACGTTACCGGCGCGGACATGCAGCACGAAGCCCTCCGCGCCCGGAATGGCCACAAGCCGCGTCTCGATGCCCGGCAGTATCCGGCCCACGGTGCCGGTGCGGTTGCTCATGGCGGTGTTGATGGCGAGCGCCGGTGATGTCTCGGTTGCGCCATAGGCTTCCAGGATGCGCACGCCGAAACGTTCGGCGAAGATCTTGCGGGTGGAATCGCGCACTTTTTCAGCGCCCGCGAAGGCATAGCGCACGGTGTGGAAATCGAACGGATGCGCATAGCGCGCCCAGCCAGCCATGAAGGTGTCGGTGCCGAACACGATGGTGGCGTCTGTGTCGTAGGCCGTCTCGGGCACAATCCGGTAATGCAGCGGCGACGGGTAGAAGAAAATGCGCGCGCCAATCAGCAACGGCAGCAGCGTGCCGCCGGTGAGGCCGAAGCTGTGAAACATCGGCATGGCGTTCAGCACGCGGTCATCGGGTTTGAAATCCACCACCGAGACCACCTGGGCCCAGTTGGTCAGGATGTTGCGATGGCTGAGCAGCACTGCTTTCGGCGCCCCGGTGGTGCCAGAGGTGAACAACATCACGGCCACCGCATCCGGCCGGCCGCGTGCGCCGGGCAGATGGCGGGCGAAGGCGCGATCCCACAGCCCGCGCAGCTTGTGGGGCAGCTTGATGCTCTCGCGCACATCCTCCAGCCAGATGAACGTCACGTGGCCTTCCATGCGGGCCACGGCTGATTCCAGCTTGCCCTTGGTGACGAAGGCGCGGGACGAGACGACGATCTTGGCCCGCGCCGCCCGGCATGCATCCAGCATCGCCTCGGGGCCGGCGGAGAAGTTCAACAGCGCCGGCACCCGCCCGAACGCGGACAGGCCAAGCAGCGTGACCAACGCCGCCGTGGCATTCGGCAGCATCACGCCCACGCGCACGGCGGCGTTGATGTCGCCATACAACGCCGGGTCCATCCCCGGCGGCGGTGGTGCGAAGGGGGCGGCGATGCTGCGGGCCGTCAGCACCGCCAGCCTGCGGCCCAGCACGGCAGCACCGAGCACGATGGTGCCGTAGGTGGCGGGTTTGTAGGTGATGTCGTTGGCAGCGATGCGCTTGCTGCCGAAGATGGTCTTGGCGTCCAGCGTGGCGGCGAACAGGGTGCGGCTGGTGTCGCGGCTGCGGAAGCTTGCGTCCTCCATCACGGATTGCAGCGTGCGGCCCAAGGCTTCCCGCCTGGCCCGGCCTTGCAGGCCCTCGGGCACTGTCAGCGTCACCGGCGGATGCACCGTCATTGTCACGCGAGGGAACAGCCGCATCCGTACAATGCCGGACAGCCAGCCAAGCGGCGTGTATTGCAGCCCGTCGATATGGATCGGCACCACCTGCGCGCCCGTTTTGTCCGCCACCATGCCGGTGCCGGGATAGATCTTCATCAACGCGCCGGTGCGGGTGATGCGGCCTTCGGGGAAGATCATCAGATGCTGGCCATCGCGCACCGCGTTGATCATGGCGCGGACCGAGTAGGGACTACTGGGATCGACCTGCAAATTGTCCACCGCCGCCATCACCCCGCCCACCCACCATTTCTTGGCGATGAAGCTGTTCACCACGAAGGTGATGTTGGTGTTCTCCCGCAGGCAGGACGCCACGAGCACGCCGTCGCCATAGGACAGGTGATTGACCACATAGATCACCCGCTCGCCCAGGCCGTCGAGATTTTCCAGCCCCGTCACGCGCACGCGGTGGAACAGTTCGAAATACAGCCGGCAGAAGCCGCGCAACGTCTGGCGTGGCCACACCCGCGCCATCCAGATCACCACGGCGAAATTCACCCAGGCGGTGATCGTCACGATATCCGGCGCCGACACGCCGCGATTGGCCAGCACCGCCGCTGATACCGCGCCCACCACGATCAGGCCCGCATTGACGATGTTGTTGGCGCCGATCATCCGGCTGCGCTGGGTGGGGTGGGAGCGTTCCTGGATCAGCGCATACAGCGGCACGCTGAACAGACCGCCGCACACCGCCAGCAACGCGAGATCCAGCAGGATGCGCCACATGCGCGGGGCGGCCAGCAGCGCCCAGATCCGCGCCGTCTCGTCGCCCTGCGCCACGCCGGCAAGCTGCTGCGCCAGCACCGGGCACATCGCGGCGAAGTCCCAGGCGAACAACGAAATGCCCAGTGCCGCGAACGGCACGTAACGCTGCGTCACCTCGCCCTTCAAAATCGCCGCACAGATCACCGAGCCGAAGCCGATGCCGAGCGCGAACATCGTCAGCAGCACCGTGATCAGCATCGACCCGCCGCCCAGCACATCCTTGCTGATCACCGGAAATTGCGAGACCAGAATGGCGCCCAACGTCCAGAACCAGCTCAACGCCAGGATCGCCAGCCAGATCGGCCGGTGCGCGCGGGCGGATTGGATGACGCGCACCGTCTCGGCGGCGATGTTCCAGTTCAGCCGCAACTCCGGCTGGGCCGCGGGCGCTGCGGGCACCATCCAGGCGGCTGCGAAGCCGCACACGGCGATGACCAACCCCAGAACCGACACGATCTCCGGGCCACTGCTGCCGAGCACAAGTGCGCCACCCAGAATGGTGCCGAACAGAATGCCGAGGAAGGTTCCGGCCTCGATCAACCCGTTGCCGGCCACAAGCTCGTTCTCAGCCAGATGGCTCGGCAAAATGCCGTATTTCAGCGGGCTGAAGAACGTGGCCTGACAGCCAAGCCCGAACAGCACCACGATCAGCAGCGGCAGGCTGCCCAACAGGAACCCCGCTGCCGCCACGCCCATGACCAGCACCTCGAACGCCTTGGTGATGCGGATCAGCCGCGCCTTGTCCCCCCGGTCGGCCATCTGGCCGGCGGTGGCGGAAAACAGCACATAGGGCATGATGAAAATCCCGCTCGCCAGCGCCACAATCTCCGGCCCGCCCTCGGCGGCGCGAAACAGCGCCAGCACCGCCAGCGCGTTCTTAAACAGATTGTCGTTCAACGCCCCCAGTGCCTGGGTGAGGAACAGCGGCAGGAAACGGCGGGTTTTCAGCAACGCGGGGACCATCGAGGGCTCCTGGAGACAGCAAGGCGGCAAGCGGAGCAGACACCCCGCTTGCCCTCCCGACAAGGCCCTGGCATTTTTCGGCGTTGTTGGGGGGGCGGCAAACCCAGATCGACGAGCCAGAATGGCGGTGGCGTCAAGTCCGTCGGCGGCAATCGATGGTGATGTGCTAAAGCTTGGCACAGAAACTTCCGCTTTTTCGTGCGGTTTGATCACATATAACGATACAGACATCAAATGAGTGATGTAGACATGCGGCTGATTTGTCAGTTTATAGTACGAAAAAGAATGGAATTCAAATGAAACGGTTTATTCTATTGTCGGCAACGATTTCGTCTATACTTGTTTGCTCTGCTGCCAAATTTGAGGTCAAGGCGGAAGACCTGTCGCTGAACGCCAAGCGCATGCTCTCCTACGGCACGACCGCCGTTGCCGTCGGCGTCTGCAAGTTTCCTATCACGCCGGCCGAGCAGAAGCAGATGATGGCGTCGCTGGAAAAATACGCCAATTTGCAGAAGGATCTGACCGAGGACCAACTGACGGAACTGATGAAGGCGGCTGGCGCCCAAATTGGGGCCAACAAGGACGCCATTTGCGCTGAGATGGGTAAGCAGACGATCGCCGAACAACTCGCCGACGACGAAGACGGCAAATAAGGCGCACAGTAACAGCAACGGGTGGCAGGCGGAGCCAACGCTCCGCCTGCCCGGCCAACAGAACGCCCGCGTTGTTCGGCGCTATTTCAGGTCCACCAGACTCAGATCGACGAACCAGGATTGCGGCGAGACGAAGCCCGTCACCCGTTTGCTCATGGCGCGTGGATTGAGGTCGTGGACGATGAACAGCCAAGGCGGATTGTCCACCAAACGCTCATGCGCCGTCCGCGTGGCCGCAGCGATGGCCGCAGGGTCGGTCGCCACTTCCAGGGCGGACAAGGCGGTGTCGAACGTCTGGTCTTTCCATTGCGGGAAGTTGAAGCCGTTTGGCGTGAAGTTGGCCGAAGAGAAATACCGCGCCATCACCGAGGCATCCGAGCTTGGCGAACTGATGTTCAGCGCCATCGTGCCGTGCAGCCCGGCATTGTCAGGCGCCAGCCGCCCGGCCGTGAGCAGCGTGTTCCATTCCACCACGTCGAACTGGACATCCACGCCGCAATTCTCGGCCAGGCTTTGCTGCATGAACTCGTTCATCGCCAGCGGCAGCATCTGCCCGGAGCCGGAGGTGGAGATCATCACCTTCATCGACAGCTTCTTGGCATCGGTAAACCCAGCCGAGGCCAGCAGCGCCTTGCCCTTCGCGGGGTCGAGTTTGTAGTGGTTCACGGGATTGCCGAAATTCGGATCCGATGCCTTCAGCCAACCCACCGACGGCTCGGCAGTGCCGTTCAGCAACGACACCAGGCCCTCGCGGTCAAAGCAATAGTTCAGCGCCTGACGCACCCGCACATCGGCGATGGGCGTGCCGGCAGCGCCCATGTTGAACAACCACGGCCACACATGCGGATAGGAACCGGTGGTGATGGTGAACCCGGCCGCCTTCAGAGACGGCAGGCCATCGGGCGGCGGCACTTCGATCCAATCCACCTGGCCGGAGCGGAGTGCTGCCATGCGGGTGTTGGCCTCGGGCATCGGCAGGAGAACGATATTGTCCACCTTGGCCTTGTGCGCCGTGTCCCAATAGCCGTCGTTGCGGGCCAGTTCCACCGACTGGCGCGGCACGAATTTGGAGATGCGGAACGGCCCGGTGCCGGCGGCGGGCAGGGTGGCAACCTTGCCCCAGTCACGCCCGGCTTTCTCGAACGATGCAGGTGACGTCATCAACAGATACACGACCATATACGGGAAACACGATGCCGGGCGCGTGGTGGTGATGGCCACGGTGTTGTCGTCGATCTTGCGATAGGACGACATCAACGGAACACGGGCGCGGGTGATGCCGGACGCGGCGGCTTCGAACTGGGCACTGTCTGTCTTGAAGAAGCGATCGAGGTTCCAGATCACCGCATCGGCATTGAACGCGTTGCCGTCATGGAACGTGACACCCTGGCGCAGATGGAAGACCCAGACCTTCGGATCGGCCTTGTCCTGTTCCCAGCTTTCGGCAAGTCCGGGGCGCAGGCCGGCGAGGGTGTCTGCGGACTCCAGCTTCCACAGCGTTAGGCCTTCGAAGATTGGATAGCCGAGGAAGCGCATGCCCTCAAAGCCGTTATTCGGCATACCGGTGGTGGTGGGCACGTCGCTCGCCGTCATGGCGATACGAAGCGTTTTTTGCGCCTGGGCCGGAAGGGCTGCGGCGGTGGTCAGGGCCAGGGCTGCCAGAAGCAAACGGTTGCGCATGATGACTCCGAGGTGGTGGTGTTTGGGAAGAAATTTAATAAAAGCGAGAACTTCTTTTTCTGAAGAAAAAGAAGAAAAAAGACTTTCATCTATTATTTTCATGCGGGTGCCAGCCACGCATATATTTAACGAATAAAATTTTTTGGTTCTTTTTTATAAAAAGAATAAATCTGTTAGGTCTGATCTCCTGCTGTTTTCATTCTTTTTAGGCCCGAACATCCATCGCTGACCGCAAGCCGTCGCTGACGAGGTTAAAGCAGATGGACGTGACGAAAATGCAGGCGCCCGGCAGCATCGCCACCACGGGCTGGGTGTAGATGGCGGTGCGCAGGGTGTTCAGCATCAGGCCCCATTCCGGCTCGGGCGGGCGGGTGCCAAGGCCGAGGAATGACAGGCCGGATGCCAGGATCATCGCCACGCTGATGAGGCCGGTGGCATAGACGAAGATGGGGCCGAGCACGTTCGGCAGCACATGCACCCGCACGATGGTGAACGCGCCCGAGCCGGAAGCGCGGGCGGATTCCACGTAGTCAAGATTGCGTACGCCGGTGGTGACCGTCTCGGCCACGCGGATGATGGGCGGGATGAACACCATCGTCAGTGCCAGAATGGCGTTGAAGATGCCGGCGCCCAACGCCCCGCTGATGGCCACGGCGAGCAGCACGGACGGAAAGGCGTAGAACACATCTGTCACGCGCATGATCAGCATGTTCAGCCAGCCACCGGCAAAGCCTGCCACCACGCCCAGCGTGCCGCCGATCACGAACGCGATGGCCACCGGCGTGATGCCGAGAAACCACGACAGCCGGCCGCCAAACAGCAGCCGCGTCAGGATATCGCGGCCGAGTTCATCGGTGCCCAGCGGATAGCCCGGAAAGCCGATGGGCTTCAGGCGGCGGATCATGCTGCCCTGGAATGGCGGGTGCGGTGAAATCCATGGGGCGGCCAGGATGGCGAACAGGATCAACAGCAAAAGCCCAGCACAGATCAGCGTTACCTTGTCGCGCAGCAATCGCTTCCGCACGCCCTGCCAGTAGCCGGCGGGAACATCGCGGGTTTTTTCGCGGGGGAGGGCCGGAGCCACAGTGGCGCTCATGAGCGGCGCATCCTTGGGTCGATCGCCGTTTGCAGAAGATCGACGCCGAGATTCAGCGCCACGAAGAACATTGCCAGCACCAGGATGGTGCCTTGCAGCACCGGAATGTCGCGCTGGAAGATGGCGGTGTTGAGCAGAAAGCCGGTGCCAGGCCAGGCGAACACCGTCTCGACCAGAATCGAACCGCCCATGAGGTAGCCAAGCTGCAACCCCATGACCGCCAGCGCGTTCGGCGCCGCATTCTTCAGCACATGCACAATCACACCGGAGCGGCGCAGGCCCTTGCCGCGCAAGGTTGTGATGAAGTCCTGTCCCAGCACTTCAACGACAATCCCACGCACGTTGCGGGTGACAATGCCCATTGGAATGACGCTGAGTGTGACAGCAGGCAGGATGAGATGGCGCAGATGAACCCAGTCCAAAGCCCACCCGCCGGCGCCATCTGGCGATGATCCCATCGCCGGCAACACGTTCAGCGTGACGCTGAAGATGATCACCATCACCATGCCCAGCCAGTAATGCGGCACCGACACGCCGGCCACCGCCACGCCCACGCATACCCGGTCGATCCAGGTGCCGACATTCGCACCGGCGAGGCTGCCCAGAACGGTGCCGAGCGAAAACCCGATGCCTGCCGAAGCTGCTGCCAGGATCAGCGTGTTTTGCAACGCGGCCGCCAGATCTGGCCAGATGTCGCGCCCGGTGGCCAGGGAGCGCCCCAGATCGCCGGTCACGACATGGCTGAGCCACAGGCCGAACTGAATCGGCAACGGCTTGTCCAGCCCATAGGCGGCGCGGACGGAGGCCACCACATCGGCCGGGGCATCCGGCGGCAGGATGGCGTTGATCGGATCGCCCGGGGCGATATGGACCAGCATGAAACACACCAGGCTGACCGACAGCGCGATCGGCACAGCGTAGAGTATGCGACGGATCAGATAGAGCAGCATCGCATCGCCTCCTTCATGCCGGCACCCGCACGCAGCGCGCCCGGTGGGCAGGGCTGCCGTTCAGCGGTGGCACGGCAAGGTTGCAGACAGGTTCAGCCACATCGCAGCGCGGCGCGAAGGCGCAGCCCTGCGGCAAATGTTCCAGATTGGGCGGCGCACCGCGAATGGTGGTCAGCCTGCGGCCGCGCAGACCGGCATGCACGGTGGCCCCGAGCAGACCCTGCGTGTAGGGATGCAGTGCCGAGCGCATCACATCGCGCACCGAGCCTTCCTCGACGAACCGGCCGCCATACATCACCGCGATCCGGTCCGCGATCTCGCCTGCCACACCGAGGTCGTGGGTGACGAAGATGACGCCCATGCCCATCTCCTGCTGCAAGCGCCGCAGCAACAGCAGGATTTGAATCTGCACCGTGGCATCCAGCGCCGTGGTCGGCTCATCGGCCAACAGCAGGGACGGTCGGCAGGACAGCGCGATGGCGATCATCGCCCGCTGGCGCAGGCCGCCGGAGAGTTCATGCGGATAGGCCGCCAGCCTGCGTTCGGCGGACGGGATCTGCACCAGTTCCAAAAGATCCAGTGCCCGCTTATGGGCCTGCGCATGGGACAGGCCTTCGTGGCGGATGACCGTCTCGGTGATCTGCTGGCCGATGGTGAACACCGGGTCCAGCGCCGTCATCGGTTCTTGGAAGATCATCGACACCACGCGGCCGCGAATGCTTTCCATCTCGCGTTCGCTGGTGGTGGCGATGTTGTGGCCGCCCACTTCGACAGTGCCGGTCATCACCGTGCGCGCGGCCGGATTGAGGCGCATCAGCGCCCGCAGCGTGACGGATTTACCAGAGCCGCTTTCACCCAGGATGCACAGCACCTCACCGGAGTCGAGATCGAAATTGACGCCGTTGACGGCGTGGATGGTGCGATCCCGCGTGACAAAGCGCACGCCCAGATCACGAACCTTGACGAGAGATGTGCTCATGCCGCCCTGCTGTGGCCGCTGCCTGGCTGTGCGATGAGGCACGCGGCCTGATGGGTGTCGGAAACGCTTGCCAGCATCGGCGGCGTGTCTGAGCACACAGGTTCGGCCAAGGCGCAGCGGGGATGAAAGCGACAACCCGAAGGTGGGTTCACGGGGTTTGGCGGATCGCCCATCAACGGCGGCTCGGTGCGACGCATGTCCGGGTCCATCGACGGCCGGCTGGCCAGCAGGGCCGTGGTGTAGGGATGGGCGGGAGCATCGTAGATGGAATCAACCGGCCCGATTTCGACCACCTGGCCGAGATACATGACCAGCACTCGATCGGCGATGAATTGCACCACGTTCAGATCGTGGCTGATGAACAAATAGCTGAGGTCGAACTGCGCCTTCACATCTACCAGCAGGTTCAACACCTGCGCTTCGACCGATTTATCCAAAGCCGAGACAGGTTCATCAAGAATGATCAGGCGTGGCCGCAATGCCAGGGCGCGGGCGATGTTCACCCGCTGGCGCTGGCCGCCGGACAGTTCATGCGGATAGCGCTGCGCGAACTGATCGGGTGCGAGGCCCACGGCATCGAGTAGATCGCGCACCCGCATGCGCGTGGCCGCCTGTGCCAGACCATGCACGCGGGGCGCGAAGCCGATTGATTCGGCGATGGTCAGACGTGGGTTCAGCGAGGCGTAGCTGTCCTGGAAGACCATCTGTACTTGCCGACGATATTCCTTCAGTGCCAGGCCGCCCGGCCCCACATGCTCACCGTCAAAGATCACCTCGCCGGCGGTGGGTTCCACCAGCGCCATGATGAGGCGGGACGTTGTGGATTTTCCGCAGCCTGATTCGCCAACAATGCCCAGCGTCTCGCCCTTGCGGAGCGCGAAATCCACCCCGTCCACCGCGCGCACCACCGGGCCGGCCTTGCCAAACAATCCGGCCGGTTTGCCGAAATGCTTCGTCAGCCCCCGCACGAGCAACAACGGCTGCGCCGGGCCACCGACATCGACGCCACGTTCCAGGGTCATGTCATCCAAGTGTGGTCAGGTCCTGAAACCAATGTTGCGCCTGGACGTATTCCTTCACGCGCGGCGACAGCGCGTGCGGGTTGGTGTCGTGAACAACCTAGACCTGGACGGCATCGTCGACCACGATCTCGTGGATGCGCGCCAGCATTTTGTCCTGCTCACCGACATCGAACGTGCTAGTGACGGCGGCGCACAGCCTGTCCACCTCGGGGTTGCGATAATGGCTCCAGTTCACGCCGGCCGGGGCGATCTGGTTGGAGGCATAGAAGCGCAAGATCGCGTAAAACGGATCAGACGTGACATAGGCGATGTTGTTGGCGGTGATGCCCTTCAGCATGTCGTCCGCAGCACCGCGGCGCCAGGCGGTGTAGAGCACTTCAAGCTCCACCGGCTGCAACTCCATCTGTATGCCGATTTCCGCCCAGCTTTGCTGAATGTATTCGTTGATCGGCATCGACAGCATTTGCCCGGCGCCGGACGTGGCTACCATGAACTTGGTCTTGAGCGGATTGCTCTTGGAATAGCCGGCATCGGACACCAGCTTCCGCGCCGCATCCATATCGTATTTGATCTGGAAGGTGGGCTTGCCGAACCACGGGCTGGATTTGTCCACCTGGCCATACGCAGGCTTCGCCAAACCGCCCATTAACTGCACGATCGCATCGCGATCCACGGCCAGATTGGCAGCCTTGCGCAGGCGTATATCGCGCCAGGGGCTGCCTTCCAGCATCGACAGATGGTAGTTCCACACATGCGGCGTGACATTGCCGACGATGCGCATGCCGCGGCTTTGCAACTGCGCCACGGCATCCGGCGCTGGGGTTTCGATCAAGTCCAACTGTCCGGACAGCAGGGCATTGGTGCGGCCGAGATCCTCCGGCGCGCACACCAGCACCAGGCGATCGAGCTTGGGAATGCGGGACTTGTCCCAGTAGTCCGGGTTGCGCAGCAATTCCACGCGGGTGCGCGGCACCAGGGTGCCCATTTCGAACGGGCCGGTGCCGGACGGGGCGAAGCCGAACTTCTCCCAGCTTCCGCCGAGCTTTTCGTATTGCGCGGGGGAGGAGACGAGGAACCACAACAACTGATAGGGGAACAGTGCGTCGATGGCCTTGGTGGTGACCTGCACTGTCATGGCATCGAGTTTCTTCCACGATGCGACGGAGGGCAGGCGTGGCTTTACCTGGGCTGACTGTGCGTTGTCGAAATGCTTTGCCTGCGGATTAAGCACTTTTTCGAAATTCCACACCACGGCGTCTGGATCGAGCAGGGAGCCGTCGTGGAATTTCACGCCTTCGCGCAGCTTGAAAACCCAGTTCTTTTTATCTGCCGGGTCCGTTTCCCACGATGTGGCCAAGGCGGGCACCAGCTTGCCGGGCCGGTCGGCCACGTTCATTTCCCAGCCGACCAGCGGGTCGTACAGGGTGAAGCCGGTGAACTGATAGGCGCCGGCACCGCGGTTCGGCTGGCCGGTGGTCAACGGCACATCGGCCAGCGCCATGCCGTAGCGCAGCACACGCTCGGATTGGGCATGAACTTTGCCCGGCGCGACGCTCGCGGCGGCAAGCGCTCCCGTGGCGGTTAGAAGTGTGCGGCGTGGCAAAATAAGCTTCGTCATCGGGGGAGCCTTCTCGACAGCGGCCAACGGACGACGCACCGGCGCCCTGATGAAGTCTTAGCAAATCTTGTGCCGTGCGGTTTTCCACGTTCATCAGCCTTGACGGGAGGCACCGCCACGCGCACCTCACGTCCATGACCGACCCATTTCTCGCCCCTGAAGACGACACCGCCGTCACCGCCATCGCCGCTATCGGCGAGGAGCTGGACGTGTTCGATGACTGGATGGACCGCTACCAGCACATTATCGAGTTGGGCCGGAAACTGCCGTCCTTTCCCGATGCCTGGAAGAACGACGATCACCGCGTGCCCGGCTGCCAAAGCCAGGTGTGGTTCGAGGCCGTGATGCGGGACGGGCGGCTGTATTTTGCCGGCGCGTCGGATGCGGCCATCGTCTCGGGCCTGGTCGCGCTGTTGCTGCGGGTTTATTCGGGCCGAACGCCGGCTGAGATTGGCGCTACAGACCCGGTGTTCCTCAAGGATCTCGGCCTGTTGGGCGCCCTTTCCACCAATCGCGGCAACGGCATTGCCTCCATGGCGCGCAAGGTGCGCGAAGTGGCCGCCTTGCAGATTGCCAGCTGAAGCCGGGCCGTTATGCGGGCTGCCTTCCTGATCGCTGCCTGCACGTCGGGCATGTATGCGGCCAACGGCGTGAACATGGCGTTTCTGGCCGTTCTGTTGTCAGCGCGCGGGCTGACGGCGACTGATATCACGCTGGCGCTTGGGATGTCGCAGCTTGTGCGCGTGGCGGCCGGGCCGGTCTGGGGGATGGCGGCCGATCGAATTGGCAGCGTGCGCGTGGTTTTGGCCGTGGCGTCGCTGGTGGCGGGTGTGGCGGCTTTGGCGTTGCTGTCATTGAACGGATTTTGGCCGTTGCTGGGCATGGTGCTGCTGTCCAGCGCGGCTGCGAGTGCGCTGATGCCGCTGTCTGATACACTGACCCTGGCGGCGGCCCGATTGCTTAACTTCGATTTTGGGCGGGTGCGGGCCGCGGGCTCTGGCGCGTTCATCGTGGGCGCCATGGGGGCGGGCTTTGCGGTGGCGGTGTTTGGCAGCAATTCGATCGCGTGGTTGATGGCCGCTGGCTATGGGGTGTCGATCGCGGTGCTGCCTTTGGTGCCGGAAGCCCGCGCCGTGCGCACGAACGAGGTGGCCGTGGCGCTGCCGAGCCCGCTGACGATTCCGGCGTTTCGGCTGATGCTGGGCAGTTCGGTGCTGATCCAGGGGGCGCACGCTGCGTATTACGCGTTGTCGACGCTGCATTGGCGCGCTGCCGGCCTGTCGGACGAGGTGGTCGGGTTGCTCTGGGCGGAGGGTGTTCTGGCCGAGATTATCGTGCTGATCACATGCCGGCGGGTTGTGCAGCGGCTTGGCCCTGCCAAACTGATCGCCATCAGCGCCGTGGGTTCGGTGATTCGCTGGATCGGCACGGCGTTGTTTGTGGACCCGCTGGTGCTGGCGGTGTTGCAGCCTTTGCACGCGGTGTCGTTCACGCTGCAATATCTGGCGTCCATCCAGATCATGACGCATTGCGTGCCTGGGCGCAGGGCCGCCTCGGCCCAGAGCCTGAATGCGGCGCTGGGCGTGGCCGGGCCCACCGGGGTGGTGATGTTCCTGTCGGGTCTCATCTACACGCAGATAGGCGGCCATGTGTTTTTGTTCATGGCCGGTATCGCCGCGTGCAGCATGTTCCTGGTGCCCGGCTTGAAGCGGCGGGTGGCCTGGCGTTGAGCTTTACTTCTTGCCGCCCACTCCCGGAATCATCGCGCTGAGGTCGGTGTCGTTCACCATAACGGCGTTGTCCTGATAGGTGATGTTCCAGACGGTGTCGGCGCCATCTTGTTTGCCGATGCCCTTGAGGAAGATCAGCACGGGGGCAATCGGCTTGAGATCCGGCGTGGTGTTGGCGGTTTTGATCAAGGCGTCCAATCCCTTGACTGTGATTTCCGCTTCGCCGGTGATGTCGGTCAGGCCTGCGATATCCAGCGAGCCGGTGCTGGTCAGGCTGGCGCGGCCCAGGTCGATGGCCAGTTCGTCGATTGCGATTTCAAGTGGGCCGGCGCCCAGCAGGGCAATCGCGGCTTCCTGTAGCTCTGCCATGTCCTTCGAATCGCTGTCCACCGCACGCAGCATCAGCTTGATGAGGTCTTCGCTCGGCACGCCGGACACGCGCGGCTTGACGGTGATCTTGCGGGGCAGATAATCGCGGTAGATGCCCTTTGGAACTTCCGGGGAATCCAGGCCTTCGACCGAAAATGTGCTGGTCAGTTGAAGCTTGCCGTCCTCCACGCCCATCTTGGCGCCAAATCCGGCGCGCGCGATGGTGCCGGTGTGGCCGTCCGCGGTGAAGGCGATCGACTCCAGCGTCTGACTGGCCTCCAGCCCCGCGAACATGTCACGCAACGCGAAAATGACCGTGCGCGCCTGGGTGCGCTGTTCAGGGTTGAGGCTGTCCTTGGTGGCGGCCAGAGTGGGAAGCAGGGCGGCCAGACCGCGGCTGAGAGCCGCAAGGCTGGCGGGGGAGACGGATTTGATGTTGCTGGACGTGCGGGACTTTTCGATCGTGTAGTTGGCCGCCTCACCCGGCTTGCCGGGGAAGGACGTGGCCGATTTCTCCGCCGTCCCTTCCGTTGTCACATTGATCTTGCCATCGCCTGTCGGCTGCCAGATCGAATGGTTTGATGTGCGCGCGGTGAGGGACGTTGAGTTGGCGCTGGCAATCCGCAACCCCGTGACAATGCTGTCAAATGAGGAACTGGTGGCGAAGCTGGGGTCCAGCACGCCGTGAAATTCCTGTTTGGTGGCGGAAAACTCGAAATTCTGTACTGCGCTGAGGCTCTCTGTCGTCATGTCCTTCGGCAGGTTCAGGGTGACGGGCGACGGCAGCGCCAGATCATCCAGCGCAAAGCGGTCGCCATCGAGCTTTTTGGCCTTTAGCGTGATGGCTTGATTGGGAGCGATCAGACCATTCGCCGTCAGCGCTTGGGGCGCCGGCACGGTGATGTCGAAATGATCACCGGCAGCGGTCACTTGCACCGGGCGGGGCCCTACGTCGAGCGCTGGGCTGACGAGGCTGGCCATCCAACCGCGCAATTGCGCCTCCAGCGCCGATGCATCGGCTGCGTTGACATCTGCGGCATGGGCACCTGCGCCGTGGATGAGGCCACCGAACAAGGCCAGCGTAGCGAGGAGGCGGGATGACGACATTGAAAGCGTCCCTTTTTACGAAGCAGGTGGCGCCACCCTAATCAAACGCCGAACTTGTCGCCAGTATCGCCCCAAATTATGAACAACAGGTCAAGCAGGAGCGGTGCCGAGATACATCGAGACAATTCTTGGATCGGCTGCAAGCTGGGCGCTGTCGCCCTCCAGGGTCACCCGGCCCATTTCCAGCACATAGGCGTGGTCCGAAATCGCCAGTGCGGCACGGGCGTTCTGTTCCACCAGCAGGATGGCCACCCCGCTGGCGCGCAGGCCGGCGATGGTGTGGAAGATGTCACGCACAATCAGCGGCGCGAGCCCCAGGCTGGGTTCATCCAGCATCAACAGCGCCGGGCGGGCCATCAGGGCGCGGGCCATCGCCAGCATCTGCCGCTCGCCGCCGGACATGGTGCCGGCCAACTGACGGCGGCGCTGGGCCAGCCTTGGGAACAGCGCGTAGCATTCGTCCATCGCCCGCAGCGACGCCGCCCGGCCCTCGGCGCGATGGCGGAAGCCGCCGAGGCGCAGGTTTTCGGCCACCGTCATGGTGGGGAACAGTTCGCGCTTTTCCGGCACCAGCGACATGCCGCGCTCCACGCGCGTTTCCACCGATGCCCGGGTGATGTCCGCGTTGCCGAGCGTCACGCGGCCTTTGGCGGGCAGGATGCCGGCGATGGCAGCGAGAATGGTGGTCTTGCCGGCGCCGTTTGGGCCGATCACCGTCACGATCTGCCCGGCCGCGACGCGCAACGATACGCCGGACACGGCCGCGATGCCGCCATAGGCCACCGTGAGGTCGTCTATTTGCAACAGGCTCATGCGGGGCTGCCCAGATAGGCCTCGATCACCGCCGGATCGTTACGAACCACGGCTGGCGCGCCCTCGGCGATGCGGGTGCCGAAATCCATCACCACCAGGCGATCGGCCAGATTCATCACGAAATCCATGTCGTGTTCCACCAGCAGGATGGCCATGCCGTCGGCCGCGAGATGGCGCAGCAATTGGACCAAGGCCTGTTTCTCGGCGTGGCGCAGCCCGGCGGCCGGTTCGTCCAGCAGCAGCACCGCCGGGTCCACGCACAAGGCGCGGGCGATCTCCACGATGCGTTGCTGGCCGAGGGCGAGGCTGGTGGCGGGACGGTCGGCCAGATCGAGCAGGCCGACGCGGTCCAGTTGCCGGGCGGCTTCGGCGAACAGCGCGGCCTCCTCGGCGCGGTCCAGCCGCAGCAGGGCCGCAAGCGGCGTGGCGCGGCCGCGCAGATGGGCGCCGATCGCCACGTTCTCGATCACTGACATGCTGGCGACGAGCTTTACGTGCTGGAAGCTGCGGGCCACGCCGGCGCGGGCCATCGCGGGGGCGGGTTGGCCCGTCATGTCCTGGCCGGCGAGGCGAAATGTGCCGGCGCTGGGCTGGTCAACGCCGGTGAGCAGGTTGAAGCTGGTGCTTTTGCCGGCGCCGTTCGGGCCGATCAGCCCCAGGATTTCACCGGCCGCGAGGGTGAGGGACAGATCGGCCACTGCCACCAGCCCGCCGAAATTCTTGCGCAGGCCGACAACGTCCAGAATCGGTGCGCCGGGAGCACGCGGCGCGCGCTGTGGCAGGGGCGATGCCTGCGCCTTGTGGTGTCGGGGCGTGCGGCTTTTGGCCAATAGCGGCCAAAGACCTTGTGGCGCCACCTGCAACACCAGCACCAGCAGCCCGCCGAACACGATGATCTCGAAATTGCCGGACGTGCCGAGCAGCTTTGGCAGCCAGTCCTGCAGCCGGTCATTGACCAGCACTACCAGCGCGGCCCCCAGTATCGCGCCGGGCACATGCGCCACGCCGCCGACCACCGTCATTAATAGATATTGGATGCTGGCGTTCAGCCCGAACGGCGTGGGGTTCACGGCGCGTTGCAGATGCGCGAACAGCCAGCCTGCCACGCCTGCCAGGATGGCGGCATACACGAAGGCCAGCATCCGCGCCTGCGCCACGTTCACGCCGCAGCTTGCCGCGGCCACGGCCCCGCCGCGCAACGCCCGAATTGCGCGGCCCCATCGGCTGTTCAGGAGATTGCCGGTCGCCACCACCGCCACCACCAGCGCCGCGCCGATCAGCGTGAAGGACAGCCTCACGTCGATCAGCTTCAGGCCGCCGATGGACAAGGGCGGAATGCCGGAAATCCCGTCATTGCGGCCGACCAGATCGAGATTGCCGAACAGATAGAACAGGCTGACGCTCCATGCGATTGTGCACAGCGCCAGATAGTGCCCGGACAGCCGCAGCGTGATCGCCCCGATTGCCAGCGCCGCCACGGCAGCCGCCGCCATGGCCACCGGCAGGCCGAGCCAGGGCGACAGGCCGTACTGGGTGGACAGGATGGCGGTGGCGTAGGCGCCGAATCCCGTGAAGCTGGCCTGGGCAAAGCTGGTCATGCCGCCAATGCCGGTCAGCACCACCAGGCCAATGGCGATGATGGCGGACATGCCGATGCCGTTGCCGAGCGTGACCCAGAACAGCGGCAGGCCGGGAATCCATGGCAACCCGGCGCAGAGCACCAGCGCCAGCACCCACCAATGGCGCGTCATTCCTCGTCCTCCACGGCCTTGTGTCGCCAGGAGCGCCACAGCAGAACCGGAATGATGACGGTGAAGACGATCACTTCCTTGAACGCGCTGGCCCAGAATGAGCTGAAGCTTTCAATGATGCCCACCAGCACCGCCGCCAGTACCGCCAGCGGATAGCTGGCCAGCCCGCCGACGATGGCGGCAACAAAGCCCTTCAGCCCGATCAGAAAGCCGCTGTCATAATAGATGGTCGTCAATGGCGCGATCAGCACGCCTGACAACGCGCCGATCAGCCCTGCCAGCGTGAAGGCGATCAGCCCGGATTGCTGGGTGCGAATGCCCACCAGCCGCGCGCCGAGCCGGTTCACCGCCACTGCCCGCAAGGCGGTGCCGAGCAGCGTGAATTCGAAGAACACGAACAGCGCGGCCATCAGCGCGGCCGCGAGGCCCACGATCCACAGCGATTGGCCGGTGACGATGATATCACCAAAACTCAGAACGGCATCGGAGAACGCCGGGCCGCGTGAGCCTTCGGGGCCGAAGATCAGCAGGCCGATTCCGCCCAACGCCAGATGCGCGCCCACGGAGGCGATCAGCAGCACCAGAACCGACGCGTCGGCCAATGGCTGGAATGCGAGCCTGTAGAGATAGGGTGCCAGCGGCGCCGTGATGGCCATAGCCAGCAGCGCCTGCACCGCCGCGCCTGGCTTGAGCGGGGCGAGCCAGAGTGTAATGCCCGCGATGGCAGCCGGGAGGACCAGAGTTTCCAGCGCCAGCCACATCAAGGCGCGGCCTCGCGTCCCCCACATGGCCCGCAGGAACGCCGCAGCGCCCAGGCCCGCGAGCAGCAACAGGCTGGCGGGCACCTGCCCGCTATCCAGGGCTGCATAGGTGAGGGCCGCGAACGACACGAACTCGCCCATCGGGATCAGGATCACCCGCGTGACGGCGAACACGATCACCAGGCACAACGCCAGCAGCGCATAGAGCGCGCCGTTGACGATGCCGTCCTGGATCAGGATGAGCAGGATCGACAGATCCATCTCGGTGTCGACCCCGCTTGTGTCAGGCTTACGGCAGCAGCGACCAGGCGCCGGCCTTGACCGTGACCATCACGCGCGCCCGGCTGTCGAAGCCGTTGTGATCGGTGGCGGACATGGTGGCGATGCCGTGGTTCAGCACCACGTCGTGCAGCGCTTCCAGCCCGTCCCGCAGGCCGGTGCGGAATGCGGTGGTGCCGGGCTTGCCTTTGTGGCCAGAGCGGCCGGGATGGCGGCCTGCACCAGCAGCAGGGCGTCATAGGCGTGGGCGCCGAAATTGTTCACGGTGCCGGCGCCGTAGGCGGCGTCGTGACGGGTGATGTAGTCCAGCGCCACGCGCTTGATCGGGTTGCTGTCGGGCAGTTGCGCCGCCACCAGGATGGGGCCGGAGGGCAGGATGGTGCCCTCCACATCCTTGCCGCCAACGCGGAGGAAGTCGTTGTTCGCCACGCCGTGCGTTTGATAGATCACGCCGGCATAGCCGCGCTCGCGCAGGGTTTTCTGCGGCAGGGCGGCCGGGGTGCCGGCGGCGGCGACCAGGATGGCCTGCGGCTTGGCGACGATCAGCTTCAGCGTCTGCCCGGTGACGGAGGTGTCGGCACGGGCGTATTTTTCGGTGGCCACCAGCGTGATGCCGCGCGGGGTGGCGGCCTTGGTGAATTCCTCAAGCCAGCCGTCGCCATAGGCATCGTTGAAGCCGATGAAGCCGATGGACTTCACGCCGGCCTTTTGCATGTGCTCGGCCAGCGCCGCGGCCATCAGGCTGTCGTTCTGCGGGGTTTTGAACACCCAATGGCGTGCGGCATCCATCGGCGCGATGAGGCGGGCGGAGGCGGCGAGGGCGACCATCGCGGTTTGTTTCTCGGCGGCGACATCGATCATCGCCAGCGACGCCGGGGTGGTGGAGGAGCCGATCAGCACGTCCACATGGTCCTGGTCGATCAGTTTGCGGGCGTTCGCCACCGCCTTGGAGGCGTCGGCGGCGTCATCGAGCACGATGTATTCCACATCCTGGCCGGCGATCTGCTTTGGCATCAGCGCCACGGAATTGCGCTGCGGAATACCGAGCGAGGCGGCGGGGCCAGTGGTGGAAATGGTGATCCCGATGCGGATCGGGTCAGCATGGGCGGCGGCCAGAAAAGGCGGGGCCAGACCGATCAGGGCGGCGGTGAACAAGGACGCAGCATGGCGCAGCTTCATGGCACTCTCCCGGAATCGTTATGGTCGTATTGATCGCTGGTCTACGTGGCCCCTCATCGGCCGTCAACGGATCTGCGGGCTTGCCGAAGTCCTGCGGACATGGGAGTGGTTGGGACAATGAATGGCGCCATCAAGGCGCCGCATACCGAGGAGACGGACCATGCTGATCACACGCCGTACCGCACTGCTGGGCACCGCCCTCGCCGCGGCAACGCCCCTTCGCTTCGCCCGCGCTGAAGATACAATCAAAATTGGTGGTATCGCGCCCATCACCGGCCCGGCCGCCGAGGCGTCGCGCTTCATGCAGTATGGCGCGACGATGGCGCTGGACAAGATCAATGCTGCCGGTGGCGTGCTCGGCAAGAAGATGGAATGGGTGGTCGAAGACGACGCCACCACCAATCCTGGCGCCGTGCTCGGCTTCTCCCGTCTGGTCAGCCGTGGCGATTGCGTGGCTTATACCAGCTCGATCCGTTCCACCCAGGTGAACGCCGTGGCGCCGGACGTGCTGAAGCTGGGCAAGCCCGTGATGTTCGGCGGCACCGACCCCACGCTGACCCATAGCGGCAATCCGTGGCTGTTCCGCACCCGCCCGAACGATTCGTATTCGGCCCGCGTGATCGCCGATTTCGGCATCAACACGTTGAAGAAGAAGAAGTGGGTGGTTGTTCACTCCACCGACGCCTTCGGCAGCAACGGCATGAAGGCGCTGGTGGAAAGCCTGGAAAAGCAGGGCATCAAGCCAGTGCTGGTGCAGGGCTACACCAACAACCAGACCGATTTCACGCCGGTTGTGCTGGCCGTGAAGCAGGCCGAGCCGGACGTGATCGCGTCGTATTTCACCTTCGAGAACGATCTTGGCATTTTCGCCCGCCAGCTGCGTCAGCTCGGTGTGCTCGTGCCGTGGATCGGTTCGCCCTCGATCGTCAACACCACCTCGCTGAAGCTGGCCGGGCCGACGTTGTACGGCACCTACGGCGTGGCCGATTACAACGCCGATTCCTCGCCTGAGGCGCGCGCTTATTTCGATGAATACGTCAAGCGCTTCAAGGTGAACCCGGACAACCAGAGCACCTGGCTGTATGACGCGCTGCTTATTCTGGCCCATGCGATCAACCAGGCCAAAAGCACCGACGCCCAGGCGATCCGCAAGGCGATCCTGGCGATCAAGGGCTTCAAGGGCGCCGAAGGCACCTACAACTTCGACGAAAACGGTGACGGCCTGCGTGGATATAACGTTGTGCGCAACGAAAAGGGCACGATTGTCTTCGATAAGCACATCGAATTCACCGACTGAGCGAGATAGCGACGAGAAACGGAAGGGATTGTTCTTTTTTAGAAAAAAGAACCAAAAAATTTCATTCATTCAGGTGGGTGGCGCGGCTGGTGCCGTGACACCCACCTGATATGATTGAGAGTCTTTTTGCTTCTTTTTCTGCAGAAAAAGAAGATCTTCCTATCAAACGCCTTCCGTCAATGCATAACGCTCTCTAGGTGAATCTCCCCGCCATGGCGACTTTCCTACAATTATTGTTCACCGGCCTGGGCATCGGCGCGATCTACGCGCTGGTGGCTTTGGGCTTTGTTCTGCTCATCCGTGCCGCGAGCGTGGTGAATTTCGGCCAAGGCCAGTTCTCCATGGTGGGGGCCTATCTGCTTGTCGTGTTCTTCAACGTGCTTGAAGTGCCGTATCTGCTGTCGATGCTCATTTCGGTGGTGTTGATGGCGGGCTTTGGCGTGCTGTTCGCCGGCGCCACCTATTGGCCGTTGCGCCATCGGGGTGGCCTGCCGGTGATCATCAGCACCATCGGCGCCTCCATCTTCCTCGAAAACATCGTGCTGGTGCTGTATGGGCCCAGCCCGGAAGTGTTGCCGGGGTTGTTTGACAGCCCGGGCATCCAGGTCGGCCCGGTGTTCATGGACAGCCAGTATCTATCGATTCTGGTGTGCGCCACGCTGTTGGTCATCCTGCAATATCTGATTTTCGAGAAAACGCTTCTCGGCAAGAAGTTGCAGGCCACCAGCCAGGACAAGGAAATGGCCAGCCTGCTGGGCATTCCGGTGGCGCTGATGATCCTGTTCACCTTTGGCTACAGCGCGGCACTCGGCGGATTGGCCGGCATGCTGGTGGCGCCGGTGTTGTTCGTGTCGGTGGGCATGGGCGGTTTGATTGCGCTCAAGGCGTTCGCGGCCAACATCATCGGCGGCTATGGCTCGATCCCGGGGGCCATTCTGGGCGGCCTGGCGTTGGGCGTGGCTGAGACGATGGGCGCCTCGTATATTTCCGTGCCTTACAAGGACGCGTTCGCGTTCGCCATGTTGCTGATGTTCCTGATGGTTCGCCCCCAGGGATTGTTCGGCGAAAAGATTTCGGAGAAGGCATGAGCAGCGTCAATCTGGCATCCGCCCGCATCTGGCGCGGCACGCCGCAGGCTTTGCTTGCCTGCGTGGTGGCCATCGGTCTCGCCTGGATCGCTCCGGGTGAGGGCTATTACCTCAACATTCTGATGCAGGCCGCCACCTACGCCATCGCTGTGTCCGGCCTTGTGGTCGTGCTCGGCTATTGTGGCCAGATCTCGATCGCCCAGGCGGCGTTCTTCGGGATCGGCGCCTATGGCGTGGCCATTGGCACGGTGGATTTCGGCATGGGATTCTTCCCGGCCATGGCGCTTGGCGTGGGAGCCTCGGCTATTCTGGGCGTGATTCTGGGCTTTGGCAGTCTCCGCCTCGGCGGGCATTACCTTGCCATGGTGACGATCAGCTTCCAGCAGATCATGACGCTGTTCGCCACCAACTGGATTGGGTTCACCCACGGGCCGGACGGCATTCGTGATATTCCGCGCCCCAGCCTGCTCGGAATCAGCTTCGCCAATGGCCATGCCTTCCTGGCGCTGTGCTTCGTCTGTCTGGTGTTGGCCACGCTGGCGATCTGGCGGCTGAAAACCGGCCGTCTGGGCCGGGCGATGCAGGCGGTGCGTGACAATGAACTGGCGGCGGGCACCTGCGGCATCAACGTGTTCGCCATCAAGGTGACGGCGTTCGGCATCTCGGCCGTGATGGGCGGCATCGGCGGCGCGCTGTTCGCCGGTGGTTTCCAATACATCTCGCCCGATCAGTTCAGCTTCGGCGAATCGATCGTGCTGCTGACGATGGCGCTGCTCGGCGGCGTGCAGTCGCCGTTTGGCTCGCTGGTCGGCACTATGGTGCTGGTCATCCTGCCGGAATGGCTGCGCTTCCTGAAGCAGATCTATCTGGCCGTGTATGGCGCCGCCGTGATCCTGATCATGGTGTTCCTGCCGGACGGTCTGTGGGGCCTGATGCTGGCGCGCGTGATCAAGCGTTCCAAGCCGATCGAAGGCACCGTGGCGCCGCTGCCGCTGCTGTCCGAACGCGGCAAGGAGACGGCCGAGATCGTGCTCAAGATCGAAGGCTTGGCCAAGCATTTTGGAGGTGTGAAGGCGCTGGACGGTATTGATCTCAATGTGCGCCGTGGCTCGGTGCATGCGCTGATCGGGCCGAACGGGTCTGGTAAGAGCACCTTCGTCAACGTCGTGACCGGCCTGTACAAGCCGACCTTCGGCAAGGTGACGTTCGCGGGGCAGGACATCACCCACGCGGCGCCGCATATGCGCAACCGGGCAGGTCTGGCGCGTACGTTCCAGAACATCCGGGTGTTTCGCGGCATGTCCGTGTTGGAGAACGTGATGGTGGGCGCCGAACGTCCCGGCAACGACATTGCCGAAAATCCGGCGGATGTGGTGGACCGGGCCCTGGCGGCGCTGGAGTTTGTCGGCCTGCGTGGCGATGCGCATCGGCAGGTGGCGGCCCTTTCCTATGGCCATCAACGCTATGTGGAAATCGCCCGCGCCTTGGCGGCAAGCCCGCAGACCGTGCTGCTGGACGAGCCGGCGGCTGGCCTGAACCTCACGGAAAAGCACGAGCTGGGCGAATTGCTCCGAAGGCTGAAGGGGCACGGGATGACCATCCTGATCATCGACCACGACATGAACCTCGTCGAACAGGTTGCCGACCACATCACGGTGTTGAACTTCGGCCGGCGCATCGCCGATGGCAGGCCGGCCGACGTGCTCGCCAATCCTGACGTCATTGCCGCCTATCTCGGGGAGCCGCGCCATGAAGCTGCTTGAGATCCAGGGCCTGGTGGCCCGCTACGGCGCCGGTGACGTTCTGCACGGCCTCGACATTTCGGTGGGCGAGGGCGAGATCGTGGCTCTGCTCGGCGCCAACGGCGCCGGCAAGAGCACCACGTTGCGCTCGATTTCCGGCCTTGTTCCCAACGTGTCCGGCGATATCAAGCTCGCCGGCAAGTCGATCCTTGGCAGTCGCACCGAGGCGATTGTGCGCATGGGCATTTCCCACGTGCCGGAAGGTCGCCGGGTGTTTCCGGGCCTGACGGTGCGGGAGAACATCGTGCTTGGCGCGTCCAACCGGGGGCGTCTGTCACGGTCGCAGATGAACCAGGAGGTCGAGGAGAAATTCGAGCTGTTCCCGGATCTGGACCGGCTGAAGGACGCGCTCGGCTGGACCCTGTCGGGCGGGCAGTTGCAGATGGTGGCGCTGGCGCGAGGGCTGATGGCCCAACCGCGGGTGCTGCTGCTGGACGAGCCATCGCTCGGTCTGGCGCCGCTCATTGTGCAGCAGGTGTTTCGCATCATCAGCGAAATCCGGCGGCGCGGCACCACGGTGCTGTTGGTGGAGCAGAACGCGCATATGGCGCTGTCGGTGGCCGATCGTGGCTACGTGCTGGAGTCCGGCCGCGTGCTGGTTGCGGGCAAGCCGGATGATCTGTGGAACGATCCGCAGGTGCGCGCGGCTTATCTTGGCGGGTTGGCGGCAGGGTAAGGCTTGTTCTTTTTTATAAAAAAAGAACCAAAAAATTTCATTCGTTTATATTGGTGTCGCGGCATTTGCCGCGACACCAATATAAATTCAGCGAAAGTCTTTTTGCTTCTTTTTCTTCAGAAAAAGAAGTTCTTTCTTTTGAAAAAACCTTAAAACGTCACCACACCGCGAATGCTTTCGCCGCTGCGCAAGAGTTCGAAGCCTTCGTTGATCTTTTCGAACGGCATGACATGCGTGACGAGATCATCGATGTTGATCTTGCCGTCCATGTACCAATCCACAATGCGCGGCACATCGGTGCGCCCGCGTGCGCCGCCGAAGGCCGAGCCCATCCAGACGCGGCCGGTGACAAGCTGGAACGGCCGTGTGGAAATCTCGGCGCCGGATGGTGCCACGCCAATGACCACCGACTTGCCCCAGCCCTTGTGGGCGGATTCCAACGCCTGGCGCATGACCTTCACGTTGCCGATGCATTCGAACGTGTAATCGGCACCGCCCTTGGTGAGATCCACCAGATACGGCACCAGGTCGCCCTCGACCTCGGACGGATTGACGAAGTCGGTCATGCCGAATTTCTCGGCCATGGCCTTCCGGCCTGGGTTGAGATCGACGCCCACGATCTGCTCGGCGCCGGCCATGCGCAGGCCCTGCACCACGTTCAGCCCGATACCGCCAAGGCCGAACACGATGGCCCGGGCACCCACTTCAACCTTCGCGGTGTTGATGACCGCGCCGAGGCCGGTGGTGACGCCGCAGCCGATGTAGCAAACCTTGTCGAACGGGGCGTCCTTACGGATTTTCGCCAGCGAGATCTCGGGAATGACGGTGAAGTTCGAGAACGTGCTGGTGCCCATGTAATGCATGATGGGCTTGCCATCGCAGGAGAACCGGCTGGAGCCGTCCGGCATCACGCCGGCGCCCTGGGTAATGCGGATCTTTTGGCAGAGATTGGTTTTGCGGCTGAGACAGTACTCGCAATTCCGGCATTCCGGCGTGTAGAGCGGAATGACGTGGTCGCCCTTTTTCAGCGACGTCACGTTCTTGCCGACATCCACCACGATGCCGGCGCCTTCATGGCCCAGGATGGAGGGGAACATGCCCTCCGGATCGGCGCCGGAGAGGGTGTATTCATCGGTGTGGCAGATGCCGGTGGCCTTGATTTCCACCAGAACCTCGCCTTCGCGCGGGCCTTCGAGATCGATTGTTTCCAGGCTGAGCAGCTTTCCAGCCTGGCGGGCGACGGCGGCGCGGGTCTTCATTGTTGCAATCCTATGGTGGCGGGGCGGACCTTAACGCGGTGTGTCATCGATTGGTGCCGCCGCGAATGGCCAGCGCGACGCATTTGCGCATGACGGATGGCAGGGCCTCGGTGTCCAGCGCGTCGGTTGGGCGGAGGAAGCCGTCGGTTTCGATACAATCGACCTGGGCAGTGCAGACCCGCAGATGCAGTTCAAAATGGGTGAGCCCGTGGCGGATCTCGCCCACATCACGCCAGATCGCTGGCATCGGGGCGAAAGCCTCGGCTTCGGCGGCGGGCCATGGGTCGGTTCGCCAAACCGTGCCGGGGAGTTCAGTCATGCCGCCGAGCAGGCCTTTGGGCGGGCGGCGACGCAGCAGCACGCGGCCCTGCGGGTCTGTGAGCCAGAAATGTACGCCGTGCCGGATGGGGCGGGCGGCCTTTGGCAGTTTGCGGGGGAGTTCGGCGGCGATTCCGGCGATGCGGCCTGCGCAGTCGCGGGTCCAGGGGCAGATGGCGCAGGCGGGATTGGTCGGCGTGCAGATGGTGGCGCCGAGGTCGAACAAGGATTGGGCGAAATCGGAGGGGCGGGCCTGGGCATCGGGGTCGCTGCCCAGTTTTGCTGCGCCGGCGGCGATGGCGGGTTTGGAGGTCGGTAATGGGTCAGTGATGGCGAAAACCCGGCTGACGACGCGTTCCACATTGCCATCGATCGGCACGACCGGAATGCCAAACGCAATCGCCCCCACGGCGGCGGCGGTGTAGGGGCCAATGCCGGGAAGCGCCTGCAATCCGTCCAGCGTGTCGGGGAAACGGCCCATCGCGGCTACCGCCTGGGCGCAGGCGTGCAGGTTGCGGGCGCGGGCGTAATAGCCAAGCCCGGCCCACGCTTGCATCACATGTTCGCTGTCGGCGGCGGCCAGGGTCTGCACCGTTGGGAAGCGCGTGAGAAATTTTTCATAATAGGGTATTACGGCCGCAACCGTGGTCTGTTGCAGCATGATTTCGCTAAGCCATATCCGGTATGGATCAGCGGATTGTCCCGGCGCTGACCGCCAGGGCATGGCCCGGCGATGGCGATCGTACCAGGCCAACAGGTGATGAGCAGCGGGCACAGAGAACGTATGACAACGGAATTGACGGACAACAAGACCCGCCCTGTCGCGAACCGAACCGATGACCGCCATGTTTTTGGGCCGCGCCCGCTTGGCGCGCTGATTGCCCCCATCGTGCGCCCGGCGTTCAAGAAGCGCTCGCTCGGCACGGCGCAGGTTCTGGCGGATTGGGAGGTGATCATGGGGCCTGCAATTGCCGTCATGACCACGCCGCGCAAATTATTCGCCGGCACACTCACGATTGCCTGCGTCGGCCCGGTGGCGATGGAGTTGCAGCATCTGGCGCCCACCTTGATTGGCCGGATCAACGCGCATATGGGCCAGATCATCGTCTCTCGCCTCCGCTTTGTGCAGGACATCCAGCCGCTTCCGCCCGCGGCGCCCGTTCGCACACCCGCCATCGAGGCGGCGCATGTGTCTGTGTCCGGCCTGCCCGATGGCCCCTTGCGCGATGCGCTCGAATCACTTGGGCGCATGGTGCTGTCGACACCCCCCACCCGTCGGCGCTAGATCCGTTCTATCAAGGAGCCTGTCATGACCCTTCCCCGCCGCACCCTGCTCGCCCTTCCGGTGTTTGCCCTCGCAACCCGTGCTGCCTATGCCGACACGCCGATGGCCGAGCGCAGCATCGGCGATGCCGGGGCCAAGGTTGTTGCTACAGAATGGTTTTCGCTCACGTGCCCGCATTGCGCGGCGTTTGCCCGGCAAGCCTTGCCGCAAATCCGTGAGGAACTGGTCAAGACCGGCAAGGTCCGCATCGTGTTCGGCGATTTCCCGCTAGACCAGGTGGCGCTGACCGCCGCCATGGTGGCCCGCAGCCTGCCCATCGAGCGCTACGTGCCGTTCATCGAGGCGCTGCTGGCCTCGCAGGATCGCTGGGCGTTTGCGCGTGGCGTCAACACCACCGAAGAGCTCGCGAAGATGGCCGCTTTGGCCGGCATGCCGCGCGCTTCTTTCAACACGGCCATCGCCAACACCGAACTGCGCGCCGCCATTCTCGCGGGTCAGGACGAGGCGGAAAAGGTGTACAAGGTCGACTCGACCCCCACTTTTATTTTCAATGGTCCATCCGCCAAGAACCGCAAGGAATCCGGCGGCCAGAGCCCGGAGGCGTTCGCCCGCATCGTGACGGAATCGTCGGTGGCCTAACGGGAGCCCCGATTTGCCCGCCAGTTTCACCCGTCTGCGCATCGCCGGCTTCAAAAGCTTCGCAGAGCCGGCGACGCTGGATGTGCTGCCGGGGCTGACGGGCATTGTGGGGCCAAACGGCTGCGGCAAGTCCAACGTGGTGGAGGCGCTGCGCTGGGCGATGGGCGAGAGTTCCGCCCGCTCCCTGCGCGGTGGCGACATGGACGACGTGATCTTCGCCGGCACCAGTCATCGCGCCGCCCGCAATCTGGCGGACGTGACGCTGGTGCTGGAGGACACGCGCAACCTGGCCCCGCCGCCGTTTCATGAGTTGGACACGCTGGAGATCACGCGGCGCATCGAGCGCGGCGGTGGCAGTCAATACCGCATCAACGGCCGCGAGGCGCGGGCGCGGGATGTGCAGACGCTGTTCGCCGACCTTGCCAGTGGGTCGCGCGCCTCGGCCATGGTCAGCCAGGGGCGCGTGGGCGCGCTGGTGTCCGCCCGGCCGGAAGAACGGCGCTCGATTCTGGAGGAAGCCGCCGGCATCACCGGCCTGCATGCGCGCCGGCATGAGGCGGAGTTGAAGCTGCGCGCCGCGGAAACCAACCTGGCCCGCGCCGAGGATTTGCGCGGCCAGTTGGAAACCCAGCTTGAGGCGTTGCGCAAGCAGGCGCGGCAGGCGGCAAGGTATCGGGTCATTTCGGCCAGTATTCGGGGTGCTGAGAGCGAATTGCTGTCGTTGCAGAACGCACGCGCCATCGCGGGCCGCAGCGCGGCGCAGCGGGCTTTGATGGAGGCGACCGCTACTGTTGCCACCGCCGCCGACACCAGCGTGGTCGCCACTGCCGCTGCCGAGGCCGCCACGTTGTCGCTGCCGTCGCTGCGCGCCGCCGAGGCCGCCGCCCGCACCGCGCTGGAACGCCACAAGCTGGGGCTGGAGCAGATCGCCGCCGAGATTGCCCGCGCCCGCGCCGGGCTGGAGGCCGCCACCCAGCAGGTGGGCCGGCTGGAATCGGATCTCTCCCATGCCAGTCGCCAATCCGTGGAGGCCGAACAGGCCATCGCCCGGCTGGATGCGGAACAGGCCGCCATCACCGCCGCCCAGAATGCGCATCCGCCGTTGACCGCCGCTGCCGCCCTTGAGGCCACGGCCGCCGCCGATGCGGTGCGCACGCTGGATGCCGACACCAACCGCGCCACTGAATTGGCCGCTGAGCTGTCAGCCCGGCATCGGGCATTGGCCGAGGCGCTTGCCGCTGCCGAAAGCCGCGCACGTCGGCTCCGGGAACAGCACGGCAAGCTCGCCGAGGAGCAGGCTCGACTTCAGGCGAGTCTGGTGCCGCCCCAGCTTGTCGCCGCAGCCGCCGAGGCCGCCACCACGGCCGCCATTGCCTTCGATACGGCCCGCGCCACGTTGGAGGCTGCTGAACGTGGCCGCGCCGTGGCCTTCAGCGAGGCCAGCGCTGCCCGCGAGGCCGCCCAGGTGCAGGCGGCCCACCAGCGCGCCCAGGCCCGCGCCGATGCCGAGCGCAGGCGCACCGAAGCCGCCGCAAATCTCGCCGCCGCCCGCACCGCCGCCAACACGGCCGAATCGGCGCGTTCCCGCTTGGCCACCGAGCATCATGCGCTCGCTGAGGTGTTGGGCGTGTCCGACAATGAACGCTGGCCGCGCATGGTCGATCAGCTTGTCGTGCCGGCTGGACTGGAAGCGGCCTTGGGCGCGGCCTTGGGCGAGGAACTCGATTCCGCCGCCAACACCGAGGCGGCGCGGCACTGGCGGGCGTTGCCACCACTCGATCCGCCACCAGCCTTGCCGGAGGGCGCTGCGGCGCTGTCTACGCTGGTGCAGGCCCCGCCCGCGCTGAGCCGGGCATTGTCGCAGATCGGGCTGGTGCAGGATGTGTCCGAGGCGTTGCTCGCCGCCCTCAAGCCCGGGCAGATGTTGATTTCACGCGAGGGCGCCGTGTGGCGGTGGGATGGTTATACGGTTCGCCCCGGCACCCAGACCGCCGCCGCCGTGCGGCTTCAGCAGCGCAACCGGCTGGCGGGCCTCGCCACCCAACTCACCACCGCCAAGACTGCTGCCACCGCTGCCCGCACGGCGCTGGCCGAGGCCGAAGCCGCCGACCGGGCCGCACGGGTGGCGGGCGAGGCGTCCGAACAGGCAGGCCGCGTTGCCGCCGATCGGCATGAGGCCGAGGCCCGCGCCGCCGCCAAGCTGCGGGAGGAACAGGCGGCCGAGGCCGAACGCGTCGCCCGGGCCGCCCGGGGCGCCGCCGAACAGGCCATGAGCCGCGCGCGTGCCGAGGCCGCGCGTCTGGAAACCCAATCCGCAGCCGCCACGGCGCGCAATGCCGGTCTGGTGGAGCAATATGCCCGCCTGTCCGCAGAATGCGCCGAAGCCGACGCAGCGCGGGATGCCACCAAGGCGCAGGCGGCGTCTTTGGCCGACCCGGAAGCGGCGCGCACGGCCCTCGCCACAGCGCGGGAAGCGTTGGCGCAGGCCCGCATCCGTGAAAAGACGGCTGCCGCCACCCTCGAAGCCTTGCAGCGCGCGGCCGGCGGGCGTGCGGCGCGACTGCGGTTTATCGGTCCAGAGGCGCAGGAATGGCGAGCGCGGGAGCGTGATGCCACGGGCCGTCAGGCCGATCTCACGGCCCGGTTGGCAGCGGCGCGGTCTGAGATGGTGGCGTTGCAGGAAGCGCCGGTCCGCCTCGCCGAGCAGGGGAAGCTGGCGCATGACACCCTCACCGAGGCCGAAACCGACCATAAGGCAATGGCCACACGCCTCACCGCCGCCGACACCGCCTCCCAGGCCGCCGAGCGCGCCGCCCGGACCGCCGAATCCGCGCTGGCCACCGCCCGCGAACGCGCCGTGCGGTGCGAGGGGGAGATGGTGCAGGCCAACCACGCCTGGGGCACGGTGGCCGAACGCATCCTCGAACGCCTCGGCGCCACGCCCGATCTGCCGCCACCGCCCGCCGATCTCGGCCCGGATGCGGAGGACAAGTTCCGGCGTCGGCATGACCGGCTGTTGCGCGAGCGGGAGGATATGGGGCCGGTCAATCTGCGCGCCGAGATCGAGGCCACGGCGCTGGAAGAACAGATCGCCACCATCGTGCGCGAGCGCGAGGAAATCGCCACCGCCATCGCCAAGCTGCGCGGCTCGATCGGCCATCTGAACCGCGAGGGGCGCGAGCGGCTGACCATGGTGTTCACCCAGGTGGACGCCCATTTCCAGCAATTGTTCTCCCGCATGTTCGGCGGCGGTCGCGCCCATCTGGCCATGGTGGGCTCCGATGATCCGTTGACGGCGGGGCTGGAAATCTACGCCCAGCCGCCTGGCAAGAAGCTCACCGCGCTGAGCCTGCTGTCGGGCGGTGAGCAGGCGTTGACGGCGCTGTCGCTGATTTTCGCGGTGTTCCGCTGCAACCCGGCGCCGATCTGCGTGCTGGATGAGGTGGACGCACCGTTGGATGACGCCAACGTGGATCGCTTCTGCACGTTGCTGGAAGACATGGTGCGCGAAACCGGCACAAGGTTCCTCGTCGTCACCCATCACGGCCACACGATGGCGCGCATGGACCGCCTGTATGGCGTGACGATGCAGGAGCGTGGGGTTTCGCGTGTGTTGTCGGTGGACCTGGCGCGGGCGGCGGAGATGATCGACGCGGTTGCGGCGGAATAGGAACCGCAACCTGCCACCGCTCGTTTCCTGTCACGCAATGAACGGACATGCCCAATGACCTGGACCGATTTCGCCGCCCTGATGGGCTTCATCGCCTTATGCGTCCTCGTCGCGTCCAGCGGTGCGGTGTTCAAGCCGGGCGCTTGGTATGCGGGGCTGACGAAGCCCATCTGGGTGCCGCCCAACTGGGTGTTCCCGGTGGGCTGGTCGGTGCTGTACGTGATGATCGCGGTGTCAGGCTGGCTGGTGTGGCGCGAGGTCGGCTTGAGGGGCGCACCGCTGGTGTTTGCGCTATACGCGGTTCAGCTTGCTCTCAATGCTGGTTGGTCGGCGGTGTTCTTTGGCCTGCGCCGGATGGGCGCGGCCTTGGGTGAGCTGGTGCTGCTCTGGCTGTCGATAGCAGGCCTCATTGCCGCTTTCGCGCCGATTTCAGCTACGGCGGCGTGGCTTTTGGGGCCGTATTTGCTGTGGGTGTCGTTCGCGGGCGCATTGAATCTGGCCGTGTGGCGGCTGAATATGTCGCCCGCGAAGCAAGCGTATCAGGCTGGCGGGAAATAGCCCGCCAGATTGCGGCGAATCCGGGTGAGCGGCGCTTCGTCATCGGTAGGGCGCACGAATGTCTGGCCGGTGATCATCTCATATGCCCGGATGTAGACCTCGGTGGTCTGCGCGATCACGTCGGCCGGGATTTCGGGTACGGGCTGGGTGTAAGGGTCGCACCGCGCCGTCACCCAGTTGCGGACGAAGTCCTTGTCGAAGCTCTCAGGCTTTTCGCCCGCGGCGAAACGCTCGGGGTAGCTGGCGGCAATCCAGTAGCGGCTGCTGTCCGGCGTGTGGATCTCGTCGGCCAGCACGATGCGGCCGGAGGGATCGGTGCCGAATTCATATTTTGTGTCGGCCAGGATCAGCCCGCGTTCGGCGGCCATGTCCTGCCCGCGGGCGAACAGCGCCAGCGCATAGGTGCGCAAGGTGGCCCATTGCGGTTCCGTCAGCAGTCCCTGCGCGATAATCTCGGCTTCGCTCAATGGCGCGTCGTGCCCACCGTCGAACGCCTTGGTGGTGGGGGTGATAATCGGCGTCGGCAGTTTTTCGTTGTCCCGCATCCCGTCTGGCAAGGTGATGCCATACATGTTGCGCTCGCCGGCTTTATACATCGTTAAAATCGATGTGCCGGTGGTGCCTGCCAGATAGCCGCGCACCACGATTTCCACCGGCAGGATATCCAGCCGCTGCCCCACCACCACATTGGGGTCGGGATAGGCGATCACGTGGTTCGGGCAGATATCGGCCGTGTGATCGAACCAGAACCGCGCGGTTTGCGTCAGCACATGGCCCTTGAGAGGAATGCACGCGAGGATGATGTCGAACGCGCTGATGCGGTCTGTGGCGATGATGATTCGGCTGCCATCCGGCAGATCATAATTGTCGCGCACCTTGCCGCGATAATGGTTCGGCAATTCGGCGATGGTGGCGTCGGACAGAACCTGGGGCATCACGTGCATCCATGGGGGAAAAGGCCCGCTTCCTATGAAGGGCTGTTGCCCGTCGCACAAGCTTGCGTTGGTGCAGTGCACGGCATCACCCGCGCCCTGCCCCGTTTTGGGGACGTCAATCCGGTTCGTTTGCGGGCATTGGTGCAGAAAGCGACAGATTAGGACATGTTATCTTGGCGCGCATTCTTGACACTCCCCCCACCGGAGGCTAGCAACCGCACGCTTTCGGGCGAGGCTTCTTCCGGAAAATCTTTTCCGGCGCGGAGACTTGGTTGGAGGGTGAGTTCGATGAGTGATCGCAAGGACGGCGAGAATGGGTCTTTCGAGGCCCGACTGACCGCCGCCCGTGCGAAGCAAGGGATGGACCCCAAGCCCGTGGACATGTCCAAGGGCATATCCGGAAATTCGGCGCTGAGCGTCGGGTTGCGGGTGGGAACGGAGATGGTGTCGGCATTGGCTGTGGGCGCAGGCCTCGGTTACGCGCTGGATCGCTGGCTTCGTACGTCGCCGTTGCTTTTGTCGCTCTTCGTGCTGATGGGTGGGGCTGCCGGTGTCGCCAATGTCTGGCGGGTGCTGACGGTCAAAAAGCCCAAGGCTGAATGAAATTGCGTAACCGGCTAGCATCAAAGGACTTGCACAGTGGCGGCTGAACCCTCCATCGACGCACTTGGCCAGTTCAAGCTGGAAACGTCGCTGGGCGCTCTCGGCGCCTCGGTGAACTTCACGCAATCCAATCTCATGATGCTGATCGCCGGTGGGTTGATCCTGGCATTGCTGGTGATCGGCATGCGTCCGAAGGCGATTGTTCCTGGCCGCCTGCAGGCGCTGGCCGAAATCGCGTATGACGGCATTCACAGCATGTGCATCGAGCAGATCGGCGAAGAGGGGAAACGTTACTTCCCCTTCGTGTTCACGCTGTTCTTCTTCGTCATGTTCGGCAACCTGCTTGGTTTGCTGCCGTTCTCGTTCACCTACACCAGCCATATCGCCGTCACCTTCGGGTTGGCGCTGATCGTGATTGTGGTGGCAACCGTGGTCGCTCTTCGTATCCACGGCCTGCACTTCTTCACCTACTTCTTCCCTGAGGGCGCACCGAAGGCTCTTGCGCCGATCATCATTCCCGTCGAGATCATCTCCTACCTTTCGCGTCCGGTCAGCCTGTCCATCCGTCTCTGCGCCAACATGGTCGCTGGTCACGTGATGTTTGAGGTGTTTGCCAGCTTCATCGTGATGATGGCTGCCTCAACCATGCTCGGCCAGTTCGGCGTTGTGGCCGCGGTCGGACCGATGGTGCTGAACATCGTGCTGATGGGGTTCGAGCTTCTCGTCGCCTTCTTGCAGGCCTATGTGTTCGCCATCCTGACCTGCATCTATCTGCACGACGCGGTGCATCTGCACTAAGTCGTCAGGCTTACCACGACCGCCTCGCTTCAATCTCTCTGTCTCTCAAGTAAGGAACTTTCCCCATGGACGCAGCCGCCGCGAAGTATATCGGTGCTGGCCTTGCCGTGTTCGCGCTGTTCGGCGTCGGCCTCGGCATCGGCAACATCTTCTCTGCCCTGATCACGTCGGTCGCACGTAACCCGTCGGCTCGTGATGCAGTGTTCCCGCTCGGCATCTTGGGCTTTGCGCTCACGGAAGCTGTGGCGTTGTTCGCCCTGCTGATCGCCTTCCTGATCCTGTTCGCCTGATACAGGAGAGATTGATCGTGCGACGGGTTGTAGCTCTGGCCACTGCCGGATCGTTCTATTTGGCTTCCTCCGTGGCTCACGCCGCGGAGGTTGCTGAAAAAACGCTCCCGCCGCAGATCGACTTTGCCAACCCCCTGACCAAAAGTCAGGTGGTGTGGCTCTTTATCATCTTCTTCGCGCTCTATTTGCTGCTGGACCGTTGGGCCCTGCCGCAGGTGAGCGAGGTGCTTGATGCCCGCGCCAAGCGGATCGGCACGGACCTCGATGCCGCCCGCAGCGCCAAGGCGCAGGCTGACACCGCGGTTGCCGAACTGATCGCGGCGACCAAGAAGGCGCAGGCCGAGGCACAGGCCCAGGTTGCCAGCGCCGTCGATGCGGCGAAAGCCGAAGCGGCTGCCCAGGCTCTGGTGGCAAACGTCCGTCTTGAGACGCAACTGGCCCAGGCCGAGATGCGCATCGATGCAGCCCGTGCAGCGTCGGTTGGCGCCCTGAAGGAAGTCGCCATGACGACCACTGCTGATGTGGTGAGCCGTCTGATCGGCTTCGCTCCTGAGCATTCGGTTGTCGAAAACGCCGTGGGCCGGGCGCTCGCCGCCCGCGCCGCGTAAGGGGTCCCCATGGAACACCACGAGAGCTTCTTCGCCGATCCGCGCAGCTGGGTCGCCATTGCGTTCGTCCTCTTCTTCGTGCTGCTCGGCCCGAAGTTGTGGAAAGTGCTTGCCGCCACGCTCGATAAGCGCGCTGAGACCATTCGCCACGAACTCGCTGAGGCCACCCGCCTGCGCGCCGAGGCCGAAGCCATGCTGAAGGACGCCGACAAGCGTCGCACCGCCGCCATCGCCCAGGCGCAGGCTTTGCTTGATGGCGCCGCCCGCGAGGCAACCCGCCTGGCCGAAATCGCTGCGAGCGATGCCCAGCAGGCCGCCGCCCGTCGTGAAAAGATGGCGATGGAGCGGATTTCCGCTGCTGAAAAAGCAGCCATCGACGAAGTGCGCATCGCTGCTGCCGACGTGTCTGCCGCTGCCGCCCGGACGATCATCACCGAGACGCTTTCGGCCGATGCCGGCGCGTCCATCGTCGATCGTGCGATCGCTCAGCTTCCGGCTTCGCTCCGCGCAGCCTGATGTCTGAATTGCCTGATCTGGACTGAAAAAAGCGGCTTCGGCCGCTTTTTTCATGTCTGCTTTGCGTCCCGTGCTGTCTTGCCTCCTTACGATGCCGCGCTTAGCGTTATCGATAACAAAAAAAGGGGAAACGGCTCGTGGAGAACAAGATTAAATTGGCGTGGGCGTCCGGCAAGGCTGTGGTCAATGGCTGGTTGGCCATTCCGTCCGGCTTTTCGGCCGAAGTGATGGCGCAATGCGGTTTTGACAGCGTCACCGTCGACCTGCAGCACGGCGTGCAAGATTACCAGTCCATGGTGCAGTGCTTCCAGGCCATGCAGGCGCATCCTATTCTCCCGATGGTGCGCGTGCCGTGGAACGAGCCGGGCATTGTGGGCAAGGTGCTCGACGCCGGCGCCTACGGGGTTATTTGCCCAATGATCAATTCGGTCGCCGAGGCTGAAGCCTTCGTGTCCTACTGCAAATACCCGCCCGAAGGCGCGCGCTCGAACGGCCCGATCCGGGCTGCGATGTATGGCGAGTCGACCAACTACCAGAAGACCGCCAACGATGAGATCATCGTGATGGCGATGATCGAGACCAAGCAGGCCATTGATAATCTCGACGCCATTCTCGATGTGAAGGGCCTCACGGGCGTCTATATCGGACCGTCCGACCTAGGGTTCTCCTATGGCATGATCCCAATCCTGGACCGCGAAGAGCCGGAGATCCTGGCGATCTACGACAAGGTTCTGGCTGGTTGCGCCAAGCGTGGTCTGTATGCCGGCATCCATTGCGGCACCCCGGAATACGCCGCGCGCGCGATCAAGATGGGCTTCAAGCTGGTCACGATTTCCAACGACAGCGGCATCATGGCCACCGCCGCCAAGGCCGCCGTCAAGACCGTTCGTTCCAACGCAGCCGACCACGTCTGAGAAAGACTGACCATGAACGCGCCTGTCATTCGCCTCCACCCCGATGACGGTGTGGTCATTGCACGTTCCACGTTGCTGCCGGGCACCTCGCTCGGCAGCAACGCCGTGGCCACCATGCGGATTCCCGCAGGCCACAAGGCCGCCACCCGCGCCTTCGCCGTGGGCGACGCGGTCATTCGCTATGGCCAGATCATTGGCTTTGCCACGGCGCCGATTTCGCCAGGCGAGCATATCCATACGCATAACTGCGGCATGGGCGATTTCGCCAAGGATTATGCCTACGCGCAGCACACCACGCCGACTGCCTATGTCGACACGCCCGCCACCTTCATGGGCATTCGCAGGCCAGATGGCCGCGTGGCGACGCGCAACTATATTGGCATTCTCACCAGCGTGAACTGCTCGGCGCATGTGGCCAGCGTTGTCGCCGATGCGTTCAAGCGAAACCCGATCACGGGCCATGATCCGCTGGCCGATTACCCCAATGTCGATGGCGTGGTGGCGCTGACCCACAAGACCGGCTGCGGCATGACGCAGTTGGAGCCGTTGACGCTGCTGCGCCGCACGCTGGGCGGTTTTGCCCGGCATGTGAATTTCTCCGCCGTCATCGTGCTCGGCCTGGGCTGTGAGGTGAACCAGATCGGCGGACTGATGACCGAGCAGAAGCTGGCCGGCCGGCTGAAGGCGCTGGACATCCAGGAGATGGGCGGCAGCCGCAAGACGGTGCTCGCCGGCATTGAATTCGTGCGCAACGCGCTGGCCGAGGCCAACAACGTCACCCGCGTGCAGGTGCCGGCCAGCGAATTGATCGTGGCCCTGCAATGCGGCGGGTCTGACGGCTATTCCGGCGTGTCCGCCAACCCCGCGCTCGGCGTGGCGAGTGACCTGCTGGTGCAGAATGGCGGCACTGTCATTCTGTCCGAAACGCCGGAGACCTATGGCGCCGAGCATCTGCTCACCCGCCGTGCCGTCTCGCAGGAGGTGGGTGAAAAGCTCGTGGGCCTGATGCGCTGGTGGGATGCCTACACCGAGCGGGAAGGGGCGGAGATGAACGCCAATCCGTCGCCTGGCAACAAGGCAGGCGGCCTGACCACCATTCTGGAGAAGTCGCTGGGAGCGATGGCCAAGGGTGGCAGCACCAATCTGGTGGATGTTCTCAACTACGCCGAGACCGTCACCAAGAAGGGCTTCGTGTTCATGGACACGCCGGGCTACGACCCGGTGGCCGCCACCGGCCAGGTGGCGGGCGGCGCCAATCTGGTGTGCTTCACCACCGGTCGCGGCAGCGTGTTCGGCTGCAAGCCGTCGCCGTCCATCAAGCTGGCCACCAACACCGCCATGTTCACCCGCATGGAAGACGACATGGACATCAACTGCGGCACCATTCTGGATGGACAGGAGACAGTTCAGGAATGCGGGGCGCGAATCTTCGAGCAGATCCTGCGCACGGCATCGGGTGAGAAGACAAAGTCAGAACAGTTCGACTTCGGTGGTGCTGAGTTCGCGCCATGGGTTCTGGGCGCCACGATGTAATATAGATGCCTGCTATACTTTCGGGATCAATGAACTTTTGGCGATTTTGTTGATTCTCTAACGGTGCTGGTTGTAAATCTCCCCGACGCATGAAGTCGGGGGGATTGCAGAAATGTCGATCGTAAGACGAACAAGTGCTGAGTTTCTGGGGACGTTCTGGCTCACTTTCGGAGGCTGCGGCAGTGCTGTGCTGGCCGCTGCCTATCCCTCGACCCCTTTTCTCGGCATCGGCTTTGTCGGCGTGGCCCTGGCATTTGGCCTGACGGTTCTGACCATGGCCTATGCGGTGGGCCATATCTCCGGCGGTCATTTCAATCCGGCGGTCACCGCGGGGCTGTGGGCTGGCGGCAAGTTCAAGGCCGTCGATGTGGTGCCCTATTGGGTGGCGCAGATTGGCGGGGCGATTGCGGCGGCGGCGTTGTTGTATGTGATTGCCAGCGGCAGGGACGGGTTTTCCCTCGCTGGCGGTTTCGCCGCGAACGGTTATGGCGCGCTCAGCCCGGGCAAATACAGCATGATCGCTGGATTTTTGACCGAAGTGGTGGCGACGTTCTTCTTCCTCATGATCATTCTTGGCTGCACGTCGGCCCGCGCGCCGGCCGGATTCGCGCCGCTCGCCATTGGTCTGGCGCTGACGCTGATCCATCTGGTTACCATTCCTGTCACCAACACCTCGGTGAACCCGGCGCGCAGCATTGGGCCGGCATTGTTCGCCGGGGGCGAATACATCGCCCAGTTGTGGCTGTTCATCGCGGCCCCGCTGTTGGGCGCTGTCTTGGCGGGCGTTGTGTCGCGCCTGTTGCAGGCGGGCGATGATGTGGAGGCAATGGAGGAGATTGAGGGACTGTCTCGCGCAACCATCCTTGAAATCCACTCAAGCCGTTGATGGCGGCGGGCGGTCCCGTGCAGGGGCCGCCTATCGTCCGATCAGCACCAGAAGCACGCCGGCCACGACCAGCAAAAGGCCTCCGACATCGGTGCGTCGGAGGGTCTCGCGCAAATAGAAACGGCTAAAGGCGAGCGTGAACACCATCTCAATCTGCCCCAGCGCCCGCACCAGCGCCACGGGGGCTGAGGCGAATCCGAAGAACCAGCAGGCCGAGCCACACGCCGACAAGGTGCCGACCCAGGCGGAACTGCGCCAGGAGGTGAAGGCGGCGCGGAACTGGTCCGGCTCGCGCCAGGCCAGATAGCTGCCCTGCATCAGCGTTTGCAGGACATTGGTGGCCACCAGCGCCATGAGTGCGCCGACGATCACGTCCGGGCTGGCCATTCCGTGCGTTGCCACGCGAACCATGAGGCCGGTGCAGGTGAAGCAGAATCCGGCGCCCAGGCCGCACAACGCCGCCGGCTGCACCGTGGCGCGCAGCAATTCACGGGGCCGCAGGCCGCGCCCGGCCAATGACAGCACCAGCACGCCGACCACGCCGACGCCGATGCCCACCAATGCCAGGCCGTGCAACACCTCGCCCAGCACCACCCAGCCGATGATGGCGCCCTGCACCGATTCGGTTTTGGAATAGGCGGTGCCGACCGCGAAGTTGCGATAGCCGAATGCCATGATCAGCAAATTGGTGCCGATGATCTGCAACAGCCCGCCCAGCCCGCATTCCAGCAGGAAAACACCACTGACAGGCGGAATTCCAACGGGAGAGGCCCATAGCGCCAACACCAGAAACGCAGCACCGGTGGGCAGCGCATACACATAGCGCACGAAGCCGGTGGCGTTGACGCCCAATCGGCCGCGCAAGCGTTGCTGGAGGGCGGTCCGCCATGTCTGAAACAACGCGGCCGCGACGACGACGGGAATCCATGCCTCGATCATGGTCGGGACCGTAGAGGCAAGCCTTGGGCCGTCAACCCACTCAGGCTAGTGTTTGTGCAATCCAATCAGGAGGCCTCGCCGATGAAGCCCGGAATCTTCCTCGCCTTGCTGCTGTCCGCCGCGCCGTTGCCGGCTTTGGCCGAGACGATCCTGCATCTGTCCGAGCAGGCCAGCGTGACCGTCACGCCGGATGAGTTGGCCGCCACGCTGAAGCTGGCCGCGACCGGCACGGATGCCGCCCAGGTTCAGGGCCATGTGAACACGATGATGACCCAGGCCTTGACCCAGGCCCGCGCCGTGGCGGGCGTGGTGGTCAACACCGGCAGCTATCAGGTGTGGCGCAGCACCGGGCCGGACCAGTGGAACGGCGAGCAGAGCCTGGAACTGCACGGCAAGGATGGCGCGGTGCTGCTGAAACTGATCGGCGCGTTGCAGGGGCAGGGGGCTGCTCTCTCGGGTCTTGGCTGGCGCGTGGCGCCGGAGACGGCCCGCACGGCGCGCAATGCCGCCACCAAGATCGCCCTGGGCCAGTTGCGTGGTCGCGCTGATGCGGCGGCTGCGATTATCGGGCTGCGCTTCGCAAGCTTCCGCGATGTTCGGCTTGATGGCCCGGCGCCGTATCAGCCCACTATGCCGCGCATGATGTCGTCGATGGCGAAATCCGATGCCGCGCCGAATGCGGAGTCCGAGCCAGTGTCGATCGAGGCCACGGTGTCGGCGGAGGTTGTGCTCCAGTAGGTCGGGCATCGCCCGACAGTGTCGGGCGGTGCCCGACCTACTGTGCTGCGCGCTTCTTACGGACCAGTTGCTTGCCTTCGCTCCATTGCCACGCCACCAGGCCCGGCAGGCCCACCGTCAATTCGCGCACGCGCTTGACCATCGAAAGCGCGATGGCAGTATCGGCATGGATCTGGAACAGGCCGCAGACCAGGATGAACCCGGCCTCCTGCACGCCCAATGCGCCCGGCACAACGAAGCCGGCGCTGCGGGCGGCCATGCCCAGGCTTTCGATCACCAGCGCTTCGGCGGGTGTGATCGGCACGCCCATCACCGTCAGCGCCAGCCATACTTCGAACGTGCCCAGCGCCCAGGCCAGAAAATGGATGGCGAATGCCTTGGCCAGTGCCGGCCGGTTGGCCTGAAGCCGCATCAATTCGGCATGCAGGCCGCGCACCGATGCCACGGACAGCGAGGGAAACACCCGCTCCAACCGCGTCGCCAGCGCTTCGACCAGGCGCATCATGCCGGCGCGCTGGGCGAGCACGAAGCCCACGAGGCCGATCCCCATCGTGATCAGACCGCCCTCGACCCATGGCTTCCAGCTTTGATCCGAACTGATGCTGGCCAGGACGGCGATGCCCACCATGGTCCAGGCGAACTGAGTGAGCGCTTCCATCGTCAGGTCCAGCGTGGTGCCGGCGCCGGCGACGGCGCCCGGCACGCCGCGCTGGGCCAGCATGCGGATGCCCACCAGATTGCCGCCCATCTGCGCCACCGGCAGCAGTGAGTTCACGGCCTCGCGAATCCAGCGCAACCGGAAATAAACCTTCAGCCGTGGCCGCCGCATCCCGACGGAAATGCGCCAGGCGATGGCCGAAAGATAAAGCTGCACCAGATGCAGCGCCAGCGTGGCCGGAATCGCCCAGCCAGCCGCCAGCACTTCGGACCCGATCGTCTGGGCGCCGAACCAAGCCACGAGGCCGATCAGGCCGCCGCCGCCGAGGGTGATTGCAAGAAGGGCGTATTTCATCGGCGTGTGCAGCGTTTCATGTGCGTGCGGATAGGCCCTGCGCGGGCGTTTGTGTCAAACGATTACAGCAGGGCAGGGCGAACGTTTGGCGAAGTGGCACGGCAGGGGGTAATCATACCTGCCACAGCCGATATTTGCCCGGAGTTCCCATGCCCACCTTGCGCCTGCACAACAACCTGACACGCGCGGCCGAGATTTTCGTGCCGATCGACCCCCAGCATGTGCGGATGTATGTGTGCGGACCCACCGTGTATGACCTCGCGCATATCGGCAACGCGCGGTCTGAAGTGGTGTTCGACGTGATGGCCCGCCTGTTGCGCGCGCTGTATCCGCACGTGACATATGTGCGCAACATCACGGACGTGGACGACAAGATCAACGCCCGCGCCCAGGCCGAGGGCGAGAGCATCGGCGTCGTTACCGAGCGCACGCTCGCCAATTTCCATGCCGACATGGCCGCCCTCGGCACGCTGCCGCCGGATGTGGAGCCGCGCGCGACCGAGCATATCGGCGAGATGATCGCGCTGATCGAAAAGCTGATCGCGTCCGACAATGCCTATGTGGCCGATGGGCATGTGTTGTTCGCGGTGGGCAGCTTCGCCGATTACGGCAAACTGTCCGGCCGCAGCCCCGATGATTTGCTGGCCGGGGCGCGCGTCGATGTGGCGCCGTACAAGCGCGATGCCGGGGATTTCGTGCTGTGGAAGCCCTCCACGCCGGACCTGCCGGGGTGGGACAGCCCGTGGGGCCGGGGTCGTCCGGGTTGGCATATCGAGTGCTCGGCGATGTCGTGGCGCTATCTGGGCGAGAATTTCGACATCCATGGCGGCGGAGACGATCTGCTGTTCCCGCATCATGAGAACGAGTTGGCGCAGTCCGTCTGCGCCTTCCCGGGCAGCAAGTTCGCCCGCGTGTGGGTGCATAACGGCATGTTGACCATCAATGGCCAGAAGATGAGCAAGTCGCTCGGCAACTTCCTGACGGTGCGCGACGTGCTGAAGCTGGCGCCGGCCGAGGCCATCCGCATGTTGCTGCTGCGCGCCCAGTATTCGCAGACGCTGGATTTCTCGGAAACCGGGCTGGCCGAGTGCAAGCACGATCTGGACCGGTTCTACCGCGCCTTGGAGCGCACCAATGCCGAGCCTGCCGAGAACGTGCCGCTGCCGGTGATGGATGCGCTGTGCGACGACATGAACACGCCGCTGGCCTTCTCGGCCATGCACGCGCTGGCCGATGCCGCGATGGCAGGCAATGCCGAAGCGGCGGCTGGCCTGCTGGCGGCAGGGCATCTGCTGGGCCTGTTGCAGCACAACACCGCTGACTGGTTCCGTGGCGGCGATGATGCCGCCGAGATCGACGCACTGGTGCAGGCCCGCTTCGACGCCCGGAAAGCCCGCGATTTCGCAGAGGCCGACCGGCTGCGCGCCGCTCTGGACGCCAGGGGCATCCAGTTGGAGGACAGCGCCACCGGCACCATCTGGCGCAGGAGCTGAATGCCGTGATGCCGCTGTTCGATCCGTCGCTGGACCCGCTGTTCTGGGACAGCCTGCGCCCGGCATCGCCCAGCGCCTGGCACGGGCATGTGCCGTTCGCGCATTGGCTGGTGGCCGCCACGCAGCCGCGTCTGGTGGTGGAACTTGGCACCCATGCCGGCGTGTCCTATGCCGCGTTCTGTCAGGCGGTGCTGCGTGGCGGACTGTCCACACGGTGTGTGGCGGTCGACACCTGGGCCGGTGACGACCATGCCGGGGCGTATTCCGAGGAGGTGTTCGCCGAGTTGCGCGCTTTCCACGATACGCATTTCGCCGGTTTCTCACGCATGCTGCGCGCAACGTTCGACGATACGGTGCATGAATTCGCCGATGGCTCGATCGATCTGCTGCACATCGATGGTTTTCACACCTACGAGGCGGTCAGTCACGATTTTCACACATGGCGCGCGAAACTGTCAGACCGCGCGGTGGTGCTGTTTCACGACACCAACGTGCATGAACGTGATTTCGGCGTGTGGAAGTTCTGGGCCGAGATAAAGGACAGCGGCGTTGGCAGCCTGGAATTCCTGCATGCGTTCGGCCTTGGCGTGCTGATGGTTGGGCCGCACGCGCCTGAGGCGTTGCGTGCGTTGCGTGCGTTGTGCGATGCGCCGATCGCGGCTGTGCGCAGCCGCTTTACTGCCCTTGGCGAGCGTTTTGTGCTGGGCCATGCGCTGGCGCTGAAGCCGGCCACGGTGCCCGAGCCGCCGCCTGCCACGGCACCGCCACCGGTTGATACGGCACTTGACCCCGGCACCATCGCCATCGCCGAACGGGTCGTCGCCCCGCCGGGGATGTCGGCGCTGCGGCTGCCGCGTGATGCCGTCACGCGCAACGAAACGGGCTGCACGGTGTGGGTGGTGAGTGCTGATGGACAGTCCTGGCGGCGTGGCAGCCTCACGGCCGCGCCGAAGGGGGCCGTGGTGACGCTGGTGTTCGCGCCCTTCGCCAATACGACAGCCCAGCATTTCCATCTGTTCGTCACCGATCTTTGCCCCGCCGGAACCGGCCTACCGCAGGCCCTGGCCGATGGGCTGTCCAGCCGCCGCCCGCCGATCGGCCTCGATACGCCGCATCTGGCATTCCCTGACCTGCCGCCCCACGGCCTGTTCCTGCTCGAAGCCGGAAAATTGGAGCTTTGCGTATGACTGGCCGTGACGGCGGAGCCGATCTTTTCCCCATTGGCAACAGCCCGGTGGTTATTCTCGTGCGGCCCCAGTTGGCCGACAATATCGGCGCCGTGGCGCGCGCGATGGCCAATGGCGGGCTGTTCCATCTGCGCCTGGTGGCGCCGCGAGACGGCTGGCCGCAGGAACACGCCTGGCGCACCGCGTCCGGCGCTGACCGGTTGCTGGATCAGTGCACCGTGCACGAGACGGTGGCCGACGCGGTGGCCGATCTGCACCACGTCTATGCCACCTGTCCGCGCCCGCGCCATATCGTGAAGCCGGTGCTGACCGCGCGTGGCGCTGCTGCCGAAATGCGGGCGGTGTGCGGGCGCGATCTGCGGGTTGGCCTGCTGTTCGGCCCCGAGCGCGCCGGGCTGGACAATGACGACATGGCCTGTGCGGACGCGCTGGTGCGCTTTCCGCTCAACCCCGCCTTTATGAGCCTCAATCTCGCCCAGGCGGTGATCGTGATGGCCTATGAATGGTGGACCGGCCAGGACCAGACCGTTCCGCGCACGCTGATGACCAACGAAACCCGCATTGCCACCAAGGGTGAGCTGGAGAATTTCCTCGGCCATCTGACGCATGAACTGGACGAATGCGGTTTCCTCAAGAACATTCCCAAGCGCCCTGGCATGGTGCGCAACATCCGCCACTTCTTCCAGCGCGGCGAAGTGACGGAGCAGGAGCTGCGCACGCTGCACGGCATCGTGACGGAACTGGCGCTGGGCCGACGGCTGCGCGGGCGGGTGGAGCGCGCGCCATCGACAGATGATCTGCTGATCAAATAGAATTCCCCAAAACGGGGAACGCACCATGATCGAACGTCGCGCAATGCTGGGGGCCGTGGTTGTCGCGGCCGCCATGACACAGGCAACGCCGGGTCGGGCCGAGGAACCGGCGATCTGGTCCGCCGAATACACGGCCACCAAGCCGGGCATCGGCGGCAGCACGGTCAATCTGGCCATCTATCGCAAGCGCGTCGGATCGCCGGATGGCAAGCCGCGCCCGGTGCTGTTCTTCGTCCACGGCTCCACCGCCTCGGCCCGTCCGACCTATGACCTGACCATTCCGGGCCGGGACGACGTGTCGATGATGAACGTCGCCGCGCGCTGGGGGTATGACGTGTGGGCGATGGACCATGAGGGATACGGCAAGTCCTCCCGCACGGCCGGCAATTCCGACATCGCCAGCGGTGTGGAGGATCTGAAGGCGGCGTCCGATCTCATTCTGAAGGAAACCGGCGAGAGCCGCATGCACATGATGGGCGAAAGCTCGGGTGCGCTGCGCGTCGGTGGTTTCGCCATGGCGCGGCCGGACCGGGTGGGGCGGCTGGTGCTTCAGGCGTTCACCTATACCGGCCAGGGCTCGGGCACCTTGTCCAAGCGGGCCGAGCAGGCGGAATTCTACCGCACTCACAATCGCCGCCCGCGCGATGCGGGAATGCTGAACAGCATCTTCACCCGCGACCGGCCGAACACCACCGACCAGGACGTGATTGACGCCTTCATCGCCGCCGAAATGCCGTTCGGCGACAGCGCCCCGGCCGGCACCTATCTGGACATGACGGTGAACCTGCCCATCGTGCATCCGGATCGGGTGACGGCGCCGGTGCTGCTGATCAGCGGCCAATATGACGGCATCGCCTCGATGGACGACATCTGCGACTTCTTCAAGAAACTGCCGAATGGCGACAAGCAGCTGACGATCATACCTGGTGCGGCGCACACGCTGGTCAGCAGCAAGCAGCGGTTCGCGTTCTGGCGGGTGATGAAATCCTGGCTGGAGGGGTAACGACCGGGGGTTCCTTCCGGCGCTGTCTGGTCGCATGGTGATGGCGCCAACGACAACCGGAAGAGCGCATGACCGATCCTGCCCTGATGACCGCCGAAGCGATGCTGGGCGAATTCGCCGCCGGCACCTTGACCCCGATCGAGGCGCTGCAGGCGGTCACGGAGCGGGTGGCGCGGCTTAATTCCCGGATCAACGCCTTCGCGGTGATGAACCCGGATGCGTTGCGGTCGGCGGGTGAGAGCACCGCCCGCTGGCGCGCCGGTCGCCCGCTGGGCGCTTTGGACGGCGTGCCGACCACGGTGAAGGATCTGATCGACATCGCGGGCCTGCCCACGCGCCGCGGTTCCCGCCTGTCCAGCCCGGCGCCCGCCACCGAGGACGCGCCCACCGTGCTGGGGCTGAAGGCGGCCGGTGCGGTCATCATCGGCAAGACCACCACCACCGAATATGGCTGGAAATCGCCCGGTGACTGCCCGCTGCACGGCATCACCCGCAACCCGTGGAACACCGACTACACCACCGGCGGCTCCAGCTCCGGTGCGGGGGCTGCGTGCGCGGCCGGGTTTGGCCCGCTGCATATCGGCACCGATGCCGGCGGTTCGATTCGCATTCCGGCCGCCTGGTGCGGCGCGGTGGGGCTGAAGCCTAGCTTCGGGCGGGTGCCGCAATGGCCGTTGGGGGCGTTCGCGTCCGTGGCGGTGGCAGGCCCGATCACCCGCACGGTGCGCGATGCCGCCCTGATGCTCGGCGCGCTGGCGCGGCACGACATGCGCGACCCGTTCTGCCTGCCGGACGACAACCGCAACTGGCTGGACGGCATCGAGGACGGCGTGGCCGGCCTGCGCGTGGCGGTGCTGCGCACCCCCGGCTTCGATGCGCCGGTGGATGAGGACGGGATTGCCGCCGTGGAACAGGCGGCCGGCCTGCTGGCCGATGCCGGCGCGCATGTGGAGATCACCGATGCGGGCCTGCCCGATGTGCGCCACATCTTCGGCCGCATCTGGGGCGTGGCGCTGGCGCGGCTGGTGGACGGCATTCCCGAGGATCGTCGGCATCTGCTGGATCATGGCCTGCTGGAAGTGGCCGCCGACGCCAACCAGGTTTCGGCCATGGAATTCATGGATGCGGAGGCGATGCGCATCGCCGCCAGTCATGCCATGGCCCGGCTGCATCTGCGCTACGATCTGGTGCTGTGCCCCTGCGTGCCGAACGGCCCCATGCTGGCGGATGCGCCGACGGTCGATCCGGTGCGGGCGCTGTGGACCAACTGGGCGCCGTGGACCTTCGCGTTCAACCTGACGCGCCAGCCGGCGATCACGGTGCCGATGGGTGCGAATGCGCTGGGCCTGCCGCGCAGCGTGCAGCTGGCGGCGCCGATGTATCGGGATGATCTGGTGCTGCGGGCGGCGCGGGCGCTGGAAGTGGCGCAGCCGTTCCCCGTGGCGCAGTTGTAACGTTTTGCGTTGCCGGCCCTTCATCGGGCCGGCAACGCAAAAGCGGGTTGGCTATGCCGGAACGGTCGCCGGCATCTTGATCTCGTTGCGGCGCGCGACCATCGCCGACAGCGGCCACAATTCGAAGCCCTTGGCCTTCAGCGTCGGCAGCCACGCCTCCAGCGCCGCCACCGTGTGCGGCCATGGGTGGCCGATGGCGATGACGTGGCCGTTCTTGCGGGCCTGGTGTTCGATCTGCTCCAGCTGGACGCGGATGTCCTCGGGGCGGTTGCTGTGGTCGATGAAGATGTCGCGCGCTGCGGCCGGCACGCCGGCCTCATGCGCGCTGCTGTAGCCGAACGAGTGGGCCACCACCACGCTGTCCAGGAACAGCATGTCGCGGGCGCGGCATTCCTGCGCCACCAGCGCCATCAGCGCGGGGTCCTTGGTGGCAACCGAGCCCATGTGGTTGTTCAGGCCAACGGTGGCCGGCACCGCATCGATGGCGGCGCGCAGGCGGGCGAGGTTGACGGCGGGCGGCAGGTCGATCCGCAGCGGGTCCGGCCCGGTCCAGGCGGTGGTGAGGCCGGTGGACTGCATCGGCATATGCAGCGTCATTTCATGGCCGCGTATTGCGGCGGCGGCCACCTGGTTGGGCAGGTTCTTGGCGAACGGGAACCAGGACAATGTCAGCGGGCCAGGCATGGCCACCACGCGCTCGGTGGCAGCGTGCATCACGCCCAGATCGTCGATCACGATGGTGATGGCGGGGCGGTCGATATTGGCGGGGCGGGCGACGGCAAAGCGCTGCCAGCGCGGCAAGGCGGCGGTGGCGGGCACGGTTGGCGCGGCGGGCAAGGGCGCCAGCGGCGGAGCCTGCTGGACGACGACCGCGATCGGGGCCACGGCCTGCACGACGGGTGCTGCCGCCACAGGTGCTGCCGGCACGGGGGTGCCGGAGCGCAGAAGCGCTTGCGAGTTTGCCGTTGGCCCGGCGAGTGCGACAGCGGCCACAGTCAGAAAACCTCGACGATGTATGGCTTTCATTTCAGCTTGGCCTTTTGGCTGCGACAGCACAGCAATCGAAATTATATTGCAGAATGTGTTGCTTATACCCATCCCGCGTTTGCGAAATCCAGTCCATACCGGCGCAAGGCACGAATGCGTGACGTTTGTGGCGGCTGTGCCGCAGTGGCAGATTGAGGGCGCGGCGACCCAGTAAATCGACTAGAAAGTGACCAAACCCGGTCTCACGGAACAGTATCACAGATGGCCACTCCCGCGCAGCACGACCACGACCATGATCATCACGACCACGGGGCGTGCGGCCATGGCGATCACGCGCATCATGGCGCGCATGGCCATCATCATGCGCCTGCCAGTTTCGGGGCGGCCTTCGCGATCGGCGCCCTGCTGAACAGCGCCTTCGTGGTGGCGGAATTCGGCTATGGCTACCTCGCCAACTCGGTCGCGCTGATGGCGGATGCCGCGCATAACCTGGCCGATGTGCTGGCGCTGCTGCTGTCCTGGGGCGCTGCGACGCTCGGCCGTCGTTTGCCATCGACGCAGCGTACCTATGGCTGGGGGCGCACCACCATCCTGGCGGCGTTGATCAACGCGTCCGTGCTGCTGATCAGCGTCGGCGCCATCGCGATCGAGGCGGTGCAGCGTTTCAGATCGCCCTTGCCGGTGGCCGAGACCACGGTGATGTGGGTGGCCGCAGCGGGCATCGTGGTCAACGGACTGACCGCGCTGCTGTTCCTGCGGGGGCAGGAGGATCTGAACGTGCGTGCGGCCTTCCAGCACATGCTGGCCGATGCGATCGTCTCCGCCGGCGTGGTGGTGTCCGCATTGCTGATCGGCGCCACCGGCATGAACTGGATCGACCCGTTGACCAGCCTCATCATCGTGGCTGTGATCGTGATCGGCACCTGGGGCGTGCTGCTGTCAGCGGTGCATCTGTCGGTTGATGGCATTCCGGCAGGGATTGCGCATGCCGAGGTGATGGCCAGCCTGCGTGCGTTGCCGGGGGTGGAGGAGGTGCACGACCTGCATGTGTGGGCTTTGTCCACCACCGAGACAGCGCTCACGGCGCATCTGGTGCGCGCACCGCAGAATGACGAGGCCTTGATCCAGACCGCCTGTGCCGAGATGCAGCGTCGGTTCGGCATCGGCCATGTGACGATTCAGTTGGAAACCGAGGCGGTTGCGGCGCAGTGCCGCCTCCGCCCCGATACGGTGATTTAGCCGCCGAAGCCCAGAAATCCGCTCTGCGGATTGGGCGTGCCGGTATCGCCGTTGCGCGGCGGTGGAAGCTGGCGGGCGTTCTGGGCCTGGGCGCCAGCGCGGGGCGGCGCTTGCTGTGCGACAGGGCGCGGCGCCGGCTTCGGTTCCTTGCCCACCTTGGTGCTGACAGGCGCGGATTGCACCTGCGCCGGGGAAGCCCCGCGCAGCGACAGCAGCAGGAAGGTGATGTCGTTGCGGGACAGGTCGATCGACTGGTCCAGCGGGGTCAGGCCCAGCACGTTGCGGGCGTTGTAGTCAGCTCCGCGGGACAAGGCGTCGCGGGCGCCCGTAATATCGCCGCGGTTGATGGAATCAAACAGCGCATCGGTCGGCTGCATGTCGGTGGCTGCCCGGTCGGCCGGCGCCACGCGGTCACGCCCTGTCGCGGCACCCGGCAGGCCCGGCGGTGGTGCTGCCCTGGGCGCGCGCGGCTGGCCGGTGCCGGTCACGATCGGGCCTTTCTGTAGGCGATCGGTCGACGCGTTCTGCGCCCAGGCAGGGCTCGTGGCGATTGCACACAGGGCCATCAGGGGGATCAGACGAAGGCGGATAAAAGGCTTCATGACGAGGCAATTCCCACGGGATTGAGGGTGGTGTACCGCATCAGCGGTTCAGCCACCAGAACCCAGCATTCAGATAGGTCGCATACAGCGTCCAGCAGAGATAAGGCACCAGCAGCGCGGTGGCGAAACGATGCAGCGGTGCGAACAATCTGATGGTCATGCCGATCAGCACCACCAGCGGCACAATGACCAGCAACCCTGCGCTGGGGCTGTTCAGCCCGAAGAAGGCCGGTGACCACGCGGCGTTCAGCAGCAATTGCCACCCCCAGAGCTGCAAGGCCGCCGTTTGCCGCCGCCCTTGCGGCGCTTTCCACCAGACCAGCCACGCGCTGGTGCCGATCATGAGCAGCAGAACCGTCCAGACCGGTGCGAACAGCCAGTTGGGCGGCGTGCCGGGAGGCCGCGTCAGTCCCGCATACCATCCGGCCATGGCCGGCGCGTTCACCGCTGCCGCTGACAAACCCACCAGCAGGCACAGCCCTATAAATCCTACCAGCGCCACCCAGGGTGAGCCGGGACCGTCCGGCACGTCGCCGCGCGGGCTCGACGGTCCGCGTCCGCGTCCGGAGCGGTGGGATTTCTGAAACGCATATTCACGCATCGACCTCAGGCTCCTTCTCGCCGCCATGCCAGTATGACCAACCCAAGTATCAGAGGTAGGGCGAGCCAGGGCGGCAACAATGGCAAAGCGGAAATGCCCGTGACAATGTGATCGTTCCTTCGGACAAGTCCGATCCAGTGCGCGCCCCCGAAATCACGGCCTGGTTCGACGCGGCGCAGGCTGGGCGCGCCATCCGGGTCGGTCCAATGGAGGCTGCCGCCGGAGGCCCGCACCAGTGGCGCCAGCAGGGTGGCGGTGGCGCGCAGATCGGCCAGTTCCTGTGGGTTGGCGGCGCCGGCGGCGGCATAGGCCACGCGGGCGCCGTCCGATACCTGCCACACGCCCGGCATCCCGGCCGGCATCTGCGCCGTGCCCCGCCCGGCGCGGGTGGTGTCCAGCGCAACGCTGCGCTTCTGGCCGTCCGGATCGGTGATGGTGACGTTGCCGGCCGCCGTGGCCTCTGTGGTGCGCCGCTCCACCAGCAATTGCCCGGCCTCGACGTGGGCGGTGAGGGCAATTTCGTCCAGTTCCGGCTCCTTCATCAGCCAGTGCGCCACCCGGCGCAGCAGCTCCGCCTGCGGGCCGCCGCCGTCATGGCCACGCGACCACAGCCATATCTGGTCGGACAGCAGCAGTGCCACGCGGCCTTCGTCCACGTGATTGACCACCAGCAGCGGCTGCCCCTCAGGCCCGCTCATCAGCACGTCGCCTTGCACGTCGGTGGCGCGGATGGCGCGGAACCACTCGCCCCAAAGCGGCGGCGCGTTGGGGCGCCAGCCGGGCAGGCCCTCGGTGACCGGGTGGCGGGTGCCGAGATCGGTGACCAGCGGACGGAATGTCTCGTTTGTCACCGATTCCACGCTGGTGCCGAGCGGGCGCGCTGGCAGGATCGCGCCGAGTGGGCTGTTGGACGGACTGCCGATACCGGCGAATTCCGGCCCGGCGCTCATCAGCAGGGCGCCGCCCTGGCGCACGTATTCGGCGATGTTGCGCAGATAAACAGGTGGTAGCAGGCCGCGATTGGTGAACCGGTCGAGGATGATGAGGTCGAATTCGCGGATTTTCACCTGGAACAGCTCGCGCACCGGAAAGGCGATCAGCGCCAGCTCGTTCAGCGGCGTCATGTCGTCTTTTTCCGGCGGGCGCAGAATGGTGAAATGCACCAGATCCACCGCCGGATCGGCCTTCAGCAGCCGTCGCCAGGTGCGCTCGCCGGGGTGCGGCTCGCCCGAGACGAGCAGCACGCGCAGCCGGTCGCGCACGCCGTTGATGGTGACCACGGCGCGGTTGTTCAGCGTGCTGGCCTCGCCGGTCAGGGGTTCCACCGCCATTTCCACCACGATCGGCCCGGCGCGCGGGATGGGCACCTCGATGGTTTGTTCGCGGCCCACCTGGGCGCTGACGCTCCGGGGCGGCTCGCCGTCGCGGCGCAATGTGAGCGTGGCGCTGCGGGGCTGGGTCAGGAGGCCGGGATCGACGCCCAGATCCTCCACCACCACCCGCAATTCCACCGATTTGCCGACGATGCCGTAGCCGGGGGCGGAGACGACGCGCACGCGGCGATCGGTTTCCTCGCCCCGCGCTGGGATCAGGATGTGTAGCGGGGCTGCGAAGGTGGCGGGGATGTCATGGATCTGCCCGTCCGTCACCACGATCACCCCGGCCAGCCGCGCCGCTGGGATATCGGCCAAGGCGCGGTCGATGGCGGCGAACAGGTGGGTGCCGCCGGTGCCGGCCTCCGGCACGGTGATGGAGCGCAGTTCCAGCTGGCCCAGTTCGCGGCCCTGCTCCTGCACCTGCTTCTCGATGGCGGCACGCGCCTGCTCGGCGAGCTTCGCGCGGGCGCCGATGGACATGGAGGACGATTGGTCGATCACCAGCAGCGCGATATCGGGGCGCGTCTGGCGGGTTTCCTCCACCAGTCGCGGTCCTGCGAGCCAGAGCAGCACCACCGCGAAGGCCAGCCCGCGCCAAGCGGTGCCGCGCGCCCGGCGCCAGATGGCCACCGCCAGCGCCAGGGCGCAGAACGCGGCCAACGCCGCCAGCAGCCAGAGCGGCACCGACGGGTCGAACCGCAACGCCGCGATCGCTTGGTCGAACTTCATTGGCCGAGCCTTTCCAGCAAGGCCGGCACATGCACCTGATCGCCTTTGTAGTTGCCGGTCAGCGCATACATCACGAGATTGACGCCGAACCGATACGCCAGCACCCGCTGTCGCGCCCCGCCCGGCAGGGTGGCGTAGGGGTTGTGGCCCTGGGCGTCGGTGGCCCAGGCGGCGGCCCAGTCATGCCCGCCGATGATCACCGGCGACACGCTGTCATTGGCGCGGTCTTCGTCGCGCTGCACCCATACCGTGTCTCCGGCGTAGCGGCCGGGGAAGTCCTGAAGCAGGTAGAACGAGCGGGCGAGAACGTGGCTGCTGGTCAGCGGCGTCAGCGCGGGGGCGGCCAGCCCGGCGCCGATGCGCGCCAAGGCCTGTTCGGCGCCGGCCGCGAAGCCTTGGCCGCTGCCGCCGTTGCGGGTGTCGATCAGGATGATGCCGCCACGGGCCATGTAGGCGTTCAGCGCCAGGATGGCCTCGCCCGAGGGCTGGGCGGCATCGGGCGTGATCGGCCAATACAGCAGCGGGTAGAAGCTGAGATCGTCGCTGCCGGGCCGCACCCCGGCCGGCTCGCCCAAGGCGGCGTTGGTGCGGCGATTGACGTAATCGGACAGGCCGGTGAGCCCGGCGCGGGCAATGCCGTCCACCTGGGCGTCGTCGGTGATGAGATAGGCCAGTTTGGTGACGAGCGCCGGGTTCTCCGGCTGCGCCATGGCTGGTCCCGTCAGGGCCGCGATCAGCAGCAGCGAGGCCGGCACCCGCCACAATCCGCGCAGCCGCAGCGACACCAGCAGGTCCAGCGCCAGCAGCGCCAATGCGGCGGCCATCAGCAACGGTGCGATGGGGCGGGCCTGGGCGGTCTCGCCGATGGTCTCCAGGCGTGCGCCGGGCACCGGGGCAGAGGCTTCAAGCTGGCGGATCCCGGCGCCGAGATTGAGCGCGCGACGCCCGGATTGAGGGCCATACAGCCCGGGCGGATGACGCGGCGAAACCGGCGTTGTTGCCAAGGCCGAGGCGCGCAATGCGGTGGCGGTGGAGGGTGGCGTGGTGGGTTGGCCGAATCCGTCCAGCGTTTCGGCGGGCGCCAGCGGAATGGCGTCGGCCTCGACAGCGCTGTTGGCCACGCCGTTCGCCTGGGCCACCAGCCGGCGCAGCATGTCGACAAACAGGCCGGACAGCGGCAGGTCCGACCAATCGGCGTTCGCGGTCACGTGAAACAACACGATGCGACCGGACCCGCGCGGCGCCTGCGTCACCAATGGCGTGCCGTCTGCCAGCCGCGCCCAGACCGGGTTGGCGGCCCCTGGCTGCGAGGCCACCGGGGTTGCCAGAACCTGGCGGGTGATGCGCACCTCGGCGGGCACGGACAGCCCAGCGAACGGCCCGTCTGCCTCGAACGCGGCGAGGCCGGGTGGTTGGGTCCAGGACATCGAGCCACCCATCTGCCGGTCGCCGCCGAGCAGCTTGCCCGGCAGCAAGGCGTCGGGATGCTCGGCCATGCCGGGGCCGGCGAAGCGAATGAGGGTGCCGCCTTTTTCTACCCAGTCGGCGAGCATCGCCTGCTCCGGCCCGTCCGCCACCACGTGGTCGGCCAGGATCAGCACCGACAATTCACGCGACAGCAGCGTTTTCAGGTCGCCTTCACGCAATTCCGCATAAGGCTGCAAGGCGCGTTTCAAATAGAACAGCGGCCCCGTCAGTGGGGCCTCCGCCGAAATACTGGTGCCGGCCACCATGCCCACCGGGCGACGGCGCCAGCGTTCATCCAGCAGGGCGACGTGGCCGATGGCGGGTTGGCCGTCGACCACCAGCCGGGTCAGGCGGTTGCGCAATTCCGGCGGCAGCACGATCGCCGCTTCGGCGTGGTCGGCGCCCGGCGCAATGTTCAGGGTGACGCGGGCGAGCGTGCGGCCATCGCCGGATTGCGCCAGAACCGCCACCTCGCGTTCCACGGATTGCGGCACGCTCACCACGCGCGCCACCAGCCGGTCTGCCAGGGATTGCGGTGGCAGAAGCAACAAAGGCGCGCCAGGATCGCGCAATTCCTCCACGGGGCCGTGTTCCGCCAGCGCCTGGCCAAAGATGTCCAGGTTGCCGATGCTGTCAGCCAGATACACAACGCTGCCGACCGGTGCCGTGCGCAAGGCGGCGGTGGCGGCCACGCGGTCGGTGGGCCATGGCTTCGGGCGCAGGGCGGCGAGGCGCGTGCGCAGATCGGCCACCGGCATCAGCGGCGTGCTCGTGGGCGGCGCAGTGTCGGCGCCGGGGGCGGTGGTGAGCAGTGCCGCCTGCCGTCCGCCTTGGTCGGCGCGGTCGAGTGCCGCCTGGGCGGCGGCCATGCGCATCGGCCAGAACGGCGCTGCGGCCCAGCCATCGTCGATCACCAGCAGCAACGGTCCGCTGCCCGCGAGGTCGCGCCCCGCATCCAGAACCGGGCGCGCCAGACCCACGATCACCAGTCCCGCCGCCAGCATCCGCAGCGCCAGCAGCCAGACAGGCGTGTGCGACGGCGTCTCGGCGGTGGCGTTCAGCCCGAGCAGCAGGCGAATGGCGGGGAACACCTGCCGGCGCGGGGCCGGCGGCGTTACCCGCAGCAACCACCACAGCAGCGGCAAGGCGGCCAGCGCCAGCAGAACCCAGGGAGCGGCGAAGCTGGTGGAGAGGACGGATGTCAGCATCAGCGGCGTCCCACCGAGGGCGCCAGGGCGGTGTAGAGGCCGAGCAGGGCGGCTTCCGGTGGATGGTCGGTGCGGTGGACGGAAAACCCCCATCCGGCGGCGGCGCAGATGGCGGCGATGCCGTTCTGCTGGGCCAGCAGGCGGGCGGCATAGGCGTCTCGCACGCCCTCGACGCGGGGCACAAGCATGTGCCGCTGTTCGCCCACGCCTTCGAAGCGCACGCGGCCGGTGTAGGGCAGGCCGAGTTCCGCGGGGTCCAGCACCTGCAGCATATGGCCACGGATCGGCAGGCTCGCAAGCCGGGAGATGGCGGCGTGAATGTCCGGCAGCGGCGCCAGCATGTCGCCGATCAGCACGGCGCGGGCGTGGCGGGGCATGGGGGCGTGGGGCGGCACGCCGGTTTCGTCGGATTGGGTGTCCAACTGGGCGGCCAATGTTTCCAGACCGGCCCGGCCGGCGACAGGGCGCAGGCCGGGGGCGATCAGGCGCACCCGCTCCCCGCCGCGCAGCAGCAGCGAGGCCAGGGCCAACAGCAGTTGATCGGCGCGATTTTGCTTGTCGGCGGTGGCGAGCTTCGAATGCCAGCGCATCGTGCTGCCGCCGTCTCGCCACAGGCACACCGTCTGGGCCGCCTCCCATTCCGTCTCGCGGATGAACACCCGGTCCGCACGGGCAGATTGGCGCCAGTCGATCCGGCTAGGGGCATCGCCGGTCACGAACGGGCGGTATTGCCAGAAACTGTCGCCTTGACCCACCCGCCTGCGACCGTGCACGCCCTGCGCCACGGTGTTGGCCACCCGCGTTGCCTCCACCAGCAACGCCGGCAGTCTGGCGCCAAGGGCCTGCGCCTCCAGTGCGCGGGCGGCCGGGGGAAGCGTGGTTTGGCTCATCCGACCCGGCTCACCAGCCGGTCGATCACGTCTGACAGCGCCACGCCCTCGGCGCGGGCGGAGAAATTCAGCGCTATGCGATGCCGCAGCACCGGATGCGCCAACGCCGCAACATCCTCCAGGCTGGGCGCGAGGCGGCCATCGAGCAGCGCCCGCGCCCGCGTGGCCAGCATCAGGGCCTGCGCGGCTCGCGGGCCTGGGCCCCAGGCGATCTGGGTGCGGATTTCGGCATCGTCGGCGGTTTCGGGCCGGCCGCCGCGCACCAGGCGCAGAATGGCGTCCACCACGGTCTCACCCACCGGAACACGGCGGATCAGGGCCTGGGCGTCCATCAGTTCCGCTGCCGTCAGCGCCGGAGCGGGCAGGGTTGCGCTGTCGCCGGTGGTGGCCAGCAGCATCGCCCGCTCGGCGGCGAGGTCGGGGTATCGCACCTGCACTTCCAGCAGGAACCGGTCGAGCTGCGCCTCGGGCAGCGGGTACGTGCCTTCCTGCTCGATCGGGTTCTGCGTGGCCAGCACGTGGAACGGGCGCGGCAGCGGATGCTCCACGCCGGCCACCGCCACGCGGCCTTCCTGCATCGCCTGCAACAGGGCGGACTGGGTGCGCGGGCTGGCGCGGTTGATCTCGTCGGCCATCAGCAACTGGCAGAACACCGGGCCGGGCACGAAGCGAAAGCTGCGACGGCCGTGTTCGTCCTCATCCAGCACCTCGCTGCCCAGAATGTCGGCGGGCATCAGGTCCGGCGTGAACTGCACCCGCTTGGTGCCCAGCCCCATCACGGTGCCCAATGTTTCCACCAGCAACGATTTGCCCAGCCCCGGCACGCCCACCAGCAGCACGTGGCCGCCGGACAGCAGGGTGATCAGCGTTTGGTCGATCACGTCCTGCTGGCCAAAGATGGCCTTGCCGATTTCCGTCCGCACGCGGGCGATGCGCGCGCCAAGTGCCTCGACCTCGCGCAACAGGCTGTCAGGCGCCGGGGCGGAGGCGGGGGCAGACAAGGGGGTGATGGCCTGCATGATCATATCCTAGCGGCAAAAAGGGAGCAGTGAGGCCGATGGTAACAAGGAGATTGGGTGGCGTGTTCGTTCCGCCACTTCCATCTAGGGGGGGATGCTACCTATATCCGCTAGGAGGGTGAAAGCATTCTGACGCCCCGGAGACAGAGACGTGAACGACGGCAGCCACGGACAGGGTTTCCAAACCGCAGCAATTCTCCCCGGTGCACAGGGGTGCGCGCCTCTGCGTGTGCCGCGCGAGTGCGGCCCGCTGCCGTTTCTCATCAAGCGCGACGCCTCTTGGCTGTATCGCGGCAGCCCCATTGGCCGGAAGGAACTGGTGTGCCTGTTTTCCTCGGTCCTCAAGCGCGATACGGAGGGTGTGTTTTGGCTCGAAACCCCCGCCGAACGCGGCCCGATCGAGGTGGAGGACGCGCCGTTCCTGGCGGTGGAGCTGGATTGGTCCGGCCTTGGCAAGGATCAGGTGCTGACGTTTCGCACCAATGTGGACCAGATCATCACCGCCGGCCCCGATCACCCGATCCGCGTGGCGCATGACGTGTTGACCTGCGAGCCGACGCCGTATCTGATGGTGCGCCCCGGCGCCGGCCGGCATCCGATCGAGGCGCGGATCAGCCGGGCAGTCTATTACGAGCTGGTGGCGCTGGCGGAGCCGGAAATGGTGGTGGGGCGGCAGATGCTGGGGGTTTGGAGCAATCGCTGCTTCTTTGCGCTCGGCGAAGTGCCAACCGGCGACGAAGCCTGCGCACGGTGACATTCGAAGACCTGCGCGCCCGCCTTCTCGCGTCCGCCGTGCCGCCGGGCGCAATCGGCGGTGATGACACGCATGATCTGTTGGAAGACACGCTGGTGCCCGCCGCGGTGCTGGTGCCGTTCGTGCTCGGCCCCATTCCGGGCGTGCTGCTGACCAAGCGTGCCGCCCATCTCAACAAGCATGGCGGTCAGATCAGCTTCCCCGGCGGCCGGATCGACCCTGGCGATGTCTCGGCGGAAGCGGCGGCCTTGCGCGAGGCGCAGGAGGAGATCGGGCTTGATCCGTCCCGCGTCGAACTGGCCGGACGGCTGGCCGATTACGTCACCGGCACCGGCTACCGGATCACGCCGGTGCTGGCTTTGCTCACGCCGGGTGTGGCGATCGATGGCTTGGGGCTGCAAGCCTCGGTGCATGAGGTGGACCTGATGTTCGAGCTGCCGTTGGCGGTGCTGATGGACCCGTTGGCGCCCCAGCGGAAATCCGCCCATTGGCGCGGGCGGATGCGGGAATATTGGGAGTGGCCGCATCCCGAGCACCATATCTGGGGGGCGACGGCGGCTATTCTGGTCGGCCTCGCGGAACGTCTGCGGGCGGTTGGCTGATGCTGCGTTTTGCTGAAATAGGGCTGTTTCTGGCACCGTTCGCGCTGTTTTTGCTGTGGCGGCTGCTGGCCCCGCATGTGCGGCCGGCGCTGCTCTGGGTGGGGCTGGCCATCGTGATTGGGTTGGCGGGCATGGCGGTTTTCTACGGCCTCAAGGAACGCATGGACCCGCACGCGCGCTATGTGCCGGCGCATATCGAAAACGGCCGCGTGGTGCCGGGCCAAGGCATCGCGCCGTAGGTCGGGCCACGCCCGGCGTGGAGCGATGTCGGGCGTTGCCCGACCTACGGATCGATCGCATATCGCAGTGCCGTCAGATGCGGCTGCCATGGATGCGCAACCTTGTTGAGCAATCGGCCGCCATTGGCCTCGATCACCCGCATCGAGCCGAAATTCGTGTCCAGGCAGGTCAGCAGCAGCCGGTCCAGCCCACCCGCTCGGGCGGCCTTGATGCCCAAGCCCAGGATATGCGTGCCGAAGCCTCGCCGCTGGAAGCTGGGGCTGATGGCATAGCCGATATGGCCGCCCCAGCGCTCCAGATCCTCGGTCAGTTGAAAGCGGATGTTCACCCGGCCGATAAAGGTGTGGGCGTGCACCAGCCAGAACTGGGCATGCGGCAGCCGCGTGATCGTGCGCCCATCCGGCAGGCGGATCTGATCGCCCTGGGTGTTCAGCCAGGCAATATGCGCGTCCATCCCGGCCGCAACGGCGGGGGCTATGGGGTCCGGCTCGTAGCCTTCGCGGATCGCAATGGCGTAGGAATGGGCATGTGCGGCGGACGGCGTCACGAGCAGGGAGTGGTGGGGCATGAGGGCGATGATGCCTGTCTATGAAACCTGTGTCGCCGCGTCGAGGCGAGGGGACTGAACAACGTGCCAGATTCTGCCGATTCCCTGTCCTCGCCCAATCTGCGCGCCGTGCTGGCGGCGGTGCCGCGCGCCCGGCTGGTGGGCGGCGCTGTGCGGGACCGGCTGGCCGGAAAGCCGGTGGCCGATATCGATCTCGCCACACCCGATTCGCCGCAGGACGTTGTGCGGGCGCTGGAGGCAGCAGGGTTGCGCGCCATTCCCACCGGCCTCGCCCATGGCACCGTGACGGCTTTGGTGGATGGGCAGGGGTTCGAGATCACCACCTTGCGGCGTGATGTGGAGACGGATGGCCGCCATGCCGTGGTGGCCTTCACCGATGACTGGCGCGAGGACGCGGCGCGGCGGGATTTCACCATCAACGCCATGTCCATGACGCCGGACGGCACGCTGTATGATTATTTCGGCGGCGCCGGCGATCTCCGCGCCGGCATTGTGCGCTTCGTGGGTGACCCGGCCACCCGTATCGCTGAGGATTATCTCCGCATCCTGCGCTTCTTCCGCTTCTTCGCCCGGTATGGGGCCGGCCCTGCCGATGCCGCCGCGTTGAAGGCGATCGCAGCAGCCGTTCCCGGCCTCGCACGGCTGTCTGTCGAGCGGGTGTGGAGTGAACTGAAGCGCATCCTCGCGGCATCACATCCGGACGTGGCGCTGTCGCTGATGGACCGGCTGGGCGTGCTGCGCGCCATTCTGCCGGACGGGACGCTCACCCCGGTCGATCACCTGCCCGCCGACCCGCTGCTGCGGCTGGCGGCGTTGCAGCCGCATGGTGTGCCGCCGCTGAAATTTTCTGGCGAGGAAGAAGCCCGTCTGATCGGCCTGCAAGGCCCGCCGCCGCCCACAACGCCTGACGATGCCACATTGCGTCGCCTGCTGGCCGACACCGACCCGCAGATCCTGATCGGCCGCGCCTGGCTGGCCGGGCGGGACCATGCGCTGCGAGACCGGATTGCCGCGCTGCCGGTGCCGGTGTTCCCACTGCATGGCCGCGATCTGGTGGGCATTCCGCCCGGCCCCGGCATGGGGCAGGCGCTGAAGGCGTTGCGCGCGGTATGGATGCAAGGCGGCTGCGTTGCCGACCGCGCCGCGCTGCTGGCGAAACTGGCCTCGGATGCGCCGCCCTGATAGAGGCTTGCCCATGAAAGCCACTCTGCCCGAAACCAGCCCGTTGCTCCTGCGCCTGTGGCGCGAGCATATCCGCCAGCATGTGGGCCTGCTGGTAGTGGTGTTGCTGCTGACCATCGCCATGGCCGCCCTGCAGGCGCTGTATCCGGCGGTGGTGCGCCAGGCGCTGGACCTGTTCGAACGGCGTGACCCGCGCATCCTGTATCAAGTGCCGATTCTGGTGATGCTGGTCACGGCGGGGAAGGCGGTGACGCAGTATTTCCAGGCCATCATGATGCAAAAGACCGTGCTGCTGGCCATTCGCGGCCTGCAAGGGCGGATGTTCGCGCATCTGATGCACGCCGATCTGGCGCGGGTGGAACGCGAGGCGCCGGCCGCCTTGGCCGCCCGCTTCACCACCGATGCAACCATGATCCGCGAGGCGTTGGTCCGCGCCGTCAACAGTCTCGGTGACGCGCTGAAGGTGATCGGGCTGGTGGCCTGGATGATCTACACCGACCCCATGCTGTGCCTGATCGCCGCCGGCCTGTTTCCGATTGCCGCCGTGCCGATCCAGCGCATCGGCAAGCGCATCCGCCGGGCGTCCGGCGGGATGCAGGAGCGGATGGGCGAGACGGCCACCTTGCTGACCGAAAGCTTCTCGCAGGCCCGCACCGTGCGCGCCTACGGCCTTGAAGCCACGGAATCCACCCGTGCGGACGCTGCGTTCGACCGTATGTACCGTGCCATGATGACCATCATTCGCAGCCGGAGCCGCATTGACCCGCTGCTGGAACTGATCGCCGGCGGCGCGTTCGGCGCGGTGCTGGGGTTTGCTGGCTGGCGGGCCGCGCATGGCACCGGCACGCTGGGTGATTTCGTCGGCTTCGTGACGGCTCTGGGCCTGACCTCGCAACCGTTGCGGGCGCTGGGCAACCTCAATTCGGCGGTGCAGGAAGGCCTCGCCGGCCTGTCGCGCGTGTTCTCCGTCATCGACGAACCGGCCGGCATCGCCAACGCGCCGGGCGCCGGGCTGCTGCCGGCCGGCAAGGGGCGACTGGTGTTCGAGGGGGTCGGCTTCGTCTATCCCGATGGCCGTGCCGGGCTGCGCGGGCTGAATTTCACCGCCGAGCCGGGGCTGACCGTGGCGTTGGTGGGGCCATCCGGCGGCGGCAAATCCACGGCCTTGTCGCTGATCCCCCGTCTGCACGACGCCACATCCGGCCAGATCACGCTGGATGGCGCGGATCTCCGCGCCGTGACGCTGGAAAGCCTGCGCCACGCCATCGCCTATGTCGGCCAGGACACGCTGCTGTTTGACGACACGGTGGCCGCCAACATCCGCATGGGCAAACCGGACGCCACCGACGCCGAAGTGGCCGCAGCTGCCGAGGCCGCCGCCGCCGCCGAATTCATCGATGCGTTGCCGCAAGGCTACAACACGCCGGTTGGCCCCAATGGCGGCCGCCTGTCCGGTGGCCAGCGCCAGCGCGTGTCGCTGGCCCGCGCCTTGTTGCGCAATCCGCGCATCCTGCTGCTCGATGAAGCCACCTCGGCGCTGGACGCTGAAAGCGAGGCGCTGGTGCAACACGCGCTGGCCCGCTTGCGCCAGGGCCGCACCACCATCATCGTGGCGCACCGGTTGTCCACAGTGCGCGACGCCGATCTGGTGGTGGTGATGGAAGATGGACGCGCCACCGAGATGGGCACGCATATGGGCCTGATCCAGCAAGACGGCCTGTATGCCCGGCTGGTCCGTACCCAAGAGCTTGCTCATTGACGGATCTGCTGCCGGTTGTCGGGCTATCACTGTCCGTCAGCCTCCTGGCGACGTGTCTTGCAGCCCTGTTGGGCGTTCCGCTGGCGGCTTGCCTTGCGCTGACGGAGTTTCGCGGCCGGGCGGTCATCATCGTCGCCGTGAACGCGTTGCTCGGCCTGCCGCCGGTGGTGGTGGGGCTGGCGCTCTATCTGCTGCTGTCGCGCAGTGGGCCGCTGGGCTGGGCGGGGCTGTTGTTCACCCCGGCCGCAATGGTGCTGGCGCAGGCCACGTTGGCCACGCCGATCATCGCGGCCCTGGCGCACCGGGTGCTGGAGAAAAGCTGGGCTGACTACGGTCCTCCTTTGCGCGTGCTGGGCGCGACCAGGCTGCGCGCCTTGCCGGTTCTGCTGGCGATGGGGCGGCGCAGCATCGCCACGGCCGTTCTGGCGGGCTTCGGCCGCACCGTCTCGGAAGTGGGCGCGGTGCTGATCGTGGGCGGCAATATCGCCGGTCACACCCGCACCATGACCACATCTATTTCATTGCAGACCAGCATGGGCAATCTTGGCATTGCCATCGCTTTGGGCTGCATTCTGGTTGGCATCAGCCTCACCATCAGCGCCGGTGCCATTGTTCTTGGGGGACGTCGTCCATGATCCGCCTTCTCTGCGTTATGCTGCTCGGGCTTTGGGCTGCCACATCCCATGCCGAGACAATTACGCTGGCCTCCACCACCTCGGTGGACAATTCCGGGCTGCTGGCGAAAATCCTGCCGGTGTTCACCCGCCAGACCGGTATCGAGGTGAAGGTGATCGCCCAGGGCACAGGCCAGGCTCTGGCCACCGCCGCCAATGGCGACGCCGATCTGGTGCTGGTGCACGACCCGGACGCCGTGGCCGCCTTCATCGCCGCCGGCCACGGCATTTTGCGGCGTGAGATCGCCTGGAACGACTTCCTGTTCGTTGGCCCGAAATCCGGCCTCGCGGGCACGCATGACGCCCTGGCGGCGCTGCGCACCATTGCCGCCAACGGCACGATCTTCGTCTCGCGCGGCGACAAGAGCGGCACCGATGCGGCGGAGAAGCGGCTGTGGAAAAAAGCCGGGATCGATCCGGTGGGCCAGCCCTGGTATCGCGACATCGGCGGCGGCATGGGGGCTGCCCTGAATGCAGCGGCTGCGATGGACGCCGTGACCTTCACCGATCGCGGCACCTGGATCGCGTTCAACAACAAGCGCAACCTGATTGCACTTGTGGAAGGCGATGCCGGCTTTATCAATCGCTATGACGTCATCCAGATGAACCCGGAACGCCACCCGAACGTGAAGACCGCCTCGGCCCGTGTGTTGGCCGAATGGCTGGCGGGCGCCGATGGCCAGCGTGAGATCGGCGCCATGGTGCTGGGCGGTGAGCAATTGTTTCACCCGGATGCGGCATCGCCGCTGCCGCAAGGTTCATAACAGGTCGGCGAGTCGCTGCTCGTGCCCCAGGCCGAGCAGCATGCCGTCCATCCGCTCGGCCATCTCGACCGACCCATCCTGCGGCAGCATCGCCGTGTTGGCGGCAAGTCCCCAGGCCGAAAGCCGTGCCAGACCGGCGATGTCACCGACGATCACGCGTCCCACCAGGCTGAGGGCTGCGAGAATCTTGGACCGTTCCGCTGGGACGATTGTGTCCAGATCAGCGGTGTCGCAGAGCCGCACCGCCACTGCCCGGCCGGCCTCGTGGTGTTCGGACAGCAGCAAGGCGAGCATCGGCCACGCCAGCAACGACGGGCGATGCGTGATCAGGACGGCCGGCGTGACGGGTGATTGTGGCGAAAGGCACGCGGTGGCGGCCTGCATGATCCGCCCGACAAGGGCGGTGTCGGACATCGTCGCGTCAATCAGCAGCCGCGCGGCTTGTGTGCGAAGCGCCGCGCGGCCTGGGTCTGCGTAGGCTTCTCGCAAGGCTGCCACCAGATCGTCCTTCGATGGGTCCGCCCACACCGAATGCGCGCTGCTGACATGGCTGCCCGAGGGCGCGAACCCAAAATCCAGCAGCCTTGCCGTCACGCTGCTGCAAAAATCGCAATGCCCTCCGTGCCCGGTCACGATCAGCGGCAACATCGCCGCTATTGCCTCGGCCGCCGGCAGGCCAAAGCCTTCGCCGCGGGTGGGAAGCACCATCACGTCGGCGGCCCGATACAGCTCCAGCATGCCGGCGCGGGGCAGATCCTCGTTGATGACCACGATCTCTGCCGCCTCCGGGTCTGCCGCACGCAGGCGGGCCACTTGCGCCGGCACATCGTTGTGCGGGTTGGGAAAGCCCTTGATGACCAGTCGCACCGCATCGCCGCGCCGGAATGCGCGCTGATAGGCGGCCAGCAGGATGTCCACGCCCTTGCGCTCCATGCAGGACGAAACATGCAGGAACGACATCATCTCCGTGGTCCGCACCCGGCGCTGTGCGCCAATCCGGCGGAAATCGTCCAATGCGGGCGCTTGCCCCACCCAATGAACCGGCACATGCACCCCGGAATCAACCAGCGCCTTGGCCACGAAGACCGACGGCGCCAGCACGCCCTGGAAATTCTGGTTCAGCGTTCGCACCGTGGCGATGGGGATGATCGATTCTTCCCAATAGAACAGCGCCAGCGCCGCATCCCCCGCATCGCGCGGCACATGCAGCGGATAATGCTGGCTGATAACCACGCGCTGCCCCCCGCGCGGCCAGCCCCGCCGCACGAGGGCGGCCATCGGCTCGTCCTTCGGCACGCCGGACAGATTGCTTGTCTCCACGCCTTCGACCGGCACCAGGCGCACACCACCCGGCCGCACCCGCTCGATGCTGCGCGCCAGGCCGCGGTTGACGGCGGCCAGGCTGTAGCTGCCGTTCACGTGCCCGGTGATGGCGATGTGCACCGACGTGGGTCGCGCGGAGAGCCCTGGGTCGAACAGGTGCCGCAGGTGGTGCAGTACCCGGCCAAGCAGGCCGCGAGCAGGTTTGGCGCCGGAAGGCGCGAATGCGATTGAATTCATGTCACCCCAGCCTTGAGACAGGCCGGGCACACAAACACAGGCGCTGGAAAGCGCCGTCGCCCCGGCGTTATCGCGTCGGTAATTCGCCGCCTGTCTTGACTTTGGCAGAGGCGGCAAGGCGAAGGATCAGCGGTGGCAGTGTCGGGCTCAAGACCGCGCCCAGCAGCTGCTCGGTGCTTTCCATCCAGGTGAGCCACGGTTGCGGGTGCCGCTCGGTGCGCAGTGATGGATCATGGGTGGCGCAGAAATCCGACACCGCGTCCGCCAATTTCTGAGGTGTGTCCAGGCCGAAGAAGGTGGCGCGGCCGCTCGCGATTTCACGGAATACCGCGATATCGCTGCACAGCACCGGCAGGCCGCGCTGGAACGCCTCCACCACTGGCAGGCCAAAGCCCTCGGCTTCGGAGGCGATCACGAGGGCCGAGGCGTGGCCGTAGGCATAAGACAGCTCGGAATCGGCCATATCCCGCACCAGGAACAGCCGCTGGCCCAGCAGCCTGTGTCTCTCGATACGCGCCGTCAGTGCCTCGGTTTTCCAGCCATGCCGGCCCACGATCACCAGGCGGGCGGTGGAGCCAGCGGCCCACCGGCGGTCGAACGCATCCAGGATCAGCCCATGGTTCTTGCGCGGCTCGATCGAGCCGACGACGATGAAGACATGGTCATGACCGGTGAACATCGCCTGGATATGCGGACGTGCCAGCCGCGTGGGGTCGATGAGGTCAAGTTCCGAACCAAGATAGAACGGCACGATGCTCCAGGGCTTCGGGTTGGTTTCCTGTGTGGCCATCTGCGCTATATAATCGTCAAGCTCGGCGGCGGTACTGTGTGAGATCGCCAGAAACCGGCGACTGACGCGCAGATGTTCCGTCATCCACACACTGTAGCGGTCGCGCAGGCTGCGAACCACCGTGCCGGGATGCGTGATCGGGATCAGGTCATAGATTACGGTCTGCGTGGTGCCTCCGGCTGCCTGGAATCGCTCCACAGCCGGCCAGAAATACAAATCCCAGGAACTGTCGAGCAGCAACAGGATGTTGCCGCGGTGGTCGTTTGCCGCGTCCAGGCTGGCGCCGAAACCATCCTTCAGAATTGCGGGATTGGCCACGACAAAGGATGTCTGGCGCAACAATCCCAGTGGCTGCATCAGGCACCAGGTGAGGCCGAAATGCGTCTGAGGCGCGAACAAGAAGCGTTGCACGGCCGGGAAGGGCAGCAAGAACGATATGGCATTGCGCAAGCGATGATACAGCGGCAGCAACACCGCCAGTGCCAACGCCCGTGGGGTCTTTGCCGCACGCAGTCGAGACCACCGCGATTTCGCGTCACATATGGCGGGCGAGCCGGCCCCTGCCTTCGCATTGAGCTTATCGTAGAGCACCTTGTCCAGATCCGCCTCGCGGAACTGTCCGTCTTCGAACACCACTGCCACCAGGTTATACCCATGCCGTGCCGCCACCTCCTCGGCATTGCGCATGATGTTGCGCACCACGCGTTGGATGCCGGACTGAACCGAGCTGTGATAGGTGTGCGTGCACTCAATGAACAACATCGGCCGGGACGTCGGGCTGTTTCGCGATGCCGGTGATGAAGCCAGAATTGTACTATTCCTCAGTTGCCGATGCCGGATCAGCGCTTGGCGTGACAGATCGTCGAAACATCCGCCGCGGTCAATTCCGAAATCGCAATAAAATTCGTCTAAACAAAAGTCTCTTGTAAATCCATCAATGCTTTAATGAGGCATCGGTTGCTTGGAGCGTTATCACTCAAAAGTGTATGCTTCGCCTGCGCTCCGGTTGCATCGAACCCTCCAATCCGCTAAACCGCGCGGCTGCGCCGGCACCCCTGGAGGCCGGCCATGTAAATGGAGTTTCACTCAATGGCTAATTTTGTAACGATCGAGGCTGAGGCGCGCGCGGATGCAGGTAAGGGGGCAGCACGCGCTACTCGGCGGCAGGGCTTGGTTCCTGCGGTGATCTATGGCGCGAAGCAGACCCCTTCCATGGTGCAGATCGACCCGCGCGCCATCATGCGCGAACTGGTCCGTGGCGGCTGGCGCTCGCGCCTGTATGAAGTGAAGGTCGGCACCGAGAGCTCGCGCGTGCTGATGCGCGACGTGCAGTTCCACCCTGTCACCGACAAGCCGATGCATGTCGACTTCCAGCGTCTGGCAGCCGGCGAAAAAATCCGCGTCGCGGTGGCCGTGCAGTTCGTCAATGAACTGCTGAGCCCTGGCCTGAAGCGTGGCGGCGTGATGAACGTTGTGCGTCACGCGGTCGAAGTGCTGTGCGATCCGGACAACGTGCCCGAGCATTTTGTGGCCGACCTGACCGGCAAGGACATCAACGACAACATTCGTTGGTCCGACCTCAAGGGCACTGAAGGCACCACGGCGGCCATTCTGGACCGCGATTTCGTCATCGCCTCCGTGGCATCGACGAAGGGCATGGAGGCTGCTGCCGCCGACGCCCCCGCCGCTGTCGCCGGCAAGCCAGCCAAGGGCAAGGCCGCTCCGGCCAAGGCCGCGGCGCCCGCCAAGCCAGCCGCCAAGAAGTAAGAGGCCGCTATGCTGCTGTGGGTCGGCCTGGGCAATCCTGAGCCCGGAATGGCGAAGCAGCGGCATAATATCGGTTTCATGGCGCTCGACGCCATCGCACACCGCCACGGGTTCACCCCGTGGCGGCAGCGATTCAAGGGTCTGGTGGCCGAAGGCACAATCGGCGGCGTGAAGGTGATTGGCCTCAAGCCACTGACCTACATGAACCTCTCCGGCGAAAGCGTGCAGGCCGCCCAGGCCTTCTACAAATTGCCCACCACTGCCATCACGGCGTTTCACGATGAGCTTGATCTCGTGGCCGGCAAGGTTCGCGTCAAGCGCGCCGGCGGTGCTGCCGGCCATAATGGCCTGCGCTCGATGGACAAGATGCTCGGCAGCCAGGATTATTGGCGCGTTCGCCTCGGCATCGGCCACCCCGGTGACAAAGACCGCGTGACCGGCCATGTGCTGGGCGATTTCGCCAAGGTCGAACAGCCGATGTTGACCAATCTGCTCGATGCCGTATCAGACGCAAGCCCGATGCTGGCGGCCGGCAAACCCGAAGATTTCATGACGCGCGTGGCGCTCCTGACGCAGGAACAAAGATAAGATGGGCTTTAATTGCGGTATCGTGGGCCTGCCCAATGTCGGCAAATCCACCCTGTTCAACGCGCTGACGGCCACGGCCGCGGCCCAGGCGGCGAATTACCCGTTCTGCACCATCGAGCCGAACGTGGGCCGCGTCGGCGTGCCCGACCCGCGGCTGACGATGCTCACCATCATCGGCAAGTCCAAGACCACGGTGCCGACCAGCCTTGAGTTCGTCGACATCGCAGGGCTCGTGCGCGGCGCTTCGAAGGGGGAAGGCCTGGGCAACCAGTTCCTCGCCAACATCCGCGAAGTGGACGCCATCGTTCACGTGCTGCGCTGCTTCGAAGACCCGGACGTGACGCATGTCGAAGGCAGCGTTGATCCGATCCGCGATGCCGAGACGGTGGAAACCGAATTGATGCTGGCCGATCTGGACAGCATCGAGAAGCGCCTGCCCGCCTTCCAGAAGAAGGCCCGTGGCGGCGACAAGGACGCGATGGCCACCGTTGCCCTGATGGAGCCGATTCTTGAAGCCCTTCAGGCCGGCCGCATGGCCCGCACCGCCATCGCCCCGGCGGACGTGGAAGCCGCCAAGCGCCTGCAACTGATGACCTCCAAGCCGATCCTGTATGTGTGCAACGTCGAGGAAGCCGCTGCCTCCATAGGCAACGAATTCTCCGAGCGTGTCGCTGTGCGCGCCAAGGCCGAGGGCGCTCGCTCCGTGGTGGTGTCCGCCGCCATCGAGGCCGATGTCAGCACGCTGCCGGACGAAGACCGCGCCGAATTCCTCGAAGGCCTGGGCCTGCACGACAGCGGCCTGGACCGCATCATCCGCGAGGGCTACGCGCTGCTCGGCTTGGTCACGTATTTCACCGTCGGCCCGAAAGAGGCTCGCGCCTGGACCATTGTGAAGGGCACCAAGGCGCCGCAGGCCGCCGCCGTCATTCATAACGATTTCGAACGGGGCTTTATTGCCTGCGAAACCACGGCCTATGATGACTTTGTGACCTACAAAGGTGAACAAGGTGCCAAGGAGGCCGGCAAGGTGCGAATCGAAGGCAAGGAATACGTCGTGAAAGACGGCGACATCCTGCTGTTCCGCTTTAACGTCTGATGGATCTGTCGCTCGTCCTTGCCACTGGCACGGACGAGCGGGCCCACCCGGTTCTGCGGCGTTATTTTACTGACATATTTTCGCGATATTTGCAAAACCCGCCGTATGAGGGCGCTTTGCATGTCTGGTCCGCCCTGAATTTCGGCGTGCATCAACTCGCCACCCGCAGCCGCGTGTCCCCGGACACGGAGCGCTATCTTCAGGTCTGCGGGTTTTCAGACAGCGACCTGCCGGCGGCCTTGATCGAGGCGATGCCGCACACCCGTGTTGCCTGCTGCCAGCCCCATGCCGGCACCCAACCGAGCGTGGCAGCACTTCGCCAGCGACTGCCGCCCGACGCGATGCCCACCGACATCCATTTCACCGACGGGCCTTTCCCGACCGCCAGCTTCGGCCTTGTCGCGGTGTTCTCGGAAGCGGCATCGCCCGATCTGTCGGTGTGGCATCACTTGTTGAATCCGGCAGGCCGCATCCTGCTCATCCGCCGCCCGCACGCGCACGTCGCGCCGATGATGTCCCTGCATGATGCGTGAAGCCCAGGCCCTGCGCGCGCTGCCGCGTGTGCACACCCTCTCCGCGGCCACCACAGACTGCATACAGGTGTTCGCCGAGGCGCAGAGCGTGCCACTCGCCCCAGCCATCCTGATCGACCACATCGAGCCCTTGCCGCCCGTCACCCGCGACATCGCAAGCCGCACCGCAGCACATATCGATGCCATGTATCTGGCAAAGCTCCACAACGTGACCCTCACCGGCGACCGTCATCTGGTGACGCAGGAGGGTGTTTACCTCACCGATCTGTGGAACCAGGCCGGGCTGCACACACGCCCCCCAGGTTCGCCCCCTTCGCATGGTGAGCTGGAATTCATCGCGGAAAGCTGCGGCCTGCTGTTCCACAACGCCAGCAGCGGCGACAATCACTCGCACTGGCTGCTGCAAACCCTGCCGCAACTGACGTATTACGCCCGCGCCGGAATGTGCCCCGAGAGGCTGGTGGTGCAACCCAACATCCGTCCCTACCAGCGCGATGTGTTGGAAGCCCTCGGCTACGGCGCGGACCGCCTGCTGGTTCGCCCCCCCCACCAGGCGATGCGGTTTCGGGAGCTTTATGCCGGCTATGTCGATGGCGGGCTGATCCCGGACGCCTCCATCTATCACCGCCAGATCGCGGCCTTCGACACCGGCGCCGCTGGCCCCGAGAAGATCTATGTCAGCCGCCAGGATGCCCGCTCCATCCGACGCCTGTTGAACGAGGTGGCGTTGATCGAGCGCCTTCGTGCGATGGGGTTCGCGATCGTGCTGCCCAGCACGCTGACCGCAGCCCAGGAGGTGACGATCTTCCGCAATGCCCGCCTCATCGTGGGGCCATTCGGCGCTGGGCTGTACAACACATTGTTTACTCGGCCGGGCGCCACCATCCTGGCCCTGAGCGACCCCAACTACGTCATGGAATGGCTCCCGCAGGCCGCGGCCCTGGGCGGGCACGCGCATGGCTGGATGTTCGGCCTGGCCTTTGAGAGCCATGATCCGGTCTACGCCGGCACGCATAACAACTGGATTGTTGATGTGGATCGTGTGGTGGAAGCCGTTCATGTCATTGCGCAATGACTTAATAAGAGATTAATCTCCGTCCAAAATCCAAAATATGAGGCCTTAGGTGAAATCACGTTTTCAGATATCGGTGGCGGCTGTCATGCTGCTGGGCGCGCCGGCCGCCGCGAATGCGGCTTTTGTGTTCACGCCACCATCGAGCCTTGCCGCCGGCGCTTCCTATCGCCTGGTGTTCGTGAGCGACCTCAAGACGACTGCCACCAACAGCTCCATCTCGTTCTACAACAACCTCGTCAACACTGAGGCGCAGGCCAATCTGGGCCTTCCCAGCACCAGCTGGACGGCCATTGCCAGCACCGCGCTGGTCTCGGCCACGAGCAACACGAGTTGCGGAACAATCTGCGACGCAACGGTGCCGATCTTCCTCACCGATGGCGTGACGGAAATCGCACTCTCCACCAATTCCCTGTTCGGTGGCGGCATCCTGAACATCATCAACGAGACTTCGGCCGCGCAGACGGCGGTGTCGAGTTACGTCTGGACGGGCTCGACCAGCCTTGGCGTGGGCCCGACGGGCGCGCAACTGGGAGCGACAGGCAATGTTGGAACATACGGCTCTGATTACTACAGTTCCTCGGAGGTGCTGAATTACGCCCAGGGCTCTACCACCACTTCATTGCCACTGTATGCCATCAGCGGCGTGCTGACCGTGTCCGGTGTGCCAAGTGTGCCCGTGCCGGAGCCCGCATCGGCTGGCATCCTCGCACTTGGCGGCCTCGCCGCTGGCTTGCTGCGTCGTCGCCGCAAGCAGGGCTGAGCCGGCGGGACACCAGCCCATGAACGCAACCGATGCGATCCGCGCCCAGGCGCGGGTCGCAGGCGGCGCCCCGGCGATCATCAAGGCCGATCATTCGGTTGTCAGCTACGCCGAATTCGATCGGCTGATCGACGCCGCCGCCCAGGCGCTTGGCCCGTTGAGCCTTGTGCCGGGCCAGATTGTTGGCCTGTCGATGGGCGGGCCGGATGAGTTTCCCGGGATCGTCGTGTCCTTGGCTCTCGCCCGTCGGGGCATCGCCTCGGCCGATCCCGGGCTGCCAGGTGAGCGCATGGCGCTGTGCTTCACCGATCCCGGGCGCACAGCCCCGGCTGGGGTGAGGACCATGTCGCTTGATCAGTTCTGGTCGACATTGGCCCCGCCTGCCTCCGACATCGCAGCCCATGCGGACCCTGCTGCGGTCCTGCGGATCATGGCATCCTCCGGCACCACCGGCCTGCCCAAATTCGCCGCCATCAGCCATCACGGCATGGCCCAGCGTGTGGCCACGTATGACAGCCGCATGGGGGGCCACGGCAAGGTGCGGATCATCGCCGGTGGCTTTGGCGGCAGCTGGGGGTTTCGCAACCTGCTGGCCGCGTTCGGTGCCGGCGCCTGCGTTGTGCTGTCCAATCCCACCGATGCCGCCCAGGCCATTCGCCGCCACAACGTCACCGGCCTGTCGATCGCGCCGGTCTCGTTGCAGAAGATCGTGACGAATCTGGCGGACAACGCCACGCCGCCGCCGGCGTTGCGGCTGATCTCCGTCTCGGGCAGCACCCTGTCCATGCCACTGCGCGCCCTGGTGCGCCAGCGGTTGTGCGCCAATCTGATGGCCCGCTGCGGCAGTATGGAAACCGGCCAGATCGCCGCCAGCCCCATGCGTGACGAATCCGGCTTTACAGCCCAATTGCAGGAGGGCGTGCAGGCGGAGGCGGTGGGTGCGGACGGAAAACCGTTGCCACCCGGCACCCAGGGATTGTTGCGCTATCGTGCGCCGCGCATGATCCACGCCTATGAGGGCGCCCCCGTTTTGTCCGCCACCACTTTCCGCGACGGCTGGTATCACAGCGGCGATATCGGAACCGTCTCACCCGAGGGCTGGTTGACGCTCACGGGGCGTGACCGCGACATGATCAATCATGGCGGCGTTAAAGTGGCCCCCTCGGTCATTGAGGACGTGCTGCTGTCCATGCCGGGCATCACCGAAGCGGCGGCGTTCGGCGTGGAGGACCGGCAGGGCATGGAACAGATCTGGGCCGCGATCGTTGCAACCCGCGCCGTTCCCAAAGCCGAGCTGGCCGTCCGGTGTCAGGCCAGCCTCGGAGAGCGTGCCCCGAAATATATCGTCCAGATCGCCAGCCTGCCGCGCAACGAGGCCGGCAAGATCCTGCGCGCACCCTTGATCGAAAGCGCGCGCCAGATCCAGCTGTAAGGCCGTCTCTTACGCCCCGGCCACCATGCGCGACTTCGCGGTCGGCATGGTGACGTCGATTTCCAGAATGGAGGAATCACCGCTGCGTTCCACCTTCACCTGCACCTGATCGCGGTCCAGGTTCACGTGCTTGGCGATCACTGCCAGGATTTCCTCGCGCAACAGCGCCACCAGGCCCTCCTGGCCGACGGAGGCGCGCTCATGCGACAGCAGGATCTGCAAACGCTCGCGCGCCACATTGGCTGTCGGCCGACGGCGGAAAAGATCGAAAATGCTGCTCATGCGACCCTCCGACCGAACAGGCGGGCCATGACGCCGAGTTTCTCGGACGGCACCGACATCTCCACCGTCTCGCCGCGCAGCCGTCGCACCGCGTCCATATAGGCACGGGCAGGGGGGCTGACGGGGGCGCTGAGCGTGACCGGCGAGCCGACATTGGAGGCGCGCAGGACTTCCTGGCTTTCCGGAATGATGCCGAGCAGCGGGATGGACAGGATGTCCAGCACGTCTTCCACCTTCAGCATGTCGCCGCGGGCGGCGCGCACCGGATCGTACCGGGTGAGCAACAGGTGCTTCTCAATCCGCTCGCCGCGCTCGGCGCGTTCGGTCTTGCTGTCCAGCATGCCGATGATGCGGTCGCTGTCGCGCACCGACGACACTTCGGGGTTGGTGACGACGATGGCGATGTCGGCGTGGTGCATGGCAAGCGTTGCCCCGCGCTCGATGCCGGCCGGGCTGTCGCACAAGATCCAGTCGAACTTCTCGCGAAGCTCGGCAATGATCTTGGCCACGCCTTCATTGGTCAGCGCGTCTTTGTCGCGGGTCTGCGAGGCGGGCAGCAGCGAAAGGTTGTCGAGTCGCTTGTCACGGATCAGCGCCTGCGCCAGCTTCGCGTCGCCCTGGATGACGTTGATCATGTCGAACACCACCCGGCGCTCGGCGCCCATGATGAGATCGAGGTTGCGCAGGCCGACATCGAAATCGACGACCACGACTTTCTCGCCGTTCTGCGCCAATGCGGCGCCCAATGCTGCGGTGGATGTGGTTTTGCCCACGCCCCCTTTACCCGAAGTTACCACCACGACTTTGGCCATATGCGTTTCCTTTTCAGCCGAGTTTCGAGATGACGATAGCCTGGTCGACGAGCCTGATCTCGACCGCCTGTCCGCGCAAGGACGGGTCGATCGTGTCAGCTGTCTGGTAGAATCCATCGATAGAGACGAGTTCTGCTTCAAAGCGCGAGCAAAAAATGCGGGCGTTGGGGTTGCCGACAGCCCCGGCCAGCGCGCGGCCTCGCAATGTACCGTAGATATGGATCGATCCACCGGCCAAAATCTCGGCGCCGGACGAGACGGCGCCCACCACCGTGACGTCCCCCTTCAGGAACAGCACCGACTGGCCGGATCGTACCGGATCGGTGATTGTCAGCGCGTGATCCTCCGGCGCTGCCTCCACCGGCACGGTTACCAGCGCCACCGCCCCGGTTTCCCGGCCGCCCACGAGGCGTCTCCGCCATGGGTCGGCACCCGGAAGATCGTCGGCGTTCTCGACATCGATCACGCTCAGGCCGCGTTGTTCCAGATCGGCGATCAGCGTGTTGATGCCGGGATGCTGGGGGGTGAGGGCGGCGAAATCGATCACCACCGGCCTGGTTTCGAAAAACCCGGGCGAACGCAGCATCTGCACATCAAGTTCAGCGAGCCACGACGCGAGCGGTGGCTCGGGTGCGACCACGAAGGCCATGAACGAACGTCCACGGACTCGAATTTGCATACGGGGGGCAGGATCGCTTGACATAGGTGGAAACTGCCCATACGCAGGCGAGGGCGTCAATGCATAACGCTGTGGGGTGCGCAAGATGTTGTGGACAACTCGGGTACGAACCCAAGAGATGGTGTTCGCATCCGCAAATACTTCAATTGAGCGTTCATTCTTTATAGCTGCGGTCGTGCAAGGACGCATCCAGGCCGCCTGGATGCTGCTGCCGGGTTCTAGCGGCCCGCCTGATGATACTCCGCGTTCGGCATCATATCCGTGGCTATCGCCATCCGGTTCGACAGGTTGAACATCCCGATGACCTGCGCCAGATCGAAAATGTCCTCATTGGCCAGCCCCAGCGCCCGCAAGGCATCGCGGTCTGATTCCACCACTTCGGCCGGGGCCGCCGTCAGTTTCCAGGCGAAATCCAGTATGCCGCGCATCCGTGCATCCAGCGGCGCCACGCGATAGTTCAGCGCCAGCATCTCCCCCAATTGCGGATCACCCGACAATTTCCGCACCGCGGCGCCGTGGGAGACCAGGCAGTAATAGCAACGGTTCACGGACGATACGACCACCGCCACCATCTCGCGTTCCAGCTTCGACAGGCGGCTTTCGGACAGCATGATCTCGTTGAACATCTGCATGAAATCCCGCAGCCGCTGCGGCTTCAGGCTCAGCGTGTTGAACACGTTGGGCACAAAGCCGAGCTTTTCGCGGCATTTGGCCCAGATGAGCGCCAGATCTTCCGGCAGCTCGGATTCCGGCGGAACGCCCAGGGCGGAGATGTGGGTGGGCTGCGGCATGGCGTGTCTCCCAAATGCGCGGTTTGGCGCTTGGCGGGAGGATCGGTGATGTGGGCAAGCGGCGCAATGGGTCCGTGGGGGTGGCGGGCGTTGCCCGCCCTACGGGGTTGGGAGAATGGGGAGCCTGATGTGGCTCTTGCCCGTGAACACTGTGTTGATGGCGATGCGGCGGCGGCTGGCCGCGCCTTCGGGCTCGCCGGTGTTGGAATTGACGTCGAATTTCGGGAAGTTGGAGCTGGAGATGTCCAGCCGGATGCGGTGCCCGGCCAGGAACAGATTGGCGGTGGGAAACAGCGTCACCACAATCCGCACCACTTCGCCGGGTGTGCGAAACCGCTCGGTGGTGGGGTCTTCGGCGTAGCGCAGGCGCACGATGCCGTCCGTCAGGATCATTGCATAGCCGCCGGGATAGTCGGCGCTGGGTGGATGGACGTCGATCAGCTTGGCGGTGAAATCGGTGTCCGGTCCATCGGTGGACACCCACAGCTCGGCCTCGATCGGCCCTACGATGGTGAGCGGTGCCGTCAAGGGGGCCGTCTGGAACGCCAGCACGTCGGCGCGCGAGGCGAGGGGCAGATAGGGCGGCGTGCAGCCGAAGAACTCTGGTGATTCCACCTGGTTGAACGCGCCGCCTGTGGCCACCGGCTCCAGGCTGGTGAGGTTGCCGCCGATGGTGGGCACGGGATGGGCGGGGTCGAAATCATACGACAAGGCGGCGCTGGCGGGGATGGCGGGGTCCAGCGTGCCGTCCGCATGCAGCTGATAGGCCACGATATCTGCCTGTGGGGCGGGCCAGTCCTGGAGCGTGATCCAGTGGCCGCCATGGTCCAGATGCCCCGCCGCGGTGCGCCGCCCGCTGCCGCCGCCCATGACGAACACCCGCACCGGTGGCTCGGGGTTGGGCGTGCCTTTGGTAGCGTGGTCGAAATGGCGCAGGCGATAGGCGCGCCAGTCGCCGGCCCAGCTGTCGATGGTGGCAGCGGGGCCGAAATCGACGTCGCCGAACACCTGTGCGGAGCGGTTGCCGTGCGTCCAGGGGCCGAGGATCAGCCGCTGCTGGCCGCGCCCGGCATCGATCAGGCCACGGTAATTGGTGGCGGCGGTGAGGGAATACGGGTCGAACCAGCTGGACATATGCACGCAATCGGCCGGCACGTAGCGGTCGTGATAGCCTTCCGCCCAGATGCCGAGTTGCTGCCAGAACGCATCGAACGGGCCGTGGCGCCATTGGTCGAACAGATAGGCTTCGTAATCCGGATGGTGCCGCAGCGGCGAATGGCCCGGCTTCCACGGCATGCGGGCGAACCAGGCCACGATGTCCTCGGCTTGCAGGGCCGCGCGCATCACCGGATCGGCCTCGGCTTCCGGCGACAGCAGCGCCTGCTTGTGCGCCCAGGTGGCCTGCTTGAGTTCGAACGCGCCGAACTGGCGGATGCCGCCTTTCCACGAATTGGCAAACCCGCCGGAATCCAGCACCTGCGCCACCACGCCCGGCGCCCCGGCGCATCCCAAAGCGCCCTGGGTGTGGGCGGCGTAGGACAGGCCCATGGTGCAGATCCGGCCGTCGCACCAAGGCTGGGCCACGATCCACTGGCAGCAATCGAACCCGTCCGCGCCGTCGGACAAATATTTGACAAACACGCCCTCGCTGCCATGCCGGCCGCGATTGTCCTGAAACACCACCGCATAGCCGGCATCGGTGAAGGTTTTGGCCAAGGCCGCGCGGGTGCTGGGGGTGGGGTTGGCGGCGGTGATCTCGCTGCGGCTGACATCGTCACGGCCATAGGGCGTGCGTTCCAGCACCACCGGAAAGGGGCCTGGGCCGTCTGGCAGATGCAGGCTGGTGGCGAGGCGAATCCCGTCTCGCATCGCCACCATCAGCGTGTTGGTCATGCCTCTTCGAGTTCCGTGCTCAACCGGCGCAGATCGGCCGTGTGCTTGTGTTTGACGCGGCCGTCGCGGAGGTCTTCGGCCGACAGCATTTCCACCATCTCGCCGCCCTGCATCACGCCAAGCTGCGGGCAGAGATGGGCGATGACGGCCAGGTTGTGGCTGACCATGACGTAGGTGAGCTTGCGGCGTTCCTGAAGGTCGGCCAGCAGGTTCAGCACCTCCGCCTGCACCGACACATCCAGCGCCGAGGTGGGTTCATCCAGCAGCAGCACTTCCGGCTCGGACATCAGCGCCCGGGCGATGGCCACGCGCTGGCGCTGGCCACCGGACAACTGGTGCGGAAACCGGAACCGTGCCGAGAGCGGCAGCGCCACTTCCGACAATGCCTGCCGGATGCGCCGGTCCACGTCGCCGATGCCGTGCACCAGCAAGGGCTCGCTCAGCGCCCGGTCCACCGTCTGGCGGGGGTGCAGGGAGCCGTAGGGGTCTTGAAACACCATCTGCACGCGACGGAAGAAATCCCGTCCGCGCTTGGGGGCCAGGGCCTTGCCGGCGATGGTCATGCGGCCGGTCCAGTCATCGTTCAGCCCGGCCAAGGCGCGCAGAACGGTGGATTTGCCGGAGCCGCTTTCACCGACGATGCCAAAGCTGTGGCCTTCGTCGACAGCGAACGTGACGCCACGCACGGCTTCGACCGTGCCGAATTTTACCCGAAGATCCTGAACAGCAATCATGTGAGCCACGCCGGATCACGGGACATCACCGGCAATCGGCCCTTGGGGTGGGACAAAGTGGGCAGGCAATCGAGCAGCCCGCGCGTGTAGGCGTGCTTGGCGCGCACCAGATCGCCGGCGGCCAGTTCTTCCACCACGCGGCCGGCATACATCACCGCCACGCGGTCGCAGAAATGGCTGACCAGCGGCAGGTCGTGGCTGATCAGGATCAGGCCCATGCCGCGACGCGACACCAGATCCTCCATCAGCCGCAGGATCTCGGCCTGCACCGAGGCGTCCAGCGCCGAGGTGGGTTCATCGGCGATCAGCAGTTCCGGATCAGGCGCCAGCATCATGGCGATCATCACCCGCTGGCCCATGCCGCCAGAGAGTTCGTGCGGATAGGAATCAGCCACCCGGCGCGGATCGCGGATCTGGGTTTGGGCCAGCAACTCGATGGCGGCTTCCCGCGCCTCGCGGGCGGTGCCCTTCTTCTGCTGGCGCCACGCCTCGGCAATCTGGGCGCCGGCGGTCATGATCGGGTTCAGCGAGTATTTCGGGTCCTGCAGGATCAACCCGGCCCGCTTGCCCCGAATGGCGCGCATGTCGCGTTCGGACGCCTTCAGGATGTCGATGCCATCGAATTCCAGCCGATCCGCCGTCACCACCGCGGCCGGTGGCAGCAATCGGAGCAAGGCGCGGGCGGTCAGCGACTTGCCGCTGCCGCTTTCGCCCACGATGCCTAGTTTTTCAGCACCCAGGTTCATGGAAACCGAGCGCACCGCCTGACTCATCCCCTGCGGCGAGGGGAAGGATATCGTCAGGTTTTCGATCCGGACCATCATCGTTGCTTGGGGTCCAATACGTCGCGAAGCCCGTCTCCGAGCAGGTTGAAGGCCAGCGACGCCACAAAAATCGCAATGCCCGGCATCAGCGGCACCCACCATTGATCGAGGAAGAACCGTCGTGCCGTTGCAATCATCGTGCCCCATTCCGGCGAAGGCGGCTGCGCGCCCATGCCGAGAAAGCCGAGCGAGGCGGCGAACAGGATGATCGAGCTCATATCCAGCGTCACGCGCACGATCAGCGAGCCGAGGCACAGCGGCATCACGTGCCGCAGCACGATGCGGGCCGAGGACGCACCGGTCAGTCGGGTGGCGGCGATGAAATCGGTGTTGCGGATCGTCAGCGTCTCGGCGCGGGCGAGGCGGGCGTAAGGCGGCCACGTCGTCAATGCGATGGCGATCACCGCCGAGGTTACGCCCGGGTGGATGGCGGCCACGAACGCCAGCGCCAGGATGAGGCGCGGAAACGCCAGGAAAACATCCGTCACCCGCATCAGGATGGTGTCGGCGAGGCCGCCGTAATAGCCGGCGATGCAGCCAATCGCGAGGCCGATCGGCGCCACCATCAGCACCACCGAGATCACCATGCCCAGCGTGACGCGGGCGCCGAACAACAGGCGGGAATACACGTCCCGCCCCAGTTCGTCGGTGCCGAGCCAGTGGGCGGCCGAGGGTTTGCCCAGCCGGTTGGTCAGTTCCTGCGTGGACGGATCAAAGGTGGCCAGCAGCGGCGCGAAAATCGCCGCCATCACCAGCACCACCACGATGATGAGGCCCGCCATGGCGATCTTGTTGGATTTGAAATCCTGCCACAGTCGGAATCGCCGGCCCCAGGCAGCTTGCGAACGCGAGGATGGCGCATCCGACAACAGCCAGGCGCGATTGAGAACACCGCTCATCGAACGCGCGGGTCCAGCAGGCGATAGGCGCTGTCAGCCAGCAGATTCAGCACCATATAAATTAGTCCCACCACAAGGGTGGCTCCCAGAACGGCGTTCATGTCGGCATTGAGCAACGAGACGGTCAGGTATTGGCCAAGGCCCGGCCAGGAGAACACCGTCTCGGTCACCACCGCCCCTTCCAAAAGCCCGGCATAGGTCAGCGCCAGAACCGTCACCAGACGCACGGCGATGTTGCCGAACGCGTGCTTCCAGATCACCCGTGCGGCCGACAAACCCTTGGCGCGTGCGGTGATGACGTATTCGCCCGCCAACGCATCGAGCATGAAGGCCCGCGTCATGCGCGCCACATAGGCCATCGAGAAATACGCCAGCACGCCGGCCGGCTGTACCAGATGCGCCCAGGCGTCGTAGAAACTGTCCCAGTCCATGGCGATGGCGGCATCGATGGTCAGGAATCCGGTCACCACCGGCACCATCCCCTCCAGCCCCACATCCGACCGCCCGGTGCCGGGCGCCCAGCCGAGCGTGGCGTAGAACACCAGCAGCGAAATCAGCGCCAGCAGGAAGATAGGAATGGAATGCCCGGCCAGGCAGAACACCCTTATCGCCTGGTCCAGCCGCGAGCCCTGCTTGACCGCCGCCAGCACGCCCAGCGGCACGCCGATGAGCGTGGCAATCACGATCGCCACCGTTGCCAGTTCGATCGTGGCCGGAAAATACCGCGCGATGTCCTCGGTGACGAGGTTGGACGTCATCACCGACCGGCCGAGATCGCCGTGCAGCAGATGCACCACATACAGGGTGAACTGGACCACCAGCGAGCGGTCCAGCCCCATTTCCTGCCGCACCCGTGCAATCACGTCCTCCGGTGCGTGATCGCCCACGATGGCGATCACCGGATCGATCGGCATGACCCGGCCGATGAAGAACGTGACGAGCACGAGCCCGAACAACGTGATCAGCAGGCTGGAGGCAGTGCCCCCAAACCTGCCGGCAAGTTTCTTCATGCCTTCTTGATATCCGCGAATTTGGTGAAGTCCGGCAGCTGCCCGATCACGAAGCCGCTGACGCCCTTGCCCATGGCTGCCGAGGAAATCTGTTGCAGCATCATGGCGAACGGCGCCCGTGCGGCGAACTTCACCTGCATGTCCTTGTACATCTGGATACGCTTGGCGCCGTCCAGCTCCTTGGTGGCGGCCAGCGACATGTCGTTCAGTTCCTTGTCCACGTAGTGGCTGCGCCACGCGAGGATCTTGAGCTTGCTGTCGTTGCTGTCATCGGGGTTTTCGCAGAACGCCTGGCTGTTGGAGTTCGGATCGAAATAATCTGTGCCCCAGACCAGCATCGCCAACTGGTGCGTGCGGGCGCGGGTCTTGGTGATGACCTGCTTGCGTTCACCCGGGACGAGGTTGAGCTTGATGCCGATGGCGGCCAGATCGGCCTGAACCGCCTGGGCGATGTCGCCGTTCGGCGGTGCGGTGATGAAGTCCATGCTCATCTCGAAGCCGTTCGGATAGCCGGCCTCGGCCAGTAGCGCCTTGGCCTTTGCCACGTCTTTCTTGAACGGCTTGTCCATCATCGCACCCGGCAGGCCGGGCGGCAGGAAGCCCTGGGCCACAACCCACTGGTTCGGCGTGATGTTCTTGGCGATGGCCTCATAGTCGATGGCCCATTTGATGGCCTGGCGCACCTGCGGCTTGGCCAGCTCAGGCACATTCTGGTTCATCGCGATATACATCGACGAACCCTGACCCGAAACGGTGACGGTGTAGCCCTTCTCGCCCTTCACCTTGGTGATCATGTCCGGCGTCAGGTCGCGCGCGATATCGGCGTCGCCCTTTTGCAGCATCAGCAACTGCGCCGACGGGTCCACCACGTGGCGCAGCGAAATGCGGCGCGCGCCGGTCTTGATGCCGGAATTGGGGTTCACGTCGATGGTGATGTGGTCGCTCGCCACCCATTCGGTCAGCTGATAGGCGCCCGAGCCAGCGGAATGGCCCTTCAGCCAGGCATTGCCGAGATCGTCGCCCACGGCCTTGGCCAGGACGGTGGCTTTTTCCACAATCGAGCCGACGGCGGCGGACAGGCAGAACAGCACGAAGCTGGGGGCGGCCGCAGTTGGCAGCGTCATCACCAGGGTGGTGGCGTCCTTGGCCACGATCAACGAATCGACGTTGTCCTTGGTGTAGCCGAACTGGGTGATGATGAAGGCCGGGGTCTTGTTGAGCTTTACCACGCGCTGCATCGAGAACGCGGCGTCTTCGGCGGTGAGGGTCTTGCCGGACGGGAATTTCGAATCGGTCTTGAGCGTGAAGGTGAACACCTTGCCATCGGCGCTGATGGTCCAGGATTTCGCGAGGTCACCGACCACCTTGCTGTTGTCGGCATGGTCTGGCGAGACGAGGCGGCGATAGACGCTGCCGTTTACCTCGTTGTTGGTGAATTCATAGGCTTCGGCCGGGTCGAAGCTGACCACGTCGTCGATCTGCTTGGCCATGACGATCACGCCGGCGGGCGTGGCGGCCTGTGCCGAAGAGGCGCCCAGGGCCAGGGACAAGGCGAGCGGGCTGGCGGCGGTGGCGGACAGAAGGCTGCGGCGTGTCAGCATAACAATGCTCCCATGTGCGATTGCGGGAGCTTAGTCCTGTGCACGGCGCGTCGGGAAGGTGGGGGATGACGATTATGTGTCCACGGGTGCGCAGACGGATGTGACCGCCTGCGCCCGCATGTCGGATTGCTATTTTGAGAACGTGATAACCCGGAACGAGTTGGCGATCACGGTGTTGGCGGAATAGGGCGAGGTGGCGGTGTTGATTTTCTTGCTCGTATCGGCTGAACCCTCGGCCACCATGGAGTAGAGTTTCTGGTTCTCGTGATCCATCGCGATCACCTTGACATTGTTGTATGTGCTAAGCGTCTCGACGATCTTGAAGCTGTCCGGCGTGGTCATCTCGGCCACCGTGAGGTTGGCGTGCACCCCGTTGGTGCTGAAAATCCGCTTGGTGGGCGCGTCATAGGCCAGCCCGTCCGAGCCGTCGCCGATCTCGGCAGACCAGACCGTGGCGCCGGTGTCGGTGTTCAGAACCACCAGCGCCGCCTTGACGGTGCCGAGCGCACGGCAGCTGACGAACAGGCGATGGGCCTTGGCATCGACTTCCATCATCGTGGGCTTGGCGCAGGCGGGCGAACTCCAGGTGTCGGTGACTTTGAGGTTCTGCGCGTCGAGCACGAAGATTTTGCCTTCGGTCTGGCCCGCCAGATAGAATTTGCCGGCGCCGTCCGCGGTGGCGCCCTCGGCCTTTTTGGTCGGCACCATGATGGTGCCCACGGATTTCAGCGTGGTTGCGTCTACCACCATCACCGGGGTGCCGTCCTTGCCAGGCTCGGTGTTGAACAGGATGCGTTTGCTGGCCGGGTCGTAATGGCTGGTGTCCAGGCCTTCGGCGATCTTGACGGCCTCGCCCATCGCCAGCGTGGACAGCTTGAACGGAATATAGGTGCCGTCCTCGTTGTTGATGATGCCGAGATCCATCTCCTGGATCAGCAGGGCGCCGTTCGCGCTGTGCTCGGGCGTGCCTTTCATCGTCTTGACCAGCTTGTGCGCCACCGGATCGAACACCTGCAGGCCTTCCTTGCGGTGGCCGAGGAACAGATGCTTGTTCGTGGAATCGTAGGTGATGTAGTCATAGCCGGCGGTCTTGCCCGGGATGAAAGTTACGTTCTCAGTGTGCCACCCGTCGAACGCCAGGGCGGGGAACGCAAGGGCGGACGATGCCGCCATGATCGTGGCCGCCAACAGCGCGTGTTTCCTGGACATCGGAGTTTCCCCGTTATGATTGGTCGCGCGAGGAGTGTATCCGGTCAGGCCTCCGTGTCGATATCCTCAAGGCTGAACTGCGCGGCTTCTTCGTCGTAGCTGAACAATTCCGCATAACGCCCATAGGCGATGGCGGTGCGCAGCGTGTCCTCGGCGTAGTCGGGGGACATATGGTCCTCCAGCTCATCGCGGAACCGTACGGCGGAGGCGCGGTGGTTCCACCGCTCATCCAGCGTGCGGCGTATGGCGGCCACCAGCGGCACATGGGCGCGCAGGGCGCTGGCGAACAGCGTTTTACGGTCATCGGTGTCCGACAATGCGAATTGCTTGCCGGCATCGGTCAGAACAATGTCGCCGTCCGCAAGGTCGGCCAGATGCAGCAGTTGCAGGGCCTCGCCCATCGGCAGCAATTCGTCGGCTTCCAGCTGCAAGGCGCCGGCCAGGGCCGGAAGGTCGGCGCGGCCGTCATAGGGTTGGCCGGCGAGGGTTTCGAGCAGGCCGGCCAGAAGGTTGGTGGAAACCGGGGCCAATGGCGTGGCAAACCCGGCTTCAGCGGCAGGGGTTGGCACCGCCACCTGCGCCTTTATCGGGCGGCGCGTCATCAGGGCGTAGATATCGTCCACCATCTGGCGGAACGCCGGGTCCAGACGGTTGCGCGGGTGCGGGAACGGCACCAGCAACTCGCTCGCAACGCGGCCGGGGTTGGAGGAGAACACCAGGATGCGGTCGCACATCAGCACCGCTTCCTCGATGTTGTGCGTGACCATCAGCACCGACTTGATGGGCAACTTGCCTTCCATCCACAGATCGATGAGGTCGGTGCGCAACGTCTCGGCGGTCAGCACGTCCAGCGCGCTGAACGGCTCATCCATCAGCAACAGGTCGGGGTGCACCACCAACGCCCGCGCCAGGCCCACGCGTTGGCGCATGCCGCCGGACAATTCCTTGGGATACGCGCTCTCATAGCCGCCCAGGCCGATGAGATCGATCGCCGTCTCGGCGCGGGATTCGCGCTCGGCGCGCGGAATGCCCTGGGCTTCGAGGCCGAGTTCCACATTTTCCTGCACCGTCAGCCACGGAAACAGGGCGAAGCTCTGGAACACCATCGCCACGCCGTCCGCCGGGCCGTGCAGATCCTTGCCGCGCCATTTCACCTGGCCGGCGGTGGGCTGCAACAGGCCCGAGACGATGCGCAGCAGGGTGGATTTGCCCGAGCCGGAGCGGCCCAGCAGGGCCACGATCTCGCCGCTGGCCAGCGTCAGGTTGACGTCGTCCAGCACCAGAAGGTCCGATGCGCTGTCCTTGTGATAGGATTGCCGGCACCCGGTGATCTCGACGAGGGGCGTCTTGGCGATGGAACCGTCCATGAATGCGGACCTTTGCTAGAACTAAAGCGTGAGGCGGCGGGTGGCGAAGGCATACATCGGCCGCCAGACCACCCGGTTGAAAGCCAGCACGAAAATCGACATCACCGCCACGCCCAGCACGACATGGGCGAAATTCCCCTGGTCGGTGGCACGCGCGATGTAGGCGCCCAGGCCGTGCGCTTCCAGCTTGGTGTCGCCCCAACTGGCGACCTCAGCCACGATGGCGGCATTCCAGGAGCCGCCGGACGCGGTGATCGCACCCGTGACGTAATAGGGGAAAATGCCTGGCAGAATGATGCGCCGCCACCACAGCCAGCCGCCGACATGGAAATTCTTCGCGGCCTCCTGAAGGTCAGACGGGAAGGCGGACGCACCGGCAACGATGTTGAACAAAATATACCACTGCGTGCCCAGGATCATCAGCGGCGTGAGCCATATGTCGGAATTGCCGTGGAAGCGCACGATCAGGATCACGAACACCGGGAAAAACAGATTGGCTGGGAAGGCGGCGGCGAACTGCACCACCACCTGCACGCGCTGCGCCCAGGCCGGACGCAGCCCGATATAGACGCCGATCGGCACCCATAGCAGGCTGGCCAAGGCGATCAGCACGATCACCCGCACCATGGTGATCAGGCCCAGGCCAAATGTTTCCAACAGGTCGCTGAAGCCCACATCATGCGCGATGACATATGAGGCAATGGCATAGACGGCGCCTGCGGCCACGATGCCGGCTGCCACGAGGAACAGGGCGTCTCCGGTGCGCGGATTGGTTGGCGCGCGGGCGGCCTTGCGGGCGCCGGGCCATTCCATCCGCAGCCGGCCGACGGCCGCGAAGGCCTCGGACACAACATCGCCCGCCAGGCTCAGAACCCGTGTGCGGCGCAGCAGCTTCAGCACCCAGGGGTCTTCGGGGGCGATGGTGGCCACCAGTTCCACGCGGAATTTGGCCGACCATGCCACCAGCGGACGAAACAGAAGCTGGTCGTAGCACAGGATGACCCCGAACATTGCCAGGATGGCCCACCAGATGGCGCCCATGTCGCGCTGGTCCAGCGCTGTGGCCACGTAGCTGCCGATGCCGGGCAGTTTCCAACTTTGGTCGCCGATGGTGATGGCCTCGGATGCCACCACGAAGAACCAGCCGCCGGACATGGAAAGCATCATGTTCCACACCAGCCCTGGCATGGCGAACGGCACTTCCAGCTTCCAGAAGCGTTGCCAGCCGGACAGCCGATAGGCGCGCGTGGCCTCCACCAGATCGTTCGGCAGGGTGGTGAGGGACTGGTACATCGAGAACGCCATGTTCCAGGCCTGGCTGGTGAACACCGCGAAGATCGCCGCCAGTTCAAGGCCCGCGACGCGCCCTGGGAACAGGCTCATGAAGAACGCTGTGGTGAAGGTCAGGAAGCCCAAAATCGGCACGGATTGCAGGATGTCCAGGATCGGCACCAGCACCAGCCCGGCGCGGCGGCTTTTGGCGGCCAGCGGGGCGAAGGTGAAGGTGAACAGCAACGAGGCCGCCAGGGCCGCGAACATGCGCATGGTGGTGCGCAGGGCGTAGGCGGGGAGATTGGCCGGGTCCAGTGTCACCACCGTCGCGTTCGGGGCATCGATCGGCTTGAACGTGTCCGGTGTCACCTGCACCAGCGCCAGGATGCCGGCGAACACGCACGCCATCGCCACGACATCCCATGCGTTGGGCAGTCGGCGTCCGGCAGTCAGTGAGGCTGGCAGCGATGTCGGCATCGGGAGTGTCCGGATATAACGCGCGCCATACCTGGCGCCGTGAGGATGAAGTGCTGCTAGCGCAGTCCCTATAGCGTGTCACGTCCGGCAGGCGTGGCAGTTTCGTGAATGTTGGAAACGGAAGGCCTTAGGTTCGCGGCGTGCCGGATAGCCCGGTGCTGCCAAAGCCGTCAGTGCCGCGTGCCGTCTCGTCCAGCGTCTCAGCCTCGCTCCATACTGCTCGCAGCACCGGCGCCAGCACCGCCTGGGCGATGCGCATGCCGCGCGACACCACGAACGGCGCGGCGCCGGTGTTGAGCATGATGATGCCGATCTCGCCACGATAATCCTCGTCGATCGTGCCGGGGCTGTTGGCCAGCATGATCCCCTGTTTCAGCGCGAGGCCAGAGCGTGGGCGAATTTGCAATTCGTGGCCGGGCGGCAGCGCCACGGCGAGGCCGGTGGGCACCAGTGCCCGCGCGCCCGGTGCAATTGTGATGTCGGTCGTCACCGCCGCCAACAGGTCCATTCCGGCGGCGCCTTGCGTGGCGTAGGAGGGAAGATCCAGCCCGGTGGCGTGCGCCAGGCGCTGGATGTGGATGGCGACACTCATGACAAAGCCTCTGCGATGCGGTGGGCGAGGCGGGTGGCCACGTCGTTCTTGTCCATGCGCGGCCAGTGCTCCACGGCGTCCTCGGTCAGCAGATGCACTTCGTTTTCCAAGCCGCCCATGATGGTGGTGCCCGCGCCGACATCGTTGGCCACGATCCAGTCGCAGCCCTTGCGGCGGCGCTTGTCGGCGGCATAGGCCAGCACGTCGTGCGTTTCGGCGGCGAATCCCACCACCAGGCGGGGGCGTGGATCGCCGTGGGAGATGATGGACAGAATATCCGGGTTCAGCACCAGCGACAGGCTGGGCGGAGTGCCGCCCGGTGTTTTCTTCAGTTTCAGCCCATTGGCCTCCGTGCGCCAATCCGCGACGGCTGCGGCAAAAACGGCGATGTCTGCCGGCAACGCGGCCGTGCAGGCGGCGAACATGTCAGAGGCGGTTTCAACGGCCACGAGATCAACGCCCGCAGGCGTTGGAATGCTGACCGGCCCACTGACCAGCGTTACACGGGCACCGAGTGCTGCCAGGGCCTGGGCGATGGCATGGCCCTGCCGCCCGGAACTGCGGTTTGCGATATAGCGAACGGGATCGATCGGTTCATGGGTTGGCCCGCTGGTAACCAGCGCATGATGCCCCGCCAATGGTTTCGGACTCGTTAACAACGCGACGATCGAATGGAAAATGGCCGATGGCTCACTCAACCGGCCCGGTCCGTATTCGTTGCAGGCCATCGCCCCGTCGTCTGGCCCGATCACTGCAACGCCGCGGGCGGCCAATGTCGCCATGTTGGCCTGGGTTGCGGCGTGTTGCCACATCCGCACGTTCATGGCCGGCGCCACGAGCACCGGCTTGTCGGTGGCGAGCAGCAAGGTGGTGGCGAGGTCGGACGCCAGGCCCGCCGCCATCTTGGCCAGAATATCGGCCGAGGCTGGCGCCACCACCACCAGATCGGCGGCGCGGGAGAGCCTTATATGGCCCATCTCGCTCTCATCGGTCAGCGAAAACAGATCGGTATAGACCCGGTTTTCAGTAAGCGCCTGCAACGACAGCGGCGTCACGAACTGGGCCCCGCCGGCGGTCAGCACCGAGGTCACGCCGCAGCCGGCCTTGCGCAGCAGACGCACCAGCTCCAGCGCCTTGTAGGCGGCAATTCCGCCCGAGACGATCAGCAGGACATACTTGCCGTGCAGGATCACAGTCGCCACCCGGTGTGGATGGCCGCGATCCCGCCGGTCAGATTCTGCACCTTCACCCGCGACAATCCGGCGTTTTCCATCATGTCGGCCAGCTTTTGCTGGTCGGGGAATATGCGGATGCTTTCGGCCAGATATTGATAGCTGTCAGCGTCCCCGGCGATGGCCTGGCCCAGGCGTGGCAGAACCTTGAACGACCAGGCATCATAAATCGGCGCCAGCGCGGCCACCTGCACGCGGGAGAATTCCAGGCACGCGAACCGGCCGCCGGGCTTCAGGACACGGCGCGCCTCGGCCAGAACGGCGTCCTTGTCGGTGCAGTTGCGCAGGCCGAACGCCATGGAAACCATGTCCACCGACTTGTCCGGCAACGGCAGTTGCTCGGCATCGGCGGTCAGGAAGGTCAGCCGGTCCACCAGGCCGCGCGTCACGGCCCGGTCCCGGCCGACGCCCAGCATGGCGGCGTTGATGTCGGACAGAATCGTGGGGCCGCCGCCGCCCTGCAGCCAGCCGAACGAGATATCGCCGGTGCCGCCGGCGAGATCCAGCAGGGTGCGGCGCGGCGAGGGCGCCAGCACATTGATGAAAATCCGCTTCCACAGGCGGTGCACGCCCAGGCTCATCAGGTCGTTCATCAGGTCGTATTTCGACGCCACGCTGTCGAAGACAGCGCGCACCATCGGCTTCTTTTCCGCGAGCGGAACGCTGCGGAAGCCGAAATCGATGACGTCGGTTGCGGGCTCGGCGGGGGAGGCGGGGTTGTCGGTCATGACAGCCAGTGTATAGCCACTATTTGTTATGCCGGAACTCCCAGAAGTCGAAACCGTGATGCAGGGCCTCAGCGCGCGATTGCTGGGCCGCGTCATTCAACGCGCCCAGGTGCATCGCCCGAACCTGCGTTGGGCGTTTCCGCCCAATCTCGCCGAGATTCTGACCGGCGCACGCGTGGTCAGCTTTCGGCGGCGGGCGAAATACATGCTCATGCGGCTGGAGGGCCGCCCGTCGGTGCTGATCCATCTGGGCATGTCCGGGCGGATGAACATCTCCGATATCGGCCGCAACGACATTCCCCTTCACGAACACTTAACCCTTGAGACGGATGATGGCTGCAGGGTCGGCTTTGTCGATCCGCGCCGGTTCGGCTCGGTCGACCTGGTGTCGGCCGATGCGGAGGATGCGCACCGGCTGTTGGCAGGGCTGGGGCCGGAACCGCTGGATGCGGTGTTTGACGCTAGCCATTTGACGAAGGCGTTGGCGGGGCGTGCGACTCCCATCAAGTCGGCCTTGCTGGACCAGCGAATCGTGGCGGGGCTCGGCAATATATATGTGTGCGAGGCGCTGTTCCGCGCCAAGATTGACCCTGAGCGTCTGGCCGGAAAAGTGTCGGTGGCTGCTATCCGCCGTCTGGTGGCCGAGATCAAGGCCACGCTTGCCGAGGCAATCGCTGCCGGTGGCTCGTCGTTGCGCGACTACGTGCAGCCAGATGGGGAACTCGGCTATTTTCAGCATGGCTTCAAGGTCTATGGCCGCACGGGGCAAGCTTGCGAGCTATGCCCAGGATTGCCCGAATGCGCCGGCGTGGCCCGCATTGTCCAGGCGGGGCGCAGCACGTTCTATTGTCCGCGCACCCAACGCTGACTATGCATCAAGGCAATCCAGGGAGAGATAGAATGTCCGCACCCGAATTGATCCTCACCGAAACCCATGGCCGCGTGGCCCTCATCCGGCTCAACCGCCCCAAGGCGCTGAACGCGCTGTGCGACCAGTTGATGGCCGAACTCGGCACGGCCCTGCTGGCCTTCGATGCGGACCCCGCCATCGGCGCCATCGTGCTCACCGGCTCCGAGCGCGCGTTTGCCGCCGGTGCGGACGTGAAGGAAATGAAGGACCGCCGCTATCCCGCCGTGGCGCTGGATGATTTCATTGGCCGTTGGGAGACGATCCTGCAGGTCAAGACGCCGGTGATCGCGGCTGTTGCAGGCTTTGCGCTTGGCGGCGGATGCGAGCTGGCGATGATGTGCGACATGATCGTGTGCGCCGATACCGCGAAGTTCGGTCAGCCCGAGATCGGCCTCGGCACCATTCCCGGCGCGGGCGGTTCGCAGCGGCTGACGCGTGCGATCGGCAAGTCCAAGGCGATGGACCTGATATTGACGGGGCGGATGATGGATGCCGCCGAAGCCGAACGCTGTAATCTGGTCAGCCGTGTATTTCCGGCCGATGCGCTGGTCACCGAGGCGCTGGCGATTGGCGCCAAGATCGCGGGCTACTCCCCTGTGGCGACGGCGATGGCCAAGCAGGTGGTCAATCGTGCGTTCGATACAACGCTGACCGAGGGGCTGCGCGCTGAACGCTCGGTTTTCCTGTCGTTGTTCGGCACAGTCGATCAGATCGAAGGCATGGGCGCCTTCGTCGAGAAGCGGCCGGCGCGATTTCACGGTGAATAGCAGGGGCGAATAGCAGGAATGCCGGATCTGGGGCGCATGCCCCACTCCGGATTTCTTGACTCTGTTCGGCGCACTGCCTAAGATACCACTCCCTGCCTGATGATGTGGCAGAAAAGAATAACGATCGCGTTGCCGTTCGCACGCTTTGCATGGCGGGCGTTTGGTGGCATGATACTAAGTCATGTAATTGTAACCGGGGCGGTTTGCCGCTCCTGATAGATTGAAGAGAGCCCATGGCCAACACCGCCTCCGCGCGTAAGCGCATTCGCCAGATCGCTGTTCGCACCGACCGCAACGCCGCCCGCAAGTCGCGGATGCGCACCTTCATCAAGAAGGTCGAGACCGCGATCGCGTCGGGCGACAAGGCCCAGGCCATCGAGGCTCTGCGTCTGGCCCAGCCGGAAGTGCAGCGCGCCGTCACGAAGGGTGTGATGCACCTCAACACCGTGGCGCGCAAAATCTCTCGCCTGTCTGCGCGCATCAAGAGCCTCGCCGCCGTCTGATGTGATGGCGCCTCGCGGCTTAAGTGCCGTGTGGGTGAGGTTAACTGACTTTGAATCTGTACATTCACGCGGCCGTGCCAGTTACTGGCTGGCCGCGTGTTTGTCTTTGCGATTTGTAAAGTTTATCGAACGACGCTGCATGCGGCGTCTTTTGCATTGCTTGCGTGCGATTTTCCGATTACTTCTTTTTGGTGGCGGGAGAGTGTTTCCCAGCCGAAAAGCGCCGCCGCTATATTGCGCGGGCGCATTTAGCTTAGGGGAAACACCTTGTATACACGCGCATCGGAGGAAGCGGCTTTGCCAACCAATTCCGCGCGGACCGCCGTTACCCCAATCGATGCCGACGCCCAACTCGTCGTTCAGTGGGCCCGCGTGCGCGGCCGGTTGCAGAACGAGGTTGGGGACGTTGAATATCGCACCTGGCTGCGGCAAATGACCCTCGAAGGTCTCGACGGCGATGAGATCACTGTCCGTCTGCCCACCCGATTCCTGCGAGACTGGGTTCGCTCGCATTATGGCGACCGGCTGAACGCCTTGTGGACGGCTGAGAACGAATCCGTCCGCCGCGTTGAAATTCGCGTTGGGCCAGGCGTGCAGATGGGCGTTATCTCCGAGCCGCTGAGCGCCGCGCCGCCCAGTGCCGTCCCCGCGAGTGAGCCTGTGGCGCGGCCGGTGGTTGTGCCAGAGATCGTGGCGCCCACGCTCGACATCGACCATGAGCCGCTTGCCGCGGCAGTCCCTGCGCGGCCGGAAGATCGGAACGACGCACCGCTGGATGCCCGCTTCACCTTCGACAGCTTTATCGTCGGAAAGCCAAACGAATTCGCCTATGCCTGCGCCCGCCGCGTGGCGGAAAAGCCGGCCAGCCAGGGTTTCAACCCGCTGTTCCTGTATGGCGGCGTCGGCCTCGGCAAAACCCATCTGATGCATGCCATCGCGTGGCATCTGACCAATCCGGCCGAAGGCGAGAACCGCAAGCCGGTGACGGTTGCCTACATGTCCGCTGAAAAGTTCATGTATCGGTTCATCGCCGCCATTCGCAGCAAGTCGACGATGGAGTTCAAAGACTCGCTCCGCAGCGTTGACGTGCTGATGGTCGACGATTTGCAGTTCCTGATTGGCAAGGATGCCACGCAGGAAGAATTCTTCCACACGTTCAATGCGCTGGTGGATGCCGGCAAGCAGATCGTTGTGTCGTCTGATAAGTCGCCTTCCGATCTGTCCGGCCTTGAGGACCGCGTTCGCACCCGCCTTGGCTGCGGCATGGTGGCCGATCTTCACGCCACCACCTTTGAATTGCGGATGTCCATTCTGGAGGCCAAGGCCACCCGTGCCGGCGTGCCGGTGCCGCACAAGGTGATGGAATTCCTCAGCCACAAGATCACGTCCAACATCCGTGAGCTGGAAGGCGCGCTGAACCGGCTGATCGCCCACGCCAATCTGTTCGGCCGCAGCGTCACGCTGGAAGCCACGCAAGAAGTGCTGCACGACATCCTCAAGGCGCATGATCGTCGCGTCACGATTGAGGAAATCCAGCGCCGGGTGGCCGAGCATTACAACATCCGTCTCACCGATATGTCCTCGGCCCGTCGTGCCCGTGCTGTGGCCCGGCCACGGCAGGTAGCGATGTATCTGGCCAAGCAGCTTACCAGCCGGTCGTTGCCGGAGATTGGGCGAAAGTTTGGCAATCGGGACCATACCACCGTCATGCATGCGGTTTCGCGTGTGACGGAGCTGATGGAGCGTGATTCGGCGTTTGGCGAGGATGTGGATCTGCTGCGTCGGATGCTCGAAAACTAGGCGAGCGCTGGGCTCCGCCCAGACCCGCCAGGGGCCGAGCCCCTGGACCTCACATATTTCAAAAAAATATTCATCGGATGCGGGTGCAGGGCGCGCGGCGCTCTGCTGGGTCCAGGGCAAAGCCCTGGCCTTCCTTGGTTTTTTTGTTATATTGGGGTCCCCGATTCGTGGCCCTGGTCTCAGAGGATCCGTTTATGAAGTTCAAGGCCGACCGCGCGGTGCTGCTCAAGGCTTTGGCCCACGTCCAGAGCGTTGTTGAAAAGCGCAACACCATCCCGATTCTCGCCAACGTCATGATCGCGGTCCGCGACGTCAAATTGACGCTCACCGCCACCGACATGGAGATCGCGGTCGTCGAGGACGTCGCCGCCACCTCCATCCGCAACGGCGCCTGCACGGCCCCTGCCGCCACCTTGTATGAAATCGTCCGCCGGCTGCCTGAGGGCGCCGAGGTCGAGTTCGATCATCCAGGCGGCGAGACCCAGTTGGCCTTGCGCGCCGGGCGTTACGCCACAAGCTTGGTTGTGCTGCCGATCGACGATTTCCCGTCCATGACGGCCGGCACCTTGCCGCATAAATTCTCGGTCGAGGCGCAGGATTTGCGCGGCCTGATTGACCGGACCCGTTTTGCGATCTCCACCGAGGAGACGCGCTATTACCTGAACGGCATCTATTTCCACGCCACCGAGAGCGACGGCGTGCCGGTGCTGCGCGCTGTGGCCACCGACGGCCATCGTCTGGCGCGCGTGCAGGTGCCTTTGCCCGAAGGCGCTGCTGGCATTCCCGGCGTGATCATTCCGCGCAAGACGGTCGGCGAGTTGCGCAAGCTGCTGGACGAGGCGACCGACCCGGTGGAGATCGCCATGTCGGACACCCGCATCCAATTCACGGTCGGCACCATCACGCTGACCAGCAAGCTGATCGACGGCACGTTCCCGGAATATGACCGCGTGATCCCGCGTGACAACGACAAGATCCTGCGCGTTGGCTGCAAGGATTTCGAGGCGGCGGTGGCCCGTGTGTCGGCCATTTCGTCCGAGCGTTCGCGCCCGGTGAAGCTGTCGCTGGCGAAGGATCTGCTGGTGATCTCGGCGGCCTCCCCCGAGCAGGGCACGGCGACCGAGGAACTGGACGGCGACCGCGTGACCTACACGGCCGGCCCGTTGGAAATTGGCTTCCAGGCGCGCTATCTGAACGACATCACGGCCCAGATTGCCTCGCAGGTTGAGTTCCGCTTCTCCGACGGCTCGGCGCCGACGGTGGTGCAGGACAGTGCCGATTCGTCGGCGTTGTATGTCTTGATGCCGATGCGTGTCTGAAGTCGGGCGTGTCTGATCCGGGATTGCGGCTGGTCCGGCTCACGCTGGGCCGGTTTCGCAATTACGAAGCCCTGTCGTGGACGCCCGGTGGCCGTATGGTGGTCATCAGCGGCGCCAACGGCAGCGGCAAGACCAATCTTCTGGAATCGATCTCGTTTCTTGTGCCCGGGCGTGGCCTGCGTGGCGCCCGGATTCCGGAGGTGGCGCAGTCCGGCACCGGCGCCTGGGCTGTGCATGGCCGGTTCGAAACACCAGACGGCCCCGCCGAAATCGGCACCGGCACCACGGACGAAAACCCCGAACGCCGCATCTTCCGCCTTGATGGCGCGGCCCCGCGCAACCAGGCGGAGCTTGCTGCACGGGTGGCGGCGGTGTGGTTGACGCCGCAGATGGACCGGCTGTTCCAGGAGGGCGCGTCCGGTCGCAGGCGGTTTTTGGACCGGCTGGTCTATGGCATCGAGCCCACCCACGCGCGCGAGGTGGCGGCCCATGATACGGCGATGGCCGGGCGCAATCGCCTGTTGTCCGAAGGTCGGCGCGATGTGGCGTGGCTGGCCGGGTTGGAGGATGCGATGGCCCGGCATGCGGTGGCCGTTGTGGCGGCGCGGTGCCTGTTGGTGGCGCAGTTGAACGCGGCGCTGGCAGGTGGCGTGGCGGGCGCTTTTCCGGCGGCGCAGTTGTCGCTGCTGTCCCCTATTGCCGACCGGCTCGCCACCATGCCCGCCTTGGCGGTGGAGGACTGGCTGCGGGACTCCCTGGCCGCGTCCCGGCCGCGTGATGCGGCGGCGGGTTCTGCGTTGCTGGGTGCGCATCGTGACGACATGGCGCTGCACGACCTGCATACGGGTGTGGCCGCCTCGCAGGCCAGCACCGGCCAGCAGAAGGCGTTGTTGATTGGCGTTGTGTTGGGGCACGCCTCTTTGCTGGCCGAGGCGCGAGGCGCGGCGCCGCTGTTGTTGCTGGATGAGCCTGCAACGCATCTTGATCCTGGCCGCAGGGCCGACCTGTTTGCCGCCCTTGCGGCCTTGCCGGCGCAGGTGTTTTTAACGGGCACCGATGCCGAAACATTCCAGCCTCTGCGCGGCCATGCGGCGTTCTGGCGCACGGGCGCCAATGGGCTGCACGCGGACCTGTAATACCCCGGTATTCTGCCGCTCTAAGGTGGCGATTTCAGGCGCGAGGCTGTATAGTCACTTTATCAATTGCACAAACCGTACCTCTCCCTGGAGCACCCACTCGGCATGAGTGACCAAGCCGCGCCTGTCCCTGATTCCGAACCTCATGTGTCGGGAGATTATGATGCCTCGTCCATCTCCGTGCTGCGCGGTCTGGATGCGGTGCGCAAGCGCCCGGGCATGTATATCGGCGACACCGATGACGGCTCGGGCCTGCATCATATGGCGTTCGAAATCATCGACAACGCGGTGGACGAAGTGCAGGCGGGCTTTGCCAGTGCGGTGGAACTGACGTTGAACGGCGATGGCTCTGTCACGGTGCGCGATGACGGGCGGGGCATTCCCACCGACATCCACGCCGAAGAAGGGATTTCGGCCGCTGAAGTTGTGCTCACGCGGCTGCACGCTGGCGGCAAGTTCAACCAGAATTCCTACAAGGTCTCGGGCGGTCTGCACGGCGTTGGTGCTGCGGTGGTGAATGCGCTGTCCGAATGGATGGAAGTGCGCATTTATCGTAACGGAATCGAGCATTTCATCCGCTTCCAGCATGGTGACAGCGTGGCCCCGTTGGCGGTTGTTGGCCCCTGCACGCGCGGCAATGGCACGGAGGTGATCTTCAAGCCATCGACAGGCACGTTCACCCATGTCGAGTTCGATTTTTCGATCCTGGAACGCCGCTTGCGCGAACTGGCGTTCCTCAATTCCGGCATGGCCATCACGTTGCGCGATGAGCGGCATGTGCCGGCGGTGGAAGTGCTGTTCAAATACGATGGCGGCCTCGTGGCCTTCGTCGAATGGCTCGACCGTGGCAAGGCGCCGTTGTTCACGCCGCCGATCTCGGTGGTCACGTCCGACGACCAGGCCGGCATTCGCGTGGAGTTCGCCCTGTCCTGGAACGATAGTTTCCACGAGACGATGCTGTGCTTCACCAACAACATTCCGCAGCGCGACGGCGGCGCCCATCTGGCCGGTTTCCGCCAGGCATTGACGCGCGTGATGTCGAAATATGCTGATGGCATGGGCAAGAAAGACAGCCTGTCCCTCGTTGGCGAAGACATGCGCGAGGGCATGACGGCGGTGCTTTCGGTGAAGGTGCCAGACCCGAAATTCAGCTCGCAGACCAAGGACAAGCTGGTGTCGTCCGAAGTGCAGCCGGTGGTGCACGCGGCGGCATCAGACGTGATCTCGCATTGGCTGGAGACGCATCCGCGTGAGGCCAAGACCATCATTCAGAAGGTGATGGACGCTGCCTCCGCCCGCGAAGCCGCCCGCAAGGCGCGGGATCTGACGCGGCGCAAGGGCGTGCTGGACGTGTCCACGCTGCCCGGCAAACTGGCTGACTGCCAGGAGCGCGATCCTGCCAAGAGCGAAATCTTCATCGTCGAGGGTGACAGCGCCGGCGGCTCCGCCAAACAGGGCCGCGATCGCAAGTTCCAGGCGATCTTGCCGCTGAAGGGCAAGATCCTCAACGTTGAGCGGGCGCGGTTTGACCGTATGCTGGGCTCGGCCGAAGTCGGCACGCTCATCACAGCACTCGGCACCGGCATCGGCCGTGGCGAGCCGCAGGATGGCGGGTTTGACGTGACGAAACTGCGCTATCACCGCATCATCATCATGACGGACGCCGACGTGGACGGATCGCATATCCGCACACTTCTATTGACGTTCTTCTTCCGCCAGATGCCGCAATTGTTCGAGCGCGGCCATCTGTACATCGCCCAGCCACCACTTTACCGCGCCACGCGCGGCGGCGAGGAGCGTTACCTGAAGGACGACGCCGCTCTTGAGCGTTATCTGCTCGACAAGGCGTTGGGCGAGGCCCGCCTGACCTATTCTGACGGCCGCGTCTTCCAGGGCGAGGATCTGGATGCAGAGGCGATCTGGCTGCGCGAGGCCGCCAGCCGCCTGCGTCGCCTGTCCGCCACGGCGCCGTTGTCGCTGCTGGAGCAGGCGGCCATTTCCGGCTCCCTGCAATCTGACTCTGCCCGCGCTTCCGACACCTGGCAGAATCTGGCGCAACGGATGAACGACATCTCGCTGCCTGCCGAACGCGGCTGGCAGGTGTCGTCTGACAGCAATGGCGGCCTGGTGGTCGCCCGCCGGGTGCGCGGCGTGGCCGAACACCATGTGCTGGACGCGGCAACGTTGCGCAGCGCCGAGGCGCGCTGGTTGTCGGATCGCACTGAATCGTTGCAGGCCCGCTTTGCAGCGCCTGCCGCTATCAAACTCGGCGCCAACGAGGTCACGGTCACTGGCCCCGCCACCGCGTTCGAACGCATCCTGACGCAGGGCCGTCGCGGTCTTGCGATCCAGCGCTTCAAAGGACTGGGCGAAATGAACGCCGACCAGCTGTGGAACACCACGCTGGACCCCGCCGTGCGCACCTTGCTGCAGGTGAAGGTGGGCGACGTGGAGGAAGCCGGTCAGGTGTTCTCCACATTGATGGGCGACGTGGTGGAACCCCGCCGCGACTTCATCGTCGAGAACGCCTTGAAGGTCGCCAATCTGGACGTCTAGGCCTGATGTGGTCGGCCACATTAAACGAGATTCGGCCAACATTACCGAGACAACCGGCACCACTCATCGGCCTCTCTGACGGTCAGCGGTATCCGATTTCCATGACTTCCACGTTGTCCTGAAGGCGTTCGAGGTAGCGCTCGACGCCTTGATGGTTGGCGGGGTTCAGATCGAGCAGCCGCTGGAAGCACCACTTGGCGGCCAGCGTGTTGTCTCGTTCGGCGTGGGCCTCACCGAGTTCCAGGATGGCGTGCATCCAGGGGCGTGTTGCTGCCCAGTCCCACCATCGCGCGTGGCAGCCATACTCCTCTGCCACAGGCATCCAGAGCGTGTCGCCCGCCTTCACGGCGCCTTGGAGCAGGCGCAGTTGGTGATTGCCTTCCGAATAGGCCGCTAGAAGCCTCAAGGCTTCGATGCAACCAGGGTCTTGGCGCAATGCGCGGGTCGCGAGGAAAAATTTGTCTTCGATCTTCGGCATCTGCGGAATTCGAAGCAAAAAGGGATCGGCTTTCGAGACGACCCGAGGGACATCTAGGCGCCATTCGATGTGTGATGTTGAACTTTCATTCAGTGCCGTCTGCATCACGAGAACCTCTCCCTTTTCTTGCCAACATCTTCGACGGAACGGATGCAAGGAAGAGGAATCAGACGGCCGCCCGCATCAGTTGCAGCCTTTCGGCCATCGTGCTGAGGTCATCCCACTCATTGAACCTGGACAACCCCTGAAGGTCCGATAGTGTCACGTTGTCAGCAGGTTCTATCTTGAGGCTTTGGATTATTACGCCTTGAACGCTCAATGGCTTTTCCGCCGAAGTCAGTCCGGTCAGGTCCGCCAGCTCTCTATTTAATATTTCCTGGGTCTCGACGTCATCGCACACGATGACGAGGTCAATTTCATAAAAGTCGTGAGGCCCAATATCCTCGTTAGGGTCATAGTAAATATGGAACGAGGAAACACCTTTGCTGACTGGCTTGCCATTGTTTGTTTTGGCTAGGGCTGCGAGCACCGTTTCTCGGATTCCTCCATCCTCACGTAGCCTTCTGACGAGTTCATCTGGCAAAGAGATGCGCATGTAATAATGGGCCAGCCACCCTTTGAATGCGTCCTCTGAAGCTTTCTCCGGGACGCTTGCACTCGAGGGGCGCCACCCTCTGAGCCGCTGGCGAGGGATGAATGCTCGCCTTCCCATGTGACACTCCAGCGCTTCGACACCAACCAGACCAGCGATCGGGAGATGGAATGTGTGGGTGGTTCTGCCCTTGGCACTTTCATGGGATTTATTGAACCGTGTTAGAGGCGTAGCCACGATTACTTCCAGCAGTCCTTCGTCTTTGAAGTTTTCGGAGCACACCGAGCAGGACTGTGTGCAGACCACGAGCCACTCATCCGGCTTGAGCATCAGGTAAATTGGCAGATATGCCTTCAGATTCTCTGGCAGTCGAAACACGCTGCACTGCCGCCACCCAGAGCCCTGAATTTCTCGAGCGCCATCGGGATCCTTGCTTGAACTCGAATCCATGCGGCGTCCTCAGTCCAGGGTCTAGCCTTAGGTGTCGTATTTGGTTTGCTGCCGACCACCAAGGAAAACCATGGTCGAATCGCCTGATTGATTATGCGCGACCTTACCATAAAACGTTCAAAATCAATCAAGCATCATACGCCACTTGTTTCATGATGGGCATCGACGTGCGAATATCGGTCACTGATTATACACGAAACAAATCAGCCCACGCGCAAATTCAATGTCAGCGACGAGCCAGGCACTTTGTCGCGCGCGTTTGCCCTGCGGTCGGCATCAGCTTGCATCGCGCGCGTCACCGCTGGCCTTAATGCCTCGAGGGAGGTCCGAATCGATGCCTCATTGAGAGCCTTTGCAGTCAATTCGGCCTTCAGCGTTCCACCGCTGGGAAGCTTGCGCTCCCAAAAACGATGATAAAAGCGCAACGAACCGTCAGCTTCGCCCACGAGCAGTCGATGGACGAGTGCCAATCGTTCAAAATTTCCGGCATTTGCGTCGATCTTGTCGTCCAGCCACGAGTAGATGGTTTTCCGCTCGACATCGAGAATATCCGAGAGAGCGGCAATAGGCATGCCTTTTGACTTCAGCGCGGACACCAACTCCTGGCTTGTCACCGCAGCGCTATTGACCGCGTCCTGATCGGGCGCAGCTTGCACACCTTGCGTCAGGTCCAGATAGGCATATGTCGGATGAGCTCCAGCCAACAGCACACTGAACGCGTAAGCTGCGGACCGAAGGTTAGGAGCCAGAGCGTGCTCGCGGCGATTTCCCCGCGGCAACACCGCCTCCTGGGCGATGCTCGGTCGGTAGGCCCTCATCAATGTTGCGCTCATCGTTCGGCTCCGTTCGGCTTCTCGCTGTTCCACACTTTGATGGCATAAGGCGTAACTGCAAGAGCAAACAGTTCTGCAGCAGGACCACGCAGTGCGTTCAGCTCATCCATCACCTTGCCTGATTCAATCGAAAGCGGCGTTGGAAATAGCGCAGCATGATCGAGATCCAGCATGGCGAACTCGCCTTCAGGCCGCTCCACTACCCAATCGTTCCCTCGAACGAGAGGAGTATCCAACTCCAGAGGCAATGTGACGGGCGGGTTTCGCAAAGCCTGAAATCTCAGAATTCCCTGACTGGTCTGGAATCCCGCGATGAAGGCGCTGTCGACCAGCCTCAGCTCCTGGGGCATGCCATCGGGACAGGACGACATCACCCAGGGCTCGACGTAGTCGCGCAGGGTCTCTTTGGCGCCGTGATCGGGAACGACAAGGTCGATGTACCTGTAGCCAAGTGCGGTCATGACTGTGCTGAACCCTTCCACCATGCACAGCGCATCGGTGGCTCGACCAAAGCGACCAATGAAATCTTCGTGGCCGCCATATTTCCGTCCAGCATGCAAAACAAGGAACTCCGACCCGAGCAGAAGAGCATGTTCCCGATCAAGGTCTGTGAACTGCCAAAACTTTTCATTGAGTGTTCGGAAATTCTGACCTTCTTCTCCCAGAACGAACTCCAGGCCCTGAACCACCTGCTCCTGCTGGAGAGGGTATTCTTTGCGGATATGATCCTGGAACTCACCGACGAACTTCTCGATGTTGATAACCTTGGGGAAGCGCATCATCGCCAGTGTGTAGCACACCGGCGCATTCGGCATCGTCGCCATTACCCGTCTCCCCCATCAGCGCGTATACACCCTACTATACACTTTGGTAAACATCCAATTGTGAGGCGATGGGTCTGAACCGATTGCGAAGCGGCTGGGGTCCATGGGCAACTGGGCAGAAATCCACGGCAGCTGCATCTTCTCAGGCAGGAAGCGGCATCTGGGGAGGCGCGAACACTTCGTCATAAAAATGGCACGCTATGCCGCTGTCCCCGGCCAGCTGGGCGACAGCCGCCATGACCAGCGTGGAATCCGGACGCATCGGGCCTCCATGGGAGGGTGCATCGGCAGCAGCCCGAGGACGGACGGGGGCGGGGCCATCGGCATCGGACCCGCCCAGGCTCCTTTCCACGGAACCGGGCTCTTCAGATTGTTGGTGGCTATCCATCCGCCGATGCAGTGGTCTACCCCGCTAGGCAGTTTCCAGAAATGTGCCAAGGGGACGATGGTCGCACTGTATAAACCGCTGGACTTGACGCTGGCGATAGAGGCGTTCGTTCTGGCGTTCCCGATCGAATACGCGGCCGGGACATGCCGTTCCGCATCTACCGGAGTGGGCAGCGGCCACCATTCCTCGACATTCGAATACGCCGCTTCAACCGCCAAGCAGGCCGAATGTTCTGCGGCTACTGGCAAGGTGTGCATTCGCACCGGCTGTTGTAGGTGTGGCTGAAGGTGCGGGCGGGTAAGTGTGCGCAGCTTTAACCGAACGGTCTCCAGAGAAAATAGTAGCTTTCCATCAAGCTGCCTGGCTACCGACCAAAGGTCGGGATCAAATAAACCTCTTCATTGGGCACGCCAGACGGCAGGTTCACTTTCTCGCTCAGATGCACGCTACGCTCACCCTGGCGAGCCTTGCCTCGGACAAGCATTTCGCTGTCCACGTGAACGGCTTGCCGATATGAGCCGCGCTCTACCAAATAGGTTCCAGCCGGGATCAACGAGTCATCTGCGGTAGGACTCACGACGGTAAGCACACTCTTTCCGTCTCGAAAGTGAAAGACGTCTTTGACCCTAAACCGCGTCATAATCCGAAGCCCCCCGTATCAAAACCGCCAACGCCGTACCCGGCTTCCAACTCTGTCTCTGCAATCAACTGCTCTAACAATAGCACATCACTCAATTGCAAGGTGAGCAATTTACCGTGGCGTATCATAAACCGCTTTACCTCGACTTCAGCAGCGTTCGCCCCTAGCCTCGACAGAATTCCCAGTTTCCACTGAGTCCCATGTAGAAATTCTTCTATTAACGCAGCCTTGCTGATATTTTTTCTTGCCAAAATATGGGTATAGTTTTTTGCCGCCAACGCTTGCTTCTGCTTGAAAGTAATCTAAAAAACGCTCTTCTTCTGATGCTGTTTGAACAAAAAGTAATGTGCGTCCGTGGTGCCGGACAGCTTCAATAAGAGCCAAGCTTGCAGGTTCTATACCGAACAGCTGCTTAAAATCATTAATATCAGTCATACATTTGGCTATAGATTCTTTATACATGAGTTAAGGCATTATCAGCCTGTTTTATGACCGCTGTTCTCTACGGCTCGCAGGCATGCGAGAGACCGCCGTCCGCAAAGTCTTTTTAAAGCCACGGTTTCCGCGCTGCTGAGGCCGCCCATCCTTGTCCACGACCCTCAGGGTGGATTTGAAAACTCGGTGGTAGCCTTGCTCGTCAGTTCGATAATGGAACCAGACCCGATCTGCCTTGTGGACCCATTGCTGTGAACCAAGAGCTATGAAACGATATTTCACGCCGCCGATGACCAGCGCGTGGGCATGCAGTGCAGAGGTGTTGCCGCCCTTGCTTGGCGGCCGATGTTTCTCGACCAGGAACAGCAGGTAATCTTGGATTTGGGCACTCTCAATTTGATGCTCGTCACCAGTGGGCTCCTCAGTAACCTTTATCAGTTCCACGGCCTCGTCGGCGGTGTTTGCAACTAACGCTATGACGTGTTTTGAGACCTGGAGGGATTTGGCCAGCATCATGACTGACGGGTCTTCATGCTTGGCGCCTGAGACCAGGATGTTGCGAATCTCTGAGCGCTGCTCCGGTGTAAGCCAGACGGCAGCAGCAGCAGCCAGTCCGTTTATTTCGAGAAGCCGATCGCCGGATATGACCGTACAAAACGGAAAGCGGTCCATTGCAAAAAGCTCGTTGAGCTCGCCGCTGTAGACCATGCCGGTTCGCGTCACCTCGAACTCGCCTTCCAAACCCGGGATCTGACGACGCGGTCGCTCAAGCTGAGCAGCGGGCTCAATGACGCCGCCGATATTTAGTCGCCTACTGGGTGTAGACAGAACACTCTGTGCTTTTAAAACGAATTTTGCCATATGTCGTGTCGTTTTCTTCTTGAGAAAAGGCTTTTGCTACGTTTTGACGGCGGGGCAGCCTATCATTCGTTGAGCGCATTGTTCAAATAAGCGGTGGGATTTGACGATGGGATACGCCTGCCAATTACGATGACCCCACCGATCAGCCTGGGATGAAACGGGCGAAAGGCTTGGGACTGGTTTCATCCTTTCGAATCATTCAGCAACCCCGGTTCTTTGGCCACCGCCAGCGCCAGCCGCGCCCCAATCTTCGTCAGGGCGTCATAGTAGCCCCGGCTAAGATGGTCGCTCTCCCACTGATGGCCAAGCTCATGGATGAGCAGATCCAATGCCTCCTCAGAAGCGCCACCCGCAAAGAACGCATCCCCCAAACTGCCCTTGTTCAGATGCATCTCCCCACGAGGCCCGTAGCAGGCAAGCCACCCCACCGTCGGCTCGACGACAATCCGCACCCGGATCTCCCGGTCGATGAGATGGGGCGCAAGGCGCTTGTAGAGCGCCACCATCCCCCGTTCGTCCGCAGACCAATCCTCAGGCGCCAGGAACGCGACAGGCCTCCCGTCCTTCGTGTATGGCTTGGGCGACGGTGTCACCTTGCCCGCGGGAAGCAGTGCCCCGGCAGCCCGAACGTTTCTCCACTCATCCGCCGACAGCTGGCCGCCATGGACAACGGTGTAGCCCGCCACCACAGCCAGCTTGTTCGCCTCAGAGTCCGACGGGTCATACACGACCGCCATATCCCCGAAGCGGTGGCCGATAATCGTCCGGACCGCCTCGGACGTGATGTCGACCGTTCCCAGCGCTTCCCGGACCCAGACTGAAGTCGCCTGCGCTTTGGGCAGCTCAGCATGGACGGCATTCAGCACCAAGGCCCGGAGGTGGCGCAGATAGGCTGGGGGCACGTGCTCTCGGTCGAGCCCCAGCGGAACCTTCTGTTGGACGTCGACATGAAATCCGTCGGCCGTCTCGACCACTGGAATGCCCATCTCATACAGCGTCCCGACCTCGCCATCCCGCGGCATCAGAACGCGGACCAGTGTTTTGCGAACGGCGCTGCGCAGGTTGCCATCACCGTCGGCAACCTCCGTTTTGACCGACGCCTCGAATACGGCCATCGAACTGCGCGGCTGGAGTTGCAGTCCGTTGAACGTCGTGACGATGCCGACGGGCGGGAGCAAGCGCATCATCGCCAGGCCACACGCGTCGAACTCGGCGTTGGTCAAACGAAGACGCCCCTCAAAGACTGAACCCCGCTCACGACGGCGGCGCAGCAAGTGACGTCCGTCGCTGTCGAAGCGCACGCCACCGGTCGTGGAGAGGATTTCCGCCTCTTCACAGATCGCGACGACCAGCTTCTCGCCCAGGTTGAACCGGCCGCGCTTCTCCGCATTGCCCTTCTTGCTGCTCTCCGCGAACAGCGTCCACGCATGCTGAAGTTCTGCGAACCCGTTAGGATCGTCATCCTCGACGCGCAGGACGGCAGTGCGCGACCCGGGCGCTTTCGTCAGCGACACATCCACGCGGGTGACCTGCTGGTCCCAGGCGTTCTGCACGAGCTCGAAGAGAACGAACTCCTTGCCCTTGCGCTCGAGAATTTTCGCCAGACCGCGATGATCGACTTTGAACCAATCCATGTCCGAACCCTTTGTCCTTTGGTGCCGAGCAGCCCGTTGGGCATGCAGAGGTCACCGATTGCGCACGATGCCGATGCTGAGTTGCTCTGTTGAGCAAAACCGAACCTGCTATTCGGCGTTGACTTTGCTGCAGACGATTGGGGAAACTGCGCAACGCAACGGACATCGACGGCTCCTCGAGATCAGAAAAGGTGGGGCTAGCCCGGGGCTTTTTTTGTCCCCGGGCCAGCACTTCACGCTGGGTCGGGCTCGCTCGTGCGCAGGGCTGCGAACTCCGGGGAAAACGCGATGGCGACCAAAGCGAGTGCTTGCATCGCGGCTGCTGTTTCAGCCCGCGACGCTACGGGTGGGAACAAGCTGAGCTGCCTGCTGAGAATGGCGTGCAACAGATCAGGAACTTCGCAGTGCACAGAACGACTGAACCATTCCATCGCAAGAACTGGGTCGACGCCCCCGGTGGCTTCACGGTTGCGCTCGACCTCAGAGAAGCGTGGTGCCAACGCGGCATTCTGCACATCAGAGGCACGCGTGGCGACGCACGGACTAGCGGTCACCGATCGGCGCTGCTTGAGCGTGAAGCTCATGCAGTTGACCTCCCCATTTCTAGACACTTCGGCAGCCGCGGCATGACGGTGGCCGAACTTTCCTGGGCCCTCGACCTCAATCCAGTGGGTGCCAACTGGCAGTTCCATAGCCGCCATCGCACCGAGCAGCGCCGGATGAGGACCTGCTGCCAAGTCGGCCGCAAAGTTGTAGAGCCGACGCGGAACTCTGGCGCTGAAGAGCGTGGGCGACAGCAAACGAGATGCGAACTGCCAAATGCCTGGGACCTCGAAATGGGCAAGTACGGCATTGAAGACAGGGAAACGGTCGGCGGCGGGAAGCGCGAAATACTGCATACTCGGAACTCCTCAAGGAAAGGCGGGAGACCGGGGGGATCGGCACGACTGAGCAGAGGACGTGTTTCCGCACGCCTGCGATCTCGTCGCAGGATCAGACACCCGGTAGCTGTCGTGACCGCCTGAGCGGTCAGGCGTCAGCTATTCGGCTCGTGCCGTTGCAGAGAATGCCATCCAAAATGCATGGCGCGTTGACCGACAAGACGTGCATGGATCGGACGTGCCAGGACAAGCGGAACAGGACTGGGGATGGGATGAAGTGCAATGCCGCCTCGAATTCCTGGGACGCCTGAGCGCCCGTTTCCATGCCAATAGACTGCAGATGGCCAGAGCCGCTGCAGTAGGTATCTAGGCAAATATGGAATTCATTCGATCGATCATTTGACAATGATAACAGAAAATAAGCCGCCCGTCGATCGCCACGTGTCTTGGCCGGAATGTCTGCACCGGGGCACGACTAGGAATCGCGTGCAAAAGCCTCATATCGCGGGGGGCTAATGACAAACAATCGCGTGCAAAAGCAGAGTCCTGTCTCTGCCCGCAGGAAGCTATGCCGGGATGCAGAGCTGAAAGTGCAGGCGGCGCCGGGTGAGAGCCCCGGGCACCGTCGCTGAGTAGTAAGCAATCGAACTCCCGGCACCTCAACGGCATGGCTGCAGTCCGGCAGCCATGCCGTCGAACGACGTCTCCAGGGCTTTAGGGCTTAGCGGGATGGGCCTTGTTCCAGGCTGTCATCTTGGCGATTTCCTTCTCTTGCGCCCCGATGATGTCCTTCGCCAGGGCACGCAGCATCGGGTCCTTGCCATATTGCAACTCGATCTTCGCCATGTCGATGGCACCGGAGTGGTGCGGGATCATGCTGGCGACAAAGTCACGGTCCGCGTCGCCCGTCATTGGCGCACCCATGTCCTTCATCATCTTGTCGTTGGCCGTCTTGAACGCTTTCGACGATGGACTTGCGTCATCGGCCATGCTTTTGCCCGGCATCGCCATGCCCGGCATGCTCGAGTTGCCTGGCATGGTCTTCATTGGGGCTGGCTGCTGTGCGTGGGCGGGAAGCGCCGCGGAGGCCGAGAAAGTCGCCGCAATCAGCAGGGCGCGCAGCGAAGTGTTGTGAAACTTTGTCATCTGTCTCTCCTGTGGAATTTATGGGTAGGTCGTCGTGAAGCGCGACTGCGAGGACTTGCCCTCGACCGTGAGGGTGACGACCGAAGTCACCTTCCCGGATGCGGCAGACTCAAGTTTTCCTGTCAGGCCGTTGGCCTCAGAAGGTGCAAGGGTCACGGTTTGGGACTTGCCGCCCATGAGAACGGTTGCCTTGCCACCGCCGATCTGGGCAGCGGGAACGGGCTTGCTCCCGTCGGTGACGTAGACGGTCATCTGGCTGCCTTTCATCACCAGTTCGACCATGTGTTCGTCCGATGCCTCAACGACGGTGCCGCCATGCTGGGCCGTGGGCAGCGGCCCGTGGGCGAACGCCGCGGCTGACGCGACCGCCAGGAACCCTGCAAGCCAAAATCGTATCATCTGCGTCGATCTCCTTTTCATGATGTCAAAAGGCTTCCGCGGGATTTGCCGCGCCGTCCTGGTAGGTGACCAGGCGTTCGACCGCAGGACGGCCGAACCTTAGGAACAGGACGGGTGTCAGCAGCGTGTCCAGTAGGGTGGCGCTGACCAGTCCGCCAAAGATGACGATGGCGACCGGGTGCAGAATTTCCTTGCCGGGGGCGTCGGCGCCGATGATGAGCGGCAGCAGCGCGAAGCCCGCCGAGAACGCGGTCATCAGGACCGGGGTCAGGCGTTCGAGGCTGCCGCGCACCACCATGTCGGGGCCGAATTTCTCGCCCTCGTGCAGGATGAGGTTGATGTAGTGGCTGATCTTGAGGATGCCGTTGCGTGCAGATATCCCGGTCAGCGTGATGAAGCCGATCATGCTGGCGACGGAGAGAGGCTGGTCGAAGAGCCACAGGGCGGCGACGCTGCCAATGAGTGCCAGCGGCACGTTGCCCATGATGATGGCGGCAAGGACGACCGAGCGGTAACGGCTGTAGAGCACCGTGAAGACCAGGGTCAGCGATATCAGTGAAAGCCCGGCGATCAGCCTTGCGGACTCCTCCTGTGCCTGGAACGAGCCTTCGAGTTGAATGAAGTAGCCCTGCGGCAGGGCCATCCGGGCGATCTCGGCACGAATGGCGGCGATCACCCGGCCCTCGTCGGAGCCGTCAGTGTTGGCCTGCACCACGATTCGACGGGTGCCGTTTTCGCGCAGGATCTGGTTGGGCCCGTCATCATCGGCAATCTCGGCGAAGCTGCGCAAGGGAACACGCCCTTTGGGTGTCTCCACCAGCAGGTTCGACAAGGCGTCAGTGGTCCGGTCAGTGTCCGCCAGCCGGAGGACCACGTCGAACCGCTTCTGGCCGTCGATGACCTGGCTGACGATCTTCCCGTTCGCCAGCTTTTCCAAAGCGTCGGTCACCGCAGCGGGAGTGACCCCGTATAATGCGGCACGTTGGTAGTCGATGCGGACCTGCAACTGCGGCACGCGCACCTGACGTTCAACAAGCAGGTCGACCAGGCCAGGTATCGTCGCCAGCCTGCTCCGCAGGCCGTCCGCGAGGCCGCGCAGCGTGTCAACGTCGTCCCCGAAGACTTTGATCGCGATTGCAGCATTCACGCCGGACAGCAGATGTTCGAGGCGGTGCCCGATCGGCTGGCCGATATTGAAAGCGGCGGGAAGGATGGACAGCCGTTGCCGGATATCGGCGAGAATCGCCTCCTTCGGCCTACCTGAGACACGCAGGTCAACGTCCATCTCGCTCGAGTGGACGCCTTCTGCGTGCTCGTCGAGTTCAGCCCGACCAGTGCGACGCCCCACGGTTTTCACCTCCGGGACTTTCATGATCAAACTTTCCGCCACCCTACCCAAGCGGTTCGACTCAGCGAGGCTGATGCCCGGCGTGAAGGTCATCCCGAGTGTCAGCGTTCCCTCGTTGAACGGCGGCAGGAACGCGCGGGGAAGCTGCGTTGCCCCGAAGCCTGCCACGACGACCGCAAACGCCGACATGCCGATCAGCAGCCACGTGCTGCCGAAGGACCACCGCAGGAGCTTGGTGTCGCCGCGCTTCAGCCAGCGGACGAGCGGGCTTTCCTTCTCGGACAGGTGCTTGATGCGAGGGATGAGATAGTAGCAGAGCACGGGAGTGACGGTGATCGACGTGATCAGGCTGCCCATGATGGAAACGATGTAGGCGACGCCGAGTGGCGCAAACAGCCGCCCCTCGATGCCGGAAAGGGCGAAGAGCGGGATGAAGACCAGGACGATGATAAGCGTGGCGTAGATGATGCCGGACCGAACCTCCTGGCTGGCGACGGCGACGACTTCAAGCACGGGACGCGGGCGAGCTATCTCGCGGTTCTCCTTCAGCCTGCGGAAGACGTTCTCAACGCCAACCACTGCGTCGTCGACCAGCTCGCCGATGGCAATGGCGAGGCCGCCGAGGGTCATGGTGTTGATGGACAGCCCGAATGCGTGAAACACCAGAACGGTGATGAGGATGGAAATCGGGATGGCGGTGAGTGAAATCGCCGTCGTTCGAACGTTCAGAAGGAACGCGAACAGCACGATGGCAACCACGATGACGGCGTCGCGCAGCGCCTCTTCGACGTTGCCGATGGATGTCTCGATGAAGTTGGCCTGCCGGAACAGCACCGTGTCGGCCTTCACGCCTGGCGGCAGCGTCTTGCCAAGGTCGCCCAGCGCTCGTTCCACCAGACGCGTGAGCGCCACGGTATCGGCACCGGGCTGCTTCTGGACCGATAGGATGACAGCAGGCTTGCCGTTGGCACCCGCATCGCCCCGTTTGAAGCGGGGCGCATAATCGAGGGATGCGACCTGACCGAGAAGGATCGGCTGCCCGGCGCGGACGGTGACGACTAGGCTGCGCAGGTCCTCGAGGCGGGTCGTCCGCCCAATGTTCCGGATCACATACTCTGCACGGTTCTGATCGACGAAGCCGCCGCCGGTGTTGGCACCGAACTGCTTCACGGTTTTCTCGATATCGTCGAGCGAGATGTCCAGCCGCGACATCATCGCCACGTTCGGCACGACCTGGAACTGCCTGACCTCGCCACCGATTGGAATCACCTGCGACACGCCAGGTATCGACAACAGCCGCGGCCGCACCGTGAAGTCGGCGAGTTCGCGCAGCTCCATCGGTGTCGCAGCGGCTCCACCTTTGGCAACCGCATCGGCCGACATGGCGACCAGCATCACCTCTCCCATGATCGACGTGATCGGACCCATCTGCGGGACCACGCCTGTGGGCATCTGCTCGCGCACGGAAGCCAGCCGCTCAGCGATCTGCTGGCGGTTTAGGTAGATGTCCGTTCCCCAGTCGAATTCGACGTAGACGATGGACAGGCCCACGCCGGAGACGGACCGCACGCGGGTCACGCCCGGCATGCCGTTCATGGCGGTCTCCAGCGGATAGGTCACGAGCTGCTCGACCTCTTCGGGCGCCATGCCCTCGGCCTCTGTCATCAACGTCACGGTCGGGCGGTTGAGATCAGGGAACACGTCGACCGGAAGCCTAGCGAGCGTGTAGGTGCCGTAGCCGACCAATACGAGGGCCGCGATCAGGACGAACACCCGATTTTTCAGGCTGGCTGTCACCAGCGCATTGAACAGGGCGCCCATCAGCGCACCTGATTCAGCAGGTCGGCGCCCTGGGTCACGATGCGTTGCCCCGGCTTCAGGCCAGCGAGAATCAGCACGTTCGCACCGTCCAGCGCTTGCAGACGGACCGGACGCGGCACGAAAAGCTGAGCTGTGTCATGGTCCCACACCGCCGAGCCGCCGTTGGGCATGCGGACGATCGAGGACCGCGGCAGCGAGATTCCGGTCGCATCGACTGCCACGTTGACGATCACGGTCACCGGGGCGCCCACGGACAGTCCCGCAGGCGGTGACAAGATCCGGAACAGCAACGGCGTCGCGCCTTGGCGCAAGGCCAGTCCGCGGCCCACCAACTCCACCTTGATGGGCGTCCCATCCGTGAGCATTGCGGACGCCCCTCTTGTCTCACCTGCAAGCGCCGGATCAAATCCTACCGCTTCGACCCAAAGCCGGGTGGGATCAACGATTTCGAACAGGATGTCTTTGCCCTCGACGAACTGGCCGTTCACCGCGCTCGCGGTCGAGACGACGCCGCTTACAGGTGCTCGCAGCACCTCTCGTCCGGCCAGCGTCTGAGACATTGCAGCGCGACGCGCGCGGGCACCCGCCAGTTCGGCACGCGCTTCGTCGATTTCCTTGCCCGCGACACTGCCGACCAGGTTCGAAAGCCTGCCGACCTTCTGCTCGGCAATCCGGACCTGCTGCTCGACGTCGGCGACCTGGGAGCCGAAGTTGCCCCGCTCCACCGCAGCGATGGCGGGCGCGATCACCGCCAGAACATCGCCTGCCTTCACGAACTGACCAACATGGGCGATGCCTTTCTCACCCGGCTCGATCCGTCCGGATTGGCTCGACTGAACGCGCCCGGCGGCGTTCGGGTCAGGCGCGACTTGCCCGATAATCTGCACTGTGCGGGACGCGACCGCCTGCGCCGCCTGGACCGTGCGGACGGCCAGCAGCCGCTGAGCGTCTTTCGGCATTCCGACCGTGCCGTCTGGCTGGCGGCGGGGAGCATCTCCTGCGACCGCCTGCTGGGCTGGCCCGTCACCGTCGTCGACGCCTCCATGGGCGAAGGCGACGCCGCCGATCAACGCCGCGACCAGGACCGCTAGCAGGCCAGCAATGGCGCGGCCACGTCCGCGGGCCTGAACGGTCACCACGCTCAGCACGCCAAGGAGGAATGCCAATACGAGCGTTACGGTCCCTGTCCGCTCTCCCAACGCGGCCCGGAGCCGCCTGCCTGCCGACGTCGATGTCACAGCGGCATGTGGAGCGTCCGCCAGCTGAATCGTTCCGGTGAGAAGGTCGCTTACATCGCCTGCGACCACCGTGAACGTCAGATCATGCTTTCCTGGCACGTCCAGCCAGGGAGCCTGGATCGCGTATGTTCCGTCTTCCTGCATGTCGGCGGTCATCTCGGCCCCGCCGTTCTCGGCGACCTGCACGGACGCGTTCTCGATGGGCTCGTTCGTCGCGAAGCGGTCGAGAAAGATCTTGAGGCGGTGATCGGTGGCCACGGCGACGATCTCGAAATCTGGTGAGGACGCCTCGGTTCGCGGCGCGCTCGGGCCCGAGGCCGCAGGTTGTTCCGCATCGTCATGGCCTGCATGCGCGCTGGCCGGAGTTAGTCCGGCTACGCCGAGCAGCATGACGAAGGACAAAATGGCGGCGTGAGCTCGAATGGAGATTGTCATGGCATCACTCCGAAAGCCTGGTTGAGCCTGCTACGAGCCCTCGCGACGCCAATGTCCGCTCGTGACGCGGCGGTATCGGCCTCGTAGGCGAGCAAGCGGGCGCGGATCGTGTCGAACAGCGACGTCTGACCACCCTGGAAGCCGCGGGTGACCATCCCGACCTGTCTCGTCAGAACGGCCTTTCGGTCAACTGCCAGATCGCGCTGCGCCAACGCGTTTTCATACGCCAGGCGTGCTTTCTTCTGTTCCAGAACCACCTCGCGCTCGGTGGCATAAAGGCCGAGCGTGGCCTCCGTGAGTTCAGCATTGGCCGCGGCCTTCCTGGGGGCGTTGCGGCCTTCGGTGGCCAGTGGGATGCGCAGTTCGACACCGACGCTGTTGTTGTAGAAGGTGCCCAGCGTGTCCCTGCTGTTGCGGGCGAAGATCCCAATTTCCGGACTGTCGCGCGTTTGAATACTGGCCAGCGACGTGTTCGCCCGCGCCACATCCACCGCACCCTTGGCATCATCCAGGCGAGGATGCTGCGCAGCCGTGTCATCGGGCGCCGTCTCCTTCAGGGCGGCGACGACAGGGGCCATTCCAGTCAGGGACTCGAAGTCGAGCCTCGCCTGTTTCAGAGCCAGGATGCGCTCCCGCAGTTCGCCGTCCGACGCGATGCGCTCAGCACGCGCCAAAAGCAGGTCAGCTTCGGAGGACTCCCGTGCGCCCATGCGGCGTGTGACGTCCGCTTCCAGGTTGCGCGCATCCTTCAGTCGCCGCTCGGCCAAACTCTGTTCCGCCTGGGCCAACGCGTAGTCGGCCAAGCTCTCCCGGACCTGCCCGGCAATCTTGAGCCTGATGGCGGCGCTCTGCGTGTGGGATCGCGACAGCTCAGCGTCGGCGACCCGCCTGCTAGCGGTGCCCTCGCCCGGCAGCCAAACGGGCGTGCTGATGCCAACCTGCGCCTCACGCTGCCTGCGGTTGCGGATGACCTGGTCGGTCAGGTAGCTGCCGGAGATGGTTGGAGCACCCGGTGTCCACGCACCTGCTGCGGATTGGCGGGCTGATATTGCGTCCCGTCGTCCAGTGATGCCGCCAACCTCTGGGTTGCGGGACACGGCCGCTTCCACGAAGTCATGCAAGGTCTGCGATGACGCTGGCGTTACGAAAAGGGCGAAGGTCAGCGCCGCCGACGCAAGGGCGCCGATTCGGAGACGGAAGTAGGATGGCATGAGTGACTCGACTTTGGCCGGGGTGGACGCCAACACGGCCCCAGCTCAAAGCTGTGGGGCGCGGACCGTGATACGGAGCTGCACACCGAAACCATCCGCCCTCGCGGCAGACGGAATCGTGGTGTCAGGCGCCCAGTCTGGGAGGCGGCGTGGCCGGGCCTGAGCCGATCCCAGAGAAGACGGAACCGGGATGGCCCACGTAGCTACGAGCGACCTTGCGAAACACCTGCAATATCGGGATGTCGGAAGACAAGAGCGAACTCGCCTGGGAGCACTGGCTCATCAGGCAGCAGGACCCGTCGTCGCAGCCTGTGCCGGACCCGTGTTGGGTCTGTGCCTTGCTAACCGTAGCCTGCTTTATTGAGCCGACACTGTGGCTGGTCGTGTCCATGCCATGAGCATGGGCGGACGCGAAAGGCGCAGAAAACATCAGTGCCAGGAGGATGAAAACCCCTGCCGCTAACCTCCCGAACAATGCACCGCCGCCAAACCGCATGTGACCGATTCCAAAAATTACCAAAGGCGTACTCGACTGGCCTGCAAACTTTATCGCATCGCCTATCGTGGGAAGGTCAAGTGAAAATACCATGGACCGAGGCTCAGTGACATATTCCATGCCAGTGGTTTATAGGAGGAAGCGTATGCGATTAGGCGCCATCATAAGGTGGCTCTACGGCCCTCTCTGTCCGTGAATGAATACACCCTGGGGTCGTGCCCCAGATCGTGGTGTAGCAGCGGTGGGTAAGTCGCCCGCCGGAGC
>JBBART010000012.1:0-50439 GCA_040399685.1 Acetobacteraceae bacterium
CTATTGGACGCTGTTTACCCCTGGAATCTGGAAAGTTTTGCACGCTGTTTTGCAAGACAGATCGAAGGCCGCTTGCTCGATGCTATGCTCCAGAACGGCTGGCACTTGGATATCGAGCGCCCAGCATTTCTCAAGCTCGACGGCACTCTTCCATATACATGGGTTGACGGCGTTCAGGGTTGGCGCAACCCAAGACTGCTGCCATCAGACACTCCTGCCGAATAAGCTTTGGGCAACATTTTTGTTGACCAAAGCTTATTCGGGATAGCCTCAACATCTTGCGCCTCTTGTTTTGTCTATCTTTTTTCCCGATAGACACATCGATTCAGCCGCGAAACACGCAGGCACCGCCTAAGGATACCACCCAACATACGACGTACGTTGGGTAGAATATACGAAGCTATTTCGGCAAAGATCAAAGCAATCTGCAGTACGGTGGAAGCCAACAACCGCTCAGGATCAATTTTTCGAGCCTCGTTGGCCACCCGATCAGCGCGCTGGTGTGCGGCATAAATCTGCGCCCGCGCCATGTCGATCCTGGCCAAAATCTGTCGCTGGTGACGATATTCGCTGGTGTGCCCAAGTGTTACCAACGGGAGCCGCGCACTTGGATGCAGTGGCATAAGGTTGGCGCCCTCAAAAATCTTCGCCGCCATGTCAGTCTGGTTTACCGCCGACCGTATAACCCTGACTACCGTCGGCCCACGAGGAAACGCCCACACCTTTCCGTCACGGTCCCTGCCCCCCCATCGTCGCGGAGGCGATGCGAGCGTCGTCTCGAACGCGCCATATAATATATTGGGGTTACGAAACGGATCAGACTCGAGTGAGGAACGCCAATAGCGACCAAAAAAACCTTTTCAATTTCAAAAATCGCCTGCTTTTCAGCCGAAACGCTGTCAAGCCCACGTGTTGCACATTCAAGGTGAAACAGTTCTGCAAACGGCGTCCAAACCACGCGATAGCCATGGTCGCCCAGCCGCAAACACAGATCGATATCGTTGAACGCCACCTTCATGTCTTCGTTGAAACCGCGCACCTCAAAAAAAACGGCCCGGCGAACAGCCAGACACGCACCAGTCACTGCCGAGACAGAGCGTGTCATCGAGAGTTCGCCAAAGGGCCCGGCATCCAGCCGGCCGGCAAACCGCAATTGATGGGTCACGTCCAGGCCTGGTCCAAGCACGATGCCGGCATGCTAAATCCGTCCATCAGCGTACAGCAGCTTTGCCCCCACAGCGCCCACATCCGGCCGCACCGCATGTGAAACCATTTCGCGCAGCCAACCCGCGTCTATCACATCGGTATCACTGTTGAGGAATACGATGACTTCGCCTTTGGCTTGCTGTGCGGCTGCATTGTTCATGGCGGCGAAGTTAAATGCGCCGGGATATGAAATCACACGAACACGCGGATCATTGGTCAACCGCGCCAGCAAATCGTGGGTGGCTTTTTCCTGGCTGTCATTGTCGATGACGAGCAATTCAAGCGGTTCGTAATCCGTACGCGCCAACACACCGTCCGCACAAAGCGCCAACAGATCGGCTTTATCCCTTATGGGTACAATAACAGACACAAGCGGTGCCATTTGTGGGAGCGGAAAGATGATGCGATTACAGTCCGGCGCGAGCGGTGCGGGCTCCACGTGGGCACCAATCGCACCGGCTTCCACCAGATAACGCTGCACAACATGGCGGGCAGCCTCCGCGTCCCACCCAACGGGCGTCTCCAGGGCGCGATGGCACAGTATCGTAGGAATATGATGAACGCCGTTCGGTAAGGCGTCCATACCAAGCCGCAGAACGAGATCGTAGTGCGCGATCTCCGAAGTGATGTCGGCTCGCATGCCGCCGTGCCGGCGCACCGATGCGGTCCGCAGTGCGGCAATATGGCCAATTGCATCGCAGCCCAGCATCAGGTCGGGGTCCCACGCTGTCTTGAAGCGCGGTCCACTACGGTTGCCGGCCACATCAACGCAATCCTCGTCAGCAAAGATTAGTTCAAGGTCGCCATTCAGCGTCGCGGCCATTGCCATTTCAAAAAGTGCATGTTCCGCGAGGATGGTATCAGGCGGCAACATGATGATAAAGGCGCCGTGCGCCTGGGCCAGTGCCGCGTTATACAGGCTGGCCAAGTCATCTCCGGAGGCTGTGATCGCCTTTGAACGACTGTCAATCGATCCGGTCAAAACGGCGGCAGGGGCCAGAATTTCCCAGGAGCCATAAAGTTGCACCTGCACACTTTGAACCGCTCTCGCTGAAAAAGCACTGGACCGCGAGGCCAGCACTACAACTGAGAACAAGGGTGGGAGAGACATTCTTTCACAGCAGAGACTGATCGCTTTGCGGTCATTATCCGACAAGCAATCATATTTCTACACCCAGAGAGCGTAGGCGTCAGTCGTCGCCAGTGTTTGCATGACATGCTGTTACCAAAGCGAGAAAGTCTTCGCTAGTAAAAAAGCCAGACCAACACTACCGCGCCAGACTTCGCCTGCGTCAGGCTGTCGGGGAATAAAATTTGGCCCACAAACCAGACTGAAGCGAATCGAAGGAAACTGGCTAATTCATGCGCAAACAAGGCAACAGCCCCCACGCGTCACCGCGCGGGGGCCGCACATGGGCTCAGGCGTTGCCGGCAACCGGCTGTTCGCGGCGGCTCTGCCACAAGGCCACGAAGTCGATCGGCTGCAGCAGCACGGGCGGGAAGCCGCCTTCGCGCGTGGTCTCGCTCAGGATGTTGCGGGCGAACGGGAACAGCAGGCGCGGGCATTCCACCAGCAGGATCGGCTCGATCGACTCTTCCGGAATGCCGGTGAGGGTGAACACACCGCCATAGGCGAGTTCGGCCACGAACACGCGCTGGCCTTCTGGTGCGCCGGCGTCGGTGGCTTCCTTGGCTTCGGCGCGGATGGCGAGCACCACTTCGAACACGTCCTCACCTTCCTGGATGCGACGGGCCTGCACATCGAGATTGATGTCGACGCGCGGCGGCGAGCGCAGCGTGGTGTAGATCGCCGGGGCGTTTGGGACTTCGAAGCTGAGGTCCTTCACATATTGAATGTTCACGACCAGCGGCTGGGTCGGGGTGGTGTCGGACATAGGGTCGGTCTCCGTTCAGTGGCGCCAGGAAATCTCGGCGGGGGGGGAAAGCGTGGGGTCGCAGCGCAGCCAGGTGCCGTTCATGGCGCTGGTGCCGGTCATGGAGAGAATAAAGCCCCAATGGCTGACCACGAGGGTGCGCGACCACTGCGGCAGGGCGGCCATCTCGGCGCGGAACAGGCCGGCGCGGGCGATGATGCCCTCGGCCGGCTCCTCGATCTGGGGCCACCAGATCTCATCGACCCCGGTGAAATCGTGATGCGGCCATGCTGCTGCGAGGTCGGACACCGGTGAGCCGATATCACAGCTGAACGCATAGCGTTCGCGCACGATCGGGTTGATGATCACCGGCACGCCCAGGGCGCGCGCGATGGGAGCGGCGGTTTGCAGTGCGCGGGTGTAGGGCGAGACGATAATCCGCTCGATGCCCTCGTTCACCAGGGCGACAGCCGCCGCCTCTGCCTGTTCATGACCAAGATCGGTCAGGCGCGGGTCCACAATCCCGGGATCTCGCCGCGTGGCGGTGAAATGCAGGTTGAACTCGCTCTGGCCGTGCCGAAGAAGGATCATCCCGCCGTGATAGCGGGGGCTCCGGAATGGTGCAATCCGTGACAGAGTGGTCATGAAAGTTGTGCCGGGGCCTGCGCATCCCTATGTCGTCAGGACTATTATGCTTTGGAGGCTATGATGGACGGCGGTTTTCCGATCGATTTGGTGCTGTTCGGGCTGGTGGCGGCATTTCTGGTGCTGCGCCTGGTGAGCATACTGGGCAAGCGAACCGGCTTCGAGCAGCCCGCCGATCAGGCTGTGCCCGACGCACCGGCGCAGCGCGCGGCCCCGCGCATGCAGCCCGGGGCGATCGACGCGACGGCCGAACCGACCGCGGCGCCCCCACGTCTGCTGCCAGATCCGCAAACCCCTCTGGGGCAAACATTGGCCGCGATGGCCGGGATCGACCGTACTTTCCAGCCGCAACGCTTCCTCGAGGGCGCCGAGGCGGCGTTTCGCATCATCGTGATAGCCTTCGCCGAGGGCACGCGCACGAAGCTGCATCCGTTGCTGGCACCAGATACCTATGCCGCCTTTGAATCGGCCATCACGGCGCGGGAGGCGGAAGGGCACACCCAGCACACCGAAATCCGCAGCATAGAGCGGGCCGAGATCGACCATGCCGAACTGGCCGGCACCCTGGCCACCATCACAGTCCGGTTTGTGTCCGATCAGGTGAACGTGACCAACGGCGCCGACGGCCTGCCGGTGTTCGGTGCGGATGCCGTGACCGAGATCACCGATATCTGGAGCTTCGAGCGCGATCTCGGGCAGTCGGACCCGGCGTGGCGACTGGTGGCGGCCCGTAGCGCATGAAGCGGCTGATTGGGGGCTTGTGTCTGCTGGCGCTGGCCGGATGCGTGCAGCCGCAAGGCACAACGGCGACTGGCGCCGGCGCACCGCGCACCACGATGGCTCTGTCGCCGGTCGATTTCGAACGCTTGCCCGGCTGGGGCCAGGACAAAGCCGCCGACGCGCTGGCGCCGTTCGTGGCCGGATGCGCCAAAATGGGCGACACGCTGGGCGGTGACGGCGAAGCTGCCGCAAAAGGCGGCAAGGCAGAATCCTGGCGCACGGCCTGCGCCGCCGCGAGCTTGGTGCCAGCAGGCGACGAGCCCCGGGCCCGGGCCTTTTTCGAGACCAATTTCCAGCCCTACGCCATCACGGCCAACGGCAACGACGGCGGGCTGTTCACCGGATATTACGAACCGGAAGTGCGCGGCTCCCGCAGCCCCGGTGCCGGGTTTGACGTGCCGCTGCTGGCGCGACCAACTGATCTGATCCAGATCGATCTGAGCGCCTTCGCCGACGACCTCAAGGGCCGCCGCATCGGCGGACGTATCGAATCTGGCAGCATCGTGCCGTATTACGACCGCGCCGAGATCGTATCCGGCGCGTTGCGGGGCAAACGGCTTGAACTGCTCTGGCTCGCCGATCCAGTGGATGCATTCTTCCTGCAGATCCAGGGTTCCGGCCGTGTGCGCCTGCCTGACAACCGGGTGGTGCGCATAACCTATTCCGGCCAGAACGGCCGTCCGTACGTGGCCATCGGCAAGGTGCTGGCGGACCAGGGGGCCATCCCTCTGGAACAGGTGACGATGCAGAGCATTCGTAGTTGGCTCACGGCACACCCGGCGGAAGCCGGTTCGGTGATGGATCGCAATCCGTCTTATGTGTTCTTCCGTGAACTGAGCGGCACAAAGCCGGAGGACGGTCCGCCCGGAGCCCTCGGCGCGGCCCTTACGCCGGGCCGTTCGGTGGCGGTGGATCGCTCGTATATCCCGCTCGGCGCGCCGGTTTTCCTGGACACGACCGACCCGATCAGCGGAGCGAAGCTGCAACGGCTGATGGTGGCGCAGGATGTGGGCGGTGCAATCCGCGGCCCCGTGCGCGCAGACATCTTCTTCGGCTGGGGCGCGGAGGCCGAAGCCTGGGCGGGGCAAATGCGTCAATCCGGGCATCAGTATCTGCTGCTGCCAAAGGCTGCGTCCACCCGTTGATGCAGCTTTTGCTGGGGGATTGTCTTGACGTTCTACCGACGCTGGAACCAGCGTCGGTAGACGTGATCGTGACCTCACCGCCCTATAATATCGGTCTCGGCTACGGCGCCTATAACGACAGCCGCGACGAGGGGGCCTATCTGGACTGGATGGTTGAAATTGCACAGGCACTGCGGCGGGTGATGCGGCCGGATGCCTCGTTCTTCCTCAACATCTCCGGCTCATCGAAAAGCCCATGGTTGCCGTTCGAGTTGCTGGTTCGGCTGCGGCCGCATTTCGCGCTGCAAAACCATATCACCTGGATCAAGTCGATCACCACCGGCGACGACAGCATCGGGCATTTCAAGCCGGTTCCAGGCCAGCGCTTCATGCATCAGGCGCATGAGCATATCTTCCACCTCACCCTCTCCGGCAACGTGAAGCTGGACCGGCTGGCGATCGGCGTTCCTTACAAGGACAAATCCAACATCGCCCGGCGCGGTCACAAGGCGGATCTGCGGTGTCGCGGCAACACCTGGTTCATCCCCTACGGCACAGTGCAGCGCAAAGCCCAAAAATTCCACCACCCCGGCACGTTTCCGGTCGATCTGCCGCGCTGGTGCATCCGGCTGCACGGCAAAAAGGGCGGCATGGTGCTGGACCCCTTCATGGGCACCGGCACCACGCTGCTCGCCGCCAGCCTGGAAGGGGCGAACGGGATCGGGATCGACATGGACAGCGTATACGTAGAGATCGCGCGGGCGCGTCTGGCGGAGGCGACAAAGCCGTCCTAACTTAGAAACATGAATCAGATAGCCCTCCGCCCGCGCGTCGCCTTGTTCGTCACCTGCCTGGTGGACATGCACCGGCCTACGGTGGGTTTCGCCGCCATAAAGTTGCTGGAACAGGCCGGATGCGATGTTGAGGTGCCGCCCGCCCAGACCTGCTGCGGCCAGCCGGCCTATAATTCCGGCGACCGCGCAACCACCACCTCCATGGCGCGCGACATCATCAACGTGTTCTCCGGCTATGATTACGTGGTGATTCCGTCCGGCTTCTGCGCCGGAATGCTCAGCTCCCATATGCCACATCTGTTCGACGACGACCCCAACACCAAGATCAAAGCCGAGGCGCTGGCCGCCAAAACGCACGAACTGATCAGCTTCCTGACCGATGTGCGCGGCATGACCGAGGTGGATGTGCGATTCTCCGGCAAAGCCACCTATCACGACAGCTGCGCCGGCCTGCGCGAGTTGGGCATCAAGGCGCAGCCGCGCGAATTGCTGGAATCCGTCTCTGGCCTATCCCTGGTGGAAATGAAGGAACCGGAGATCTGCTGCGGCTTCGGTGGCACGTTCTGCGTGAAATACCCCGAGATCTCCACCCGCATGGTCAGCGACAAAACCGCTGACATCATCGCCACCGGGGCAGACATTCTACTGGCCGGCGACATGGGCTGCCTGTTGAACATGGCCGGCCGGCTGTCGCGTGAGGGCAGCAAAATCAGCGTGCGCCATGTGGCCGAAGTTCTGGCCGGAATGGGTCATGATCTGCCGGCTATCGGCGAGAGCCGGTAGAAAGAGTTCTTTTTTGGAAAAAAGAACCAAAAAACTTCATTCAACAAGGGTGTTGTGGTGCGATATCGCCACACACGGCCCTCATGAATGAAAGTCTTTTTGCTTCTTTTTCTTCAGAAAAAGATGTTCTTCCTCTGAAATTTCTCCTGCTGATGCCACCACCTTCTCGAAGGAAATAGCGCGATGCTGTCCACCAGCCCCTCCTTCAAGGAAAACGCCACCCAGGCGATGGCCGATCCCAGCCTGCAAAAGGCCCTCGCCCGCACACGCCCGCAAAACCCCGCCAAGCGCCTGACCGCCGTGGCCGCCCTTCCGGAATTCGAGCAGCTGCGCGACATCGGCCGCGACATCAAGAACCACACACTGGCGCACCTGGATTTCTATCTGGAAGCCTGGGAATCCAAGGTTCTGGCCTCAGGCGGCCACGTTCATTGGGCCAGCACGGCCGAAGACGCCCGCGATGCGGTGCTGAAGATCTGCCGGGCGGCCGGTGCCCGCACCGTGACGAAGGGCAAGTCGATGGTCAGCGAGGAACTCGCCATCAACGAGCATCTGGAAAAGCACGGCATTGTCCCGATCGAAACCGATCTGGGCGAATACATCCTGCAAATCCGCAAGGAAGCGCCCAGCCACATCATCGGCCCGGCCTTTCACCTGAACCGTGAGGACTGGGAAGAAAGCTTCCGCAAGGTTCACACCCATCTGCCGGCGGACCGCGTGTTCGCCGAGCGCGCCGATATCCAGAACGAGGCGCGGGTACTGCTGCGCGACAAGTTCCTGGCGGCGGATGTGGGCATCACCGGCGCCAATTTCTTGATTGCCGAAACCGGCTCTAGCGTCATCGTCACCAACGAGGGCAATGGCGATCTGACGCAAACACTGCCGCGTGTGCACATCGTGCTCGCGACCATCGAGAAGGTGGTGCCAACGCTGGAGGACGCCACCAGCCTGCTTCGCCTGCTCGCCCGTTCCGCCACCGGCCAGGATTTCTCGGTCTACACCACCTTCTCCACCGGTGGTCGTAGGCCCGGCGATCTGGACGGGCCGGAAGAATACCACGTGGTGATCGTCGACAACGGCCGCTCCGCCATGATCGGCACCGAATTCCAGGACATGCTGCGCTGCATCCGCTGTGCGGCCTGCATGAACCATTGCCCGGTGTATCAAACCGTCGGCGGCCACGCGTATGGCTGGGTGTATCCCGGCCCGATGGGCTCGGTGCTGACGCCGAGCCTGATCGGCGTGGACAAGGCCGGGCATCTGCCCAACGCGTCCACCTTCTGCGGCAAATGCGAGAGCGTGTGCCCGGTGAAGATTCCACTGCCCAGCATGATGCGACATTGGCGCGAGCGGGAATTCGAGCGGCATCTGTCGCCGTCCTCCACCCGCACCAATCTGGCCTTGTGGGCCTGGCTGGCGCGGCATCCGCAGCTTTACCGGATCGGCACCCGCATCGCGGCCAAGGGCCTAGCGATGCTGGCCGGCAAGAAGGGGCGGCTGTCGAAGCTGCCGTTCGCCGGCGGTTGGACAGCCGGACGCGACCTGCCGGCGCCGGAGGGCGACACCTTCTTCGCCCGCTATGCACGCCAGCAAAGGGCGAAGTCATGAGCAAAGAAGCCATTCTCGGCGGCATTCGTCGCGGCCTGCGTCGCGGCGCATTGCCAGACGACCAGACGATGGGGCTGCACGCCCGCCTTGCCAGCCATCCGCGCCATCTGATCCCGGCACGGTCGCAGGTTCCCCGCCCAGAGCAGGTGGCGTTGTTCACCCGCAACCTGACCAAGGAGTTCGCCACCTGGGTGCGTGTGCCGCATACCGGCGAGGTGCCGGGGGCGATTTCCGACTACGTCGCCGCGCAGAACCTGCCGTCCGACATCGTTATGGCGCCACATCCTGAACTGCGGGACATTCCGTGGGACGAACGCCCCATGCTTCGGTTGCACGAGGGCCGGGCTTCAGCCGACGATCTGGTGTCGGTGCAACATGGCTGGGCGGCCATCGCCGAGACCGGCACACTGATGCTGCCGGCGACACCGGAACGGCCCACCACGCTGAACCTTCTGTGCGATACCGAGATCGTCGTCCTCAAGGTCAGCCGCATTGTCGGCGCCTATGAAGAGGGCTGGGATCTACTGCGCCAGGAGAACCACGACGACGTTTCCGGCGGTTTCATGCCGCGTAACGTGATGTTCATCACCGGGCCGTCGCGCTCGGCCGATATTGAATCGACGCTGGAACTGGGCGCCCACGGACCACGCCGGTTGCATGTGGTGCTGATCGACGACGACCAAACCGCTCTGTGACATGGCGGTTCTGCGACGAAAACGACTCACCGAGACCGATCTGGCGGAATGGGCGCAGTTCGCGCGCCACATCCGCGCCTTGCCCGGTCGGAGCCTGCCGCCGCCTTTGCCAGAAAAACCGGGCGTACCGACACCCGCCCCCCAGCCCCCCCCACCGCCCGCCGCCCCGGCGCGGATAGCGGCGAAGCGGTTGGAGGCGTTGCAGGTGGGCAACCATCCTGGCGGGCTCGACAATTCATCGTGGAACAAGTTCCGTTCCGGCAAACTGCCGTCGGTGCGCACCATCGACCTGCACGGCCGTACCGCCCAGCGCGCCTATCACGCGTTGCACGCCTTCCTGATCGCAGCCCACGCCGATCACGTGCGCTGCGTGGAGGTCATCACCGGGCGCGGATCGGGAGAAACGGGTGGCGTCATCAAGCGGGAACTGCCGTTGTGGCTGAACCTGCCCACATTGCGCCCGCTGGTGCTGGCTGCCACGCATCCGCACCCGGCCAATCCCGGCTCCGTGCGTCTGCTGCTGCGCAAGCCGCGATGACCCCGTTCGGTGCGAAATTGCGGGTTCTGCGCACCGAGTTGGGCGTGACCCAGGCCGATCTGGCGGACCGGCTGCAAGTGTCCGCCGCCTATCTGTCCGCCTTGGAACACGGCCGACGCGGCTCCCCCAGCACAGGGCTGGTGCATCAGATCTGTGCCGAACTCGGCCTTATCTGGGATGCATCGGAAGAACTGCTGGCGTTGGCCCGGCTGTCCAACCCCCGCATCGTGGTCAACACGGCGGGGCTTTCTCCCGAACAGACGGCATTGGCCAACCGGATCGCGCAGACCATAGCGAAACTTCCGCCAGGTGTTGTGGCCCAGCTCCACACCGTATTGGATGCGGCGCCGGTCGCGGTGAAGCCACGCATTCGTCGTGCCGCCGGACGAAAGACCTTGGCGGAGCCGTGATTCCGTCAGGACAGTGTACGTTGTAACGAATTTATCACGCAAACAAGTTGACAGATCGTTCCGAACAGAAAACATTAAAGAATAATGGCTGGAAATTCCCAGATGTCGTTCGTTCGTTTCATCACGCCCATCATGTTTTCAATGCTGTCACATGCCGCTTTGGCAGACGGGGTGTTGACCCAAACATTCACAAATACAAGCCAAACCAACATCACCGGGCCGATCAGCTCCGGTTATGAAATCGCGCCGACAAGCTTTTACACGGCCGTGTTTGAGCCATTTGTGGGGTCTGGCCTGACTTCAGCCGTCTATGAATGGAATTTTAGCTTTAGCGGAACAGCAGTCACTGCCACCAATGGTCTAGGAGGTGTCATCCTTTCGTTTACCAACTCGTTAAATGGTGTTGCATTCAACGGAGGGGGGGGCGCCACCGGCACAAGTCAGGCCGGTACCCGCTCTCTGTTGTTGACCAACGACCAGCCTGTAGAAGTGCTCCAGCGGCCTCGTGTCGTTCCATTTCTCACAGGCGACACTTTATTGACGTTCACGGCAGCTGATTCGTCATCTGGGGCGCCTGCTTTTTCATATGCTCTGGGTACCGGCGACACGTTGCAGGGTACGCTATCGATTACCGAAACGCTGACCTACACGTATTCTGGCACTGGCGCGTTGGCCACGATCGGTGTGCCGGAACCGGCCTCGATGGCCTTGTTGGCGTCTGCGGTCGCCGGCCTCGGGCTGCTTCGAGGCCGGCGACCGCGCAAGGTCAGCTAACCGCCACCAATGCCGCTTGGCTGACACGGCCGATCATCGCCTCACCTTCCAACGCGTCGGGCTGGTTTTCCACGCAGACGGCGATGCAGAGCGGCCCGGCATCTGTCATGATGAAGCCCGCATCGTTGACCACACCCGGCAGGCTGCCGGTCTTGGAGCCCCAGCGCGGACCGCCGGCACGTGGCAGATGCCGCGCGATACGGCGGTTGTTCTGCTGCGTTTCAAGCAACGCGATCATCTGGTCGCAGGCCGACGGAGACACCACTCTCTTGGCGAGAAGGGCTGCGATGATGGCGGCATATTCGCCCGGTACCGCCCAGTTTTCCTGCTCCCCGGCAATCATGGGGCGCCCGCGCATCAGGCGACCCAGCTTGGAATCCGTCATCCCCAGGCTGTGCATGGTGGCATTCACCGCGTCCTGCCCCACGGTTTCGATGAGCATGTTGGTCGCCGCATTGTCGCTGATGCTCATCATCAGATAGACGAGATCGCCCAGCGTGAGGTTCAGCCCCTCATGCAGGTTCATAACAACGCCGCTGCCGCCTGTGACATCCGCCGCCCTGAATGGGCGAATCTGGTCCAGCGAGAGCTTCCCCGTATCAATCTGGTGGAACAACTCCCGCCCAGAAAGTGCACATGTCCGCGTGAATTCTACCACCCAAGCCCGTTAAAAACGGGGGGATTACCCGCGCAGTTCCGGATTCTAAGGTGAACTGAGTATATATCAATTTAAATTGACATATATATAACAGAACAAATGTAACTTGCTGTTATTCGCGTTAGATCCGGCAACCACAATCGACGTTCAAAAAATACATTTTTATACAAATTTTGACAAAAAAATAGGCTATCGAGCCTTTTAAAAAGGATCGTATTGCTTATGATATTCGAAACGAATTCGATTTTTCAGGATTTCCTCCGTAAAAATAACCTGAACTTAGAGAAATAAATGCTGATATTTTGAAAAGAAAGATTTTACAAATTATGCATAGAAGAATGATAATTGCATCATCTTTGGCGTATGCACTTTCTAAATGTGCCCCATCACATGCTTCAACGATCATGAAGGGCACACTTATTGGTAAAAACGGTTGGCTTTTTCTTGTTTGGGATGAGCCTTTTAAAGCAAAAATCCAACCTATCCCAGCCGTGTCTGACATCATCAAGAGTGCCGCTGAACTCCTAAAATCCGTCGGCATCGAAACGGTTGTCCTCATCACGCCATCTAAGTCCAGAATATATCGTGAATTTCTTCCGGATGACGTTGTCTATCCGGAAGACGCGGAGAAATTCTATGAAGTTGCATTAAAATATCTGTCAGAGAGCGCAGCAATTGTTCCGGACTTGTCTAATCTTCTTTCGCGGATGCATCAAGAGCACCCAGAAAAGCAATTATGGTTCAAAACAGACCATCATTGGACTCCCACGGCCACCGAGGCCGCTGCCGGCGAGGTAGCGCGGCTGATCGCCGACAGGGTCACTCTGCCGACGAGCCACAAACCCGGTGTTCGCCTTGGCGAAACGACTGAGGAGGTGATGTTCAAGAGCGACCTGTCGAGCGTGCTTCCGCCGCAAGACCGGCCATCCTACCCAAATGAAACTTATCAGGTGCGGCGCCCGGCAGGCTGGCGAAATGGCGCACAGACCGGCCAGATGGAGGGCGCCGATATCGTTATCGTCGGCAACAGCTTGATGCAGCCGCTCTATGGTTTTCCGGACGCGCTTTCAAACAAGCTCGACCGCCCTGTGTCCTTGATGTGGCGAATCCATCCTCTAGGGCCTTACGTGACCTTGCTTGACTATCTCGACAGCGCCGACTTCAAAAAATCTCGGCCGAAAGTAATCGTTTGGAGTTTCCATGAAATGGACATGGGAATACTGATTGACGATAAGACTGTATGGAAAGCTCCTGTTGTTTCAAAGAGTGCATTTCTAGAAACATTGAAGACGAGCTTAGCCCGTTAACGGCAAGGTGTAGGGTGCAGCGCCACTTTGCATTGCACCCTACACATCTCTATCCAGGCGCGAACCGCCCTTGTATCAGCCAGCGGCGGCCAAAGCGGCCCGGCTGATGGCGCCGATGGTCTCCTCGCCGGCCAGCGGATCGGTATGTTCGCAGAAAACCGCCAGGCAGAGCGGGCCATGCCCGGTCATGATGAAGCCCGCATCGTTGACCACACCCGGCAGGCTGCCGGTCTTGGAACCCCAGCGCGGACCGCCGGCACGTGGCAGATGCCGCGCGATACGGCGGTTGTTCTGCTGCGTTTCAAGCAACGCGATCATCTGGTCGCAGGCCGACGGAGACACCACTCTCTTGGCGAGAAGGGCTGCGATGATGGCGGCATATTCGCCCGGTACCGCCCAGTTTTCCTGCTCCCCGGCAATCATGGGGCGCCCGCGCATCAGGCGACCCAGCTTGGAATCCGTCATCCCCAGGCTGTGCATGGTGGCATTCACCGCGTCCTGCCCCACGGTTTCGATGAGCATGTTGGTCGCCGCATTGTCGCTGATGCTCATCATCAGATAGACGAGATCGCCCAGCGTGAGGTTCAGCCCCTCATGCAGGTTCATAACAACGCCGCTGCCGCCTGTGACATCCGCCGCCCTGAATGGGCGAATCTGGTCTAGCGAGAGCTTCCCCGTATCAATCTGGTGGAACAACTCGATCATGATCCCGATTTTGGCGGTGCTGGCCGCCACAAACCGACGATCGGCATTATGGGCGAAATGCGCGCCGGACGGGGGGATGATGGAGACGCCGAGCGTAACGCCGGTGGCCTCAACCTCTGCGATGATGTTCGCTACGCCGAACCAGTTGGGGGATACCGCCATATCGGATGCTCCTGTCTTAAGAAAACGATCATTGACCGCGGGGCCGCACATTCCAAGACCGGGCGGCGCATTGGGTTTTTGGGAGGTTTTTATATATCAAGTAAGGGAATCTTCTTTTTCTGAAGAAAAAGAAGTAAAAAGACTTTCATGATTTATAAATTATTTTAGATGTCGCATACCACGACCAGTGAGTGAAATTTTTTGGTTCTTTTTTATAAAAAAGAACGTTTTCTTGATTTTTTTGATTTTCGACAATAGGCCTACGAAATCTCTGTTTAAGAGGCGAGAACACCGTTCTGTCTCAAAAAACCCAGCAAAGGCAACAGCGGCAAGCCCAAAATAGCTGCGTGTTCGCCGTCGATCTTGTCGAACAAATGCGCGCCAAGCCCTTCCAGGCGATAGGCGCCCACCGTGGTCGTCACCGCATCGCCCTCGGCCTGAAGATAGGCCATCAAAAATTCATCCGAAAAGCTGCGCATGGTCAGTTTCGGGCGGGCGGTATGATGCCAGATCCTTTGTTCGCCACGCTGGCACAGCACCGCCGTCACCAGCGTATGGGTGCGGCCCCGAAGCGCTTCGAGGTGGGATCTTGCCTCGGCGAGGTCCGTCGGCTTATCGAACCAACGGTCTTCGCACACCAACAACTGGTCACAGCCAATCACCACCGCATCGGGATCACGCCTTGCGATACGCTGCGCCTTGAGTTCGGCCAAGAGCAGCGCCGTTTCACCGGCATCCAGGCCCTCGGCGCGGGCAGCGCGCTTGATCTCACTCTCATCGATATGCGCGGCGCGAACTTCGAAATCGAGGCCGGCGGCTTTCAGCAGATCCACCCGCGTGGTGGACGCGCTTGCCAAAATCAGGCGCTGACCGGGGATTTGAAAGCTCACGACGACGGTGCCTCGGCGGCTTTGCGGCGACGTTCATGCCAGTTCTCCATCAGCGACATCACCGTGGCGGCGGTCTCTTCAATAGAGCGGCGCGTGACATCGATCACCGGCCAGCCGCGCTGCACGCACAGGCGGCGCGCCCAGAGCAGTTCCGCCTTCACCGCCTCGTGGTCCACGTACACGCCCTGGTCCTGACGCACCGCGGCCACGGCGTCCGGGCCGGCTCCGATGAGTTTCAGGCGATGCCGGCGGATTTCGATCAGCGCCTGCGGGTCCAGCGTCAGGCCGATCACCGGGCAGTTGGGCGATTCAAGACCCGGCGGGTCGAGCGTGCCTGGCACGAGCGGGATATTGGCGGCCTTCACGCCGCGATTGGCCAGATAAAAGGACGTTGGTGTCTTGGATGACCGGGAAACGCCCACCAGCACCACATCTGCCTCGGCAATTCCGGCCTGGGATTGGCCGTCATCATGGGCCAGCACGTAATGCATGGCGTCGATCCGGCGGAAATAATCGGCATCCAGCACGTATTGCCGGCCCGGACGGGCGACGGCCTTTTCGCCCAGATGTTCCTGAAACATGGACAGAACGGGGTCCAGAACGTTGACCACCGCCACGTCGAAACGTTGGCAGGCCTGTTCCAGTTCAGCGCGCAGGCCTTTGTCCACCAAAGTGGACAGTACCGGGCCGGGCTCACCCTCGATGCCTTCCAGCACGCGATGCAATTGGAAGCGCGTCCGGATGAGGCTCCACCGATGATAGACGATGCTCGCGTGATCGAACTGCGAGACCGTTGCGCGGGTGATGGAATTCAGCGTCTCGCCGGTAGCGTCCGAGACCAGATGGAGGTTGATGCGGTTCGACATGCCGGCACGTTAGCAATGAAGGATAACGGGGATAAGTGTCTGTTTGACGCAATCGCACTGTTGGGATTCTTGGGTGTGGGGATAAAACCCAAAACGACGGGACATCGGGATAGAATCCCCAGTCCCGCCGGCTTTATCGGGAGAACATCATAAAACCGTGGTTTCGCAAGGCGCTGCGGCCGACGCAGCCTGTGGATAGATTGCGTGTGAAAATCCCATATCGGGTGTACCCCGTGATCCACAGGCAACCACTAGGACTCCATCAAGACTCTTTCCTCTTTATCCTTGATAAGAGGGGACAGATTTGACGGACGGCGGGACCCATGACCAAAAAAATTCTGCGCGTGCTCAAGGGCGAAGCCGTGTGGCCGCCACCGGTATGGCTGATGCGCCAGGCTGGCCGCTTTTTACCGGAATACCGGGCTGTTCGTGCGCAAACGAAGGGGTTCATGGACCTCTGCACCAACCCCGTGATGGCGGCCGAAGTGACGTTGCAACCCGTGCGCCGGTTCGGAATGGATGCGGCCATCCTGTTCAGCGACATTCTCGTGTTGCCCTGGGCGCTGGGGCAGGATTTGCAGTTCGCCGAAGGGGAAGGCCCGATTCTGCCACCGATTCGCGATGCAGCTGCCATCGAGGCTCTGGACCCGAAGAAAGTCCGCATCGCCATCAGGCCGATTCTCGAAACGGTCCGGCTGGTGAGGGCCGCACTGGATGAACGCCAACGGGAAGGCGAGGGCGAAGCGACGCTGATTGGGTTTGCAGGCGGGCCATTCACGGTTGCCTGCTACATGGTCGAAGGCGGCGGCTCGAAAGATTTCACACATATTCGCCACATGGCGCACGCAGAGCCTGAAATGTTCACGGTGCTGATGGACAAGCTGGTCACGTCTACGATCACCTATCTGTCTGCCCAAGTTCTGGCAGGCGCAGAAGCGGTGATGCTGTTCGACAGCTGGGCCGGCATTCTGCCGCCGCATCTGTTCCGGCTGCACGTGATCGAGCCGACGGCGAAAATCGTCGCGGCCTTGCGTGGCCGGTTCCCTGGGGTGCCGGTCATTGGTTTTCCACGCCTGGCGGGCATGATGCTGGGTGAATACGCAGCCAACACCGGTGTTCAGGGTGTGGCGATCGACACCGCGGCTGATCCTGGCTATGCGGCGGCGATGATCCCGGCCGCCATGGCATTGCAGGGCAATCTCGATCCGCTGGCCGTTGTTGCCGGCGGGGCAGCGATGTCACGCGAAGCAGCGTCCATCCTGGAGGCGATGAAGGGCCGGCCATTTATTTTCAATCTTGGGCACGGCATTGTGCCGCAGACGCCACCCGAGCACGTGGCTGCGCTGATCGCACAGATCCGCGCCGCATGAGTGCCGATCTTACAGCCCGACTTGACGGGGAAGCTCTGCGTGCCACCTCTGGGAGCATGACATTGCGCGCATCCAAAGCATCGCCCAAGACGGCGATTGTGCTGATGAACCTTGGTGGCCCTGATCAGCCATCATCGGTTTACCCGTTTTTGCTCAACCTGTTCCTGGATCCTGCGATCCTGCGGGTGCCATTTTTCGTGCGGCCTTTGCTGGCACGGATTATCGCGCTCGCCCGGAAAAAGCCGGCCAGCGAGAATTATAAAATCCTAGGCGGTAAATCGCCTTTACTGGAACTCACGGTGGAACAGGCGACGGCTCTCGAAGCAGCGCTGCCGGACCTGAACGTGAAATGTTTCGTCGCGATGCGCTACTGGCATCCGTTCAGCGAAGCAGCGGCGGCGGCGGTGAAGGCATGGGATCCGGACGAGATCATTCTGCTGCCGCTGTATCCGCAGCATTCCACCACCACCACCGGCAGTTCGTTCACCGCCTGGCGGGAGGCGGCGGCCGCTATTGGGCTGGCAAAACAGACGCACGCGATCTGCTGCTATCACTCCGATCCGGGATTTATCGCCTCGGAAGCGACGGCTGTGCTGAAAAGCTATCAAAAAGCCCGATCAGAACTTGATCCAGCTATCCCGCTGCGCGTGCTGTTCTCGGCGCACGGCCTGCCGGAGAGCATCATCAAGGCTGGCGATCCGTATCAGCAGCAGATCGAGCGCACCACGGCAGCGGTGATCCGCGAGATGGCTATCCCCGACCTGGACAGCATCATCTGCTACCAATCCCGCGCGACGCCGCAGAAATGGATTGGTCCGTCCACCGACGATGAAATCAAACGCGCCGGTCGGGAAAAGACCGCCCTGCTGGTGGTGCCGATCGCGTTCGTGTCCGAGCATTCCGAGACGTTGGTGGAACTGGACGTCGAATATCGGGAAATTGCCGATCATGCGGGCGTTCCGGGTTATTTCCGCACGCCTGCCCAGAATTCCGACCCCAGTTTCATCAATGCCCTGGCCGATCTGGTGCGCCGCACGCTTGGCCGCAGTCCCGGCTTGTGCAGCTTTGTCGGCAGTCGAACCTGCTACAAGCCACATACCGATTGCCCACATGCCCGCGCCGGGGCCGCTGCCCCACCGGGACTTGGCCTGCCCTCGGACGAAACTCGGTCACGCACCGCATGACGCCCGATTCAGGACTGGGGCTGATGACGCCGCACACACTGCTGGCGGGCCGAACCGCGCCGTTGAGACTGGTGATCTTTGACTGCGACGGGGTGATTGTGGACAGCGAGGGCATCGCCAACCGGATCATTTCAGAGGAACTGACCAAACTCGGCTGGGTGTTGTCCCAGTCAGACGCTGATCAGATGTTCCTGGGCATGACGTTCACGGACATGACGCCGATCATCGAGACCAATATCGGCAAGAAATTGCCGGACGGCTGGGCTGATTATATCCGCGCCACGTTCGTCACAGTTCTCAGCCAGGAAGTGACCGCCATCGACGGCGCCGTGGCGGCCATCGACGCGGTGAGCGTGATGGGCCTGAAATGGCGCATCGCCTCCAACTCCTCACACGAGGAAATGGTGGTGAAATTCGCTCGCATTGGGATAACCGCGCGCGTGAAGGGCCGGGTTCACAGCCATCGGGACGTGGCGCGGGGCAAGCCGGCACCTGATCTGTTCCTGGCAACCGCCGCGGCCGAGGGCGTTCTGCCATCGGAATGCATCGTCATCGAGGACAGCACCACCGGCGCGCGCGCGGCCGCCGCGGCGGGCATGGATTGCCTGGGCTATGCGCCGCACAATGATGGCGCCAGCCTGCGACAGGTGGGCGCCATTCCGTTTCGTTCCATGTTCGATCTGCCAGCGCTGCTGCGGCTGGCGCCAAGGGCCCATTCATGACCATCGCAGCCCTCGGGCCATATCTGCTCTACACCAAATCCTTCCATCTGATAGCGGTGATGGCCTGGATGGCGGGGCTGTTCTATCTGCCCCGGCTCTATGTTTATCACTGCGGACTGGCGCGTGGCAGCGTGGAGAGCGAGCGCTTCAAGGTGATGGAGTGGCGGCTGCTGAAGCAGATCATGAACCCGGCGATGGCCACGGCCTGGCTGTTCGGGATTTTGCTGATTCTCACGCCCGGTGCGGTGGATTTCCATTCGGGTTGGTGGGCGGTGAAATTCATTGGCGTTATCCTGATGAGCGGCTTTCACGGCGCCTGTTCCAAATGGCGCAAAAACTTCATGGAAGACCGGAACATGAAATCGCATCGTTTTTACCGGTTTGCCAATGAGGTGCCGACGGTGCTGATGGTGATTATCGTCATCATGGCCATCGCCCAGCCATTCTGAAAAAATTGCGCGCCTTAGGCGCTTTACAGCCAGCTTGACGCCGGCCCCATCCGGCCGTATGCACGAAATTGGACATACGGCCGAGATATGGCCGTATACGCCACCTCTTCTTCCGGGACATTGCCCACCCGCCGCATCGGCAGGTTGCATTCGGGCGGTTTGGCATATCAGCCCCGCTCGTCGTCCTCCCTCACCTTACAGCGACAGACCACCCAACAATCTTTCGAGGCGACCCCATGCATCTTGCCGAACTCAAGGCAAAAACCCCGGCGGATCTGCTCAGCTTCGCTGAATCGCTGAACATCGAGAATGCATCCAGCCTGCGCAAGCAGGACATGATGTTCACCATTCTCAAGACGTTGGCCGAAAACGACCAGGCGATCCACGGCGAAGGCACGCTGGAAATCCTGTCGGATGGCTTCGGCTTCCTGCGCAGCCCGCAGAGCAACTATCTGCCCGGCCCGGACGACATCTACATCTCCCCCACCCAGGTGCGTCGCTTCGGCCTGCGCACGGGTGACACGGTGGAAGGCCAGATCCGCGCACCGAAGGATGGCGAGCGTTATTTCGCCATGCTCAAGGTCAACACGATCAATTTCGAGCCGCCGGAAGCCGTCAAGCACCGCATCAATTTCGACAATCTGACGCCGCTCTATCCCGATGAGCGGCTGAAGATGGAAATCGAAATGAAGGAGCTGCCGCCCAAGGGCTCCACGCGCGACAACATTCCGCGCGTGATCGACCTTGTCGCGCCGATCGGCAAAGGCCAGCGCGCCCTGATCGTGGCCCCGCCGCGCACCGGCAAGACGGTGATGCTGCAATCCATCGCCACTTCGATCTCCGCCAACCACCCCGAGGCATTCCTCATCGTGCTGCTGATCGACGAGCGGCCCGAGGAAGTGACGGACATGGCCCGCACGGTGAAGGGCGAAGTCGTCGCCTCCACCTTCGATGAGCCAGCCACCCGCCACGTTCAGGTGACGGAGATGGTGCTCGAAAAGGCCAAGCGCCTGGTGGAACACAAGCGCGACGTGGTGATTCTGCTCGACTCCATCACCCGCCTGGCCCGCGCCTACAACACCGTCGTCCCGTCCTCGGGCAAGGTGCTGACCGGCGGTGTGGACGCCAATGCGCTGCAAAAGCCGAAGCGCTTCTTCGGCGCGGCCCGCAACATCGAGGAAGGCGGTTCGCTGACGATCATCGCAACCGCCCTGATCGATACCGGCAGCCGCATGGATGAAGTGATTTTCGAAGAGTTCAAGGGCACCGGCAACAGCGAGATCATTCTGGATCGCAAGCTGTCCGACAAGCGCACCTTCCCGGCTGTGGACATCACCAAGTCCGGCACCCGCAAGGAAGAACTGCTGGTCGACAAGGGCACGCTGTCGAAAATGTGGGTGCTGCGCCGTATTCTCAACCCGATGGGCGCCATGGATGCCATGGACTTCTTGTTGGACAAGCTGAAATACAGCAAGAACAACAACGATTTCTTCGACGCAATGAACACGTAAGACCGTAGGGCGGGTGGCACCCGCCCTACGAATTGTTAAGGTTTGACGGCGTAGAGAGGGGGCACATCAGCCCCCTTTTTGCTGTCCTGCTTCCTATGACTTGCTTACATGCAGATATCCTTATATACCGCCGCCAATCATTCGAAGGACGTTCCCATGCCCGATACCGCCATTGCCGTTGACTACAAGGTTCGTGACATTTCGCTGGCCGCCTGGGGTCAGAAGGAAATCTCAATGGCCGAGGACGAGATGCCCGGCCTGATGGCGCTGCGTGCCGAATACGGCAACACCAAGCCGCTGGCTGGTGCGCGCATCGTCGGCAGCCTGCACATGACCATCCAGACCGCCGTGCTGATCCAGACTCTGGAATTCCTCGGTGCCACGGTTCGCTGGTCGTCGTGCAACATCTTCTCGACCCAGGATCACGCTGCCGCGGCCGTTGCCGCCGCCGGCACCCCGGTGTTTGCCTGGAAGGGCATGGACGAGGATGAGTTCTGGTGGTGCATCGAGCAGACGCTGCGCGGGCCGGACGGTTGGGTTCCGAACCTGATCCTCGATGACGGCGGCGACGTGACCGGCCTTATCCACTCGAAGTATCCGGAAATGCTGGCCGGCATCAAAGGCCTGTCCGAAGAAACCACAACCGGCGTGCATCGCCTGTGGGACATGGTGAAGCAGGGCACGCTGAAGGTGCCTGCCATCAACGTCAACGACAGCGTCACCAAGTCGAAGTTCGACAATTTGTATGGCTGCCGTGAGTCGCTGGTCGATGCGATCCGTCGTGGCACGGATGTGATGATGGCCGGCAAGGTCGCCATCGTGTGCGGCTTTGGCGACGTGGGCAAAGGCTCGGCGGCCTCGCTGCGCCAGGCTGGTTGCCGCGTGCTGGTCACGGAAGTCGACCCGATCTGCGCGCTGCAGGCGGCGATGGAAGGCTATGAGGTCGTCACACTCGAAGACGCCGCCCATCGTGGCGATATCTTCGTGACCGCCACCGGCAACGTGGACGTCATCACCATCGACGACATGCGCAAGATGAAGCACCGCGCGATTGTGGCCAACATCGGTCACTTCGATAGCGAGATTCAAATCGAAGCCCTGCGCAACTACCCGTGGGACAACATCAAGCCGCAGGTGGACGAGGTAGTGTTCCCCGATGGCAAGCGTTTGATCGTGCTGTCCGAAGGCCGCCTGGTGAACCTGGGCAACGCCACCGGCCATCCGAGCTTTGTGATGTCGGCCAGCTTCACCAACCAGGTTCTGGCGCAGCTTGAACTGTGGACGGCCCCGGCTGGCAAGTATGAGTGCAAGGTCTACACATTGCCGAAGCATCTCGACGAGAAGGTCGCGGCGCTGCATTTGGAGAAGGTTGGCGCGAAGCTGACGAAGCTTTCACCGAAGCAGGCTGAATACATCGACACGCCTGTCAGCGGCCCGTTCAAGCACGAGCTGTATCGCTACTAAGAAAATTGCGTGTCGGCACCGAATTTATTCCGGTGCCGACCGCGATATCACGGTTGCGTGATGTTGCGGTCTCTTAATGGGGGCTGCCATCATTCTTTCACTGTTTATCCGGTAGGTCTTCTGCGAGGGAGAGCCACATGATGAACCAGACATACCTTGCAGCTTCGCCGATCCTGGCACTCACCGCGGCTGTCCGTCGCGTGTTGAGCGAAGCACGCGATGAAGCATCGATTGCCGATTTGCTGTTTCTGGAGCGCTGGGAAAGCAAACCGATTCATGGGGCTGGCGTGGCACTGCGTGTGTCACAGATAAGGCGGGCAAATCCGGCCCTGGCGGCGGCGGTTCGGGCTGAGATTGCGGCCAGGAGATAACCGTTCGGCGTATTCTTGCATGGAAAAGACCGTTCTGGCAGCGTGCGGCCTCGCAATGGGGAAGCGCCAATGGCCATAAACAAGGTTTATCCAGACGCTAAGACAGCACTGGCAGATGTGATGCGTGACGGCATGATGCTTATGTCCGGCGGGTTTGGCCTGTGCGGCATTCCTTCTGTGCTGATCGAAGCCATTCGCGACACGGGTGCGAAAGATCTGACGGTTGTTTCGAACAACGCCGGGATCGACGACGCAGGGTTGGGCCTGCTGCTGCAAACCCGCCAGATCCGCAAAATGATCAGCTCGTATGTCGGCGAGAACGCCACGTTCGCACGCCAGTTACTGGCCGGTGAGCTTGAGATCGAGTTCAACCCGCAGGGCACGCTGGCCGAACGCATCCGCGCGGGCGGGGCCGGTATTCCGGCCTTCTTCACCAAAACCGGCGTGGGCACTCAGATCGCCGACGGCAAGGAGACGCGCAACTTCGACGGCGCGGATTACGTGATGGAACGCGGCCTGTGGGCGGATCTGGCGATCATCCATGCCTGGAAGGCCGACACCGAGGGCAATCTGGTCTATCGCAAGACGGCGCGGAATTTCAATCCGATGATGGCGACCGCCGCCACCATGGTGGTGGTGCAAGTGGAACATCTGGTGCAGCCCGGCAAGATCGATCCGGACCACATCATTACCCCCGGCATCTTCGTCAATCGCATCGTGCACGTGCCGAACGTGGAGAAGCGCATTGAACAGCGCACCACCACGCAGCGCGCCGCAGCCTGAGGAGAATAGACATGTCCTGGACCCGCGCCGAAATGGCCGCCCGCGCCGCCCTTGAACTCAAGGACGGATTTTATGTGAACCTCGGGATCGGCATCCCCACCCTGGTTGCCAACTACGTGCCTGCCGGCATGAACGTTCAGTTGCAAAGTGAGAACGGCATGCTGGGCATCGGGCCGTTCCCGCTGGAAGGCACCGAGGACGCCGACCTGATCAACGCCGGCAAGCAGACCGTCAGCGAACTTCCCACCACCAGCTATTTCGACAGCGCCGCCAGCTTCGCCATGGTGCGCGGCGGGCATATCGACTTGTCCATCTTGGGCGCGCTTCAGGTGGCCGAAAACGGTGACCTGGCGAACTGGATGATCCCGGGCAAGATGGTCAAGGGCATGGGCGGCGCGATGGATCTGGTGGCCGGCGTGAAGCGCGTGGTGGTGTTGATGGAACACACCGCCGGCGGCAAGCCAAAGTTGCTGCATCGCTGCAACCTGCCGCTGACCGGTAAGGGCGTGGTGGACATGGTGGTGAGCGAACTGGGCGTGTTCGATATCACCGAACAGGGCGTGGTGCTGGTGGATATCGCCCCGGGCGTGACGGTGGATGAAATCCGCGCCAAGACCGAGGCCAGCTTCACTGTGCATCCGGATGTGAAGCAGGCCGCCTGATCGCGTCCCAATCCGAAAATAATTTCGTGGCGCGTTTTTGGTGCGCCACGAAATTTTCATCCGTCTCACGATAAAATTTTGACAGCATAATCGCGAAGGCCTCGGGCTCAGCCGCCTGCCATTCCCGCAAAAATGCCGGATTTACGCCATTTTTCCCACTGGTCGCCCGTAGCCATTCGATGAATGCCGCCATATCCGAGGCGGCCTCATGCCCATCATTTGGGTGCCACATGATTTTCCTTTCATTCAGGCCCTTGATCCATTTTCAAACGGGAGCTATATCGCGCCTCCCGTCAGGGATGCACATCTTCTCCCAGCGAAGATCGTGTGAGGCAATGTGGGGCTGTAGCTCAGTTGGGAGAGCGCCTGAATGGCATTCAGGAGGTCAGCGGTTCGATCCCGCTCAGCTCCACCACCTTGCCTCCTAAACACTTTTCACCTGTGGTCATCGATATAGGTTCAAACTAGGTTGCTCCTATGGTTGGCAGTTTCCTGACATCGGGCTGGTGGCGCGGTCTTTTGGCCGCGATGCTGCTATTGGCCGCGATTGCGCCACAGCCGACTGTGGCGACGCCGGATTGGCTGGCTGCGGCCATTTGCCATGCGCCCGCGGATTCCGGTTCACCCGACCAACCTGCGTCCGAACATCATGCCCATTGTGCGCTCTGCCAGATCGGACACGCCGTGGCGTTGCTGCCGGTTGTGGCGCGCCTGCCGGCACCACGGATGGCGTTTGCAGCATTGCCGCAAGCACGGTTGGTCGTGTGGCCCGGCCCTGGTCCTCATCGTTCCTACGCATCGCGGGCGCCACCTCGGATCGGCTGAATCTCTCGTTCAGTCCGTTTCACTGTTGTGCCAAGGAGCGCTTTCATGCGCCGTTTGTTGTCTGTTCTCATGCTGTCGGCCGCCTTGTTGCCGGCCGCTTCGCCTGCCTTCGCCCATGCCCGCCTGCGAGCCTCTGCCCCTGCGGTCGATGCCACCGTGGCATCGCCGGCCGAAGTCTCGATCACCTTTTCTGAGTCTTTGGAGCCGCGTTTCTCCACCATCGAGGTCACTGACGCGGCTGGCGTTCGGGTGGACCAGGGTGACCTGCATCTTGTCGGTGGCGACGCCAAAATCGTCGCCATTGGGCTAAAGGCGTTGCCGAACGGGAAATATACCGTGCTGTGGCACGCCACCTCGGTCGACACCCACAAGACCGAGGGAACATTCACGTTCACCGTGGCCAAATAGCGTGACGCCCATGGAGCTGGCGCTGGCGGCTGCCCGCAGTGCTTTGCTGCTGGTGGAAGCGCTGGTGTTCGGCACCTTGATCGTCCGTGTTCTGGCCGGAGACCGTTTACACGGTCTTCGGCTGGCGTGGGGGGCGTTGGCGGTGTTTGGCGGCCTGTGGATGTTGTTGCAATCGGCGGAGATTGCCGAGGCGAACACAGCGTCGACCATGCTTTTCGCGGCGTTCGACGTGTTGCGTGAGACCTGGGTGGGCCATGTGGCGCTCATGCGGGCCGGATTGTGGCTGCTGGCGGCGGGTTTGTCCCGGTCAGCGCCGGTTCTGACGCTGTTGCCGGCGGCGGCGGCCATGGCGCTGCATGCGGCTGCTGGGCATGCCATGGCGTCGGACGATACCGCGCTGAAACTGGCGGTGCTCGGGCATGTGCTCGCCGCCGGCGCATGGATCGGCGGATTGCCTGCGCTGTGGTTCGCGCTGGACCAGCCGAATGCTGCGAAGACTGTGCGCTGGTTTGCCTGGATGGGGCTCGCCTGCGTTCTCATTCTCGCGGTGACGGCCACGGTGCAGGCGCTCGCACTCGCAGGCGGGTTTCCGGGACTGGTGGGCACTGAATACGGGCATCTGCTGTTGGTGAAGCTGCTGCTGTTCGCGGGCTTGATCGGTTTGGCGCTGCGCAACCAGTTCGCCCTCCATACCCGCCCGTCCGGTTTGCGGCGCTCCGTGCTGATCGAGGCCTGCCTGGGTGGCCTGACATTGATTGTCGCGTCCGTGCTGTCAGGCACCCAGCCGGGGGCGCACACGCAGGTGGATTGGCCGTTCCCGTGGCGCATAAGCCTGGGGGCGCTGGCGGATGAGGATCTGCGGCGCGAGGCGTTGGGCGCGATCATGGCCTTGGCGGGCGCCTGTGCCCTGGTGGTGGTGGCCACCGCGATCGCGCGCTTCCGTTGGGCGCCCATAGTCGCGGCGGCTGCATTGGCCTGGTTTGCCGTCCCGCATCTGGATTTTCTGGTCGTGCCGGCCGAACCCACTTTGTTCTGGCAGTCGCCCCTTGATGCCACGCCCAGAACCATCGCCGCTGGTGGTGTTGCCTATGCCGCCCATTGCGCCGGCTGCCATGGCGCCTCCGGTCAGGGCGACGGTCCGCGCGCGGCGTCCCTTTCCATTCCACCCGCCGATCTCACCGCAGCACATCTGTGGGACCACACCGATGGCACGCTGTTCTGGTGGATCAGCGAAGGCATGCGCGCGCCGGATGGCGCCGTCGTGATGCCCGGCTTTGCGGATCGGCTCGACGCACCCACGCGGTGGGCGGTCATCGACTTCCTGCACGCCAACAACCCATACGGGGCGGCCGAAGGGGTCGCGTCGCATCATCACTGAAAGGCCGTTTTATGGTTTCGTTGAGAACTGTTTTTGCCGTGTGTCTGCTGGCAACCCCTGCTCTGGCGCAGACGCCGTCCGTGTCTGTGCAGAACGCCTGGGCGCGTGCCACGTCGGCCAGTCAGAAAGTGGGTGGCGTATTTCTCACGCTGACCGATGCCGGCGCGCCCGACCGGCTTGTTTCGGTTACCAGCCCGATCGCCGAGACGATGGAACTGCACGAGACGGTCAGCGATGGCGGCGTGATGAAAATGCGCCCGGTGCCGGGCTTGGCGCTTATTGCCGGTGAGAGCGTGGAATTCAAGCCGGGCGGCTATCACCTGATGGCGATGGGCCTGAAACATGCGCTCACGCCCGGCAGCACATTCCCGGTCACGCTGACTTTCGAGAAGGCGCCGCCGGTAACCACGACCGTAACCGTCGGCACCGCCGGCGCGTCAGGCCCTGCGATGGAGCATGGGGCGATGGATCACGGCATGATGCACAAGAAGCCGTAGGCCTATTCCATCCGCCACAGCGGCTCCTTGAGCCGCGAGACGAATGCCTCATGCGCGGCCAGCGTGTCCGCATCCACCGCCATCGGGCGGGGGGTGCGGGTGCCGGAGGCGGTATAGCGAACCACCGGCATTTCGTTCTGGTCGTCCTCCGCCAGCCCCAGCCCGCGCTGCCGGCCGCCGGTGAGTTCCACATACACTTCCGCCAGCAGCTTGCAGTCCAGCAGGGCGTTGTGGGTGGTGCGGGTGGACAGGTCGATGTCGAAGCGCCGGCACAGCGCGTCCAGGCTGTTGGGCATGCCGGGGAAGCGCAGCTTGGCCAGCGCCAGCGTGTCCACCATGCGGGCGCGGTCCAGCTTTGGGCGGCCGCAGCGGACGAATTCCGCATCCATGAAGCCGAAGTCGAAATTGGCGTTGTGGGCGATCAGCGGGTCGTCGCCGATGAAGTCCAGAATGTCCTGCGCCACGTCCGCGAACAGCGGCTTTCCCTCCAGATCCCCGATCAGGATGCCGTGCACGCGGCTGGCCTCAGGCGGAATGTCGCGCTGGGGGTGCACCAGGCGGTGGAAATGCCGGTCGGTCGGCAGGTCGTTGAGCAACTCGATGACGGCGAATTCGATGATGCGATCGCCGGTCAGCGGGTCGAGGCCGGTGGTCTCGGTGTCGAACAAAACCGAACGTGTCATGTCAGCATGCCCTGGATGAAGCGGCGCAGTGTGCGCATGGCGTGAAAGCGGGAAAGGCCGGTGCATATCACAACATCGGCACGCTTGCGTTTTTCCCGGTCGGGCATCTGCCGGGCGATCACGGCTTCGATCTGCGCGCGGTCCATCTTGCCGCGTTGCCGCACGCGATGGATCTGCACGGCGCGAGGAGCGGAGACGACAACGACGATGTCCACCCGCCCCGCCCCGCCGGTTTCCAGCAGCAGCGGAATGTCCAGCACGGCGGCGCGGGCGCGGGCAGTGCGGGCGCGAGCCAGGAAAGCGCGCTCCATCCGCCGCACCATGGGGTGAATGATGCGTTCCAGCCGCTTCAGAGCGTCCGGCTGCCCCAGCACGGCCGTTCGCAGCGCCGCACGGTTGAGCGCGCCGTGTTGCACCGTGCCCGGAAACGCTGCCTCGATGGCCGGCAATGCCCGCCCGCCGGGGGATTGCAAGGCGTGCACCGCCAGATCTGCGTCGAACACCGGGATATGGGCGCGGCGAAAGGCTGAGGCGGCTGTGGATTTCCCCATGCCGATGCCGCCGGTGAGGCCGATGATCTTCATTCCGCTGACCGCCCCTTCTGCACTTCACAAATCATGGAACTGACACACGCAAGATGGTCGCTCCGAGACTAGACGGGGCTGTAATCATGTCAAATCATCCCGCCCAATCCGGCGCCACCGTGCGCCTTGTGAATATTACCCGGCAATGGGGCGCCACTGTCGCACTGCGCAGCGTCTCCGCCACCATCGCGGCGGGTGAGTTCTGCGTGCTTCTCGGCCCGTCCGGGTGCGGCAAAACCACCCTTTTGAGGATTGTGGCGGGGTTGGACCAGGCCAGCAGCGGCACGGTTGAGATCGGCGGGCGCGACGTGACGGCACTGCCGCCGGCCCAGCGCAACGTGGCGATGGTGTTTCAATCCTACGCGCTGTTCCCGCATCTGAGCGTGGCCGAGAATATCCTGTTCGGCCTCAAGGCGCGCTCGGTGCCGCCGGCCGAACGCAAGCGGCGCTTGGACCGGGCGGTCGAGATCCTTGGCATCTCGGCGCTTTTGGCGCGCAGGCCCGGCCAGCTTTCCGGCGGCCAGCAGCAGCGTGTGGCACTGGGCCGGGCCATCGTGGCGGAAGCGCCGGTGTGCCTGATGGACGAGCCGCTCTCGAACCTGGACGCCCAGCTGCGCGCGGATATGCGGCGCGAGATCCTGGCGCTGCAACGCCGGCTGGGCATCACCATGCTGTATGTGACGCATGACCAGACCGAGGCGATGGGCATGGCCGATCAGGTCATCCTGCTCCGCGCCGGCCAGATCGAGCAGGACGCGCCGCCGGCCGAGCTTTACGCCAGCCCCGCCACCGTGTTCGCCGCCAGCTTTATCGGCACGCCGCCGATGAACCTGCTGCACCTGCCCGGTGAAACATCCGTGATGGGCATTCGGCCAGAGGCGATCCGCCTGGCCGAGACCGGCATCGCGGCCGTGGTCGTGGGTGCTGAATATCTGGGTGCTGACACCATTCTGGAGTGCTTCGTATCGGGCGAACGGCTGCGCGCGCGCCTGCCGGGCCGCGTGCAGTGGCCCACCGGAACGCACATCCATCTCACATTCGATCCGGCCGAACTGCATCGGTTCGATTCGGAAACTGGCTGCCGCCTGTCCTGACGCCGAAGGGGTTATTCATGTCGATCACACGCCGCCTGCTGCTCGCAAGCTCCGCCACGCTTGCGATGCCCGCCATCGCCCGCGCCGAGGCCACCACTGTGGAGTTCTATTTCCCGGTGGCCGTCGGTGGCCCGATCACGAAGGTGATCGACGGGTTCGCCGCCGACTTCATGAAGGAAAACCCGGACGTCACGTTGAAGCCGGTCTATGCCGGCAGCTACACCGACACGCTGACCAAGGCCGTGACCGCCACCAAATCCGGCCAGGGCCCGCAGATGGCCGTGCTGCTGTCCACCGATGCGTTCTCGCTGATTGACGACGATCTGGTGGTGCCGTTCGACAACAGCGCCGACGACAAGGCCTGGCTGTCCAGCTTCTACCCGGCGTTCCTGGCGAATAACGCCATCAACGGCCGCCAATGGGGCGTGCCGTTCCAGCGCTCCACCATCGTTCTGTATTACAACAAGCAGGCCTTCGCCGAAGCCGGGCTGGACCCGGAGCGCCCGCCCGCCACCTGGGCCGAACACGCTGCGTTCGCCGAAAAGCTGACCAAGCGCGAGGGCGACCGCACCACCCGTTGGGGCGTGCAGATTCCGGCCACTGGCTTCACCTATTGGCTGTTGCAGGCGATGGTCAGCGAGGCCGGCGGCGCGATGGTGTCAGACAACGGCACCAAGGTGAGCTTCAACGACCCTGCCGTGCTCGAGGCGATGCAGTATTGGATTGACCTCAACACGGTGCACAAGGCGCATGCGCCGGGCGTGGTGGATTGGGGCGTGACCCCGCGTGACTTCCTGGAAGGTCGCGCCGGGATGATCTGGCACACCACCGGCAACCTCACCAACATCCGGACCAACGCCAAATTCCCGTTCGGCGTGGCCATGCTGCCGGCCGGCAAGCGTCGTGGCAGCCCCACGGGCGGCGGCAATTTCTATATGTTCAAATCCGCCAGCCCCGCCCAGCAGGCGGCCGGCCTGCGGTTCCTGAAATGGGTGACCACGCCAGAGCGCGCCGCCGCCTGGGGTGTGGCCACCGGCTACGTCGCCACGTCTCCGGCCGCGTGGGAGACCAAGACGATGAAGGATTACGTGGCCGGCTTCCCCGCCGCCGCCGTGGCGCGCGACCAGCTGCAATACGCGGTTCCGGAATTTTCCACCCACGACAACCAGCGCGTGACGCAGGTGCTGGATGACGAGCTGCAGGCCGCCCTGATGGGCCAGAAGACCGCCAAGGCCGCGCTGGATGCCGCACAGCTGGGCGCGACCCGCGTGCTGAAACCGTATCAACGCTGATTGCTGACCGCAGATATTCAGGAGGCTTCGATGCTGAAACGCCGCACACTCATGACCGCCACCGCCGCCACGCTCGCCATGCCGGCGGTGCTGCGCGCCCAGACTGTCAAGACCCTGTCGTTCTACTACCCGATCGCCGTCGGCGGCCCGATCCAGGCCGTTATGGACGGTTATTGCCAGGAGTTCGCCCGCGAAAGCGGCATCGTCGTCACCCCGGTGTATGCCGGAAGCTATAACGAGACGATGGCCAAGGCCGTGACCGCGCTGAAAGGCGGCCAGGGGCCACAGATGGGCGTGCTGCTCGCCGCCGAGATCCATGCGTTGAAGGATCTCGATGTCCTCGTCTCGCTGGAAGAACTGGGGCTGGATGCCGCGACCAAATCCTGGGTCGATGGCTTTTATCCGGCGTTCCTCGCCAACAGCCTGGTGGATGGCAAGACGTGGTCGGTGCCGTTCCAGCGCTCGACCGCCGTTGATTACTACAACAAGACCGCCTTCGCCGAAGCGGGTCTGGACCCTGAGGTGTTCCCAACCACCTGGGACGGGCTGACCCATGCCGCCGAGAAACTGACGAAGCGCGACGCCAGCGGCCGGGTAACGCGCTGGGGCTTCAAGCTCGCCTCCGACACCGGCAACGCGCAATGGACGTTCGGCGCGCTGGCGTTCCAGAACGGCCATGTGCTGATGAACGCGGCCGGCACGGAGGTGTATTTCAGTCATCCGAAATCCATCGAGGCACTGGCGTTCTGGCGCAGCTTGGCGTTCGACCACAAGGCGACGCCCGAGGGCGTGAGCCCCTGGGCCACGCTGGCGCCGGATTTCCTGGAAGGCAACGCGGCGATCATCCAGAGCACGACGGGCAATCTCACGAACCTGCGCGACAAGGCCTCGTTCCCGTTCGGCGTTGCCGGCCTGCCGGGGCATACAGGCGTGCGCACCGTTGTGGGCGGCGGCAATCTGTATTTCTTCAAGCAGGCCAGCCCGGCCGAGCGCGCAGCGGCGCTGCGTTTCGCCCGCTTCCTGTCCACCCCTGAGCGGGCGGCCGATTGGTGCATCCGTACCGGCTACATCGCCACACGGCCGGACGCGTGGGAAACGCCGGTGCTGAAGGCGCATGTGGAGAAATTCCCCGCAGCCAACGTGGCGCGCGGCTATTTGCCGCAGGCCACCGGCGAACTCTGCACCTATGAGAACCAACGCGTGCAAAAGGCGCTCACCGACCAGATCCAGGCCTGCCTTTCGGGCACCAAAACCCCGGCCCAGGCGATGGCGGACGCGCAGGCCGACGCCGACCGTATTCTCAAGCCGTTCCGCAAGGCCTGATCCATGCGGCGTGAGACGGTGCAGGCCTGGGCGCTGGTGCTGCCGGCATTGGTGATGCTGGTGGCGTTCACGCATTGGCCTGTGGTGGCCACGCTGATGGACAGCTTCACCTCAACCCCCCGCGGAAACCGGCCTCCGGTGTTCGTGGGGGTCGAGAACTATGCCGATTTGCTGCACGACCCAGTCTTGCGGCAGGCGCTGATCAACAACGCCTGGTATGCGGGCATCACCATTCCGGCGTCGGTGCTGCTGTCGCTGCTGATGGCGCTGTCGGTGAACACCGCCATTCCCGGTCGGGCGCTGCTGCGCATGGCGTTTTTCACGCCCACCATCCTGCCGATGATCGCGGTGGCCAATATCTGGCTGTTCTTCTTCACCCCCGATTATGGCCTGTTCGACCAGATTGTGGGTGTGTTCGGCCTTGGGCGACACAATTGGCTGGGCGACTCCGCCACGGCGTTGCCGGCGATGATGCTGGTGGCGGTGTGGAAGGAGGCGGGGTTCTTCATGATCTTCTACCTCGCAGCCCTGCAGTCGATGCCGCCCGATCTGGCCGAGGCGGCTGGGCTGGAAGGCTCGTCACGCTGGAACTTCTTCCGCCGTGTGACCTGGCCGTTGCTGATGCCCACAACGCTGTTCGTGATGGTCAACGCCGTCATCAACGCATTCCGCCTGATCGACCATGTGGTCGTGATGACGCGCGGCGGCCCGAACAACGCCACAACCTTGCTACTGTATCACATCTACGAAGCAGGCTTCCGCTTCTGGGACACGGCGGCGGCCGCCACCATGACGGTGGTTCTGCTGGTCATTCTCGGGGCTCTTGCAGCCTTGCAATTCGGCGTGCTCGGCCGCAGGACGCATTATCGATGAGCACGCGTTTTCTGGAAATCCTCGGCGCCTGGATGCTGGGCCTGCTGTGGGTTTTGCCGCTGCTGTATGCGATGTGGACGGCGTTTCATCCTAGCATGTATGCCACGCATTTCTCACCGCTGGCGCCGCTGACATTGGGAAATTTCCGCACGGCATGGGAGGCTGCACCGTTCGCGCGGTATTTCCTCAACACCACGTTGCTGGTCACGCTGATTCTTGTGGCGCAGTTCGTGCTGTGCACACCCGCCGCCTTCGCCTTCGCGCGGATGAATTTCCGCGGGCGGGGCACGGTGTTCGCCATCCTGCTGCTGCAACTGATGGTGGCGCCGGATGTGCTGCTGGTGGCGAATTACCGCTCGATGGCGCAACTCGGCCTGGTGGACACCATCCTGTCCATCGCCTTGCCCTATCTCGGCTCGGCCTTCGGCATCTTCCTGTTGCGCCAGACCTTCCGCCAGATTCCACAGGAGCTGGACGACGCGGCGCGGCTGGAGGGAAGTTCGCTGTTCGGGCGCATCTGGCGGGTTTACGTGCCGCTCGCTCGGCCGACCTATCTGGCCTATGGGCTGGTGGTGGTCAGTTACCACTGGAACAATTTCCTGTGGCCGCTGGTGATCACCAATTCCGTCTCCACCCGCCCGCTGACGGTGGGGCTGTCGGTGTTCGCCTCCACCGACCAGGGCATCGACTGGTCGATCATCACGGCGGCGACGCTGATGACGTCGGCCCCTTTGCTGGTGGCGTTCCTGCTGTTCCAGCGCCAGTTCGTGGCAAGTTTCATGCGCGCCGGAATCCGGTAGTGGCAGCGGCCACGAAGCATTGTATCCGTGATCTGAACGAACTCCCGAAAGACCTGCGCGCATGACCGATCTCGAATCCCGCCTTGCCGCCGCCATTCGGCTTGCCACCGAGGCGGGCCAGCTCGCGTTGAAGCTGCGCCCGGCGCCGGGGGCGGCAACGGCCAAGCTGAAGGGCGTGCAGGATTGGCTGACCGAGGCCGATGGCGCGGTGGAAGCGTTCCTGTCGCGGGAACTGGCGGCGCTTTTTCCCGATGACGGCTTCCAGGGCGAGGAAACCGGCAGCACAAGGCCGGGTGCGCGCGTGTGGGTGGTGGATCCGATCGACGGCACGTCCAACTACGCCCGTGGCGGCGCGCGCTGGTGCGTGTCGCTGGGGTTGATCGAGAATGGCGAAGCGGTGCTGGGCGTGCTGGTGGCCCCGGCGCTGGGCGAGACCTTCGCCGCCCGCAAGGGATTCGGCGCCACGCTGAACGGCGTGGCCATCCAGGCGTCCAGCACCACTGACGCAGGTCGGGCGATGATCGAGATCGGCTGGTCCCCGCGCCGGCCGGATGCGGTGTTCCAGGCCATCGTGGCGCGGGTGATGGCGGCGGGCGCCATGGTGCGCGCCGGTGGGTCGGGCGCCATGGGGCTGGCCGATGTCGCGGCTGGGCGGTTGGACGGCTATGTGGAATCGCACATCAATCTGTGGGACGTGGCGGCGGCGCTGTGCATCCTGTCCGAGGCGGGAGCGGTGGTGTCGCCGTTCCTTGAGGGCGCCGGCCCCACCAGCGGCGACTTCATCCTCGCCGCCGGGCCTGGACTGGCCGCGATCGTTACCGAGGCGGCTGCGTTCACGCAGGGATGACCCACACGCGACGGATGACCGTTGCGATCGGCTTCACGCAGACCCTGGCGTGGGCCACCACCTTCTATGTGCCTGCCACCATGGTGGGAGCGGCCTCCGCCGATCTTGGCGTTTCCACCACGGTTCTGCTGGGCGGCTTCTCTCTGGCGTTGCTGGCGAGCGGGCTGTGCTCGCCGTTTGTGGGCAAGCGGATCGACCATGTGGGCGGGCGCGGCGTGCTGGCGTCATCGGCGGTGGTGACGGCGGCTGGGCTTGGGTTGATGGCGGCGTTGCCGTCGGTGGCGGGATGGTATGCGGCGTGGCTGCTGGTGGGCGTCGGCATGGCCATGGGGCTGTATGACGCAGCATTCGGCACCGTGGGCCGGCTGTTGGGAGCGAACGCCCGTCCCGCGATTGTGGGCGTAACGCTGATGGCCGGATTTGCCTCCACCGTGGGATGGCCCGCCGGCACCTGGCTTGTTGCGCATATCGGCTGGCGGGCTGCGGTGGGGTGCTATGCCGGGGTGCAGCTTCTGGTCATTCTCCCGGTCACGCTGATTTTTGTGCCCCGCGCGCAGGCGGTGGTGGTGGCCAAGGCGGTGGTGGAACAGGCGGTTCCACCGGCGGCGCGGGCTTTCTTTTGGCTGGCCACGTATTTCACCCTGCGCGCGGCGATCAATTCGGTGGTGACGGTGCATGCGTTGACGTTGCTGGCCGGCATGGGATTCACCCCGGTTGTCGCTGTGGCCGCCGCGACGCTGATGGGGCCGGCGCAGGTGGGCAGCCGCATTCTGGACTGGTTTTTTGGGCGCAACCTGAACCCGATGGTCACTAGCGTGGTCAGTGCCATTCTGTTGCCGGTGGCGGTGGCGGCATTGATCGGGGGAATGCCGGCGGCGGTGTTCACGCTGATCTATGGGTTGAGCAACGGCATTCTCACCATCAGCCGCGGCACCTTGCCGCTGCATGTGTTCGGACCGGCCGGCTATGCCGCGCGGATCGGCCGGTTGGCGATGCCGGCGCTGTTGGCATCGGCGGTGGCGCCCACCTTGATGGCGCCGCTGATTGCGGTGTGGCCCACCGCCTGGGTGATGGGGTTGCTCGGCGGCGTCAGTCTTGTCGCACTCGGATGTTTGCTGGCGCTCAGGCGATAAGCGCGCGGATGGCGGTGATGGCCTCGTCGGACGCCCATTCCGCCCCGCCCTCCAACCGCGCTTTTTCGCGGCCCTCGCGGTCGATGATCAAGGTGGTGGGAAGCCCCCGCGCCCCCCAGCCACGGGCTGCCACGCCGCGTGGGTCCAGCCATATGCCGAGATGGGCGATATCGTGAGACGCATAGAATTTGCGCACCACAGCCGCCCCGCCCCGATCGGACGAGATCGGCACCACCACGATGCCCTCGGCGGCGAGGCGCTTGGACATTGCATCCAACGCCGGCATCTCCGCCACGCAGGGCACGCACCAAGTGGCCCACAGGTTGAGGATAACGCCTTTGCCCTTGAAGTCGGCCAGTGTGACGGGCTTGCCGTCGGCATCGGTGAAGTCCTGCGGGGCTGGCGGGGCGGGCGGTTCGGTCGGCTTCATCGCCTCCATGCCCATCAGACGCACCACTGGCTCCTTCGGCGTCAGGATCGTCTGGGCCTGCGGTTTGCGTGCCATGCCCACCGCCGCTAGGGTTCCGGCCATTCCGACCCGCATGAACGTGCGGCGTATCAACAGATCCATACTGGAATCTCTCCTGTGAGCGACACGCCCGAATTGCTGAACACCGAAGCCAACATGCAATGGGGTGGCCGCTTCGCCGCCGGTCCGTCGGTGATCATGCAGGAGATAAATGCCTCGATCGGCTTCGACCGCAAGATGTGGCGCCAGGACATCGCAGGCTCGCGCGCCCATGCCGCCATGCTGGCGCGCCAGGGCATCATCGAGGCAACTGACGAAGCGAGCATCTCGGCGGGGCTGGACCAGATCACCGCCGAGATCGAGGCCGGACGTTTCCCGTTCACGGCCGATCTCGAAGACATTCACATGAATATCGAGGCGCGCCTCACCGACCGCATCGGTGAGGCCGGCAAGCGCCTGCACACCGGCCGCAGCCGCAACGACCAGGTGGCGACCGATTTCCGCCTGTGGGTGCGCGACGCGATTGACGGCATTGACGGCCAGATCGCCGACGTGATGCGGGTGCTGGCGAACCGGGCTGCCGAACACGCGGCCGATCCGATGCCCGGTTTCACCCATCTGCAAACTGCCCAGCCGGTCACGTTCGGCCATCACATGCTGGCCTATGTGGAGATGCTGGGGCGCGATCGCGGCCGTCTTGCCGATTGTCGTCGCCGCCTGAACGAATGCCCGCTCGGCTCGGCGGCGTTGGCCGGAACGTCGTTCCCGTTGGACCGCGACATGACGGCGGCAGCCCTCGGCTTCGACCGGCCGACGGCGAATTCGCTCGATGCCGTGTCTGACCGGGATTTCGCGCTGGAATTCCTGTCCGCCGCCGCGATCTCGTCGATGCATCTGTCGCGTCTGGCCGAAGAAATCGTGATTTGGTGCAGCGCGCCTTATGGCTTCATCCGCCTGTCGGACGCATTCACCACTGGCAGTTCAATCATGCCGCAGAAGCGCAACCCCGATGCCGCCGAACTGGTCCGCGCCAAGACGGGCCGCGTGACCGGCGCATTGGTTGGATTGCTGACCGTGATGAAGGGCCTGCCGTTGGCCTATGCGAAGGACATGCAGGAAGACAAGGAGCCGGTGTTCGACGCCGCCGACGCCTGGACCCTGTCGCTCGCCGCCACCGCCGGCATGGTGCGCGACATGGCGCCGAACCTGCCGCGCCTGCGGGAATTCGCAGGCTCCGGCTTCGCCACCGCCACGGATCTGGCGGATTGGCTGGTGCGCGTGCTGAAACTGCCGTTCCGCACGGCGCATCACGTCACGGGCCGTCTGGTCGCCGTGGCCGAGAGCAAGGGGCTGGATCTGGCCGGGCTGACGCTGGATGAGATGCAGTCGGTGGAACCCGGAATCACGGCGGCGATCTTCTCGGTGCTGACGGTCGAAGCCTCGGTCGCGTCGCGCACCAGCTACGGTGGCACCGCGCCGGCCAACGTGGCCATGCAGGCAAAGCGCTGGTTGGAGATTCTGGCATGAAGCTGATGGCCGCTTTGCTGATGGTTCTCGCACTCACCGCCTGCGGCAAGCGCGGGCCGCCGGTGGCCCCAGGGCCAGCGGACCAGATTACATTTCCACGGGCGTACCCGGCGTACTGACGGCGGGCAACCAAACGGGAATAGTCACGTTATCGAAAGGTAGCCCCACTTTCGCGGGGGCGTTTCCTTAGGATAATGTGATGATCTCTCGTGCACGTCTGACCACGCTCGGCGCCTTCTCACTGCTGGTTCTGCTCTCCGCCTGTGGCGACATGGGCGGCGCCCCACGTGGCACCGTTGAGAACAACGCCACCACCCGCGCGATCGACCGCGCTGCTGGCACGGACAAATCCACCGAGTATCCGCTGAACGCTGACGGCATGCCCGGCAACCCGTCCGGCACCGCCGTCAGCCGCGGCATCAATAAAATCGTGAAGTAGGTCGGGCACCGCCCGACAGATGGTGTGCGTGGTGTCGGGCGGTGCCCGACCTACGTGCAACTTGGTATTTCATTCTGCGTCGGTGCAGCCGCACACTTGCAGAATGAAATATCGACGCCTGGGTTGTGCTCTCGGACCACATGCATTGCCTGTGGACCCTTCCGGCCAACGACAGCTATTTCCCCGGTCGATGGCTCACGGTCACGAAAACATTCAGCCGCACCCTTCCCGCCGATCGCGGCATCTGGCAGGGCCGCTTTTGGGGACACACCATTCGCGACGAACGCGATTTCGCGGCGCATGTCGATGACGTGCACTTCAACCCGGTCAAGCATGGCCTTGCGACGCACCCTGCCGAGTGGCTGTATTCCACATTCCAACGAGCGGTCGCGAAGGGGTTCTATCCGGCATCCTGGAGCGGGAACCCGCTTGAACCCAACCGTAAGGGTGAACGGACGTAGGTCGGGCATCGCCCGACAAAAGTGTCGGTCGATGCCCGACCTACTGGAATCCAAGACCCCCATTGTTCTAACGTGGCCCGATGGCCACACCCGCACCCCTGACCTCCGCCCCCGATCCCTCCGAAGCCGAGTTGATCGCCTCCCGTCCGCACCTCACCCGTCACGCGATGGACGGGTTGTTGATGGACGGCGTGCCGCTCAACGCCATCGCCGATGCGCTGGGCACGCCCACCTGGGTGTATTCCGCCTCTGCGATGCGCAGCCGGTTGGCCGAACTGACCGCGGCCCTCGCCGGGCTCAACACGCATATCCATTACGCCGTGAAGGCCAACGACCATCTGGCCGTGCTGCGCCTCATGCAGGAGGGCGGCGCCGGGGCCGATGTGGTCAGCGGTGGCGAATTGCTGCGTGCCCGCGCCGCCGGCATTCCCGCCAACAAGATCGTCTTTTCCGGCGTCGGCAAGACGGCCGATGAAATCCGCCTCGCTTTGTCGGAAGGCATCTACCAGATCAACGTCGAAAGCCCGGCCGAGCTTGAGACGATTTCCGCCATCGCCTCGGCCATGGGCGTCGTTGCCGACATCGTGCTGCGCATCAACCCAGACGTCGATGCCGGCACCCATGCCAAGATCACCACCGGCAAGGCCGACAACAAGTTTGGCATTTCCTATGGCGATGCGGTGGCCCTGTATGCCCATGCCGCCACCCTGCCGGGTATTCGCGCCCAGGGCCTGGCGCTGCATATCGGCAGCCAGATCCTGAACATGGCCCCCTATCGCGCCGCCTTCGCCCGCGCCGCCGATCTGATCCGCACCCTGCGCGCCCAGGGCCACAGCGTCACCCGCATGGATTGTGGTGGCGGGCTTGGCATTGGCTATGGCGATGAGCCGGCGGCCTCTCCCACCGCCTTCGCCGGCGCCATTCGCGCCGTTTTTGGCGACATGGACCTGACATTGGCCACCGAACCGGGCCGCTGGCTGGTGGGGGCGGCCGGCGTTCTGCTGGCGTCGGTGGTGCTGACCAAGGGCGATGACCGCTTCATGGTGCTGGACGCCGCGATGAACGACCTCGTGCGCCCGGCGATGTATGACGCCTGGCACGGCATTGTGCCGCTCTCGCCCGGAAATGCCGCGCCGGAGCGGGAGATCGACGTGGTGGGCCCGGTCTGCGAAACCGGTGACACCTTCGCCCGTGGCCGCCGGATGGCGCCGGTCGCGGCCGGTGGGCGCATGGCGATTTTAGATGCCGGGGCGTATGGCGCGGTGATGAGCTCCACCTATAATTCCCGCCCGCTCGCGGCCATTGCCATGGTCGATCAGGGGCGCTGGGTTCAAATTCGCGCGCGTCAGCCGGTTGAGGCCTTGTGGGCGGGGGAAACAATCCCTGATTTCAAAGCATGAGCACAGCCAGATGATCCCGCCCCCGGCGCCTGAACAGGACGGCACTCCGCCTTCCGGTTTGCGCCGGATGCGTGGGCTTGCGGCTGCGGTACTGTGGTTCGAGCGCCTGTGGCCGGCGGTGGCGCCCGCCTTGGGCCTGCTGGGCGTGTTTGCCAGCGCGGCCTTGCTGGACCTGCCGCGCCTGCTGTCGCCCAGCCTGCATATGGCGGCGTTGGCGATGTCTGGCGTGGCGGTGCTGGCCCTGCTGGGCATTGGCCTTAGCCGTGTTCGCCGCCCGTTGCCGACCGAGGCGGATCGTCGGCTTGAGGCTGATTCCGGTCTCCGCCATCAACCCTTGGCCGTGTTGTCTGACCGTCCGGCTGCCGGAGGCGAGGCATTATGGGCGGCGCATGTCGCGCGTGCCCGCGCCCAGATCAGCCGATTGCGGCTGCGCGCACCGCGCCCGATGCTGGCAGCGGTGGACCGGCGGGCATTGCGGGCGTTGGTGGTGGTCATGCTCGCTGTCAGTCTGGGCGTTGCCGGACCTGATGCCGCCGAGCGCCTCGCCGGTGCGATGAACCCCAGGTTTGTGCCGCCGCCGGCGCCGCCCGCGCCGCAGGTGCAGGCATGGATCACCCCGCCCTCCTATACCGGCCTGGCACCGATCTTCCTCAAGGCGGATGGCAGCGACGCCACCGTGCCGGGTGGCTCCCAATTGACCATCAACGTCACCGGCGCCGGCCCGCAGGCGCCGACCCTGGAGCAATCCGGCCACAGCGATCCGTTCCAGACGCTGGACGCCACCAGCTTCCAGATCGAACAGACCCTGACTGCCAACGGTCGTGTGTCCGTGCGCAGCCAGGGGCGCGACATGGTGGCCTGGACTCTTTCGGTAGTGCCGAACGACGCACCGATGGTGGTGTTTCCGGAACCCCCTGGCACCCTGCGCAGCGGCCCCAACCCGCAGACCCGCCTGCCCTGGCAGGTGACGCACGCCTATGGCGTGGCCTCGCTTCAGGGCGAGTTGCATCTGGGGGCAAGGCCGGAGGCGCCGCCGCTGCTGGTGCCCATTCCATTGCCCGGCACCACGCCGAAATCCGCCAAGGGCGCACGTGTTATGGATTTGACGGCGCATCCCTGGGCCGGGCTCGAAGTCTCCGCGCAACTTGCGGCGCGGGACGCGGCGGGGCTGGAGGGGCGCAGCGCCGTTGTCACGCTCACCTTGCCGGAACGCCGATTTACCAACCCGCTGGCCCGCGCGTTGGTGGCCGTCCGCAAGCAACTCAGCCTCACGCCCAATGAGAGGTCCACGGCGGTGACGGCGCTTAACCAGATGTCGAGCAGGTTTGATGTCTGGGATTCGGATATTGGCAGTTTCGTCAATCTTCGTGCCATCGCCAGCCTGCTGTATCGGGGCCGGATGCCGGACACGGTGCCGCAGGCGCAGGACCGGTTGTGGTCATTGGCGCTGCATCTGGAGGAAGGTGCGCTTGATCGCACCGCCCGTGCCCTGGAAGCTGCGCGCCAGCAGCTTCACGATGCGCTGGAAGCGGACAAGCGCGGCGAAAAGGCAGATAAGACCGACCTCGACAAGCGCATGCGCGATTTGCAGGAGGCGCTGCAAAAGCGCCTTCAGGCGCTGACGGACCAGGTGCATCGTGACCCGGAGTCCAACGCCTACGATCCCGAGGCACACCCGATGGATCAGCGCGACATGCAACGCCTGACCCAGGAAATGCGCGACGCCGCCCGCGACGGAAAGAACGACACGGCCCGCGACAAGCTGGCCGAGCTGGAAAAGATGATGGAGGCGCTGAAGGAAAGCCGGCCCGAACGCGGCCAGATGACCGAGCGCGAACGCCAACGCGCCGAAAAGCGCCAACGCGGCCAGCAGCAGATGACAGCACTTCAGGACATGATTCGTCGCGAGGGCGACCTGCTCGACAGGGCCCAGGCGCGTGCCGCCACCAATGATCCGCTGCGCAACCCACCAGCCGCCACCGCGTCGGACGCGCGTCGCGCCGACCAGCGCATCCAGTTGGCGCTGCGCCGGGCGGTCGGTGAATTGATGCAGCAATATGGCGACCTGACCGGCACCGTGCCGCCCAATCTCGCTGAGGCCGACACCGCCATGCGCGACGGCGCCCAGGCGCTGGGCCAAGCGCGGGACGCCCAGGCCGCGCAATCGGCCCAGAAGGCGATCGAGGCGCTGCAAAAGGGCGGACAGTCCATGCAGCAGCAGATGGCCCGTCAGTTCGGCCGTGGCCCGCCTCAGGCTGGCGAGGATGGTGACGAAGGCGAGGGTATGGCCCAGGGAGAGGGCGACGGAGACGGTGAGGGCAATGGTCCCGGCCAGGGGGGGCGTCAGTTTGGCAACCGGCCCGGTGACGGCCAGGGCGGAATGCTGCCAAATTCTGGCCGCCAGCAGGCGCGCAGGCCCGGCCAGAACCTTGACCCACTTGGCCGCCCGCGCGGTGAAGGCACGTCCGGTACCGATGAGGCCGGAGACGTGCAGGTGCCCGACGAGATGGAAGCCGCCCGCACCCGCGCTCTACAGGAAGAACTCCGCCGCCGTGGCGCCGATCGCACACGGCCCCAGGATGAGCTGGATTATATCGATCGGCTGTTGCGGCAGTTCTGAGCGTGTCGGGCGTTGCCCGACCTACATTCGTTGTAGGTCGGGCAACGCCCGACAAGGTTATGACGCGATCAGCTTCGGCCGGGTGGCGGCACCCCACACGATCCGGCCAGGTGTCTGGCACGTTGGGCACACCGGCAGCCAGTTCGCCTGCGGCGTGCCGCAACTCTCGCAGCGCCAGCCGGGGTCTGCCTCGGCGGTGGTCACCAGCCGCAATGCGTAGCTGCGGGTCATCGGCACGCTGATCTCGCTCTGATCGGCGGCATCGATATCGGCGAACAGCCTCCAGAGCCGCTGCTGGTTCATCCCCGCGTCACGTGCGGCCTCGGCATTGCGCCGCGCCTCGGCCACGTTGCCTGCCTCCAGGGCGAGACCGGCGAGCAGGAAAAGGCTCTCGGGATGGCCAGGGTTGCCCAGCGCTAGCTTGCCGCCCTCTTTCAGGCGCTGGGCCGGATCGGGGGTGTTGGCCAGGGCCAAAGCTGCCAGATCAGGATGCGGCGCCCGCTTCCACGCGTCTCGCAGCGTCGACTGGGCACGGGATTCACGGCCGGCTTCCCGCAGTTTGGTGGCATACACCAGCGCAGCCGGCACGAAATCTGGGCTGTCTTTCCAGGCCCGGCCGGCCATGCGAACGGCGCGGGACATATTCGGCTCAGACTGCGCAGCGGCCACGGCATAGGCAGCCGTGGGCGATTCCGGGGCGGCGAGGGCGAGAGCCTGCTGCCAGTTTCCGGTGCGTATCGCCAATTCGGACCGTTCGGTGCGCAACCAGTTGGTGCCGGGGCGCAACGCCTCGGCCCGACGCGCCAGCAGCGTCGCCTCGTCCCAATCCTTGCGCGCCATCGCCTGCCGGAACAGGCCGCGCAGGCCCAGGAACCCGGCATCTTCCCGATCGGACAACATGCGGAAAAGGATGGCGGCTTCGTCGTCGTTTCCGCCCAGCCGTGCGGCTTCGGCGGCGTGCAGCAGGGTTTGGGGGGTGTCACCCAGCAGCTTGCGGGCGCGGGCGGCTTCCGCGCGGGCGGTGCCCTGCTCGCCGGATGCAAGCGCCACCAGTGTGCGCGTCACGGCCTCGTTGCCGGCGATGCGCCGACGACGGGCGCGAAAGCCGGACAGGCGCTGCGGCAGATGCAGGAATCCGGACAGTGTTTTCAGAACAAGGTGCAAGACCAGAACCACAACAACCAGCGCCACGAGGGCCACCGGCGTCGAGGTTTCGATCGTATATCCGGCGATGGTGGCGCCGACGGTGCCGGTCAGCCCGGCGAGCCACCAGGCGATCGCAATCGCGAGGGCGGCAGCGACAATGATGCCAATGACGCGGCGCATCAGGATTTCGCCGCCATGCTGGAAAGGGCGGCGCGGGCGTCAAGCAGGGCCTGCGCATCGCCAACCCAGGGCGCCATGGCGGCGCGCGCCGCGTCGTCCAGCGAGGCCAGGGTGGTGACGGCGCCGGCAAGATCACCGGCATCGAGCTTGGTGTGCGCTGCCGCGAGCGTGACGGCGGCGGGCGCGCCCACCAGCACCTTGTCGCCTTGCCGCACCGTGACAAGCTGCTGGGCGCGCATCCACATGCGCTCGGCGAAATCATGCCCCGCCGCGGAGGGACGGCTGGCGGCTTCGGCCTTGGTGGCAAAGCTGGCGAAAGACTGGCGCAAGGCCGGCTCGGTCGGCGGCGCCATTTGCGCGAAACGCGATAGCGCGGGGCTGGCGCCGGGAAGGTCGCCCAGTGGCTTGCCTGCCTCCAACGCCGTTGTGGCGGTCCGCAGGCGGGTGGCCTGTGCCATTTCCTGCTGCAGTTTGATGTCGAGCGACGCCAGCCTGGCGTTGAGTTCGGCGCTTGCGCCGGCCATGGCGGCTTGAAAATCCTTGGCAACGTCTGGAATCACCGGCACCGGGCGCTGTTCAAGGCTGCCCAGGCGCGCTTCCAAATTCGTTGTGTCCTGCACGGGCCTGGCGGCAAGGGCGCGTAGACTGGCCTCAAGCGTCGCCATCCGCGTGGCATCGCCGCCGGTGGGGCGCTGTTCCAGAATGCTCACGCGCTGCTGGGCGGTCTTCAGCGCGTCTTCCAGGGCTGCGATCCGCGCCGTCGAACCGTCCGCTGCCGGGCGATCCTGCCAGACCCACGCCACGCCGCCTGCCAACAGCAGGGCCAGGGCACCGGTCACCCAAAGCGGCGTGCCGCCCTTGGCGGATGCTGCATCGGATGTCGGTCCCATAGCGCCAGAATTCTGGGGCGGGTGGAACAAGGCGGCATGGGATGTCGCGGTCATTTCTGGCTGCGAGGCCGGAATTTCAGGCTCAGGCTGCATGGGCTGCGGAAACTCCGGCGTGGGCTGCGGTGTGGTTGGCTCTTGTGGAACCGGGCGTTCCGGGGTTGATTTTTCCGGTGTCGGGGTCTCGGGCACGGGGCGCTCGGTGGGGTGTTCCACCCCGGCCTCCGGCACCGATTTCGGGGAGGCGGGAACGTTTGTGTGCATGTTTGTCATGTCAGTAGGTCCACCAAATCGTTCTGGTTCGGATGGGATGCAACACGGATGCGCAGCCACGGCAAGAAGGCCAGCGCGTGTGCGGTTGGCTGTGATAGTGCAAGCGCCTGTATCCCTTCCAACCGGATTTCCGTGTGAATAATAGACGCTGCAAAGGCTCTCGCGGTTGCAGCCGAGAAAAACAATGCATGCCGGATCGAAGCCCGGTCCAGCGCGCAAAGGGCTGACGGCGGCAGGGTTCGTGCCGGTTTTGCGGCATAGGCCACGCGCCGGCGGACGCTGAATCCGCGCTGTCGCAGTGCGGCCGCCAAGGCCATTCCCTGGCCCGCGCCGCTTGCCAGCAACAACGGCCCGGCTTTCGGATCACAGCGCGTGGCCACCAGGGCGGCCAGGGAAGCAGCATCCCGTCCGGCACTGGCAACGGCGGTGAAACCATCCGCATGGGCGCGGCTGGCGGTGGCATCTCCGACCGCGAAAATGGCGGTGGCGCGGTCCATATGGGACAGCGCCGGCAGGGCGTTGGCGCTGGTGACGAGAACGGCCTGAACCGGAGGCATCGGCGCCCATACGGCGGCCTCGATCACCAGCATCGGCGCAAGCACCGGCGTGAAGCCCAGTGCCGCCACGCGCAGCGCCGTCTCATGGGCCGCGGGTTCTGGTCGCGTGATCAAAACCCCGTTGGGCGTTGTGTCAGACAAAGATATCCCGTGGGCTGTCCATGCGCAGATGCGCGCCCAGTTCACGACCCATGCGCGCCGCGTCCGCCCGGTCGCCCGAGATTTCGCGACGGATCAGGAACGTGCCGTCTGGGCGGGCCACAAGCCCGGTCAGATGCAGCAGCCCATCCGCCAGAATACGGGCATGGCCGCCGATTGGCGTGCGACAGGAGCCGTCGAGTTCCGACAGCAACGCCCGCTCGGCAGTTGAAACGGAATGGGCGTCGGGGTCTTCGATGCCGCTCAGCATCTGGCGCAGTTCCACGTCGTCCGCCCGCACGGTGATGCCGACGATACCTTGGCAGGCCGCGGGCACCATGAAATCGGCATCCAGCACCAGGCTCGCATGCGCCGCCAGTCCCAGCCGCCGCAGGCCGGCGAGCGCCAGCAAGGTGGCGTCGAAATCACCGGCGTGCACCCGGTCAAGCCGGCGCTGCACGTTGCCGCGCAGCAACTGGAACGATAGATCCGGCCGGGCGTGCAGCATCTGCGCCTGCCGCCGCACCGAGGCGCTGCCGATCAGCGCGCCTTCTGGCAGGGCGGAATAGGGGTCGGTCGGGTCGATGGGGCCGTTTTGTGGGCCAAGAATCAGCGCATCCCGGCTGTCCTCGCGCCGCAGGGTGCAGGCCAGCACGATGCCATCCGGCAGTTCGGTTTCCAGATCCTTCAGGCTGTGGACCGCGAAATCCACCCGAAAATCCAGCAGCGCCTCGTGAATTTCCTTGGCAAACAGGCCTTTCCCGCCGATCTCGGCCAAGGCGCGGTCCTGCACGGCGTCGCCGGTGGTGCGGATGGCGTGTTCCTCGAACACATCCATCCCGCGCAGAACGGGGCAGAAATGACGCAATGTGCCCAGGAAGTCCCGCGTCTGCACGAGCGCCAAGGGGGAGGCGCGGGTGCCCACGCGCAAAGGCAACGCACGTGCGTGCGATTTGCCGCGAGGGGTGGCGCGGGGCTGGGCTGCATCGCCAGGATGGGCATGTGTCATCGGGCTGTCCTAAAACCACTGTCAGGCGAAGAAAAGCCGAAAGGAAAACCAACGCGTGCAAGGCAGCCAAGCAAGCATGAGCCCCGTGCTGGGAATTGAAAGTTCCTGCGACGACACGGCAGCGGCCGTCCTGGCGCCGAATGGAGACATTTTGGCCGAAGCGGTGCTGTCGCAGGCCGATCACGCGGCCTTTGGCGGTGTTGTGCCCGAAATCGCCGCCCGTGCCCATCTCGCACATTTACCTGCCCTTGTGGCGCGGGTGATGCGGGAAACAGGCCTGGAATACCGCCAGCTTGGCGCCATCGCCGCCAGCAGTGGGCCGGGGCTGATTGGCGGGCTGATCGTGGGCTCCGGCTTTGCCAAGGGGGCCGCCATCGCCCATCGGCTGCCGTATATCGCCGTCAATCACCTTGAAGCTCATGCGCTGACGGCGCGGCTGCCGCTGCTGGGGTTGGGCGCTGAATTTCCGTATCTGTTGCTGCTCGTCTCCGGCGGGCATTGCCAGTGCGTGGCGGTCGAGGGCATCGGGCAGCATGTGCTGCTGGGCTCCACCATCGACGACGCCGCCGGCGAAGCGTTCGACAAGGTGGCGAAGGTGCTTGGCCTCGGCTGGCCCGGTGGCCCGGCGCTCGAGCTTCTGGCGCATGAGGGCGACCCGAAGGCGTATAAATTCCCCCGCCCGCTGATGAACCGCGCCGGGTGTGATTTCAGTTTCTCAGGCCTCAAAACGGCTGTGGCGCAGATGGTGGCTTCCAACCCGCCCGGCGCATTGCCGCGTGCCGTGGCCGCCGACATCGCTGCCAGCTTCCAGGCGGCGGTGGCCGCCGTGGTGGCCAACCGGGCGGCGCACGCCATGGCGATGTTCGCCGAGCGTCATCCGGCATCCAAGCTGCTGGTGGTGGCCGGCGGTGTCGCGGCCAACGCCACCTTGCGCGCCGGGCTGCTGGATGCCTGCACCAAGGCGGGTTTCCGCTTTGCCGCCCCTCCTTTGAAATACTGCACCGACAACGCCGTGATGGTGGCCTGGGCCGGGCTGGAACGCCTGCGCCTGGGGTTGGTGGATGGCATGGACGTGGCCCCGCGCCCACGCTGGCCCCTTGCGGAGTTGAGCGCATGAATTATCGCCACGCCTTCCATGCCGGCAATTTCGCCGACTGCATGAAGCATTCGCTGCTGGTCTGGCTGCAACAGGCACTGTCCCGCAAGCCGGCCGGGGTGTTCTTCCTCGACACCCATGCCGGTATCGGCCGCTACGACCTGTCCAGTCCCGAGGCCGAGCGCACCGGCGAGTGGCACCAGGGCATCGCCTTGCTCACCAACCCGCCGGAGCCGTTGGAAGATTACGTGGGGCTGGTCCGTGAACTGGGCCTGTATCCCGGCTCCCCCACGCTGATCCGCGCCCGGATGCGACCGCAGGACCGGATGGCCTGTTGCGAATTGCACCCCGAGGACGCTGCCACGCTGAAACGCGCCTTCGGTCGCGATCCACACGTGGCGGTGCATCGGCGCGATGCGTGGGAGGCGCTCGCCGCCCTGCTGCCGCCCGCTGAAAAGCGGGCGCTGGTGTTGATCGACCCGCCCTTCGAAGCGCCGGACGAATTCGCCCGCCTGGCGGAAGGCCTGCGCATCGGCGTACAGCGCTTCCGCACCGGGGTTTTCGCGGCCTGGTATCCGGTGAAGCACCGCGCGCCACCGCGTGAATTCCACCTCGCTTTGCGCCAGAGCGGCATCCGCGACATTGTGGCGGTGGAACTCTGGCTGCGTGCGCCGTTGGATGCGTCGCGCCTTAATGGCTGCGGCCTGGTGATCATCAACCCGCCTTTCGGCTTCGAGGCGGCGGCGGAGGAAATTCTGGAGGCGCTGCTGGAGCGTCTGGCCACCGACGAAGAAGGCGCGGGCTTCTCGGTGGAGCGGATCAGCGATGAATAGCATTGCCGTTATCGGTGCGGGCGCGTGGGGCACGGCATTGGCCATCACCGCCGCCCGCGCCGGTCAAAGTGTGAGCCTGTGGGCGCGCAATCCCGAGCAAGTCGCCGAAATCGCCGCAACCCGCCGCAACCGGCGGCTTCCCGGCTTCATCCTTCCCGACGACATCACCGTCACCTCCACCCTTCAACCCGCCGCCATCACGCTGTTGGCGGTGCCGTTGCAGCATTTGCGGCAGATGGCCGGGGCGCTGCCGGAGCAGGGGCTGTTCGTGGTGTGCGCCAAGGGCGTGGAGCGTGGCACGCATCTGTTGCCGTTGGAAATCCTCGCCGAGGCGCAAAGCCAGTGGCGCACCGCCGTGCTGACCGGCCCCAATTTCGCCCATGAGGTCGCCGCCGGCCTGCCCGCCGCCGCCGTGGTGGCAGCACAGGATGCGACTGTCCGGCAGAACGTGATCAACGCCCTCGCCACCCCCGATTTTCGTCTCTACGGCAACGACGACCCGATCGGCGCGCAGGTGGGTGGTGCTGCCAAGAACGTCATCGCCATCGCCGCCGGTGCCGCGATCGGCGCCGGTCTTGGCGAGAACGCCCGCGCCGCGCTGATCACCCGTGGCCTGGCGGAACTTACCCGCATGGCGCTGGCGCTCGGCGGTCGACCCGCCACCATCTCCGGATTGTCCGGTATCGGCGACCTGCTGCTGACCTGCACCGGCGCCAGCAGCCGCAACTACAGCCTCGGCATGGCACTTGGGCAGGGCCAGTCCATCGAAGCCGCGCTCGGCCGCACTGATGCGGTGGCCGAAGGTGTCGCCACCGCGCCGGCCCTGGTGGCACGCGCCGCCCAGCTTGGCGTGTCGTTGCCCATCTGTGCGGCGGTGGCCAGCGTGGTGACTGGCGCCGGCACGCTGTCGGACGAAATCGGCGCGCTGCTGGCCCGGCCGCTGCGGGACGAGTGATCATCCCGCACTTCATGCGTGCGGCGATTAAATGAACATAAATATTCGTCCATTTAAACGTTTGGAACATGAGTATCATGGCGACGTTGCACGTTCCGGTTGGGCAGCGGTCGGAGCATGTTCCGCATCGAAGAAGAGACCAACCATCACTTCTTAGAAACTCACCCAGGGCAACGCGCTTGTCGCGCCCCCTACGAACCGGAGAATGACGATGAAAAAGATCCTTCTTGCATCCGTTGCCGCCCTTGGCCTCTTGACGGTTGGCGCCACCTTCGGCGCTATCAACCCGGCGGCGCGCAGCGTGCTGAACCTTGCGCAGTCAACGCCTGCAACCGTGGTGGCCGGCAATGACAGCGCCCGTTACGACGCCACGCAGC
>JBBART010000012.1:50539-141733 GCA_040399685.1 Acetobacteraceae bacterium
GCTACGCCGGCAATGACAGCGCCCGTTACGACGCCACGCAGCGCTACGCCGGCAATGACAGCGCCCGTTACGACGCCACGCAGCGCTACGCCGGCAACGACAGCACCCGCTACGATGCCAACCAGCGCTTCGCTGGCGACAACTCGGGTCGTTACGACGCTTCCAAGCGCTTCCCGAACGCATAACGCGCACATCTGATCGCGCCCGTTGGCGCATCAAGACGCGGCATGAAGGCCGGCAATCGATCCCCATGGGATTGGTCGCCGGCCTTCCGCGTCTGCGGGCAATGCTCTACAGCACGCCCATGCTCCGTGGCATCCTCACCGTTGGCGGCTGGACCCTTGCCAGTCGTATCCTTGGCTTTTTGCGCGACATCCTGATCGCCGCCCTGTTGGGCGCCGGCCCCATTGCCGACGCGTTCTTCGTGGCCAACAAATTGCCCAACCTGTTTCGCCGGCTGTTTGGCGAAGGCGCGTTCAATGCGGCCTTCGTGCCGTCCTTCGCTGGGCTGCTGCAAACCGAGGGCCGCGCCAGCGCCGCCGCCTTTGCGGAAGAAACCATCGGTGTGATGGCGTTCTGGCTGCTGGGCATCACGCTGCTGGCCGAATTGTTCATGCCGCAGCTGATGGTGGTCTACGTCGCCGGGTATTCCGACCGCCCGGAAACCTTGGCGCTGGTCACCGAACTGTCCCGCATCGCCTTCCCCTATATGCCGCTGATCTGCCTCACGACGCTGATGTCCGGCGTGTTGAACGGGCTGGACCGTTTCGCCGCCGCTGCCGCAGCCCCTGTGATTTACAATCTGGTCTCGATCGCCTGCATGTTCGGGCTGATCGCCTTCGTGCCCACCCCGGCGCACGCGCTCGCCTGGGGCGTCAGTGTGTCAGGCGTGTTCCAGCTGGCCTTGGTTGCCTGGGCTGTGCGCGCCGCCGGAATGCGGCTGCATCTGGTGCGCCCGCGCCTGTCGCCGCGTGTAAAGGTGCTCCTGCGGCGCATGGTGCCGGGCCTGCTCGGCGCCGGCGTGACGCAATTGAACCTCGCCATGGACGTGCTGATCGTCTCGTTTCTGCCGGCCGGCACGCAATCGGTGCTGTATTTTGCCGACCGCATCAACCAGTTGCCGCTCGGCATCATCGGCACCGCCGTCGGCACCGCCCTGCTGCCCACCCTCTCTCGCCAGGTGGCCGCCGGCTCTGAGGACGAAGCGATCGGAACCCTCAACCGTGCGCTGGAATACGCCCTTCTGCTCACCGTTCCCGCCGCTGTGGCGCTCGTTATGGTGGCCGAGCCGATCACATGGGTGTTGTTCGGCCGTGGCGCGTTCACGCCGCTGGCCGCCCATCTGTCCGCGCAATCCCTCGCCGCCTACGCCATCGGCCTGCCGGCCTTTGTGCTGGCCAAGGTGTTCGTGCCAGCCTTCTTCGCCCGCGGCGACACCGCCACCACCGTGCGCTGGGGCCTCACCGCCGTTGGGCTCAACCTCGCGCTGAACTTCGCCTTCATGATCCCGCTGCAACATATCGGCCCGGCCTTGGCCACCAGTTGCTCGGCCTGGTTCAACATCGCCTCGCTGGGCTTCATTTTGTATCGCCGCAAACACTTCGTCGCCGATGCCGCCTTGCGGCGTCGCGTGCCCGCCATGGCAGTCGCTGCCCTGGTGATGGCGGGCGCCCTGTGGGGGCTGGAACGCGAGGTCTATGCCCCGCTCGCCCAGTCACCGCTGCGCTGGATCGGTCTCGGCGCGCTGATCGGCGGCGGCATGGCCACCTATTTCACCACCGGCCAACTGCTCGGCGCGTTCGACATGCGCGCCGTGCTCGGCCGCCTGCGCCGTCGCCGCGCTTGACCACGCCCGAAATCCGCCGGACAAAACCGGCCCAACTCACGGACCATATTCCAATGCAGCGTATTTTCTCGGGCATTCAGCCCACCGGCGTTCCGCATCTCGGCAACTATCTTGGCGCCGTGCGGAACTGGGTGGCGCTGCAAGACAGCCATGAGTGCCTGTATTGCGTGGTGGATCTGCACGCCATCACCGCCGATCACGACCCCAAAACGCTGGCCGGCTCCACACGTGACCTCGCGGCGTCGCTGATTGCCTGCGGCATCGACCCAGACAAGCACATCCTGTTCAACCAGTCCGCCGTGCACGCCCATGTGCGTCTCGGCTGGATCTTCACCTGCGTGGCCCGCATGGGCTGGCTGAACCGCATGACCCAGTTCAAGGACAAGGCCGGCAAGGACAAGGAGAACGTCTCCACCGGCCTGTTCACCTACCCGAACCTGATGGCGGCCGACATCCTCGCCTATCACGCCACCCGCGTGCCGGTGGGCGAAGACCAGAAGCAGCACATCGAACTCGCCAACGACATCGCCGAGAAGTTCAATCACGACTACGGCGCCGATTTCTTCCCACGTATCGAACCCATGATCATGGGTCCCGCCGCCCGCGTCATGAGCCTGCGCGACGGCGCGAAGAAAATGAGCAAGTCGGACGCGTCAGATCAAAGCCGCATCAACCTCACCGATGATGCCGAGACGATCGCCCTCAAGATCAAACGCGCCAAAACCGATCCGGAGCCTTTGCCCAGCGAGACCGAAGGCCTGGAACAGCGCCCCGAAGCCCGTAATCTGGTCGGCATCTACGCCGCCCTCACCGACACCGACCACGCCAGCGTTCTGCGCCTGTTCGGCGGCCAGGGCTTTGGCAATTTCAAATCCAACCTCGCCGACCTGGTGGTGGAAAAGCTCGCCCCCATCGCCGCCGAAACCCGCCGGCTTCTGGCCGACCCGGCCCATGTGGACGCCATCCTGAAGAACGGCGCCCAACGCGCCGCCGCCATCGCCAACCCGATTGTGGACGAAGCCGAACGGCTGGTGGGCTTCCTGAAGGTCTGAAGCTGAACTGCAAAACGAAACAGCCGAGGCCGATGGCCATCGGCACTGACAGAGGATCTCCGGAATGCCCGTCTACCGCTCGCGCACAACAACCCACGGCCGCAATATGGCGGGCGCCCGAGGCCTCTGGCGTGCCACCGGCATGACCGATGCCGATTTCGGCAAGCCGATTATCGCCATCGCCAACTCTTTTACCCAGTTCGTGCCCGGGCATGTCCACCTGCAGGATCTTGGGCAGATGGTCGCCCGCGAGATCGAGGCGGCTGGCGGCGTTGCGAAGGAATTCAACACCATCGCCGTGGATGACGGCATCGCCATGGGCCATGGCGGCATGCTCTACAGCCTGCCGTCGCGCGAACTGATCGCCGACAGCGTTGAATACATGGTCAATGCGCACTGCGCCGATGCGCTGGTCTGCATTTCCAACTGCGACAAGATCACCCCCGGCATGCTGATGGCCGCATTGCGGCTCAACATCCCGGTCGTGTTCGTCTCTGGCGGACCGATGGAGGCCGGCAAGGTTGTGCATCGTGGCCAGAAGCGCACGGTGGATCTGGTCGATGCCATGGTGGCCGCGGCCGACAGCAGCCTCACCGATGAAGAGGTGAAGGTCATCGAGCGTTCCGCCTGCCCCACCTGCGGCTCCTGCTCCGGCATGTTCACCGCCAACTCGATGAACTGCCTGAACGAGGCCCTTGGGCTGGCCCTGCCCGGCAACGGCACGGTGGTTGCGACCCATTCCGACCGTCGTGGCCTGTTCCTCGAAGCCGGGCGCGTGATTGTCGATCTCGCCAAGCGGTACTACGAGCAGGATGACGCCACGGCGCTGCCTCGCAACATCGCCACCTTCGAAGCGTTCGAGAACGCGATGACGCTGGATATCGCCATGGGCGGTTCCACCAACACGGTGCTGCATCTGCTCGCCGCAGCCCATGAGGGCGGCATCGACTTCACGATGGCCGATATCGACCGGCTGTCGCGGCGCGCGCCGGTGCTGTGCAAGGTGTCCCCCGCCGTGGCCAATGTGCATGTCGAGGACGTGCACCGTGCCGGCGGCATCATGGCCATCCTGGGCGAACTCGACCGCGCCGGGCTGATCCACACGAACGTGCCGACGGTGCACACCGCCAGCCTCGGCGAGGCGCTTGATCGTTGGGACGTGCAGCGCACCACCAACAAGACCGTGCACGACTTCTTCAGCGCAGCCCCCGGCGGCGTGCCGACCACGCAAGCCTTCAGCCAGTCGGAACGCTGGGAAGACCTGGATCTCGACCGTGAGAAGGGCGTTGTCCGCAACCTCGACCATGCATTCTCTCTCGATGGCGGCCTCGCGGTGCTCTACGGCAACCTCGCGGAAGACGGTTGTATCGTGAAGACGGCCGGCGTGGATGCCAGCATTCTGGCCTTCACCGGCCCGGCACGCATCTTCGAAAGCCAGGACGCGGCGGTTGAGGGTATCCTGGGTGGCCGTGTTGCGTCCGGCGACGTTGTGCTGATCCGCTACGAAGGCCCCAAGGGCGGGCCGGGGATGCAGGAGATGCTCTACCCCACCAGCTATCTGAAATCGAAGGGGCTGGGCAAGGCATGCGCCCTGGTCACCGACGGCCGGTTCTCCGGCGGATCGTCGGGCCTTTCGATCGGGCATGTCTCGCCCGAGGCGGCTGAGGGCGGGCTGATCGGACTGGTGGAGGACGGCGATCACATCGAGATCGACATCCCGAACCGCTCCATTCGTCTGGCGGTTGCCGATGACATCCTGGCCGAGCGTCGCGCCGCAATGGAGCTGCGCGGCCCGCTGGCGTGGCAGCCGGTGAACCGTGAGCGTTATGTGTCCACGGCGTTGCGCGCCTATGCAGCACTGACCACCAGTGCGGCTCGTGGCGCGGTGCGCGATCTGGACCAGCGCCGGCGGTAGTAGAGCCTGTCGTTATTGCAGGAAAATCTTCTTTTTCTGGAGAAAAAGAAGCAAAAAGACTTTCATTCATTTCGATGTATGGCGCGGCATCTGCCGCGCCATACATCTGAATTCATGAAGTTTTTTGGTTCTTTTTTCAAAAAAGAACGTCTTCGCCTGCCTTACATATCTTCCCTCAGATCGCCACCCGCACCCCAAGTTCCACCACCCGGTCGCTGGGAATTCTGAAGAATTCCGTGGCCGGCGTGGCGTTGCGGGCCAGCACCAGAAACAGCCACATGCGCCAGATCGGCATTCTCGGCGCCATCGCCGCCACCAGGGTCTCGCGGCCCAGGAAGTAGCTGGCCTGCATCGGCTCGATCGCCACGCCCTGTTCGCGGATCAGCGCGATATCGCGGGGCAGGTTGGGGCTTTCCATATAGCCGTAGCGCAGCATCACGCGGTGGATGCCGGGCGCCAGTTCCGTGACCACGGCGCGTTCGTCGACGCCGATTTCGGGCAGGTCGAGGTTATTTACCGTCACGAACAGCACTTTCTCATGCAGCACCTTGTTGTGCTTGAGGTTGTGCAGCAGGGCTGCCGGCACGTAGTCCGGGTTGCCGGTCATGAAAATGGCCATGCCCGGCACGCGGACGGTGCGGGAATGCGGCAGGCGGGCGAGGAAGCTGGCCAACGGAAGACTGTCGTGCTTCCAGCGTTCCAGCAGCAGGTCCCGTCCGCGTTTCCAGCTTGTCATCAGCGCCAGCATGCCCGCGCCGAGCACCAGCGGCACCCATCCGCCCTCGGGGATCTTCAGCGCGTTGGCGGCGAAGAACACCGCATCGATGATGAAGAACGAGCCGAACACCAGCACGGCGCGGGTGCGGGACCAGTGGAACTGGCGGCGGAACACCACCATGGCCAGCACGCAGGTGCACAGGAACGTGGCCGTCACGGCGATGCCATAGGCCGAGGCCAGCGAGTCAGATGTGCGGAACGCGAACACCAGCAGCAGCACGCCCAGCAGCAATGCTGTGTTCACCTGCGGCACATAGATCTGGCCTTCCTCGGTGGCGCTGGTGTGATTGACGCTCATGCGCGGCAGGAAGCCGAGTTGCATGCACTGCCGCGTGACGGAATATGCGCCGGAGATCAGCGCCTGGCTGGCGATGACGGTGGCCATGGTGGCCAGGATCACCAGCGGTATCAGCGCCCAACTTGGCGCCATCAGATAGAACGGGTTGGAGGCGGCGGCCGGCTCGGCCAGAACCAGCGCGCCCTGACCGAAATAATTCAGCACCAGGCAGGGCAGCACGAAGAACAGCCACGCCAGACGGATGGAGCGTGCGCCGAAGTGGCCCATGTCGGCATAAAGCGCCTCGGCCCCGGTCACGGCCAGCACCACGGACCCAAGGGTCACGAACGCCAGCCAGCCATGGCGCACGCAGAGAGAGATGCCGTAGGTGGGCGACAACGCGGCCAGCACCTGTGGGTGCTGCACGATCTGCGCGATGCCCATCAGGGCGATGATGAGGAACCACAGCGTCATCACCGGCCCAAAGATGCGGCCCATGCTGCCGGTGCCGCGCGATTGCACGGCGAACAAGCAGATAATGACGATGACGGCGATGGGCAGCACCACGTCCTGCAATTGCGGCGCGGCGATCTCCAGCCCCTCCACCGCCGACAGCACGGAGATGGCCGGTGTGATCACGCCGTCGCCAAAGAACAGGCAGGCGCCGGCCACGCCCACCAGCGCCACGGCGGCGCGCGCGCGCTTGCCGGTGCAACTGCGCTGGGCGAGCACCATCAGCGCCAGGATGCCACCCTCGCCGCGGTTGTCGGCGTGCATCACCAGCATCACGTATTTCACGGTGACGACCAGGATCAACGCCCAGAAAATCAGTGACAAGATGCCAAGCACGTCATTCTGGACGATGTGGTCGTGGCCGAAATGTTCCAGGCTGGCCTTGAACGCATAAAGCGGGCTGGTGCCGATATCGCCATACACCACCCCCAGCACCCCCAGCAGCGCGCCCGCGCTGACGGTCTGGGCGTGGGCTGGCGCGCCATGCGGGGCCGGACCTTGCGGCGGCACGCTGGTGGGACTGGTCTCAACGTCTGGGCTATTCGCTGATGTGCTCATTGGGTCCCCGCTCATCGGCAGAAGCCGCCAATACGCCGGGGCTTCCGGCGGCGCAACCTAGGCGCGGCTTCCGAAGATGGCCGAGCCGACGCGGACATGCGTGGCGCCGTGCGCAATCGCGGTTTCGAAATCGCCGGACATGCCCATCGACACAACGCCAAGGCCGTGCCGGGCGGCGCAGGCGGCCAGCCAATCGAAATGGACGGCGGGGTCCTGATCGGCGGGGGGAATGCACATCACGCCGGTGAGGGACGCGCCGAAGCGGGCCTGGCAGGCCTCAATGAAATGGTCGGCCTCGGCGGTGGGAATGCCGGATTTCTGCGGCTCGTCGCCAACATTGATCTGCACCAACAGGTCCGGCCTGCGCCCTTCCTGCTCGATCGCGGTGGCGATGGCGTCTGCCAGCCTGGGGCGGTCGAGGGTTTCAATCACGTCCGCCACCCGCACGGCGTCGCGCGCCTTGTTGGTCTGCAGGCCGCCGATGATGTGCAGGCGCAGCTGCGGCCATGTTTCGCGCAGGGTCGGAAACTTCATGGCCGCCTCCTGCACGCGGTTCTCGCCGAAGTGAAGCTGGCCGGTGCGCAGCGCCTCCTCGGCGGCGGCGATGGGGTGCATCTTGGACACCGCGACCAGCGTGACGCTGTCGGCGGCGCGGCCACAGCCCGCTGCGGCTGCGGCGATGCGGGCATGAATGGAGGCGAGGTTCTGGGTGATGAGAGAGGGCATCCGCGCAGGCTTGTCGCTCCTGCCGCTCCCGGTCAAGCCGCTTGTCACGCAATAAGAGCGCAGGGCGTTGTTGCGAATGCGCCACAGTGTTTCGTAAATGCCATGCAACACGTGTTCATCGGATTGCGGGAAGGCCATGTGCGGTTCAATACTCTGTCCAGGTCTGGCTGCTCCCGCCTATCATGGTGTTGTTCCGGTTGTTCCCCCCGATGGTTTTCGGGGCAGGTCAGCGGGATACCTGGGAAACGGGGCGGGGCTTGGTAATCCGCTGGAGCGTTCCAGCGACTTGAGGAGATTATAATGCGTAAGATCATGCTGGCCGCTACGGCCCTCGCTGGCTTCTCGGCCCTGGCCATGAGCGCCCAGGCTGCTGAGCCCGTCCTGACCACCGACTCGTTCAACAAGGGCCTGTCCACGGGCGCCGAGCTTGCTCCTGGCACCTACACCGTGCGCCTGCGCATGCTGTTGACCTCCGAGCTGAGCTACGGCACGGACAGCCTGAGCAAGACCACAACCGCCAAGAACAGCGGCGTTCTGCTCGGCACCTATGCCCGTATCTACCCGAAGTTTGACGCGGTTGCCGCGAACGGCCTCGAATACGGTGCGACCGTCGAAGTTCGTCAGAACAGCGGCAACAACAGCACGACCGGCAACACCTTGTTCTTCCGTCGCTACAACGGCTATGTCGGCACCCCGACGCTTGGTCGCGTGTTCTTCGGCCCTGAGAACAACGCGCTGGCACGTCTCGCCGCCGGCACGACCATGGAAGACTATGACGCCAACGGCGGCTTCAACGGCGACGTTCCGACCTCGAACAACGCCGGCGCTGCTCTGAACTTCATGTCGATGCGCGGTGGGACCTTCTACACCACCAACAAGATCGTCTACATCTCGCCTGCTTTCGCTGGTTTCAGCGTCGGCGCGTCGTGGGAGCCAAGCCAGTCGACGGGTGACCTGCAGGCCGCGAACACCTTCGCAGGAACCAACGCTACCGGTTCGCAGACCTCTTCGTTCGCTGGTGGCGCCATCCTGCGTCGCAACACCTTCGACGTTGCTGCTCAGTACAAGGGCTCGTTCGGCCCCGTCGCCGTCACCTCGTTCGTCGGTTACCTGACCTCGGGTCACGTCAACGACAGCACCGCAACCGCAGCCACCCGCCAGTTCAAGAACCTCAGCGTCATCGCTGCTGGTGCTCGTCTGACCTACGGCCCGGCCGCTATCGGCGGCACGTTCAACACGGGTGACATCGATGCCAACGGCGGCGGCTCGCTGATCCGTCAGGGCAACCGCAAGGCGTTCAACGCCATCGCGGGCGCTCAGTACACGATCGGCCCGGTCATCATGGGCGTGCAGTACATCAACAACGACTCGGCCGGCAACTTCAACGCGAACTTCCTGCGCAGCAACCTGCACGAAGTCGGCGTCTCGGTTGGCGGCGCCTACGACTACGCTCCGGGCGCTACCCTGTTCCTCTCGACGCTGTATGGCACGCGTCACCAGGGCGGCTGGGACTTCGGCACGGTCGCCGCTTCGACCGGCACCGGCATCAACTCGAAGGTCCGCAACTCGACGCAGGCTCGCGCGATCCAGATCGGCAACACCTTTAAGTGGTAAGCTGCTAACTGGCTCGATTGAGTTGACTTGACGGCAAAAGGGCGGGGTTTTCCCCGCCCTTTTGTTTTGTCCGCTCCCCCGGATTGGGGAGCCGGCCCGACAAGGATCTTGGCGGCCCGCCCAGATTGGGCTACGACCGCCGCTTCCGGCATTCTGCCAGCCTCGACCTGATGAACGGATTTCCCATGCGTTTCCGCCCTGGCGTGTTGACCTACCTCTGCGCCGCTTTGCTGGTTTTGGCTGGCTGTAGCAACGCGGTGCGCGTCAGCAACGATGACGATTACGCCACCGGCCGCATCACGAGCCAGCCGCGCGGGTCGATCTCCGGCAATGACAGCAGCATTCTTTTCTCGAATTCAGACGGCAAAAAAGGCACCTCCGCCGATGCCGGCGCCGGCGCGCTGGGCGTGAACGCCTTTCTGTGGCGCGGTGCGCTGGACACGTTGTCGTTCATGCCGCTCTCCTCGGCCGACCCGTTCGGCGGCGTGATCATCACCGACTGGTATCAGCCCCCCTCTGGCAACGGCGAGCGCTTCAAGGCAACCGCCTATATTCTCGGCCGCCAGTTGCGCGCCGACGGCGTGAAGGTGGCCTTGTTCCGCCAGGTTCAGCAGGGCGGCCAATGGGTGGATGCCCCGGTGAGCAACGCCACCACCAGCGACATTGAAAACAAGGTGCTGGGCCGCGCCCGCGAGTTGCGCGCCGGCAGCGGCGGCTGATGCTGCGTCATTGCGAGCCGCCGCTTGGCGGCGCGGCAATCCAGAGCAACCCGACGGGTGTGGGTCGCTCTGGATTGCTTCGTCGCAAGCGCTCCTCGCAATGACAGCTGTGCCCCGGTTGCCGTTTGGGGCGTTCTGACAGATACAAGGAGCCCAACTCCTTAAGCACTGTCCGAGCGCCCTATGACCACCGAGATCATCACGCCTGTCCCCGATGCCCCCCGCTATGATTTCCGCGCCGCCGAGCCGCGTTGGCAGCAGGCGTGGGATCAGCAGGCGTGCTTTCGCGTGGAAGACGTGCCGACCGATGGCAAGCCGAAATACTACGTGCTGGAGATGTTCCCGTATCCCAGCGGCAAGATCCACATGGGCCATGTGCGCAACTACACCCTGGGCGACGTGGTGGCCCGTTACAAACGGGCGCGCGGCTTTTCCGTCATGCACCCGATGGGCTGGGACGCGTTCGGCCTGCCCGCCGAGAACGCCGCCCGCGAGCGCGGCGTGCATCCGGCGAAATGGACCTGGGACAACATCGCGGCGATGCGCACCGAGTTGAAGCGCATGGGCCTGTCGATCGACTGGGCCCGCGAATTCGCCACCTGCGACCCAAGTTATTATGGCCACCAGCAGGCGCTGTTCCTGGACATGCTCAAGGCCGGCCTGGCCGAGCGTCGTGACGCCTTCGTGAACTGGGACCCGGTGGACAACACCGTGCTGGCCAACGAACAGGTGATCGACGGCCGCGGCTGGCGGTCCGGCGCCCTGGTTGAAAAGAAGCGCCTGTCCACCTGGGTGCTGCGCATCACCGATGCCGCCCCCGATCTGCTGACGGCGCTGGACGATATGGAGCGTTGGCCCGAGCGCGTGCGCCTGATGCAGGCCAACTGGATCGGCCGCAGCGAAGGCGCCCGCGTGCGCTTCGACCTGGAAGACCCGCAAACCGAGATCGGCGCCATCGAGGTCTACACCACTCGGCCGGACACGATGTTCGGCATGTCCTTCCTCGCCATCGCCGCCGAACACCCGCTGGCCGCCCAGGTGGCGCGCACCAACCCGGACGCCGCCGCCTTCGTGGCCGAAGTGCAGAGCAAGGGCACCAGCGAAGCGGTTCTGGAAACGCTGGAGAAGAAGGGCTTCCCCACCGGCCTGTTCGTCATCAACCCGTTCACCGGCAACCGCCATCCGGTGTGGATCGCCAATTTCGTGCTGATGGAATACGGCACCGGCGCCGTGTTCGGCTGCCCGGCGCACGACCAGCGCGATTTGGATTTCGCCCGCAAATACGACCTGCAAGTTACCGCCGTGGTGCTGCCGCCCGCTGAGGACGCCGCCACCTTCGCCGTCGCCGACAAGGCGTATGACGGCACCGGCACCATGATCCATTCCGGCTTCATGGACGGCATGGCCCCCGAGGCCGCCAAAACCGCCGCCATCGCCGAGTTGGACCGCATGGGCCACGGCAAGGGCGTGGTGAACTGGCGCCTGCGTGACTGGGGCGTGTCCCGCCAGCGCTATTGGGGCTGCCCCATCCCGGTCATCCATTGCGATGCCTGCGGCGTGGTGCCGGTGCCAAAGGCCGATCTGCCGCTGGTGCTGCCGACGGATGTGACGTTCGACCGCCCGGGCAATCCGCTGGACCATCACCCCACCTGGAAGCACGTCGCCTGCCCGTCCTGCGGCGCGCCTGCCACACGTGAGACGGACACGTTCGACACCTTCGTCGACAGCTCTTGGTATTTCGCCCGCTTCTGCTCACCGAACGCCGCCGAGCCGGTGCTGCGTGAGGCTGTGGATCACTGGCTGCCGGTGGACCAGTATATCGGCGGCATCGAGCACGCGATCCTGCATCTGCTGTATTCGCGCTACTTCACCCGCGCCATGGGCATGACCGGCCATCTGTCGGCCAAGGAGCCGTTCGCCGGCCTGTTCACCCAGGGCATGGTGACGCATGAGAGCTACAAATCCGCCGACGGTGCTTGGCTCTACCCCGAGCAGGTGCGCCGCGCTGAGGACGGCACGATGGTGCAGAACGACACCGGCGCGCCGGTTGTGGTCGGCCGCATCGAGGCGATGTCGAAATCCAAGCGCAACACCATCGACCCCGCCAACATCATCGCCCGCTACGGTGCGGACACGGCGCGTTGGTTCATCCTGTCCGACAACCCGCCGGAGCGGGATATCGAATGGACGGAATCCGGCGTTCTGGGCGCGTATCGCTTCACCCAGCGCCTGTTCCGCCTGGTGGAAAACGCCCAGTCGGCCACGCCCGGCCCGCTGCCCGCCGAATTCGGCCCCGCCGCCCGCACCCTGCGCCGCGTGACCCACCGCACGATCGCGGCGGTGACCGACGCCGTCGAGGCGCTGGCGTTCAACGTGGCCGTGGCGCGCATCTATGAGTTCGCCAACGGTTTCGCCGATGCCGAACGCGCCGCCGACGAGCCCGGCCTGTCCTGGGCGCGGTTCGAGGCGCTGGACGCGTTGTCGGTGCTGATTGCACCCATGATGCCGCATCTCGCCGAGGAAATCGGCCTGCGCATCCTGCCGGACCGTAGCGATCTGGTGGCCGACCGCACCTGGCCGGTGGCCGACCCGGCATTGACGGCGGCTGAATCCTTCACCGTCGCGGTGCAGGTGATGGGCAAGCTGCGCGCCACGATCGACGTTGCGCCAGATGCCGCCGAGGCCGATGTTCTGGCCGCCGCCGCCGCCGAGCCGAATGTGGAGCGGGCGTTGGAAGGCAAGCGCATCGTCAAGCGCGTGTATGTTAAGAATCGCATCGTCAATTTCGTGGTCGCGGGGTAACGCATTGGGTTCGCGCCGAAACATCTCTGGTCTTTCGCTGGTGGCCGCCTTGCTGCTGGGTGGCTGCGGTTTTCACCCCGTCTATGCGCCCGCTTCCGGCGGGGCACCTGGGGCGGCGTCTCAGGGCCTGTCGCAGGTCAGCGTGGCTTTGCTGGGCGAACGCTCCGGCCAGATGCTGCGCGATGCGCTGGAACGACGGATCGACGGCGTCGGTGGCAACGGCCCGAAGCTGTATGAACTCGTCGTGTCCTACGGCGTGTCGCAAGAGGGCGTGGCCATCGATACAAATGATTCGATCGCCACCCGCACCCGCGCCACGGCCAACGCCACCTGGACCCTGGTGTCCATGGATGCGGAGCGCCGCTCGATCACCGCCGGCCGGGCCCGTGTGTCGGACGGCTATAATCCGCTGAACAACCAGTTCTTCTATTCCGACCTGCAAAACGAACAGTTGCAGCGCCGGGCTGCGGAGGCGACGGCCGAGCAGATCACCACCCAGTTGGCGGTCTATTTCCACACCCATCCGCCGGGCGCCTGACGCCGATGAAGATCGATGCCCGCCGCATCGACGCGTTCCTGACCAACCCGTCGCCCGCGCGCGTCGTGTTGTTTCACGGCGATGATGAAGGGCTGATCCGCGAACACGCCGCCCGCCTGGTGCGCAACGTGGCCGGCTCGCTGGATGACCCGTTCCGCGTGTCGGAAATCGACCGCGACGGCATCGGCCAGTTGCCGGATGAGGTGGCCGCCATGTCGATGACCGGCGGCCGTCGCGTGGTGCGGGTGCGTGAGGCAACCGACGGCGCCACCGCCGCCGTCACGAAGGTGTTGGCCGGCAACGGCCCGGGCCTGCTGGTGCTGGAAGGCGCAGGCCTCGGCGGTAAATCCCGCCTCAAAACCTTGCTGGACAAAAGCGAGGCCGGCGGCACCGTCGCCTGCTATCCGATGGACGCGCGCGCCATCACGCAGATGGCGAAGTCCATGCTGGCGCAGGACCGCATCACCATCGATCCGGATGCACTGGGCTGGCTGTCCGGCCAACTCGGCGCCGATCGCGGCGTGTCGCGCAGTGAATTGGAGAAACTGGCGTTGTATGCAGGCCCCGGCGGCGCCATCGACATGGACGCGGCCCGCGCCTGCGTGGGCGACCTGTCGGGCCTGTCCATCGAGGATGCCCTGTTCGCCGCCACCGACGGCGATGTGCCCGGCACCGACCGTGCGCTGGAACTGGCGATGGCGGAGGGCGCCACCCCTGTTGGCGTGCTGCGCGGCGCGCTGATGCATTTGCAGCGTTTCGCCCGGGCCAGGGCGCGGGTGGACGAAGGCGCTTCCGTGGAGGAGGCCGCCAAGAGCGTGCGTCCGCCGCTGTTCTTCAAGCGCGAGCCGGTGTTCGTCCGCTCCATGCGGCTGTGGAGCGCTGCCTCCCTCGCCCAGGGCACGCAACGACTTTGGGATGCCGAACGCGCCTGCAAACGCACCGGCTCTCCAGCCGAGACCCTGTGCCGCAGCGCCCTGCTCGGCCTGGCCCAACGTGCTGCCGTGGCGAAGCGCCGATAAAGCGGGGCTTGATCCGCGACACAGGCTGGCCGATCAAGGAACCATTCTTGATGCGGAGACGAAAAATGCAGATCGGTGTCGTGGGCCTGGGCCGGATGGGCGGCAATATCGTACGGCGCTTGATGCGCGCCGGGCATGAATGCGTGGTGCATGACGCCAGCCCGAAGGCGACCGCCGACCTTGCGGCCGAAGGTGCCACGGGTGCTGATTCGCTCGGCGATTTCGTGGCCAAGCTGACCGGCAGCCCGCGCATCGTCTGGCTGATGCTGCCATCGGGCGCCATCACCGAGGCCGCCGTGGACAATTTTGCCGGCCTGCTGGGTGAAGGCGATATCCTGATCGACGGCGGCAACACCTATTACAAGGACGACGTCCGCCGCAGCCGCACCCTCGCGGCAAAGGGCATCAGCTACCTCGACATCGGCACCTCCGGCGGCGTCTGGGGTCTGGAGCGTGGCTATTGCATGATGATCGGCGGCGACAAGGTGGCCGTGGCCGCCATCGACCCGATCCTGGCAGCCCTGGCCCCCGGTAAAGGCGACATCCCCATCACCACCGGCCGCGAGGGCCGCGATCCGCGTGTGGAACAGGGCTATCTGCACGCTGGTCCCTCCGGCAGCGGCCATTTCGTCAAGATGATCCATAACGGCATCGAATACGGCATGATGCAGGCGATGGCCGAGGGCTTCGACATCCTCCGCCATCGTGGCGACCCGTACCTGCCCGAAGGCGAGCGATTTGACCTGGATATGTCGGACATCGCCGAAGTCTGGCGTCGCGGCAGCGTGGTTACGTCATGGTTGCTCGACCTGACCTCCCAGGCCCTTGCGCGGGATGAGACGCTGGAGAAGTTCTCGGGCAGCGTGTCTGACTCGGGTGAGGGGCGTTGGACCATCGAGGCCGCCATCGAGGAGGCTGTCCCGGCCGATGTGCTGGCAGCGGCGCTGTTCGTGCGGTTCCGCTCGCGCCAGGAGCATACCTTCGCTGAGAAGGTTTTGTCGGCCATGCGTTTGGGCTTTGGTGGGCATGTGGAGCCGCCGAAGGCGTAAGCGAAGGCTTTCTTTTTCTGAAGAAAAAGAAACAAAAAGACTTCACTCCATTTCGGTGGGGATCGTGGCATCGGCCGCGATCCCCACCGAAACGGATGAAATTTTTTGGTTCTTTTTTCTAAAAAAGAACAACCTTTCTCAATACGTCGCCCGCCCACCCGAACAGTCAAACACCGCCGCCGTGCTGAAGGCGGCTTCCTCGCTCGCCAGCCAGCAGATCAGGCTCGCCACTTCGTCCACGGTGCCAAAGCGCCCCATTGGGATCTTGGACAGCATGAAATCGATGTGTTCCTGGCTCATCTGGTCAAAAATCGCGGTGCGAACGGCGGCCGGCGTCACGCAATTGACGCGGATGGGTCCACGCGCCAGTTCCTTGCCAAGCGATTTCGTCAGCCCGATCACGGCGGCCTTGGACGTGGAATAAGCCGACGCGTTCGGGTTGCCTTCCTTGCCGGCGACGGAGGCTATGTTGACGATCCGCCCATATCCGCCCGCCTGCATGTGCGGCACCACGGCGCGGTTGCAGTAGAACACCGCGTTCACGTTCACATCCATCACCCGCTTCCAGTCGTCCACCGGATACTCCCAGGTGGGCATGTTCGGGCCGGTGATGCCGGCAGAGGCGACGAGAATGTCGATGCCGCCCAACGCCTTCACCGTGGCGTCAGCGGCGGCCTGCACGGCATCTGGGTCGGTGAGGTCGAGCACTTCGGAATGATCCGCGCCGGGGGCAGGCGCCATGTCCCACACCGCCACCCACGCGCCTTCGGATTTCAGGCGGGCCACAACGGCCGCCCCAATGCCGGAAACGCCACCTGTCACAACCGCAACCCGGCCTTCGAAACGCCCCATTATTCCGCTCCCCATTTTGTTGGCCAAGGGGTAGCGCGCTCCGAAGTCCGTTGCCAGAGGAACTATGCGTCGGGACTATGAGACTTTTACGCCCTTCCAGAACGCCACGCGGCCCTTGATCTCGGCGGCGGCGGATTTCGGATCTGCGTAATACCAAACAGCGTTCTCGTTGATCTTGCCGTCGACGTTGAGCGAATAGTAATTTGCCAAACCCTTCCAGCCGCAAACGCTGGTATGGGAAGACGGCGCGATCAACGCCTTGTTCAAAGCCGCCTCAGGGAAATACGCGGTTCCCTCCACGGTGACGATATCGTTGCTCTCGGCAATCACAACGCCGTTCCAGATAGCCTGCATGTTTGTTCTCCTTCCTTTTGATATGGGCGCGTCCCGCTGTGTGACAACGCGACGATGTGCATCCTTACGGGTTTGCAAGAAGCGTGGGGTGTGGTCGCATGCAACACCGCACAGGAGAACGCCACAATGCCCCATTCCCCAGAGGCCTGGACCAGGATCGGCGCCTTTCAATCGCCATCGTTTTCCAAGGACGGCACCAGGCTGTTCCACCTGCGCGGCGCTGGCCTGCCGCAAGCCTGGGTGATGGACCTGAAGGGCTGCAAAGCGCGCCCGCTGACGAAGTTCGACGAGAAAGTGGCCATCATCCGTCGCGCCCCCACCGATGACCGCCTGATTGTGGGCATCGACGCTGGCGGCGACGAGCGTCAGCAATTCCACCTCGTGACGCAAGATGCCGAGATCAATGTCGTCACCGCGGCCCCAGACGTCATCCACGACTTCGGTGCGTGGTCGCCGGACGGCACCAGCATCGCGTATGCCGCCAACGACCGGGACGAACGCATCTTCGATATCCTGATCCGCGAACTCGCCACCGGCGCCGTCACGCAGGTGCTGGAAGGCAACGGCCAGATCAGTGTGTCCGGCTGGTCCGGCAACACCCTCGCCGGCATCGAGGATGTCAGCTCGTCCGACCAAACCCTGTGGCTGATCGACATTGAAACCGGCGCCGCGCGCAAATTCCCGGCCCCTGGCCTCACACGCTACGCCTCCATCCGCTTCACGCCAGACGGCGGCTTGATGGGCCTCACCGATCACGGTGGCGCCGATTTCATGCATCTGTGCCGGCTGGACCCCAGCAACGGCGCCGTCTCGGTGGTGCACGCGCCAGCGGGGCGCGATATCGATGCGTGGTCACAGGCCCCCAATCGCGGCCGTCTGGCCGTGGTTGAGAACGATCGCGGCTACGGCGTGCTGAAGATCGACGGCGTGGTTGTGGAAGGCCTGCCCCACGGCGTGGTGGGCGACCTCGCCTGGTCGCCGGACGGCGCCACGCTGGCCTTCACCGCCCAAAGCCCGGTGGACCCCGCCGGCATCTGGCTGTGGCAAGACGGCGTGGCCAAACCGCTGCTCTGCCCCACCCCGCTGGAAGAAGCCGGCATCGACCCCGCCACCATGACAGCCCCGCATCTGGTGGAATGGACGGCCGAGGACGGCACCGTCATCCCCGGCTGGTTCGCCCTCCCCCGCACCCCCAAGCCGCCCAACGGATACCCTTCTGTGGTGTGGGTGCATGGCGGCCCGGCCGGACAAACCCGCGCCAATTTCCGGCCCGACACGCAAATGCTGCTGGACCAAGGCTTCGCCGTGTTGCTGCCCAACGTGCGCGGCAGCACCGGCTATGGCCGCGCGTCGATGGAAAGTGACGACGTGGGCCTCCGCCCCGCCTGCCTGTCAGACCTCGCCTCCGGCCGGCATTGGCTGGCGGCGCAACCGGGCATCGACCCTGCGCGCATCGGCGTGATGGGCCAGTCCTATGGCGGCTGGATGGTGCTCGGCGCCATCACGCTCTATCCGGATCTGTGGGCGGCGGCGGTGGATTATTACGGCATCGCCGACTTCGTCACGCTGCTGGAAAAAACCGGCCCCTGGCGCCGCGACCACCGCGCCCGCGAATACGGCTTCCCCGGCACGGATGACGCCCTGTTTGCCGAAATCTCCCCCATCCACCACGCCGCCCGCGTCACAGCACCGTTGCTGGTGGCCCACGGCAACCGAGACCCCCGCGTGCCGAAAAACGAGAGCGACCAGTTCGTCGCCGCCCTCCAGGAACGCCAGATGAAAGTGCGCTACCTGGAATTCGACTACGCCGGCCACGGCTTCATTCGCCCGCAGCACCGGATTGATATCTTCAAGGCCGTGGCTGCCCATTTCCAGGAACACCTGGCATGAGCGCCCGCATCCACCAGCGCACCTGGCGCCCCGCGCTGATCGGCCGCAACGGCGCTGTTGGCGCCAATCACCCGATGGCGACGCAGGCCGGGTTGGACATATTGCGCGCCGGCGGCAACGCCGTGGATGCGGCGGTGGCGATCTCGCTCACCTTGGGCGTGGTGGAACCGCATATGTCCGGCCTCGGCGGGGACGGATTTTACCACACGCTGATGAACGGCATAGGCCAGGTCTATAACGGTTGCGGCTTCGCCCCCGCCTCCGCCACGGCCGACAGCTACGCCGGCCGCATGGACGTGACAGGCCCGCGCTCGGTGTCCCTGCCCGGATCGCTCGGCGGCATCGCCGCCATGCACGCCGCCCACGGCAAGCTGCCCTGGGCGCGGCTGTTCACCTCGGCCATCGAACACGCCCGCTACGGCTTCGGCGCCACCGCGCATTACGTGAATTTCGCCGCCGACTCCCACGCAAGGTTCGACGCCACGGCTGCCGCCACATTCCCGGTGTCCGCCATGGCCGATGTGGTGCGTCAGGAACAACTGGCCCGCACCATGGAAGAAATCGCCGCCGACGGCGCCAAAACCTTCTATCGCGGCAAACTCGCCCGCCGCATCGCCTGCCACGGCACCCACATCACCGAAGCCGATCTGGATGCCTATCAACCCGAGATCACCACCCCCATCGGCATCAACTATCGTGGCTGGGAAATCCGCCAGACACCGCCCAACTCCACCGGCTTTTCCACGCTGCAAATGCTGCGCATCCTCGAACGGTTCGATTATGCCGCCCTGTCCCCGGCCGACCGCGTGCATGTGATGGTGGAAGCCAAGAAACGCGCCTTCTTCGACCGCGAACGCTATGGTGCTGACCCGCGTTTCGAACACGTGCCGGTGGACATGCTGCTGTCAGACGCGAACACAGACGCCCATGTGGCCGCCATCAGCATGACCCACGCCGCCGAAACATCGCTGGCGCCACCAGCCTCCGTTGAATCCGACACCACCTATTTCTGCGTCATCGACGCCGACGGCAACGCCGTCTCGGCCATTCAAAGCCTGAACTCCGCCTTCGGCTCGGCCTGCGTGGCGGGGGATACCGGCATTCTGATGAACAACCGCATGGCCTATTGGCACCTCGGCGCCACCCACCCCAACCGCCTCGTGCCCGGCAAACGCGTGCGCCACACCATGAACGCGCCCATGATCCTGAAGGACGGCCATCTGTTCGCCGTGCTCGGAACCCCCGGTGCGGACAACCAGGTGCAGGTGAACCTGCAAGTGATCTCCGCCCTGCTGGACGACGGCGACCACGCCCAGGAAGCCGTGGAACGCCCCCGCTGGACCAGCAACCAAATCGGCCAACCCGCCAACTGGCCCCACGAAGGGGATTTCGCGCTGACCATCGAGACGGGGTTTGGCGAGGCGGTGCTGTCGGATCTGGAACGCCGTGGACACCGCGTGAACCGGGTGCCGCCGTTGGGTGGGCCGTGTGCGATGAACGTGATCACGGTGGCGGGGAATGGGATGCGGGTGGCGGGGTCTGATCCGCGTCGGGATGGGTGGGCTGGGGTTTATTGATGGGGGGGGCTTGGGTTTGGGATCACCTATCGACCTCAGCGGTAATTCATGGCCAGCGGTCCGCGTGGCCGAAATTGGCCGAAAGCCGTCGGTCTGGTTGTGTTAGCCAGACCGGGACAACTGCGCCTTCTGGCGCGAACCCCGGTCCGACTGAAGTTGGCGCCGATCGCGCGCCGACGCGCGTCCGCCAAACGTTTGCCTCCATTACCCCATTACCTACGGCACACCTTCGTTAACAAGGTGGCAAGATCGAGCGGCTTTTGCCGACGGTCAGGAAGTTGCTCGGTCCCGCCAGCGTGGCCACCACGGCGCGCTACGCGCATCGGGGCAATGCCTTTCTGGTCGAGGTGAACGAGCGGATCGGATCGGAGCGCTGATCTCTTCCACGATGGGCTGACCGAAGGATCAAGTGTAATTAATGGCACTACTTTTCAGGATACGTTCAACAAGGGTGGTTAAGAACTTTTGGTCCTTCAAGTCTCTGAGACTCAGCCCTTTCAGGTCAAGTCCGGCGTCTTTGAAAAACTGAAACGCTCGCTTCAGTTCCCCCCTTTCTGTAGGAGTATGGCCGTTCTCGAGAAGCCACTTCACGGCGGCTAGCATGGCAAACGTAATTGTTACCGCAATCCCAGCGGCTGCAATGTCAAGGACCAGAGTTGGCGGCAGGAACGACTTCGCCCAGAGGAAGGCCGTGGTGCCAAGCGACTCAGCAGCGAGACTCGGTAGCATGCGCAGCACTGACAACTTATTAAGCACCTCTCCGGTATAAAGGTAGTTAAGAGCAGTGATCGACACTACTTGTGTCGCTGTTATGTAGGCGGCACTGCCGGGGATGAAAGCTTCAGCGGCTACTGCTACAAGAGATGAGACAATAATTGATATTGCGTATAAATCTTTGCTTTTGAGATGCCTCGCGAACAGTACGTCTTTTTTTTCTCTTTTGAGAAAGGCGAACAGATGATTGCGCAGTTCGTCGACGCCCCTTATGTCCATTGGCGCAGACTTCCGCAGCGCTGGGTCATAGCCCTTTGTGCAGGTTTCATAAATTATCTCAACACCAAGCGCGCTTTTCCACTGATCTACGACCTCTAACCGAGCGCTATCCTCGAGATCATCCCATTCATCAACTTTGTTTAGTACGACAACGCAATTTTTTGAGTTGGCGCGAAGGGTGTCGAAATTTGCTCTTTGCGTGGCATCTGCCGACCCTGTGACGACAAATACTCCGAGGTCTATCGCCTTTAAAAACGCCTTCGTCTCCTCGCTGTTTTCTGCTTTCAAATCATCGAGGCCCGGGCAGTCTATAATCAAAACATCGTCTTCAAACTTGTAAGGTATGATTTTAGTTGTAACGCCTGAGCGCGGACCGACCTTGGCAATTGGATCTTCACGACTGCACAGGAACAGGGCGTTTAAAAGAGAGCTTTTCCCTGCACTAACCTTTCCGACAAGGACAATATTAACGTGCGCATCGAAGTTTGGTACCTTCTCTTGATACGCATGATCGAATACTCGATCAAATGTCTGCTTCTCGGTGTCGTCAGTGCTCATCAGTACCCCAGCCGGTTATAGTGGTCCACAGCGCTGTACAGATTTTTAATTGCATACGAAACGATGTCAATGTTTAACCGCTCTCGTCCTCCAGGAATGGTAAGTAAGTCCCAGTCCGAGCCGTTCGCAGAGGCCGATCGGAACGGTTAAAATGGGCGGCAACTCTCGGGATCGTCGCGATCGGCGCTGAATGGCTTGGATGGGCGCAATTCACCTATCGGCGGGCTGGATTTTGGATATTTTTTTGCCCAAAAAACGTTGTGGCTGGAATTAGGGACGGTTGCGGAGTCCACCCAGCCTATGCCCATTTGGTGGTCGACAAGTCACACGGCGCGCGAGCTTCGAATTGACCTCGGCCAAGAAATTCCTCACCGTCCACCAATGATCACAAGTAAGATCACCGCCGAAGGCCAAACCACCATTCCGCAATCGGTGCGCATGGCTCTCGGCGTGCGCCTCGGTGACGAGTTGGTGTATGTGATTAAAGACGGTCGCGTTCTGCTCAACCGCAAGATCGACACGCCCGTCACCGACGACCCGTTCGCGGCCTTCGTGGAATGGGGCAGTGCGGCCTATGCCGATGTCTGACATGTGGGACGTTGTTCGAGTCCCCTTCCCATATACCAACCAGTCCGTGCACCAGCACCGCCCCGCTCTCGTCGTGGGTCGCCAGAACGCGCCCGGATCGCCGGACCTGTTGTGGGTGCTCATGATCGCCAGCGCGCAGCATCGGCGCTGGACCGGGGACGTGGAGATTTCTGACCTCGCCGCCGCCGGTCTTCCGGCCGCGTCCATCGTGCGCACCGCCAAGATCGCCACGATCGTGGCCAGTGCCGCCGAGCGGAAAGGCGCGTTGCCGCCGCAGGATCGCGCGGCGATCAGCGCGAGCCTTGCTGCGATTCTTCGTTAGCAAATGGGCGAAAGGCGACGCTCCGCCTCGATCAGTGCAGACGAATTCCATTGCGCAAAATAATGCGCATAAATTCTTGACTCGCACCCTCTCAATGCGCAATATTTTACGCATTGAGAGGGTGCGAGCATGCCGGTTATCGAAACCAACACCCGCAAGATCGTCACCCACTTGAAGGCGGATGGTTGGGTTGAGATTGCTGGCAGCAAGCACGATAAATTCGAACATCCCGACCGATCTGAAGCGATGATCGTGCCGCGGCACAAAGAGCTTTCACCGGGCGTTGCGCGCTCGATAGCCAAACTCGCAGGCTGGATTTAGGGGGTGAAAATGGCGCATTTTGTGGGCGTTATCGACGGCGCGGGTGATGTTTGGGGCGTTCGCGTTCCCGATCTGCCGGGGTGCCATGGTGGCGGCGATACGATGGATGCCGCAATTGCAGACGTTATTTCCGCTGCGCGGGAATGGGCGGAACACCGCCGCGCGAAGGGGTTGGCTATACCCACCGCCACGTCCATCGCGGATCTGATCGCAGCCGGTGCAATCGATGTGGCGGCAGGTGAAGCCACCGTTATGATCCCATTGCTGTTGGACAGCGGCAGGTCAGTGCGGGCAAACCTTTCATTCGATGCGGGATTGCTGGATGCCATTGATGATGCTGCGAAGCTGCGCGGCCTCACCCGATCGGCGTTTATTGCGTCAGCCGCCCGCGAGAAGATCAGCGCCGAAGCATGAAACGACATGAAGGCGTTTCTAAATCAAACAACTAAAAGTAATAGGTAAGAGTTCTTTTTTGAAAAAAAGAACCAAAAAACTTCAGTCATTCAGGTGTGTGTCGCTGCATTGGCCACGCCATACACTTGAATGGTTGAAAGTCTTTTTGCTTCTTTTTCTTCAGAAAAAGAAGGCCTTCCCCTTCTCTACCCCACCGCCTCCGCCACCAGATCCGCCAACGCAATCGCCGAGGTCAGCCCCGGGCTTTCAATCCCGAACAGGTTCACCAGCCCGCTCACCCCGTGCACCGCCGGCGGCTGCACCACGAAATCCATCGCAGGCGCCCCCTTGGCCGACAGCTTCGGCCGAATGCCGGCATAGCCAGGCTGCAACGCGCCATCTTTCAGCCCCGGCCAATACCGGCGCACGGCGTCGTAGAACCCATCGGCGCGGCTGGGGTCCACGGTGTAGTCCAGCGTGTCCACCCACTCCACATCCGGCCCGAACCTGGCCTGTCCGCCGAGGTCGATGGTCAGATGCACGCCCAGCCCGCCGGCCACCGGCACCGGATAGATCAGGCGCGAGAACGGGGAGGCGCCGGTGAGGGTGAAGTAGCAGCCTTTGCCGTAATACTGCGTCGGCACCAACTGGGTTGGCATGCCGGCGAGGGAGCGGGCCAGTTCGGTGGCGTGCAGCCCGGCGCTGTTGATCAGCAACTTGCAGCGCAGATGCATGGGGTCGGCCCCGCCGACTTCGATTTCCACGCCGTCCTCAAGGGTGCGGCCGCGCAGGATGGGGCTGTGGAAGACGAACATCGCGCCATGCGCCTCGGCGTCGCCTTGCAGGGCGAGCATGTAGCCGTGGCTGTCCAGAATGCCGGTCTCGGGGGACAGCAGGGCGGAGGTGCACACCAGGTTCGGCTCCAGCGCGCGGGCCTTGGCTGCGGTCAGCACGCGCATGCCCTCCACGCCGTTGGCTTCGGCGCGGGCCTGGATGCCGGCGAGTTTGGCGTCTTCCTCGGGGGAGGTGGCCACGATCAGCTTGCCGGATTTGCGATAGTCCACGCCGTGTTCATCGCAGAACGCATAAAGCTGCCGGCGCCCGGCCACGCAGAGGCGGGCCATCAGGCTGTCCTTGGCGTAATAGATGCCGGCGTGAATCACCTCGCTGTTGCGGGATGACACGCCGGTGCCGATGCCCTCGGCGGCATCCAGCACAATCACCTCGCGCCCGGCGCGTGCCAGGGCGCGGGCCACGGCAATGCCGACAACACCGGCGCCTGCCACCACAACGTCCACCGATTCCATCGCATTTCCCCAATTTGTCTGCATAGTGGCACTGCACGATGACGAAGGAAAACCCGATGCAGCGCCGCCATTTCCTCACCGCCGCCGCCGCCGGCCTTGCGGCCCCGTCCATTGCGCGTGCGCAGGGCAGTCGGGTGCTGCGTTTTGTCCCGGATGCCGATCTGGCGCTGCTCGACCCTACGTGGGTGACGGCCTACCAAACCCGTGATCACGGCTTCATGGTGTATGATACACTGTTCGGCCAGGACCAGAATTACACAGCCAAGCCGCAGATGCTGGATGGCTATGCGGTGGAGAACAACGGCCTGCTCTGGCGCCTGGTGCTGCGCGACGGGTTGGTGTTTCACGATGGCGAACGGGTGCTGGCGCGGGATGCCGCCGCGTCCATCCGTCGGTGGGCGAGGCGGGATGTGTTCGGCCAGGCGCTGGCCGTGGCGATTGACGAGATCAGCGCGCCGGATGACCGCACCATCGTCATCCGCCTGAAAACCCCGTTTCCGCTGCTGCCGGATGCGCTGGCGAAAACCTCGCCGATGATGTGCGGCATCATGCCCGCCCGCATTGCCGAGGCGGACCCGACAAAGCCCATCACCGACCCCACCGGCAGCGGCCCGTTTGTGTATGTGGCCGATGAGCGGATTGCCGGGGCGCGGGTGGTCTACAAGAAGTTCGACAAATATGTGCCGCGCCAGGGCGTGGCCGAGCGCACGTCCGGCCCCAAGATCGTGCATTTCGACCGGGTGGAATGGACCATCCTGCAAGACCCCGCCACGTCCTCGGCGGCGTTGCAGCGGGGCGAGGTGGATTGGCTTTATACGCCGCAGGCCGATCTGCTGCCGTTGCTGAAGCGGGCGAAGGGGGTTGCCACCCGCGTGGTGGTGCCCACCGGCACCATCGCCACCATGCGGTTCAATCACACGCAGGCGCCGTTCAACAACCCGGCCCTGCGCCGCGCCATTTTCGGGGCCATCACGCAGAGCGATTACATGATCGCGGTGAACGGAGACGATCGCAGTCGCTGGAATGACGGCGTGGGGTATTTCTGCCCGAACACCCCGATGGCGAGCAGCGCCGGCATGGAGGCGCTGACCGGGCCGCGCGATTTCGACAAGGTGAAGCGCGACATCGAAGCCGCCGGCTACAAGGGCGAGCGCGTGCTGCTGATGGCGCCGCAGGACATCGCCAGCGTGAAGGCGTTGGCCGAGGTGAGCGCGGATGTTCTCAAGCGCATCGGCCTGAACCTGGAAGTGGCGTCGATGGACTGGGCCAGTTCGCTGAGCCGTCGCTTCAAGAGCGGCACGCCGGAGGAAGGCGGCTGGAGCATCTTCCAGACCTCATGGGCCGGCACCGACCACATCAACCCGGCCGGCCATGTGTTCCTGCGCGGCAACGGGAAAGACGCCGCTCCCGGCTGGCCCGCCAGCCCGCGGATCGAGGAACTGCGCGCCACCTGGCTGCAAACCGAGGGGGTGGACGCCCAGCGCAAGATTGCCGAGCAGATCCAGCTTCAGGCGTTTCAGGACGTGCCGTATATCCCACTCGGCCAGACCATCACCACCACGGCCTATCGGGCGGACCTGACCGGCATGCTCGATGGGTTGCCGCTGTTCTGGAACATCAGGCGCGGCTGAGATTAGCTCAGCAACACGCCCGGTGGCCGCCCGCCGGTGGTGCCAGTGGTGGACAGCGCTTCCCCCACGTCTTTCGCGCTTTGTGCGGGAAGCTGGAAGCTCATCCACAGGCCGCCGGCGAGTTGGAGCATCAGGATCGGCTCCATGTTGACGTTGGACACGCCGGTTTTCCACGCCGTCACCGGCAGATGCGCATCCGTCACATGCGTGCCGGCGGGCGGCGGCTCGGTGGCGCTGCTGGCGAGGGCAGCTGCTACCAAGGCGCGACCGAAGATGGCCGCGGCTTCAGCGGGCAGCGGCCACACGATGTCGCCGTAGCGCACGATCACTGTGCCGCCCGCACCGATCTCAACAGACATGGGGGTTGCGGTCATGCGGCCGTCCCCCGGCGGCGCAAGGCCGCTGTGAGGGTGTTTTCCAGCAGGCAGGCAATGGTCATCGGGCCAACGCCGCCAGGAACGGGCGTGATGGCACGAGCGATCTTGGCACATTCGTCGAACGCCACGTCGCCCACCAGACGGCCATCGGCCAGCCGGTTGATGCCGACATCGATCACCACGGCACCGGGGGCGATCCAGTCGGCGCGCACCATTTCCGGGCGGCCGACGGCGGCCACCAGCACATCGGCGCGGCGGCATTCGGCTTCCAGGTTGCGGGTGCGCGAATGGGCGATGGTGACGGTGGCATCGGCCGCCAGCAGCAGCGCCGCCACCGGCTTGCCCACCAGCACCGAGCGGCCCAGCACCACAGCGCGGGCACCGCTGAGGCTGATGCCGGCATGGCCCAGCAGCTTCATCACGCCCAGCGGCGTGCAGGGCACCAACGCCGCCTGACCGGCCACCAGAAGGCCGGCATTGGTGGGCGTGAGGCCGTCGACGTCCTTGGCCGGGTCGATGGCGAGGATGATGGCGGCGCTGTCGAGGCCCTTTGGCAACGGCAACTGCACCAGAATGCCGTCGATCTCGGGGTCGACGTTCAGCGCCTCCACCACTTTCAGCAGATCGGCCTGCGATGTGTCGGCGGGCAGACGGATGGTGCGGGCGGCGATGCCAACGGCCTGGGCCGCGCGGTCCTTGTTGCGGACATAGACAGCGCTGGCCGGATCGTCACCCACCAGCACCACGGCCAGGCCGGGGCGGAAATCGAGGGTGGCGATGCGCTCGCCCAGGGCGGTGCGCAGGCCGGCGGCCACGGCGCGGCCATCAATGATCATTGCGGTCATGTTGGGCTTTCAGAAAATTCGGATGAGATTAGGACCAGCTTCGCGCCCAGCAGCGCGGGGTCGCCGGTGACGCGCAGCAGTTTTTGGCGGCTGCTGGCGCCTTGGATGACCGCAACGGTGCTGACGGCTACACCCAAAGCCGTGGCCAGCGTGGCGCAGACGGCGTCGTTCGCACGGCCGCCTTCGGGAGCTGCGGTCACGCCAATGCGCAGCCGCCAGCCGTCGATGTCCGGCGCCAGGCCCATCAATCCGGGCCGGCGCGATTTCGGCATCGCCTTGACTGCCACGCTGACGCTCACGGCATCGGCGCGCCAGAATAGGGACACTACAGGAACAGACCCTGCACGTTGCCGAACACGATCGCGCCATGGATGCGCCCCAGGAAGCTCTGGAGCAGCTGGATGGCGAGCAACAGCACCAGGGGGCTGAAATCGATGCTGCCGAAGGTGGGCAGAATGCGGCGAATGGGCCGCAGCGCCGGCTCGGTGGTGCGATACAGGAAATCGCCGATCGTCCAGACCATCCGGTTGCGGGTGTCCAGAACGCCGAACGAACTCAACGTGGTGAACACGGCAGACAGGATGACCAGCCACCAAAATAGGCTGAGCAGGCCGTGTGCGACAGAAAACAGCATTTCAATCAGGTCGGTGATCACGCTGCGGGCTCCAAAAACGATTGTCGGAACCTACGCGGAGCGCGGGGTGGGCCGCAACGGGGGAGCGTTTATGTGCAAACCCCGCTTGACTTGGCCTGATCTCATGAGCAATGTCCGCCGCCTGCGGAACGGGCTCGGTTTGCCCGAATCCGATGGCGTGGAGATGGGGCTGTAGCTCAGTTGGGAGAGCGCGTCGTTCGCAATGACGAGGTCAGCGGTTCGATCCCGCTCAGCTCCACCATCCCCCCAGTTTTGGAAAATTTCGCCATTTACATCCAGACCCAAGTCTCCCAGTCCCGCATCGTGCCGCACGCGAGCGCATCGTGACCGACCCTACCCGCGAAGCTGCGTATGATCTGCTGTGCCTGACGTTCGGCAAGCATCGTCCGCTTGATGAGGGCCTCGCGGCCCTCGGCGGGCTTGATGCGCGGGACCGCGCGGCCGGCCATAGGCTTGCTGCCGCCGTGCTGCGCCGCACCGGGTCGCTGGACGCGGTGCTGGAGCCGTTCCTAAAAAAGCGCCCGCCTGATGAGGTTGCTCATATTTTGCGCATCGGCGCCGCTGGGCTGCTGTTGCTGGACACGCCGAAGCACGCAGCCGTCGCCACCGCCGTTTCACTGGCCCGCACCCGTGGCTTTTCGGCTTTCACTGGGTTGGTGAACGCGGTGCTGCGTCGTGTGTCCGAGCATGGGGTTGCGGCCCTCGAAGGGCTGGACGGCCCACGTTTGGACACGCCGCCCTGGCTGTGGAACGCCTGGGGTCACGAAGCCCGCGCCATCGCCCGCGCCAACAACGCCGAAGCGCCGCTGGATCTGTCGGTGCGCCCAGGCGCCACCCCGCCGGAGGGCGCCGTGGCGCTGCCGACCGGAAGCTTCCGCTGTGAAGCCGGCACCCGCGTGATGGAACTCGCCGGTTTCGCCGAGGGTGATATTTGGGTGCAGGACGCCGCCGCCGCCCTTCCGGCCCGCCTGCTTGCGGCCCAACCGGGTGAACACGTGGCCGATCTCTGTGCCGCACCGGGTGGCAAGACCGCTCAGCTGGCCATGACCGGCGCGCACGTTACCGCCATTGAAAGCCACCCCAGCCGCATCGTGCGCCTGCGCGAAAATCTCGCCCGGCTGCGTCTGGATGTGGACGTGATCGAGGCCGATGCCGGCGCCTGGCGCCCGCCCGCGCCGCTGGATGCGGTTCTGCTGGACGCACCATGCAGCGCCACCGGCACCATACGCCGTCATCCAGACATTCTGCATCTCAAGCGCCCGCGCGACATTCAGGGCCTTGTGGCCCAGCAGGACCGTCTGCTCGACGCAGCCTGCGACATGCTGCGGCCGGGCGGGCGGCTGATTTATGCCGTGTGTTCGTTGCAGCCCGAAGAAGGTGCTGCGCGGATTGAAGCCGCCTTGCAGCGTCTCAGCCTGCGGTTGTTGCCGTTCACGGCCGATGAAATTCCGGGCCTTCCCAATGCGCTGACGCCGCAAGGATATGTGCGCACAACCCCGGCGATGTGGGCGGAGCGCGGTGGGATGGATGGTTTCTTTGTCGCCCGCATGGTTCGCACCTGAATTTGTATCCTTGTTTGCCGTAAGTTGGGGGAAGCCCTCGCTTGCGGCCAACACGCTGGTGTCGTTAGAAACAAACGATGACAAAAAGCCCGATCATCGCCCCAAGCCTTCTTGCCGCTGATTTCTCACGATTGGGCGACGAAGTGCGCGCGGTTGAGGCCGCCGGTGCGGACTGGCTCCATCTTGACGTGATGGACGGTCATTTCGTTCCCAACATTACGTTCGGCCCGCTGGTGGTGAAGGCGCTGCGCAAACACACCGCCATGCCGCTGGACGTGCATCTGATGATCGCGCCCTGCGATCCGTATATCGACGCCTTTGCCGAGGCGGGGGCGGACCATATCAGCATCCACCCCGAATCCGGCCCGCATCTGCACCGCTCGCTCCAGCGTATCCGTGCGCTGGGCAAGAAGGCCGGCGTGGTACTGAACCCGGCCACCCCGGTTGAATCGATCCTGTGGGTGATGGACCTCGTGGACATCATCATGGTGATGACGGTCAACCCAGGGTTTGGCGGGCAGGCGTTCATTGAAAGCCAGTTGCCGAAAGTGGCCCTGCTGCGGCAGGCGATCGACGCCTCTGGCCGCCAGATCGCGCTGCAGATCGATGGCGGCGTTACCACCCAGACAGCGCCCCGCCTGCTGGCGGCCGGGGCTGACACGTTGGTGGCCGGCACGGCGGTGTTCGGTGCCACCCATTATGCCACCGCCATTGCTTCCATTCGCGGCGTCGTCTGATGCCGCCCGATCCGGCGCGCTGGTTGCGGCGCACGATGGCGAAGATGCCGCAGATTGGCCTCGCCCGCGTGCCTGACGCACCCTTGCCGGTGGTGCGTGACCTCTGGCCTGGCGACGCCACGCGTGGCGCAAACCTGCTGAAGGGCGAGATTGAATTTGGTGGGCTCATCGGCCGCCTGACACCCGCCAGCTTCAGGGATCAGCAGGGGCCGGTTGCCCTGCGCACCGCCATTCACAGCTTCGGCTGGCTGCGGGATCTGCGGGCGCTCGGCACCGACGCAGCGCGCATTCACGGTCGCGCGATGGTGGGGGAATGGATCGCAACGCAGGCCTTGGAACCCTTGGCCGCCCGCCCGGATGTGGCGGGTGCCCGCATCGCCGCGTGGCTGGGCCATTACGACTTCTTCGCGGCCTCTGCCGATGATGGGTTTCGCCAAAGCCTGATGGGCCGCCTGGTGGCTTGCGCCCGCGGCCTGTCCGCCGCCCTGCCAGCCGAGGAGCAGGACGAGCGGGCGTTGACCGGCGTGAAGGGCCTGATCGCCGCAGCCGTGGCATTGCCGGAACAGACGGCCTTCATGCAGCGCGCGCTGAAGATTTTGCCACAGGAAATCCAGCGCCAGATCCTGCCCGACGGCACCCATTGCGAGCGCAGCCCGGCCCAGCTTCTGGCAGCGCTGCAAGACCTCGCCGAGATCCGTAACCTGTTGCAGGCCGGCCAAACACCAATCCCGTCCGCCCTCACCAACGCCATCGAGCGCATGGCGCCGGTGCTGCGCGCCCTGCGCCACGGCGATGGCGGACTGGCCTTGTTCAATGGGTCGCGCGAGGAAAGCCCCGCCTTGATCGAGGCTGTGCTGACCCAGGCTGGCCGCGCCGGACGTGTGCCGTCTTCGATGACAGATGGTGGCTTCCAGCGCCTTGCCGCCGGCCGTAGCCTGTTGATCATCGATTGCGGCAAGCCCCCTGCACCGGGGATGGACCGTTTCGCCCATGCGGGCACGTTGTCGTTCGAACTGTCGATCGGTCGGGACCGGATGATCGTTAATTGCGGCGCTGCGCCCGGCGCTTTCGGCGACTGGCGCGACGCGGCGCGGTCCACAGCAGCGCATTCGACGTTGATCATCGCCGATACCAACTCGTCCGAGTTGCTTCCTGACGGGCTTGGCCGCAGGCCAGCGAATGTGGAGCAGCAACGCCAGGAGGCCGGCGGCGCGCACTGGCTGGAAATGAGTCATGACGGCTGGGGCCGCCCGTTCGGCGCCGTGCATCGCCGGCGGCTTTATATGGCCGATAGCGGAGACGACATTCGCGGCGAGGATCTGATCGAGGCGGAGAGCCCGCAGCCTTACACCGTGCGCTTCCATCTGCACCCGAATGTGGATGCCAGCCTGCAACAGGATGGCGAGGCGATCCTGTTGCGCCTGCCCTCCGGCAGCGGCTGGCGACTGCGGGCCGATGGCGCGCAACTGTCTCTGGAAGACAGCATCTATCTCGGCGGCGCCACGCCGCGCAAAAGCGAGCAGGTGGTGCTGACGGGCTATGAGGATGGCCCCCAGCAGATCAAATGGGCGATCACGCGCGTCGGATGAAAATCGTCGAGATCACCAACGTCGATTTCTCGCTTCGGCATTTCCTGCTGCCCCTGATGCGCGGCCTGCGGGCCCGGGGGCATGAGGTGATCGGCGCGTCGGCCGAGGGGCCGTTGCTGGAAGTGGCGCGCGCCGAAGGGTTCCGGGTGGTTGGCCTGCCGCTGGCCCGCAGCCTGTCGCCGGTCGCCCAATGGCGGGCGTTCCGCGCCCTGGTGGCGTTTCTGCGCGCCGAAAGGCCGGATCTCGTGCACGGCCACATGCCCATCAGCGGCTTTCTGGCGCGGGTGGCCGCCCGCGTCGCGGGGGTGCCGCGCGTGGCCTATACCTGCCACGGCTTCCTTTTCAATCAGCCCGGCCCGTGGCCCCGCCGCGCGGTGGCGTTCGTGATGGAACTGGTCGGCGGCCAGCTGACCGATGTTCACATGACCGTCTCGCGCGAGGAGGCCGCCGATGCCCGCCGGCTGTGGATCAATCGCGGCAGCACCGCCATCGGCAACGGCCGCGACCCGGCCCGTTTTCATCCAGACCCGGAAGCCCGCGCCCGGCTGCGTGCGGAATTGGGGGTGCCGGAGGATCGTGTGGTCATCACCGCCATCTCCCGCCTTGTGCGCCACAAGGGCTATCCCGAACTTCTCGCGGCCATGAAGAACGTGGATGCCGAATTGTGGGTGGTGGGCGAGCGCCTGCCGTCCGATCATGGCGAGGACATGGAGCCGTATTTCGCCGATAGCGGCCTCGGCCCCCGGCTGCGGCGTCTCGGCTATCGTGACGATATTCCAGCCATTCTGGCGGCATCGGACGTGTTCACCCTGCCCAGCCATTTCGAAGGTCTGCCGATGTCGATCATCGAGGCCATGCTCACGGCACTCCCGGTTGTGGCCACCGATATACGCGGCCCACGTGAACAAGTGGTGAACGACGAGACCGGTTTTCTCGTCCCGCCCGCCACGGTGGCACCTTTGGCCGCAGCACTCAGCCTGCTTGCGACCGACCCGGACCTGCGGGCGCGGCTGGGTGCGGCCGGTCGTGCGCGGGCGCTCGGTCTTTTTGACGAGGCTGTTGTGCTCGCACGAACGCTGGACCTGCTGGGAGCCTAGGTTTAATACGCGGGGATGATCGACATTGCCCCCATCCGCCGCGCCCTTATCTCTGTTTCCGACAAGACCGGTCTGGTCGATTTCGCCCGTGCGCTCGCCAGCCACGGCATCGAAATCCTGTCCACCGGCGGCTCTGCCCGGGCCCTGCGCGAGGCCGGCATCGCCGTGACGGAAGTGGCCGACCACACCGGCTTCCCGGAAATCCTGGATGGGCGGGTGAAAACCCTGGTGCCGCAGATCCATGGCGGCATCCTCGGCCGCCGCGACCTGCCCGAGCATCTGGCGCAGATGGCCGAACACAAGATCGCGCCGATCGACCTCGTGGCCGTGAACCTCTACCCGTTCGAAGCCACCGTCGCCGCCGGTGCCGCCTATGACGATTGCGTCGAGAACATCGACATCGGCGGCCCGGCCATGATCCGCGCCGCCGCCAAGAACCACGATTTCGTCACCATTCTCACCGAGGCATCGCAGTATGCCGCGGTTCTGGCCGAACTGGCCGAGCATGGCGGCACGAAGCTTGCCACCCGCCGCAGGCTGGCGGGGGAGGCCTATGCCCGCACCTCCGCCTATGACAGCGCCATTTCCACTTGGTTCGCCGGCCAGCGCGACGAGACCTTCCCCGAGCGCATGACCTTGTCCGGCATCCGTCGCCAGACGCTGCGCTACGGCGAGAACCCGCATCAGGCAGCCGCGTTCTACGCCACCGGCACCCGCGCCGGCGTGGCCACCGCGCGCCAGGTGCAGGGCAAGGAATTGTCGTTCAACAACCTCAATGACACCGACGCCGCCTTCGAGTGCGTGGCCGAGTTCGACGGCCCGACCGTGGTGATCGTCAAGCACGCCAACCCGTGCGGCGTGGCATCGTCTGACACCCTCGCCAAGGCGTGGGATCTGGCGTTGCGCTGCGATCCGGTGTCGGCGTTTGGCGGCATCATCGCCGTCAACCGCACGCTGGACGCCGAGACGGCGGAGCGTATCGCTGCCATCTTCTCCGAAGTGATCATCGCGCCGGACGCTACCGCCGAGGCCCAGGCCATCCTGTCGCGGAAAAAGAACCTGCGCCTGCTGCTGACCGGCGGCCTGCCGAACCCGGCCGAGCCCGGCATGTCCATCCGCACCATCGCCGGCGGTTTCCTGGCCCAGACCCGCGACGCCGGGCGCATCGCCCGCGCCGACCTGAAGGTGGTGACGCAGCGCGCCCCCACCGAGGCGGAACTGAATGATCTGCTGTTCGCATTCCGTGTCTGCAAGCACGTGAAGTCCAACGCCATCATCTATGCCCACCACGCTGCCACCACCGGCATCGGCGCTGGCCAGATGAGCCGCGTCGATTCGGCGCGCATCGCCGCCTGGAAGGGTGCCGAGGCGGCCAAGCAGGAGGGCATCGCCACGCCGCTCACCTTGGGCAGTGTCGTGGCGTCCGACGCGTTCTTCCCGTTCGCAGATGGCTTGCAGGCGGCGATTTCGGCCGGGGCGACAGCGGTGATCCAGCCCGGTGGCTCGATGCGGGATTCCGAGGTGATCGCGGCTGCCGACGAAGCCGGCATTGCGATGGTGCTGACCGGAATGCGCCACTTCCGCCATTGAGGAAGGGCGCACCGGCCAGCAAGCCGTTTCAGCTTTTCGCGGAGTGTTTCTTCGTGGGGGCTTTGGCGGTCTTGGTCGGGGCCTTTTTCTTCGTCTTCGCCTTGGCCGTGGCGGCTTCGGCAAGCGAGGCGGACAGGACAATCCCGGCTGCGGCGAGCAACGGGGATGCGAACAAAGCGCGGCGTGAAAGCATAGGATGCATCTCCGATCTGGCTGAGAGCGCCCGCGAGAAAAAGCGCCCATAGATCTGAAATCTATGGCGCTTCGAACGTAGCCTTTGCAAGTCCGTAGAAGCCCTCAGGCTGCTGTTACAGCAGCCCCAGCGCCTGCAGCGAGCGGCGCATGGCCTCGGGGAATTCATCCGTTCCGGCTGCGGTCGATTGGTCCAGATCCAACGGGGCGGCCTCGGCCGTCAGATAGCGCCAGCCCTGGAAGGCGCGAATGGGCGTGGCGGACACCGGCACCAGTTCCGGGTCCAGCACCAGACCGGCGCAGGCTCTGTCATCGTCCCAGGTGTCGTCCACGATATCGAGAATGCGCTGGCGCACGAGAACGGCGCCGGCAATCACCCAATAGATCGATCCGCCATCCGTGACCTCGGCGGTCCTGCGTGGAAAATTCCGGGTCTGGTGGCGCAAGGGCGGCCGAATGGCCAGTCGCGCCGCCTGCACGGTCTTGAGATGAGCGATGTCGCGAATACCAACGGCAAGCTTGACGATATGGAGCATGATGGCGATGTGCCCCCATGGCGCACGCGAGACAAGGGAGAATGTCGATGCCTGATGGCAGCAATGGATTTGGACGCAGGCCTGAGAATATCCCGGCCCGTAACGTTCTGGGCGGCATACTTGAAACATGCTCACTCTCGCCGCTCACCGGCTTCACCCGCAGCGGCTGCTGCGACACGGGGCCGCAGGACCGTGGCAGCCACACCGTATGCGCCGTGGTGGACGCGGCGTTCCTCGCCTTCAGCGCGCGCGCTGGCAACGATTTGTCAACGCCCATGCCGGAATATGGCTTTGCGGGGCTGAAGCCGGGCGATCGCTGGTGCCTGTGCGCACCGCGTTGGCATGAGGCGCTGGAGGCTGGTTTTGCACCGGCTGTGGTGCTGGAGGCCACGCATTTCGGCGCCTTGGAGCATTGCGGCCTGGACGACCTGAAAGCCCATGCTGTTTCCTGATGGACAAAATATTCCGTCTTTTTCGTGAAACGGGGCATTGATCTTGCGTCAAACGCAGGGCACCTTCGCGCTCTGTGCGGGGCTGTGCCCGCAATCCAGATTAGGAAGACACGCAATGATGCGACTGACTCTCACCGGCGGGCTGCTCGCCACGGCGCTTCTGGCCGCAGCACCGGCTTATGCTCAGCCTTCCGGCTCGGCGACGCTTGATGCCGTCAAGGCGCGCGGTCAGGTCATCTGCGGAATCGCCGGCGCGGTGCCGGGCTTCTCGCTGCCGGACAGCCAGGGCGTGATGCGCGGCATCGACGCCGACAGCTGCCGCAACGTGGCCGCCGCCGTGTTCGGCGACCCGAATAAAGTGAAGTTCGCCGTCACCACCACCCAGAATCGTTTCACAGCCCTGCAGTCGGGTGAAATCGATATGCTGGTGCGCTCGACCACCTGGACGTTGGGCCGTGAAGGCAGCCTCGGCCTGATGTTCGCGGGCGTGAACTATTACGACGGCACCGGCTTCCTGGTGAAGAAGACGCTGAACGTTAAGTCCGCCAAGGAAATGGACGGCGCCACCATCTGCGTGCAGCCAGGCACCAGCACCGAGCTGGCCATCAGCGACTATTACCGCGTCAACAACATGAAGTTCACCCCGATCCTGATTCAGGATCTGGCCGAAATTCAGAGCGCGTTCCTGTCCGGCCGTTGCGATGCCTACTCCACCGACAGCTCGTCGCTGGCCACGTTCCGCGCGACGCAGACCAACAAGGAAGATTTCCTGTTGCTGCCGGAGATCATCAGCAAGGAACCGCTGGGCTACATGGTCCGCAAGGGCGACGACAAGTGGTTCGACATCGTGCGCTGGTCCTACTTCGCAACGGTCGCCGCTGAAGAATACGGCGTTGACAGCAAGAATGTCGACGAGATGACCAAGAGCACCAACCCCGACATTCGCCGCCTGCTTGGCGTCGAAGGCGATATGGGCAAGGCGCTCGCGCTGGACGCCAAGTGGGCGTACAACATCATCAAGGGCGTCGGCAATTTCGGCGAGACCTGGGATCGCAACATCACGGTTCTGGGCGTGCCGCGCGGTATCAACAACATCTGGACCAAGGGCGGCCTGCACTACGCGCCGCCGATCCGTTGATCACCTGAAACTGAGTACACTTGGCTGACCAAAAGGCCGTCCCGGAGCACCGGGGCGGCTTTTTTGTGGGCAGTTTTGTTTCAATGCAGCGGAGCGGGATTGATCTTCCGCTGTGAAATGAAGCACAATTCAGGCTTGCATGCCGCGCGCGCCTTTCGGCATAAGAATTGCTTGACCCGCCTTAAAATGATGCAGGAATAGATCGCACGATGTCTGGCAGCACCACCGATCCGAGATTGGCGAACGCCCGTGCGGCCCCGAAGAAGGGGGTCTCAATCTCTTGGGCCGATCCCTTGTTCCGCAGCATCGTGTGGCAGGTCCTGATTGTGGGGCTGGTGGTTGCGGTTCTGTGGTATCTGATCGGCAACACCCGCAGAAACCTTGAGTTGCGGCACATTGCCACAGGCCTCGGATTTCTGAGCAGCACGGCCGGCATTCCCATCGCTGAAACCCTCATTCCGTATGATCCCGCGACCAGCACCTGGGGTCGTGCCGTGATGGAGGGCATCCTCAATACATTCAAGGTGGCCGTTGTCGGCATTGTGCTGTCGACGATTTTGGGCACCATCATTGGCATCGGGCGCCTGTCGAAGAACTGGCTCGTCTCCAAGGTGACGGGCTGCTACGTCGAGACGCTGCGCGACCTGCCGCTGCTGCTGCAGCTTTTGTTCTGGTACGGCATTCTCCAGGCCCTGCCTGCGCCCCGCGCCTCGATCAAGATGTTCGGCGTGGTGTTCCTCAACAATCGCGGCATGCGCCTGCCGTTGCTGGTCTGGCAGGACGCCCATTGGTGGACGCTGCTGGCCTTCGTGGTTGGCCTGTTCGGCACCATCGCCTGGAATCGGTCTGCCAACAAAACGCGCGACGAAACCGGCATCAAACCAAAAATCTGGCCGGCTGCTGTGGGATTGATGATCGGCCTGCCTGTGCTGGTCTGGGGGGCGCTTGGGGCGCCGTTCGCCATCGACTATCCAGGCCTGCGCGGTTTCAATTTCACCGGTGGTGGCGTTATCACGCCGGAGTATTTTGCGCTTCTGCTGGGCCTGACGCTCTACACCGCCGCCTATGTGGCGGAAATTGTTCGCTCCGGCATCCAGGCGGTGCCGAAGGGCCAGTGGGAAGCCGCCGGTGCGCTCGGGTTGCGGCCTGCTGCCGTGCTGAAGCAGATCGTACTGCCCCAGGCCATGCGGGTGATCATTCCCCCGATGACCAGCCAGTTCCTCAACCTGACCAAGAACAGCTCGCTCGCGGTCGCTATCGGCTTTCAAGACATCGTGTCCATCACCGGCACCATGCTTAATCAGACCGGCCAGGCGATTGAGGGCGTTGGCATCATGATGGCGGTGTTCCTGGCCTTCAGCCTGTCGATCAGCCTGTTCATGAACTGGTACAATGCGCGCATCGCGCTGGTGGAGCGCTGACATCATGACCCCTCCGGCAACGACTGCCCTTGGCGCACACCCGGCCGCCCCCACGCGGGAGCGGCCGCCCGCCAGCGTATATGGCCCCATGGCCTGGATGCGCGCCAACCTGTTCAACGGCATTTTTTCGAGCCTCGTGACCATCGCGCTCGGCGTGGCTATTTTCTACGCTCTGGTGGGAATCGTTGAATGGGGCGTGATCAACGCGGTGTGGTCTGTGCCCACCACCGCCACTGGCGCACTCGATCCCACCACGTGCCGTGCCGCCCGCGGCGTTGGCGCCTGCTGGGCCGCCATTGGCGACAAATGGCGCTTCATGCTGTTCGGCCGCTTTCCATATGCGCAGCAATGGCGCCCGGGCATCTGCATCCTGCTGTTTATCGGGCTGTTCTACGTGTCGTCGGATCGTCGTTTCTGGCGCAAGGAGATTGCGGCGATCTGGGCTGTGACGCTGGTGATGATCTTCAGCCTGATGTGGGGCGGTTTCCTGGGCCTTACTTTCGTGCCGCAGGATGAGTGGGGCGGCTTGGTTATCACCTTGATTCTGTCCACGTTCGGCCTCGCTCTCGCGTTTCCGCTTTCGGTGCTGGTGGCCCTGGGGCGGCGCAGCACGAAGCTTCCGGCAGTGAAGATGCTGTGCGTTATCTATGTCGAACTGATCCGCGGCGTGCCGCTGGTGGCGGTGCTGTTCATGGCCAACGTCATGATGCCGTTGTTCATGCCAGAGGGCATCAACCTGGACAAATTGCTCCGGGCCCAGGTGGCGTTCATCCTGTTCGCGGCCGCTTATCTGGCCGAGGTTGTGCGTGGTGGGCTGATGGCGCTGCCGAGAGGCCAGGCCGAGGCCGCCGACGCGCTGGGCTTGGCGTATTGGCAAAAGACAACCAAAATTCTGCTGCCGCAGGCCCTGCGGCTCGTGATTCCGCCTTTGGTAAACACCTTCATCGGTTTTTTCAAAGACACGTCGCTGGTGCTGACCATCGGCATTCTCGACCTGCTGACCTCCAGCAAAACCGCGATGGCGGACCCGATCTGGCAGGGCGTCGCCACCGAAATCTACATCGTGGTGGGTCTGATTTATTTCGTGTTCTGCTACACGATGAGTTCCTACAGCCGTGGCGTTGAGCGGAAGCTCAACCTCGCTCATAACCGCTAAAGCCGTTTCCGCTAACGAAAGTACCGAATGACCATGGCCGAAGAAGCCCCCGCGATCGTACTCGACAAGGTGAACAAGTGGTACGGCACCATGCACGTGCTGCGCGACGTGACGCTGAACGTGGCGCAGAAGGAACGCGTCGTTGTCTGCGGGCCGTCAGGCTCCGGAAAGTCGACCATGATCCGTTGCATCAACCGCCTGGAAAGCCACCAGGAAGGCCGCATCATCGTGGATGGCACCGAACTGACCGACGATCTGCGGGCGCTGGACACCATTCGTCGTGAAGTCGGCATGGTGTTCCAGTCGTTCAACCTGTTCCCGCATTTGACGATTTTGGAAAACTGCACCCTGGCGCCGATCTCGGTGCGCAAGATGCCCAAGGCCGAGACGGAGGAGCTTGCGATGGATTTCCTGCGCAAGGTGAAAATTCCGGAGCAGGCCAACAAATATCCGGGCCAGTTGTCTGGTGGCCAGCAGCAGCGCGTGGCCATCGCCCGCGCGCTGTGCATGAAGCCCAAGATCATGCTGTTCGATGAGCCGACCTCCGCCCTTGATCCGGAAATGATCAAGGAAGTGCTCGACACCATGGTCAGCCTCGCCGAAAGCGGCATGACGATGGTGTGCGTCACTCACGAGATGGGCTTTGCCCGCATGGTGGCCGACCGGGTGGTGTTCATGGATCGCGGCGAGATTGTGGAATCAGGCACGCCGGCCAGGATGTTCGAAGACCCGCAGACCGACCGCCTGAAGTTGTTTCTGAGTCAAATTCTGCGCGGACATTGATGCGCGTCGGATAGCCACCCCATAAATCCACCCTTAAGTCCGATGACTTCAGTGATCTGACGTCATCGGATTCCTGGGTGGTCTGTGCCCTTCTTGTCGCCTGACCAACGGTCGGCCATCCTCCGGGCTGAGCAAGCCCATCTGAAGACGTGTCGGTAGGCATGTCTGCCAGAGGCGCCGTGTGGAGCGACCCACGCCCCCCCCCATCGAAGCCAGCCTTCGTCCTCCTTGTTAACTATATGTTTATAGTTAAAGGCCATGTTTGCCAGACGTAAACCTGTCATCCGTTGCAGTAGTTTAAACAAAGGAAAAAATGTTTTTCAAAAAACGGAGGGGTCACATTTTGTTTATTAGATAAAACAAAAACCGGTACTTTTGAAATTGTGTTTCAAATTTCTGGTATTGCTCGGGAATTCTGTCGATGGTTGATCTAAGTGGCTTGAACGAGCGTATTAGTTTCCTTGGGATCGGAAAGGAACACCGGGCTGCGTTGCTCGCTTTTCGGCCTCATCTGCAGGGCGCTATGCCGGAAATTCTTGAAGGGTTTTATAATAAAATTCGAAAATCGCCACAGTTAATATCTATGTTTTCTGGCGAAGGTATGGTCAAAAAAGCCTCTGCTGCGCAGTCTAACCATTGGATTCTTCTGTTTTCTGGAAAATTTGATCAGGAATACCTGAATTCTGCCCAAAAAATTGGTGCTGTACATAGCAGGATTGGGCTTGCACCGCAGTATTACGTTGGTGGATACACGTATGTGTTGCAGGAGATCACAGCGCGGGCGATTGCTCTATCCGTCAATCGGTGGCAACGCCATTCAGGAAAAGATGTGCTGACGACTTTGATCGCTGCCGTAAGTCAGGCTGTCACGCTCGACATGGAGTTGGGCATCACGATGTATCTTGATGAGAACAAGGCATCTCAGGCAAAAACGCTTCAGAAGCTTGGTGGGGAATTTGAAGCCTCCGTTGGGCAGTTGGTGGCACTTATGGCTACTGGTTCCACGGAGTTGGAAGCAACGGCCCGCTCAATGGCGACCACAGCGGGGCAAACCAACGTGCAGGCGAGCGCCGTGAGCATCGCGGCGGAGCAGGCAGATATCGGGATCCAGACCGTTGCGTCGGCCGCCGAGGAATTGTCTGCTTCGATCAGCGAGATCAGCAGGCAGGTTGCCCAGTCGGCCGGCATTACAAGCAAGGCAGTCAGCGATGCGGAGCGGACTGACGGCATTGTCCGCGCGCTGGCAGAGGAAGCCAACAAAATTGGCTATGTTGTCGGGGTGATCACCAACATCGCCAGCCAAACAAATCTTCTGGCGCTTAATGCGACAATCGAGGCGGCTCGCGCCGGAGATGCCGGCAAAGGCTTTGCTGTTGTGGCGTCGGAAGTGAAGCTCCTCGCCAACGAGACCGTCAAAGCGACAGAAGAGATCAAGGCTCAAATTACCCGGATGCAAGCGGCGACCCAGGAGGCTGTCAAAGCCATCAGCGGGATCAGTGAGACCATCGAGGAGGTCAGCGCGATTGCCACGTCAATTTCGTCCGCTGTCGAGGAGCAGGGCGCTGCGACGGCGGAGATAGCCCGCAGTGTGCAACAGACGGCCAATGCTGCACAGGATGTCACCGCCAACATTGTTTTTGTCAGCCGCGCCGCCAATGAGACAGGCGAGGCGGCGGGGCAGGTTCTGGATGCGGCCGGCGGCCTATCGCAGCGCGCCGAGCAGTTGCAGACCGAGGTGGCCGGCTTTGTTGCGAACATACGGGCTGCTTAGCCAGGTTTTGCGCACCCTCGTTTCAAACGCAAAACACGCAGCAAGCCCAAAAGCCAAAGCCTGAATTGCAACGAACCATGCAATCAACTGCACGGTTGAACGCAGATCTATAACGCGCCGCCCCTCAAAATACGCAAGTGCGGGCGGCGCTGCAGCGGTGGCAGCACTCGGCGCAAATAATCCCGCCATGCATCCGGGGCCATCGTCGTCGTTCCCAGCAAATGAACGCCAATATCCTCGCGGGCAAGCGTTGCCGCGTCCACGTCCGGAAAAATCAGCGACGCGTTGAAGCATGGGGCGGCGTCAGTCTGGGACATCGGGTTTGCTCCGTGTGGCACAGTGGTCAATCTGTCAGCCATAACGTTGAGCCTCAGCTTATCTTCCGGGCTCTCGCAGGATTGTGAATCGCACCGCGATTTCTGCGTTCCAGCGGATGAAAATAACGTCAACAAAACGAAAATCTAGTTCTGCCAAGTTGAAATCCTCGTGTACGGCGTTGGTTCCCGCTGTGGTCCCAGCTCTGGTCGTACCGATGTCAGGTTTCTGACCATTTTATGGATCTGAGGTACAGACACCCTTCTGTTAACGATCTGGCAATCCGTATGGAGCATGTATCACTGCATGAGACTGTTCCCACAAGCAGACCGATTTCAGGTGAATGATCTATGCCCGATATTTTCTCGCTTTCCGCCCCGTGCGCCGTTGCGCCAGATGTCGCGATCGCGCTGTTGCCCGCACGCACTGAGTCTCGTCTCCGCACAACAGCATCCGGTAAGCGCGCCGTTACGCGAAAGAAGCTGCATCGGTTGCTGAACATGCAAGAAGATGGGCCGGGACAGGCAGTATCGGCAGTGTGGTTGGATGACGTTCGGGAAATCGAGTTGCGTGGCCAAGAGTTGGATGAAACCCACGCCCGTCTGGACGAGGCGCTTAACATGATGCCGCATGGGCTGATCATGTTCGATGCCGATCTGCGGGTGGTGCTGTGCAATCGGCAACTGCGCGCACTGTTTCGCTTCGATCCGGACATCGTGCGTCCGGGCGCCACTTTGGCCCAGGTGTTGGCCCATTCCATCGACGTGGGAAATCATCCTGGCGCCACGTTTGCGGACGTGTCGGCGGAGATGGCGGCACTGGCAGCGTCCGGAACCGGACGGAGTTTTCAGCAGTCACTGCCGGATTGTCGCCTGGTGTCCGTGGATTGGAAGCCGATGCAAGGCGGCGGCTGGGTGTGCACGTATGAGGATATCACGGCACGAGAGGCCGCCACCGCGCGCGCCGCGCATCTCGTGCGGCATGACGCAGTGACTGATCTTCCCAACCGCAAGGCGCTTCTGGAAGCGATCGCGGCCGCCTGGCCGCAGCGGCGTGCCGCTGGTTTCAGCCTGCTGACGCTTGAAATCGACCGGTTCCGGGGGATTTGCGACATCTGCGGTCATGCCAACGGTGACGCGGTTCTCCAGCAGGTAGCAACGCGAATCATGGGATGCATGCGCCAGTCCGACACGTTGGCCCATACGGGCGGCGCCGGCTTTGCCGTGCTCCTGCACGCACCCGCATCATGGGATGTGGCGCTGCGCATGCGGTCGCGACTGGTTGAAGCCTTGCTTGAGCCGGTATTGATTGACGGGCACGTGTTGACGGTTTCCGCCTCGATGGGGATCGCGGTGCCAGCCAGTGCCCGGGCGGGCGCGTCGCCCCTGGCCGGTGCGGAGGAAGTCTTGCGCAACGCCACATTGGCGATGCACCGCGCGTCTGCCGGTGGCTATGGCCGGGCCCAGGTCTATGGGCCGATCATGGATCAGAATGCCAAGGCGCGGCACGCGCTGGAGGTGGATTTGCGCGGCGCGCTGGCGGCCAATCAGTTCGAGGTCCATTACCAGCCTTTGGTCAGCGTCCTGTCCCAGGTTGTCACTGGGTTCGAGGCGCTGCTGCGCTGGCGGCATCCAACGCGCGGGCTGGTTTCGCCTGGCGAATTCATTCCGTTGGCAGAGGAATTGGGGCTGATCGCCAACATCGGTGCCTGGGTTTTGCGCACCGCCTGTGCTGAAGCAGCAACATGGCCGAGCCCCGTGCGGGTGGCGGTCAATCTGTCGCCGCATCAATTCACCGACGTCACGTGCGGCTCGCTGCCGGCCATCGTGGCCAGTGTTCTCGCGGATACCGGATTGCCCGGTTTTCGGCTGGAGCTGGAAATAACCGAATCTGTTCGCCTGCAGGATGACACGGCCACGCTGGACATTCTGCATGCCCTGCGCGAACTCGGCGCACGGATTTCGCTGGATGATTTCGGCACGGGCTATTCGTCGTTGAGCTATCTGCGTTGCTTCCCGTTCGACAAAATCAAGATCGACCAATCCTTCGTGCGCAGCCTTCCTTCCGCCGAAGCCACGGCTATTGTCCGCGCCGTGGCGTCGCTTGGCGCCAGCCTCGGGATTGCCACCGTGGCCGAGGGCGTGGAGACGCAGGCGCAACTGGCCGCCCTCGTCGCGGAATCATGTGACGAGATGCAAGGTTACCTGTTCAGCCGGCCGCGCCCGGCGGCTGATGTGCCAGAGCTTCTGACGCAAGCCCTGGCGGAGCTTCGGCCGCTGCCAGTTTGATGTTGGCCGGTTTGGCGAGGCTGTGGCGATAGGATGTCTGCCGGATGACCCGGGCCGTATCCGCCGGCAGGAGGGCGTTGACCACGTCGTGCATGCGCCCGATCTCGGCCAGCATGGCCGGCGCAGGCAATGTGGCGGTGGCGCTGGCACGGTGGCGGCGATGCGTATTGAGCGGGGCCGCCAGATAGCCGACGCGCCCGGTGCTGTGGCCGAGTATGTCGACATACAGCCGCCAATCACCGGCCACCTTCCATTGCGGCAGTTCGTTGGCGCACCGCGCCAGTGCGTCCCGCAAGGCCTGGGTTCGAAACACCACGGCGCTGGCATTGAGGATGGTGTTGCGTTCGGACAGGCAATCCCGAACAAACACATCCGCGCTGAACACGCCGTCCCTGGCCAGCAGGCCGGGGCCGATGCTGCGATAATATTCCTTGTAGTCGGCCATCATCGTCTCGCCGTGGTCGTTGACCGCGTGGCTATCGCAGAAGGCGATGTCGATGTCGGGATGGGCCGCCAGCATGGCCGCCAGCCGCGCCAGAAGCTCCGGATGGGCGCTGTCATCGGCCTCGGCGATCCACAGATAGTCGCCCCGAGCGATCAGGGCGGCGCGTTGCCATTGCAGGAACACGTTGCCGCCGTTGGTGGCCTGGGCCTCCAGCCGGATGGTGCGCCGCCAATCCAGTGCGACGGCACGCGCCACCGCCACGCTGTCATCGGTGGAACCGTCATCGAGCACGATCACCTCTTCCACAGGGTGGGTTTGGGTGAAGATCGAGCGCAGGCGTTCTGGCATGAAACGGGCGTAGTTGTGACTGGGCACAACCGCGGAAATGCGTGGCGCCAGCGGATCGCGTAATTCGGCCAGCAATTCGGCGGTGTAGGCGGCAAAGTCGAACCGCGCCGTTGCTGCGGCGGCGCGGGTTGGCCGCTGGGCCGAATCCTGTCCAGCGGCCAGCGCCATCAACGCCTGCGCCAACGCGCCTGTGTCTGACAGTGGCACCACCGATCCGGCGTCTTGGCCTGCGGCCTCCAGCAAGCTGGCAATGCCGCCGCTGCCGGCAAACGCGGCCACCGAGATGCCGCTTGCCATCGCCTCCAGCGCCACCGAGGGAAATGGGTCCTCGCGGGAGGTGAGGGCGAACACGTCCGCCGCACTCAGCCAATCCGACATGTTTGATTGGAAACCGGGCAGATGAACGCGCCCAGTGGCAAGCGCAGCCTCGATCTCGGGGGCCAGATACGCTGTCAGTTGCGGGGCCACCGCACCGATCCAGCAGAAATGCATCAGCCGATTTTACCGCAGCACCAGACGCGCGGTTTGCAGGAACAGGTCGAAGCCCTTGCGCATGTCGCCATAGCCGGCGCCCAGCACCAGGGACGCCTGCGGATCGATGTCGAGTTGTTGGCGCACCCGTGCGCGGGCGGCCGTGTCGAAGGTGATCGACGTGTAGAGCCCTTGCGGCAGGATGCGCATGCGAGCCGGGTCCAGCGTGTCCACGGCGGGGCAGGCATCGCGCACGCAGGCCGCTGGAAAAATCACGCGCGCGGCCAGTGCCGCACCGGCCCGCAGGCCCGGCAGCATGTTGTGCTCAGCCATCACGCGGGGCAGTTCATGCACCAACAACACCGCCTCGATGCCCGCGCGCTTCAGCAACGGGATGACGCGTGCCGCGCTGCTGGTGTTGACCAAGGCGTGGGTGATGCCGCCGCGAGCGGCCGCTGCGATTCGTTCGGCAATCCTGGCCTTGTCGGGGGCGACATGGGTGGGGGCGGCGGCATTGTATTCCCCCAGCAAGGTGCCGTCGCCGAGCAGCAGGAACTCCACGCCCATTCCGTGCGCCGCTACCAGCTGGCGGCCGATGTGCAACAGCAGCATCTGGGCGCCGGCGGCAAATGCATCATGCCCCACCAGCAATACCTTCGCGCCCTGATCCGCCGATTGCATCTTGGCTACCGCCCTGCCGGTGGCGTTCAGATAGGCAGCGCCAAAATGCACATCCGGCTCCAGATAGGCGCCTTCGGCCCATTCGTTCCAGGCGTTGACGCACACAATCCGCTCGCCATGGAACAACTGCCCCGCGCTGCGATCGACCAGCGCTTCCAGCCAGGCTCGGTATTTAGCCGGGGTGGAGCCGTGCAGCACCATGCCCATACCCTCGCGCCTGGCGTCATTGTCCCAGCCCGGCACTGCTGTCTTGATCAGCGGATAGGCGGGCGGCGGCTCGGCCAGCGATGCTGCTGCGATGTCGTCATACGCATAGACCTGGCCACGGGCTGCTGGGTCGAACGAGCGGAGTTTCTGGCTTATTGTGTGAAGCTTGGTGGTGAGCTTGTGGGGCGGAAATTCGATGGCGCCGTCAAACCCATAGTCGCGCGGGTCATTTTCGCCAAAGCTTTGCGCCATCACGAGGATTGGATCTTCGTTGTAGTGCATCGAGAACGAATCCCGCCACCGCGCGAGGGTGTTGGCGCAATCCGGGATCAATCCTGCCCGATAGATCATCAGCACCGGCCTGCCGGACAGTCGGATATAGCGTGGATCGGCGAAGTGGCGGGCAAAGCAGGCGAGCAAGGCCGGCTCGTCCTCGATGCGCCAATCCTGGCTGATCAGCACCTCGTTGTCCGAACCGTCCCACCGCCGGGTCCAGTTCTCGTTTGCCCACATCAGGCAGAACGGGAAATCCAGGCTTTGGTCGGCCAGCAACGTTTCCAGCGGCCGTTCAAGCAGGCGGCGGCCGTTGAACCAATAGAAATACTGTACGAAACCGAACACGCCGGCATCGCGTGCCAGGGCGATCTGACGGCGCAGGGTTTCGGCGTCGGTCAGGTTGTAGTGGCCGAGATCGCGCGGGATGCGTGGTTGATAATGGCCGTCAAAGCGCGGCATGCCACGTGAGATCGCGGTCCATTCGGTAAATCCGGTGCCCCACCATTCATCGTTTTCCGCCACGGCGTGAAATTGCGGCAGGTAATAGGCCAACAGCTTGGCATGACGCGGGGCGGTGCGCGGCAATGGCTGCACCGTCTCGAATTCGGCGCCGGGGCGGCTGTTGCGGCGTACCTGTTCGAACACGCTCGCATCACCCGGCGGGGCCTTGGTGTGCAGCCGCAGGACATGGCGCCACTGCCGCCAATGCAGCAACGGGTTCTGGTCGGGGGCATCCACCAGATAGCGATGCATGTAGAACTTGGAATCGAAGCTGGCCGAGGGATCGCGGCCCTCGCGATATCCATAGCGCAGGTAATGATCGAACGGATCGATTCCGGCGGCTGCGATGTCGCGGTTCGACGTGAGATAAAATGCAACATCGAAATCCGGCAAGGGGCTGACGGTTCCCGTGGTGCGCATTGACAGGAAATGCGCCAGCGGCGACATGCTTGGCGTGACAGGCTGGTTCGCGGCATACCAGCTGAGATCGAACACTGCCGAAGGCTGCAAGAAGCAGGCTTCGCCGGCCAAGATATAGTGCAGCAAAGGATTAATGCCGGCCTGCGCCACGTCGCGATTCGCGGCGAGGTAGTATTCCACGTCAAAATAGGGATTGGGCCGGCGGCCTTCCTGCCAGCCCTGGTGGAGGAAATGCAGCACGGGATCTCGTCCGCTGGCCACCACATCGGGATTTTGGCGACCATACCAGTCCACGTCGAACAGCCCTGATTGGCGGATCAACTCCGCTCCATCATCCCGTTCGGTCGTGATCGGCTCGATTTTGGTGCCAGTGGAGATGAGGTTCAGTTCCGGCATGCGATGGTTTAATGAGATCTCGTTCATTTACAACGCTTTCGTCAGATTAAAGCCGAAAACAGAGGCTGTTGGTTCGCAATTGAAAAACAACAAGTGGTTATACTTATCTATTTTCGAAGTTTGATTGAGATGTTTTGTTATTTTATTTTAACAAATACAGAAATTTCGGTTCCAGGTTCAATTCGAAAAACCATAGAATTTTTCTATTAACGTCGCATTAACGGGTGCCAGACGCCGGGTTGGCGTGTGTTTAAAATGGCCTTGTCTTACCCGGCCTGGCCGGCTGGTTTCTTCGGGCCGGTGATCATGCAATGGTCGGCCGCAATCACAGGCTTGGAGCGTGACATGGACTATCGCAATCTGGGCCGCAGCGGCCTCAAGGTCTCGCCGATTTGCCTGGGCACCATGATGTTCGGCGGCGCCACGGACGCAGCCACCGCCCAACGCATCATCCATTCCGCCCGCGCCGAGGGCGTGAATTTCATCGATACGGCGGACGTCTACAACGATGGCGCGTCCGAGGAGATCACCGGACGTGCTGTCAGCGCCAACCGAAGCTGGTGGGTGCTGGCCACGAAACTGGCCAACCCGACCGAACCCGGCCCCAACGGCCGCGGCCTGTCGCGCCGCTATATGATGCGCGCGGCCGAGGCCAGTCTGACGCGGCTCGGCACCGACGTGATCGACATTCTTTATCTGCACAAGGAAGACCATCAAACCCCACTGGAGGAGATTGTCCACGCGCTGGCCGATCTGATCCGGCATGGCAAGATCCGCCATTTCGGCGTCTCCAACCATCGTGCCTGGCGCGTGGCGGAGATCTGCCGACTGTGCGATCTGGCAGGCATCGACCGGCCGGTGATCAGCCAGCCGTATTACAACGCCCTGAACCGTATGCCGGAGGTGGAGCACCTGCCCGCCTGCGCCCATCTCGGCCTGGGTGTTTTCCCTTATTCGCCACTGGCGCGCGGCATTCTCACCGGCAAATACACGCCGGACCTGCCACCACCCATCGGCACCCGCGCCGGCCGGCAGGACAAGCGCATTCTGGAGACGGAATGGCGGCCTGAAAGCCTTGCGATCGCCAAAACCCTCGCCGCACACGCCACCCAGCGCGGCATCACGCCGGGCCAGTTTGCACTGGCCTGGGTGCTGAACAACAGGCTGGTCACCGGCGCTGTCACCGGCCCACGGACCGAGGCGCACTGGGCCGACTATACCGGCGCGCTGGCCTATCGCTTCACGGCCGAGGACGAGGCGCTGGTGGACAGGCTGGTGGTGCCGGGGCACCCCTCAACCCCTGGCTACAACGACCCCGCCTATCCGCTCGAAGGCCGGATTTCGCGCGCATGAACCTGATTTATTGTTGTCGCGGGTGGCGCGTGGGCGTTCTATGCTGCCCTGCTGATCGATCGGCCGGATCTGGCGGCCGTGATCCGCCAGCCCTATCCGCTGGTGATTCATATCGGTTTCCTGGTGTTCTTCCTCGCTGCCGTTCTTTCCTTGTCGTTCCAAGAGATCCGAAACGCGAGTGCGCAATGGGTCAACGGGCCGAAGATCTATCTGCGCAACATCGGTGTCATCGCGCTCGGCGTGGGGCTGTTGATCTTTGCCAGCCGCGAGGTGCTGCACGGCGTCGACCCGAGCGGGGTTCGCCACCTGTGGTAGCGGTTCAGCCGGCCGGTTTGCCGGTGAACAGCGGCGCCCGCTTGTCCAGAAACGCGCGGACGCCTTCCTGAAAATCGGGCGTGAAACCAGCCTGGCGCTGGAGATCGCGTTCGAGGTCCAGTTGCTGGTCGAAGCTGTTGGCGTTGCTGGCCGCATAGGCCTTGCGGGTCAGCAGCAGCGCCTGTGTCGGCAGCACTGCGAGCCGGGCGGCGAGAAGCTCGGCCTGGGGCATGAGGTCGATGTCGTCGACCACGCGATAGATCATGCCGATGGCTTCTGCGCGTTCGGCCGTCACGGGTTCGGCGAGCATGGCCAGGGCCCGGGCGCGGCCCTCGCCCACCAGTCGCGGCAGGTGATAGGTGCCGCCGGCATCTGGGATCAGGCCGATTTTTGAGAACTCCTGGATGAAGTTGGCCGAGCGGCCGGCCAGCACGATGTCGCAACCCAGCGCCAGATTGGCGCCCGCACCGGCCGCCACGCCGCCGACAGCGGCCACGCTCGGGATTTTCAGGGTGTGCAGCTTGCGCGCCAGCGGATTCCAACTGCGCTCGATTGCCGTCCCCAGATCGCCGTCGGGGGCGATGCCGGCCAGATCGGCCCCGGCGCAGAACGCGCGCCCACTGCCGGTCAGCACCACGCAGCGACAGTCAGGATCGGTCTCGGCGTCGGTGAGAGCTCCGATGAGGTCGTCAATGAGCGCGGGTGTCAGCGCGTTCATCTTGTCCGGGCGGTTCAGCGCGACGATGCGATAGCCGGCGCGGATGTCCACGCAGATGAGTTCGGACACGGTCTGCCTCCCTTGTTTTGGAGAAGCCTAGATCAATCCGCGGCGGCGAGCGACCCATGCGCACGGGCAGACACAGCCCGGCCGAATGCCGCGAAGATGGCGGCGGAGACGGTGTCGGTCTCGAAATCGTATTCCGGGTGCCACTGCACGCCCACGGCAAAGCCGGGCGACGAGACAGCGCGAATGGCCTCGATCGTGCCATCCGGCGCCACGCCTTCGGCCACCAGGCCGGGCGCCAGGCGGTCGATGCCCTGGTTGTGCAGCGAGTTCACTGCAATCGTGGTGCTTCCGGCCACCCGGTGCAGCCAGGTGCCGGGCAGGATGCGCAGGTCGTGCGCCTTGCCTTGCCGCACGCGCGGGTTCGGCTGCATCGGGGTCGAGTGGTCCATGCGGCCGGGGAGATCCTGCAGCCGCTGGTGCAGGCTGCCGCCCATGGCCACGTTGAATTCCTGCAACCCACGGCAGATGGCCAGCACCGGCACGCCCATGGCCACGGCTGCGCGGATCAGCGGCAGGGTGGTGGCGTCCCGCAAGGGATCTTCCGGCGTGCCTTCGGCGTGGGCCGGGCCTTCGTAGAGGGATGGCTGCACGTTGGACCGGCTGCCGGTGAGGATAATGCCGTCCAGCCGCGCCAGCAGCGTTTCGATGTCAGCGTTGTCGCCATTGGCTGGCAGCAGCACCGGAACAGCGCCCACCACCTGGTCAGTGGCGCGGACATAGGTATCGGACGCTGCGTGGTTGTTCATTCCGAACACGCCGAACAGTTTGGTGCAGCAGGAGATGCCTACGAGCGGTTTCATTTTTACATCGTCCGGCACAAACGCGACAAAATAAAGTCAAAAGCGGGCTGCAATGGAGATTAGTTGCTGTTCGGGTTCGGCAGGCGCGGGTCGTTGAATTCGAACATGCGTGCCGGGAAGTCGCCGCCAAGCTGGATGCTGAACAGGCTGACGCGGGTTTCCTGGCGTTGGGCGTCCATCACCGCCCATTGCCGCAGCGCCAAGGGCTGGTCGGCGAACACCAGCGTCAACGAGCCATCAGCGGGTGAGGAGGTGCGGGTGGTGGTCACCTGAATTTGTCCAGGCAGGCGCTGGATGGCGGTGACGGTGAGATCGCCCGACAGCTTGAAGTTGTCGGCCAGCAGGATGCCGAGCGGCGTGGTGCCCAACGGCACGCTGGTGGTCTGGTTCAGCTGCTTGTCATAGAAAACCGCCGAGCCGAAGCCGGCCACCAGCAGGAACGGCGAGGGCTTGTCGTATTCGAAGCGCATCCGGCCCGGCCGTTGCAGCCAGGCGTTGCCCTCGGAGGTGGAGCCGTCCGGCGCCACCTGCAGGAAGCGCGCCTTGAGGGCTTTGAGGCTGTTGAGATACGTCTCGATCCGCGCCAGATCGGTCCGATCCTGCGCGGTGAGGGCGAGGGGTTGCAGCTTCTGCGCCCAGGCAGCCCGGGCAGCGATCGGCAGCAGCAGCGGCAGAGCCAGGAGAGTGCGACGGTTCATGTTCGCAGATGTGGCACCGGCGGGTGGCGAATCAAAGATGCCTTATGCTGATGGGCGTTATTCGGCTGGCGCCGGAGCACCCCAGAGCTCTGGCTCCAACTCCTCCCGCCGATCGGGGAAGAACATCGCGCACCCCAGCGTGATCACCGCGAACGCCGCCAGCACCAGAACGGCGGCGGCCAGCGTGCCGGTGCGCTCGTGCAGGAAGCTGACAACGGGGGCGGCGGCGGCGCTGCCCAAAAAGCCCACGAAGAAGCGCACCGAATACATGCGGGTGCGCAGGGCGGGGGAGATATAGCGCGCCGTCATCGTCTCGTTCACCGTCACCTGGCCGAACAAAACAGCCGCCACCAGCCCGGCCACCGGCACCACCATCCAGCCGTGCACGAAGGCCAACGCCACCAGGGCGGGGGCCAGCACCATGGCCATCGGCAGGAACACACTGCGCAAGGTGCTGCGGTCGATCATGCGGCCCACCGTCAGTTGCGTGGCGCCGCCGCAGATGGTGGCCACGAACGCGGCGGCGCCCACCAGCGGCAGCAACTGCGGATCATCCGCCAGCCGCTCCTGCATCAGCTTGGGCAGCAGCAGCGTGAAGGCGTTGAACACCAGTCCGGACACGGCGGCGATGAGCAGAAGCACCACCACGGCGCGGCGGACGATGGCGGGCGGGATGGTGGGGAAGTTGCGGGCGAAGCGCAGGGCCTGCGGGTCATGCGCCGGCACCCGTATCCAGAACAGGCCAAGGATCGCGCACAGCACGCCCGGCACCACGAACGCCCAGTGCCAGTCACCTTGTGCGGCCAGGAACGCGGTGATGACGGGCGCCAGCGCCACGCCCAGATTGCCGCACACGCCGTTCAGGCCAATGGCCCGGCCCGGCTTGTCGCCGGCGGCCTCCACCAGCATGGCGGTGCCGATCGGATGATAGATGGCGGCAAAGAACCCGGTGGCGGCGAGGGCGAGGGCCAGCATGTTCGGCGTGTTGGCCACCCCTGTCGCGGCCATCGACAGGCCGGTGCCGAGGAAGAACGCACTCATCAGGTTCTTGCGGCCGATGCGCGCCGCGATCCAGCCTTGCGGCAGCGAGAACAGGCCGTAGAGCACGAACATGCCCGTCGCCAGCGCCAGGATGGGGCCGTATTCGGTGCCGAACGCCCCGCCTTGCCGCACGATGGCCAGCACCGCCGTCGGCAGGATCAGCAGGCAGTAATGGGTGAATCCGTGGGCGGCGTTGATGAAGGCGATCTGGCGGCCGGCGGGGGAGAGGGTCATGGCACGCCTTTGCTGGTACTGTATTCAAAGTGCAGCGCCACATCCGGATGGACAATCGGATGGATGGCGTGCGCGGCCATGGCGGCCTCGCTGAAGCCTTGCAAGATCAGCTTCAGCTTGCCGGGATAGGTTGCGATGTCGCCGATGGCGAAGATGCCGCGCGTGCTGGTCTCGCAGGTGGCGGCGGTGACGGTGATGTGGCTGCGGTACAGATCCAGCCCCCAGGTGGCGATTGGGCCGAGATCCATCGACAGCCCAAAGAACGGCAGCAGCACATCGGCCGGCAGGTGCTTGGTCTTGCCGTCCAGATCCGCGACCTCGACCGATTCCAGCACGCCGTCCGCACCGTGCAGCCCGTGCAGCTGATAGGGGATGACCATCTCGATTTCGCCGGCCTTGGCCGCCGCATCAAGCTGGGCCGCTGTTTCAGGTGCCGCCCGGAACTTGGCGCGGCGATGCACCACCTGGATGCTGGCGGCAATTCCGCGCAGACCAAGTGCCCAATCCACGGCTGAGTCGCCGCCACCGGCGATCACCACGCGCTTGCCCCGGAAATCCTCGCGGCGACGCACATAATATTGAATGGCGCCGGTGGCCTCGAACGCCGGCAGCCCTTCCAAAGGTGGCCGGTTGGGGCCGAACGCGCCGGCGCCGGCGGCGATGATGATGACCTTGGCCTGAATCCGGTCGCCCTGGTCGGTGGTGAGGATGAACGCGCCGGGCTGGCCCGACAGCGTTTCCACCCGCCGCCCCAGCAGGCGCGGCACGGCGAACGGCGCGATCTGGCGTTCCAGATTGGCGATCAGCTCACCGGCCTCGATCGCCGGGTGCGCCGGGATGTCGTAGATCGGTTTTTCCGGATACAGCGCCGAGCATTGCCCGCCGACCTCGCCCAACGTGTCGATCAGCAGGCTCGACAGTTTGAGCATGCCGCATTCAAAGGCCGCGAACAGCCCCACAGGTCCGGCGCCGATGATGGCGACGTCGGTGATATGGATCGAGTGCTTGATGTGTTCGTTCATGTGACAAAATTAGCCGCATGCCGCGCCATGACAAGCGCCAGCTTGTCGGGGCACGGTCTGCTGCGGCACATTGGGGGCATGCCTGACATTCATTTGCCTGACCTTCCCGCCACGCAGGCCTTCGCCGCCCGTCTGGCAGCCCGTGTTCGTCCCGGCGATGCGATTTTGCTCGAAGGCCCGCTCGGCGCCGGAAAAACCGCCTTTGCCCGCGCCTTCCTGCGCGCTGTGAGCGGAAATTCGGGTCTGGACGTGCCAAGCCCCAGCTATACCCTGGTGCAGAGCTACGACACGCCGCTCGGCCCCGTTCACCATTTCGATCTTTGGCGGCTGGACGGCCCGGATTCCGTAACGGAGCTGGGATGGGATGAACTGGTTCGTGATATCGTGCTGGTGGAATGGCCGGATCGGCTGGGCGATCTGCGCCCGTCCCCGGCGCTGGAAATCGTGCTCACGCCGCAGGAAGGCGATGCACGCACTGCAACTCTGACAGGCTGGGATGATCGGCTATGATGACGCGTCACGCCATGCTGCTGGCCGCGGGCCTCGGCACCCGCATGCGACCGCTGACGGCAGAGACGGCCAAGCCGTTGCTGCCGCTGGGCGGGCGCACGTTGCTCGATCACGCGCTGGACCGCCTGCGCGACGCCGGGGTGGCGGACGTGGTGGTGAACGTGCATTGGCAGGCAGAGCGGGTGACGGAGCATCTCCGCCAGCGCAAAGGCGGGCCACGCATCAAGATCCGCCCTGAGCATGATCTGCTGGAAACCGGCGGGGCCGTGCGCGCCGCGTTGGGCGATCTGGGGCCCAACCCGTTCTTCGTGGTCAATGGCGACACGGTCTGGCTCGATGGCCCCACCCCCACGCTGGACCGCCTCGACGATGCGTGGTCCGACGATGTGGACGTGCTGCTGCTGCTGGCGCGCACGTTCCAGGTGCACGCCGAAGTGGGGCGCGGCGATTTCGCGCTGGACCCGCTGGGCGTGGTGCGGCGGCCGGAGGAGCTGGAGATCGTGCCATATGTCTATGCCGGCATTCAGCTCGTTCGCCCGGAGATGCTCCAGGACACGCCGGCCGGCCCGTTCAGCATGAACCTGATCTGGGACCGCGCCCTCGCCGCCGGCCGCCTGCGCGCGATCGTGCATGACGGATTGTGGTTTCATCTCAGCACGCCGGAGGACCTGGCCGAGGCCGAGTTCAACCTGCATGCCCGTGCGGTGGGCGAAAGCACATGAACCTCGCCACCCTGCCCGCCAACGCCGATTTTCTGGAGGCGGTGGCGCGGCGGTGGCTGGCGCTTGGCATTCCACCCGGCGAAGGGCTGATCCTGCTGCCCACCCGCCGCGCCGCGCGCACGCTGGTGGATGCGTTTTTGCGTGTATCCGGCGGCGCTGCGATGCTGCTGCCGCGCATCACCGCCCTGGGCGCGCTGGATGAGGCGCCGCTGGCATTGTCCGGCGCGCTGGATTTGCCGCCTGCGGTCGAGCCCTCCATGCGGCTGGCGGCGTTGACGCGGCTGATCATGGTGCTGCCGGTGGAGGCTGGCGGCGTGGCGCGGGCCGACCAGGCCTGGGTGCTGGCCCGCGAACTGGCCAATCTGATGGATGAGGCGGAGCGCGCCGAGATCGAGGATTTCCCCGAGGCGCTCGCCAAGGTCGCCGATGGCGCGCTGGCCCAGCATTGGGACATCACGCTGCGCTTCCTCGACATCGTCACAAGGCAGTGGCCGCTGTGGCTGGAGGCGCAAGGGCTGATCAATCCGCAGGCGCGGGTGGTGCGGCTGCTGCACGCCCAGACCGAGGCGTGGCGCGACGGGCCGCCCACCACTCCGGTGTGGGTGGCTGGTGCGACCGGCGGCATCAAGGCCGTGGCGTCGTTGCTGAAAGTTGTGGCGGGTATGCCGCAAGGCATGGTGATTTTGCCGGGGCTGGAAGAAAATCCGCCCCACGCCGTGGAGCCGTCGCATCCGCAGGCCGGATTGTTGCAATTGCTGTCCGGGATGGGTGCCACGGTCGGCGATGTCGCGCGCTGGTCTGCGCCGGCCTCATCGCCGCAAGGCCGGGTGGAATTGCTGGACCGCGCGTTGCTGCCCGCCTCGGGCCTTGGCGCATGGCGGCAGAAGACGGGGGCGGAGACTGCCGGTCTGTATCGGCTTGAACCCGCCGACCAGCAGGAAGAAGCGGTGGCAATCGCGCTGATCCTGCGCGACACGCTGGAGGCTCCCAACGCGCGGGCCGCCTTGGTCACGCCCGATCGCCAGCTTGCCACGCGGGTGGCCGCCGAGTTGCTGCGCTGGGGCGTGGTGGCCGATGACAGCGCCGGCGAGCCGCTGGCCCAGGCGCCGCCGGCGGTGTTCCTGCGCATCATCGCCGAGGTGGTGTCCACGGGGTTGGCGCCGGTGGCGTTGCTGGCGCTGTTGAAGCACCCGTTGGCGGCGCTCGGCATGAAACCGGTCGATTGCCGCGTCGCTGCCCGTCAGTTGGAGATTTTGTGCCTGCGCGGTCCGCGTCCGCAGCCGGGGATCGCCGGATTGCGCATGGCAGCCGAGAAATCGCCCCCGGCCACCGCATTCATCGCTCGCGTCGAGACCTGCCTCGAACCGCTGCTGCGCCTGTTCGCCAATGCCGGCCCGCTGGCCCCGGCGGACATGCTGGCCGCCCTGATCGAAACCGGCGAAGCGTTTGCGGCCACCGACGACACCCCCGGCCCGGCCCGGCTGTGGGCGCATGAGGAAGGCGAGGCGCTGGCCCAAACCCTTGCGACCGCGCTGGGCGCGCTCTCGCTGCTGCCGGATCAGGACAAGTCGATCCTGCCCGGCTTCTTCGATGCGCTGCTGGAGGGCATTGCCGTCCGCAGCCGTCGCGCCTTGCGGGGGCGGGAGATTTCGCATGAGCATCCGCGCGTGTTCATCTGGGGCCTGCTGGAAGCCCGGCTGCAAGCGGTGGATGTGGTGGTTCTGGGCGGTCTGGCCGAGGGAATCTGGCCCCAGGCCACTGACCCCGGCCCCTGGATGAGCCGCCCGATGCGCGCCGCCGCCGGATTGCCGAGCCCCGAGGAAGCCGTGGGCCAGGCCGCGCATGATTTCGTGATGGCCGCCTGTGCCGCCCCGATGGCCGTGCTGTCCTGCCCGCGTCGGCGCGACGGCGCACCGGCTGTTCCCGCGCGTTGGCTGGCCCGGATCGACGCGTATCTGGCCGGTCAAGGCACCGCCCTGCCCCGCCATTCCGCCGCCGCCTGGGCGCGCCAGATCGACCAGCCCGCCGGCGCGCCGCGCCCGGTGAAGCCGCCGACGCCCCGCCCACCGGTGGCGCAGCGTCCGCGCAAGCTGAGCGTGACCGAGATCGAAACCTGGCTGGCCGACCCGTATGCCATCTATGCCCGCCACATCCTGCGCTTGCGCAAATTGCGCCCGTTGGAGGAGGCCACCGATGCGTCCGACTACGGCTCTATCGTGCATGACGGGTTTGAGATCTTCCTGGCCGCCCATGGTGCTGCCTGGACCAGCCAATCGCCCGCCGATCTGCGCGAAGCGATGAACCACGCTTTGGTGAAGGCCGGCTTGCGGCGGGCGCTGGTGGAATGGTGGGCGCCACGCCTGGCCCGCATCGCCGACTGGGCGTCCGATACCGAGAACGAGCGCCGCGCCGCCTACCCACCGGTCCATATCGGCGCGGAACTGGCGGGCAAATGGACGCTGACGTTGCCCGGCGGGTTTGAGCTGACGGGGCGTGCGGACCGGATTGAGAAACGGGCGGACGGCACCATCGCCATCATCGACTACAAGACCGGCAAGCCGCCAGGGCAGGCGGCGGTGGATACTGGCCTGTCGCCGCAATTGCCGCTTGAAGCGGCGATGGCTTCATCCGGCGGATTCGGCGATGCGTGGCAGGGATTGGCGGCGGAACTGGCCTATTGGCATGTCAGCGGCGGTTACGAGCCGGGCAAGGCGACGCTGCTCTATGGCAACGACGTCGCCAAGATCGACACGGCGGCGGTTGAGGCGCGTGACCGGCTGTGGAACCGCGTGGTGGCGTTCGACGATCCGAACACCGCGTATCTGGCGCATCCCCATCCCGGCTTCCGACCGCGTTTTTCGGATTATGCGCAACTGGCGCGGGTGGCCGAATGGGATTTGGGAGGCGGCGAATGAACGTGATGCAAAGCGCCCGGCAGCGCGCAAATGCCGCCCAGCTTTGTGCGTCCGATCCCGCCGTGTCGGCGTTTGTGGCGGCCTCCGCAGGCTCAGGCAAGACCAAGCTGCTGACCGACCGCCTGCTGCGGCTCATGCTGACCGGCGCCGAGCCTGCGCGCATCCAGTGCCTCACCTTCACCAAGGCCGCCGCCGCCGAAATGGCGCTGCGCCTGCAACGCAAGCTCGGCGCCTGGGTGACGATGGACGATGCGGCGCTGGATGCATCGCTGACCGAGATCGAGATCCCGATCACCGACGACACCCGCGCCACCGCCCGCGCCCTGTTCGCCCGCGTGCTGGATTTGCCGGGCGGCATGCGGATCGGCACCATCCATGCGTTTTGCCAGTCCCTGCTGCGGCGGTTTCCGCTGGAGGCGCAGCTTTCACCGCATTTCAATTTGGCGGACGAGCAGGATTCGGCCATCGCCTGGCTGGAAGCACGCGAGACGATGCTGGCCGGTGCCCACACGCCCCAACGCCGTGCAGCGTTGAGCGCATTGGCATCGCTGTCATCGCTGGAGCATTTCGGCAAGCTGGTGCAGACCTTGCAGCGCGACCGTGGCCGGCTGGAGGATATCGCTGCCTTGGGCGTGGAGCCAATGCTGGCCAAGCTGCGGCATATTCTGGGCGCCACAAATCCCGGCGACGTTTCGATGCATGTCGACTGGGCCGGGATGGCTGATCTAAACAGGTTGTTCGCTGAAATCGCCAGCCGTGGCACGGCCGCCTCGGCCGCCAAGGCGCAACTTTTTCTTGCCTGGATGGCGAAGTCGCCGGCTGTCCGTGCCGAAAGCTGGGGTGGATGGCGGGACAAGTTCTTTACGGCGGCCGGTGAGAACCGTGCGCCGGGCGGGTTCATCCATCACACCCAGGTGAAGAGTTTCCCGGATCTTGTGGATCTGACGGCCATCGAACAGGCCCGCATCCGCCACATCGAAGACGGCTGGGCCGCCGCCAAGGTGGCCGAGCTGACAGCCGCGCTGCTGTCCCTGGCGCTGCCCGTCACGCAGGCCTACGCGCAGACCAAATCCGCCACCGGCAAGCTGGATTACGACGACCTCATCACCCGTACCGCCCGGCTGCTGCTGAACCCGGGCGCCGCCTGGGTGCTGTACAAACTTGATGGCGGCCTGGATCATCTGTTGTTGGACGAGGTGCAGGACACCGCCCCCGCCCAGTGGGAGATCGCCGGCAGCCTGACCTCGGAATTCTTCATCGGACAGGGCGCCCAGGCCGAGACCCGCCCAGAAGTGACCCGCACGGTGTTCGCTGTCGGTGATCGCAAGCAGTCGATCTATGGCTTCCAGGGCGCTGATCCGGACGCGTTCGAGCATTGGCGCGGCGTGCTGTCCAAGCGGGTGCGCGACTCTGGCCGCAAATGGGAAGACGTCTCACTGGACGTGTCGTTTCGCTCCACCGCCCCGGTGCTGGGGCTGGTGGATGCGGTGTTCGCCCATCCGCTGGCGGCCGATGGCGTGACGGACCACGTGCAACTGCTCCACATCGCCGACCGCGCCGAGCATGCCGGGCGGGTGGAACTATGGCCGGTGACTCCGAAGCCGGACCCCAGTTCCGCCGATCCGTGGTCCACGCCGACGCAGAACCACCAGCAATCCAGCGCCCTGCAACGTCTGGCCGACGCGTTGGCGGAATGGATTGCCGAGCAGATCGAAAGCGGATCGCATCTGGAAAGCCGCGGCCGTCCTGTCAACGCCGGCGATTTCCTTGTGCTGGTCCGCCGCCGCAACGCCTTCGCCGTGGCGCTGGTGCGGGCGCTGAAAATACGGGGCGTGAAGGTGGCGGGTCTGGACCGGATGGTGCTGACCGAACAGCCCGCCGTCGCCGACCTGATGGCGCTGTGCGACACGCTGCTGTTGCCGCAGGACGAGCTTTCCCTGGCCTGCGTGCTGACCTCGCCCCTCGGCGGGCTGACCGATGACCAGTTGATGACGCTCGCCGCCGGCCGCGTAGGCGGGCTGTGGCATGCGTTGCAGGCCCGCACCGAGCCGCAGTACGTGGCGGCGGCGCGGTTCATCGAAACCCTGCTCGGCCGCGTCGATCACACGCCGCCGCACGCCTTGTTGACCGAGGCGCTCGGCCCGCTCGGTGGCCGCGCCCGCCTGCTGGCGCGGCTGGGGCCGGAGGCTGCTGAGCCGATCGATGAATTGCTCGCCGCCAGCCTGCGCCATGCCCAGACGCATCCCCCTTCCCTGCAAGGCTTCCTGCAATGGCTGCGGCAATCCGCCGCCGAGGTGAAGCGCGAGCCGGAAGGCCCGGCCGGTGACGGGTTTGACGCAGTGCGCATCATGACGGTGCATGGCGCCAAGGGCCTGCAAGCCCCGGTGGTCATTCTGCCCGACACCACCGGCCTGCCGCCGGATGACGACACCATCTTCTGGATGCCTGACCCGGACAGCGGCACCGCCCTGCCGATCTGGACCCCGCGTGACGCGCTTCGCTGCGAGACGGCCCGCAAGCTTCGGGACGCCGCCAAATCGCGGCAGTCGGCGGAACAGAACCGCCTGCTCTATGTCGCCCTCACCCGCGCCGAGGACCGGCTTCTGGTGTGCGGCTGGGAGATCAAGAAAGACGTGCCGGAGAGCAGTTGGTATGCCCATGTCCGGCGCGGCTTCCAAACGTTGGAAGTCGAGCCGGACGCATTCAGCGCGGTGGCGGACCCTTGGGCCGGCGACGCTTATCTGCATGAGAGCGCACAAAGCCGTGATGCCGAGCCGGAACGCCGCCTGGCCCCGCAATCCGTGGAAACCCGCCCCGCCTGGACCGGCGCTGCCCCATTCTGGCATGCCGCTCCCCCGCCGATCGAGCCGGTTCTCCCCTCGCCCCTGGCCCCCAGCCGGCCGGAAGGCGCCGGGTTGGGCAGCGTGCCGCAAGCAGAATCCCCCCTCGCCGATCGCGATCCGCAAGGCGCCCGCTTCCGGCGCGGCCAGTTGGTGCACACGCTGTTGCAGCATCTGCCAGACCTGCCGCCCAATGAACGGTTCGACGCCGCCTGCGCCTTCGCCGACCGCCCCGGCCAAGGCATTTCCGACCCTGTGACGCTGGCGGACGAGGTGATGGCGGTGCTGGATCACCCTGAACTGGCGCCGTTGTTCGGCCGCCAGAGCCGGGCCGAGGTGCCCCTCAGCGGCCTTGTGGCCGGGCAGGTGATCGGCGGCCTGATCGACCGGCTGGTGGTGTTGCCAGACCGCATTCTGGTGGCCGACTACAAGACCAACCGCGCCCCGCCGGCATCAGCCGCAGCAACCCCGGTGATCTATCTGCGCCAGATGGCGGCCTACCGTGCCGTGCTCAGCCAGATCTTCCCGGACCGCGATATTCACTGCATGCTGGTGTGGACAACCGGCTGCCGGGTGATGCGGCTCGAATCCGCCCTGCTTGACGGCCATGCTCCCGTTGCATCTCCCAGAGCTTGATCCTGTGGCTGCTGGTGCCACATTCGGACAACGATATCGACTTATGAAAGGCCTATCTCCGATGAGCGAAAACACCGTCGCCGTGACCGATGCCAGCTTTGCCACCGACGTTCTGGGGGCCAAGGGGCTCGTGCTCGTCGATTTCTGGGCGGAATGGTGCGGCCCCTGCAAGCAGATCGGCCCGGCGCTGGACGAGATCGGCGCTGAGTTCGCCGGCAAGCTGACCGTGGCCAAGGTCAACATCGACGACAATCCTTCGACCCCGAACGCCTATGCCGTCACCGGCATTCCCACGCTGATCCTGTTCCGTGACGGCAAGCCCGTTTCGAAGAAGGTCGGCGCGTCGCCCAAGAGCGTGTTGAAGCAGTGGGTGGCTGAACAGATCGTCTGATCTTCAGCCAGCATCGCGTTGCGTCAGAGCGGCCGGCACCATGGTGTCGGCCGTTTGCGCTATTTGACAGCTTCGTCGTACATCGGCCGCAACATGCCTTCGGCGGTGCAATTCGATGGGTCCGACCGTATGTCGGCCTCAGCCGCCTTCATGAAGGTGGCCTTTTCAGAAGCTGTGATCCCGAGCGCCTTTTCCTGCGCTGCAATCGTGGCGTCCAGCTTCTTGCTGTCCGCGGCATTGGTCCATTTGCACACTGTGGGCGCGAGCTTCATTTCATAGAACATGCCGATCATCTCCTTCTGGGCATGTGCCTGTTGAATGCTGGCCAGGCCGAGCATGATGCACGCAGCGGTTATGATCGTCTTTTTCATCAATAAAGTCCTTTGGGGCGGTATGGCATCGTTCCGTCAGAACGAGCTTGCGCAGTGCGCCGTTAGCAAATCGTTACCAAATTCGCCGTCAGAGTGGGTGGCTCCGGACATTCTTTGAAAATCAGCATCGCCTGAAGCTGATTTCATGATTCTTTCATCGAGTTTGCCACTTATCGGTGCGACGACCCGTGGCGGGTATGCATGGCACCGTAAGGGGTTTCGATGGCTGGCACGATTTTGGCGAATCAGTCCGTGGACGATCTTCACGGCCTCGTATGGGGCTACCGTTTCACCGAGACCGGGGAGGCGGTGGTGCTGGACGGTGCGGCGGCCATTGAGGCCCTGCGCGCCCGCACAAGCTGGATCTGGCTGCATTTTGATCTTGTTGACCGGCGTGCCCAGGCCTTCCTGAAAGGCCTGACCGACTTGCCGTCCGAGGCGCTGGATATTTTGACCGGCACGGACGATCGGCCGCAAATGGACAGTATCGCCGGCCCGCATGGCAGCGTGATCGCAGGCGTTGCGATGGATTTCGAACGCTCGGAGGGCTTGCCGGACCCGCGCCGGATGGTCGCCTGGCGCTTCTGCATGCTGCCGCACGCCTTCATTTCGGCCCGTCGCCAGCCGTTGCAGACCATGCAGCAGATGCATTTCAACATCATGGGCGGCAGCCGCTACGACAGCGCGCTGCATTTGTTCGATGCCATCCTGCATAGCTACATCAGCGCTCTCAGCCGTGTCAGCCGCAGCCTGGCAGAGCAGCTGGACGGGGTGGAGGATGCGATGCTGGAGGAGCAGGAGATCGGTGATTTCGAGGTTCTGGGCGCCGTTCGCCGCAACGCTACCCGCCTGTCCCGCCAGATGTTGCCGTTGAACGCCATGTTGGCCCATCTGCTCAGCGAGCGTCCAAACTGGTTCACCGATGCTGCCGCCGAGGATTGCGAGCATGTCGCCCGCCGCGTGACGTCGGTGGCGGCCGACCTCACCGCCCTGCAAGAGCGGGCGCGGGCGATGGTGGACGAAGTGGGGTCCCGCCAGACGGAGCAGACCAACCGCCGGCTGATGTTATTGACCGTCGTCTCCGCCGTGATGCTGCCGCCGACGCTGATCGGCGGCATTTTCGGCATGAACGTGGGTGGGCTGCCATGGCTGGAGAGCAAGATGGGCTTCACCTACACCATGGGGCTGATGGCGCTGTCCGTGGCGGCGTTGCTGTTCGGGCTGCGGCGGCTGCGTCTCATTTAATTTGTCGTCATGCTGCATTGCGAAGTGGACCGCGTGTCATCGATAATCGTTCGCCCCGGCGAGAGCGGGCGCCATCGTAAGGACCAGACATGCTGCGTGCCGACAAGCTGACCGCCGATACGCTGCATCACGACGATCCGGACCAGATCCAGTGGCCGGACAACGCGACCGACGGGATCGTTCCGGACCATGCACCTGACATGGCGGCCCGCGCGATGACCCTCGCGTTAGACAGCGCCTCCCTCCAGATCGAGCCGGCCAGCCTGCAGGGCGCCGCCGTCCAGGAGATCACCACCCTCGCCGGCGCCATCACGCTGTCCACGGCAGGCACCCCCGCCACCGACAACAGCGCCGCCAAGGCGTTGCGGGTGGATGTCGCCGTCGCCACCTACACCGTACCGGGCACCGGCGCCGTGTTGAATGGCACCGGCCTCAAGATCGGCATTTTGTCTGACAGCTTCAATCTGAAGGGTGGCGAGGCCACGGATATCGCCAATGGCGACCTGTCGTCGTCGATCACGATTCTGAAGGAGGGCACCACCGGCAACGACGAAGGCCGGGCGATGGCCCAGTTGATCCACAGCATCGCCCCTGGGGCTGAGATCTATTTCTACACCGCCACCACCAGCGAGACAGATTTCGCGGCCGGCATCAAGGCGCTCGCCGCCGCCGGATGCAGCGTCATTGTTGATGACGTGGTGTATTACGACGAGTCTTTTTATCAGGACACAGGCGTCGTCACGGCGGCGGTCGAGCAGGTTATCGCGCAGGGCGTCGATTATTTCAGCGCCGCCGGAAATTCGGGCAAGAATTACTACGAGAGCACGTTCAACCCGATGATCATCGCGCTGAACGGCCTCGGCACGGTGAAGGCGCATAATCTCGGCAGCGGTTCGCCCTACGAAAAAGTGGAATTGTCGGCCAACGCGACGCTGAATTTCACGCTGGAATGGACCGAACCCACCGCCACATCGTCAAGCTCCACGCGGCAATACGATATCGCTGTGGCGTTGTTCGATTCGAACAACAACCTCGTGCAGAAATGGACCCTGAACAGCCTGCGCGGCAATCCCGTGCTGGAGGTCAACACCACGCTGACCAACGCGGCCGGGGTCTACAGCCTGGTGTTCTATGAAAACGTTGGAAGCGCCACACCCGGCACCTTCAAGATCATCATGTTCGCGGGCAGCGGCGCCACGATTGACGGCGAGGGAGCCGGGTTCGGCAGTGGCACGTCGATCGGCCATGAGATCGCCACCGGCGTGAACACGGTGGCGGCGGTGAATGTGGCTGAAACACCGGCCAACGGCGTGGCAACCCCGGTGGTGGAGAGCTATTCCGGCTATGGCTCCGGCGTTACCTACATCGACAGCAGCGGCACCACGCTCGCCACGCCGGTCTTGACGGGCAGTCCGAATTTTGCCGCGACCGACGGCTCGCCCACCAGCGTGTTCAGTTCGTTCTACGGCACCTCCGCCGCCGCACCCGAGGCCGCGGCTGTGGCATTGCTGGTGTTGCAGGCCGATTCACGGCTGGCCACATTGCAGGTAACCTATGTGCTCACGCAATCCGCCGTCGCCACCAATTCCACTCTCAATGGCGGGGCGGGGCTGATCCAGGCGGATGTTGCGGTGGGTGAGGCGGTCACGGCCGCCACCACGCCGATCTGGCAGGGCGCAGCCAGCGTCGGCACCGGGGTGTGGAGCACGGCAGCCGACTGGACGGACAACATCGCCCCGCGCAGCACCGACGCCGTCAGCCTCGGCAACGGGCTGGGCATGTTGAGCGGCAGCTACGTCGTCACCTTCGACCCTGCGTCCGCCACCATCGCCGCACTGAATGTCGATGGCGGCGTCAGCACCATCACGCCCGATTTGCGGATCGGCACCGCCCACACGCTCAGTGTCACCGGCAATGTCATGGTGGGAAGCGGCTTGATCGAGGTGCTGGGCACGCTCAGCGTTGCGGGCGCCCTGGTGGCCGGGAATGTGGCTGGGGTGGGGATCGACATCACCGGCGGGTATCTGGCGGTGGGCGGCGCCAGCGCGCTGGGCCTTGCCTTCATCGGCACCGGCGGCATTTTGGTGCTGCAGGCAGCCGACACCGCCACGCTGGTCAGCGGCTTCACGGGCGCCATCACCAATTTCATGTCCGGCGACACGCTGGAACTGTCCGGCCTCAGCTTCAGCGCGGCCCTTGGCGTGACGTATTCCGGCCAGACGGCCAGCGTCTACAGCGGCAGCATCGCCAATGTGGTGGCCAGTCTCGCGCTGCAAGGCAGCTTCAGCGGACTTGCCCTGGCGCGTGACGCCACCACCGGCGGCACGCTGATCGTGGCCTGCTATGTGCGGGGCACCCGCATCGCCACGCCGTCTGGCGAAGTGGCGGTGGAGGATCTGGCCGAGGGCGATCTGGTGACCACGCTGGATGGCACCGCCAAACCGATCGAGTGGATCGGCCGGCGCAGCTATGCCGCCCCGTTCCTGGCCGGGCAGGCGCAGATCCTGCCGATCCGCATCAAGGCCGGCGCGCTCGCCGATGGTATTCCGCACCGCGACCTTTTGGTGTCGCCGCTGCACGCGATGTACCTCAATGGCGCCCTGGTGGCCGCCGGGGACCTGACCAACGGCGTCTCGATCCTTCAGGAGGTGGACGCAGCACAGGTGGACTATGTCCATATCGAACTGGCCGCGCACGATGTGATCTGGGCTGAGGGCGCCGCCAGTGAGACCTTCGTGGATGACGACAGTCGCGGCATGTTCCACAACGCTGGCAACGATCGTCGACGCCATTCCGCCGCCGTCCGGCCGGTTCGCTATTGCGCGCCACGCCTGCAAGACGGTCACGCGTTGGAGGATATCCGCCGGCTTCTGGCCAAGCGCGCCGGCAAGGCCACCCGGGACCTGGTTCACGGTGAATTGCGTGGCGTTGTGGAATGCACTGGGCCGCACATCGTGGCCGGCTGGGCGCAGAACATGGCGCACCCGGATGCGCCGGTTTGTCTGGATATTGTCGTCAATGGCGTCTGTGTGATGCAAACCTTGGCGAACCGGCACAGGCCGTATCCGGCCGGAATCGCGGCGGCCTGGAGTGGATTTCACGCGACCTTGCCCACCGCCTGCGCCACCAGTGGATCTATCATCGAAGTGCGGCGAACGCTGGACCAATGCTGCGTGCCGATGGCGCATGACCTGCAACCGGCGGCGGCCCGCGCCGCCTGATAGGGGGAGCACATGGAGGGGCATCTCGACGAGATCGGCCGAAGTCTGGTGCGCGGCTGGGTGCGCGATCCGGCGTCACCGGGCGAGCGGATCAGCCTGCTGGTTACCGCCAACGGCGAACTGGTGGGCCGCGTCCTGGCCAACCGCGCCCGACCGCATCTGCAGGCCGAAGGCAAGGAAGACGGCCGCTACGGCTTCGAACTCCACATCGTGCCGCCGCTGTCGCCGCTGGAAGCGCAGGTGATCGGCATCCGCCACGAGCATGACGGCGCGCATATGCCGGGCTCGCCCGTGGTGATCGCTGAAACCACGGTCTTTACCGGCGCGATGCAGGGCCAGTTGGCGCTGATCCTCGCCGACACCGAGGACCCGGCCGAATTGGATGAACGCCTGGAATTCCTGGCGTGGCAGACCGACGCATTGCTCCGCCGTCGGGCCGCGTTACGGGCGGGCCAGTCTGACCGCCGCCTTGCGTTGGTGATAGCCGAAACCTGGCCGCCGCTCGACAGTGATATCGATCTGCCGTTCATCGCGGCCCTCAAGCAGCTTGGGTTCGGGGTGCATCTGGTCCCGTCGGACATGCGCGCGCCGCCGCCTGATCTGCCGCCCCCGCCCGGTATCGTGGGCTGCTACATGCCTTTCTTTGCCTCGGTCGAGGAGGTGGTAAGCCGTTCGTTCTGCCGGTTCGAGGTTGTCGTCCTGCACGGCATTTCGGTGGCGGCGCGCTACGAAAACCTGGTGCGGCAGCATCAGGGCTGGGCGCGCTTGGTTGTGGACGTGTCCGGCCCCAAGGGGCTGCCGTCGTTCCGCCAGCCGGACATCATGCTGACCTGTGAGCCGGCGGATGTGGCCTTCGCTGAACGGTACGGCGTGCTTGCCATCGACGCCAACGCCCCGCCCGATCAGTTGACGGAGGCGTTGGCCAAGGCGTTAGGCCTCAGCCCAGTTCCATCTGGTAGCGGATGAAGCCACGGTTTTCCGCCACCTTGTCATAGAGGTGGCGGGCGGTGGCGTTGGTTTCCTGGGTCATCCAATACAGCCGGCAGCACCCATGCGCCTTCGCCCAGTCCGCCACGGCGGCGATCAGCGCCCGGCCCACGCCTTTGCCACGTGCATCGGCGTGGGTGAACAGGTCTTGCAGGTAACAAACATCGGGCGCCGAGGTGTTGGCATGGATCAGGAAATGGGTGATGCCGAGCAGACGGCCATCGATCTTGGCGCCCAGCGCATGCATGCGTGTGTCGGCCTGAAATGCATCCCAGGCGCGGTCATACATCGCGTCCGGCATGGTGCGATGGTAGAAATCCATGTAGGCGCGGAACAGTTCCTCCCACGCCGGACGGTCCGACGGCGTGAGTTTCTCGATGCTGATCATGCTGGTTCCGCTTCGCCTGCCAGGGGGAAAAGATAGCGCCCCAACAATGCCTTTGCCTCATCCAGCACGCAAATTCGGGCGGCTTCGTCTGGCTGTTCGAAGGCATAGGCCAGCAGCCGGTCGCCGATCTCGGTGGCCATGCGCAGGCGGAACGCCAGGTCCGGCGAGGGTTCGATGTCGAAGGCGCCGGAGATGAATTCCATCACCATGTCCGACACCTGATGGCCCGCGTAATCCTCCCGCGTCGGCCGGCTGATATAGCGCCCGCCGCCGGGAGCGCCAAAGGCCACAGTGCGGAAATCGGGGTTCTCATCCAGATACGCCACGAAGGCGTCCATCACGGTCGCCAGGAAATCGCGCGGCGTCTCGGGGAAATCCGCCATGATGGCGGCCCCCATACGCTCTTGGAAAAGCTCCATATGGCGCACGGCGATGGCGTCCACGATGGCCTGCTTGTCGGGGAAGAACCGATACAGCCCGCCCACCGACATGCCGGCTTCCTGGGCGATATGCGCTGTGGTCAGCGCCTCGATGCTAATGCCGCGCCCCAACAAAGTGGTGGCTGCGGCAAGCGCGCGGGCCACGGTTTCCTGGCTGCGTTCCTGCAATGGGGCTCGTCGTGTGGTGGTTGCGCTCATGCACAGTGATTGACACGTCGCGAACGCGATGCCAAGACGCGAACACGACGTCGTATTCGCATGGCGCACCGCAACAAGGATTTCCCGATGGCCGTTCCTCTTCATCAGGCGCTTCGCGTCGGCGCATATGTCGTCAAGCAGCATCTCATTGGCCGCAAGCGTTATCCGCTGGTGCTGATGCTGGAGCCGTTGTTCCGCTGCAACCTCGCCTGTTCCGGCTGCGGCAAGATCGATTATCCGGCCGAAATCCTGAACCAGCGCCTGTCGGTCGCCCAATGCCTGGAGGCCGTCGACGAGTGCGGCGCGCCCGTGGTGGTGATCGCCGGTGGTGAGCCGCTGCTGCACAAGGAAATCGCCGAGGTGGTGCAGGGCATCATCGACCGCAAGAAGTTCGTCATCGTCTGCACCAACGCGCTGCTGCTTGAGAAGAAGATGGAGCTGTTCAAGCCGAACAAGTTCTTCTCGTGGTCGGTGCATCTGGACGGCGACAAGGGGGACCATGATCGCTCGGTGTGCCAGGAAGGCGTGTACGATCGCTGCGTGTCCGCCATCGCCAAGGCGAAGAAGGCCGGCTTCCGCACCATCATCAACGCCACCCTGTTCAACAACGCCGATCCGGAGCGCCAGGCGCGCTTCTTTGACGACGTGATGGACATGGGCGTGGACGGCATTTCCGTCTCGCCGGGCTATGCGTATGAGCGTGCGCCCGACCAGCAGCACTTCCTCAACCGCAACGCCACCAAGGATCTGTTCCGCTCCATCTTCTCGCGCCGCAAGCCCGGCAAGAAGAAGTGGGAATTCAATCAGTCCAGCCTGTTTCTGGACTTCCTGGCCGGCAACCAGACCTATGAGTGCACGCCCTGGGGCAACCCGACGCGCAACTATTTCGGCTGGCAGAAGCCTTGCTATCTGCTCGGCGAAGGCTACGTCAAAACCTTCAAGGAGCTGATGGACACCACCGAGTGGGACAAGTACGGTACCGGCAAATACGAAAAATGCGCCGATTGCATGGTCCATTGCGGCTATGAGGCCACTGCTGTGACCGAAGCCGTCACCAAGCCATGGAAGATGCTGTCGGTGGGCCTGTTCGGCATCAAGACGTCCGGCAAGATGGCGCCGGATCTGTCATTGGCCAACCAGCGCCCGGCTGAATACGTGTTCAGTGCGCACGTTCAGACGGCGATGGAGAAGCTAAAGCATGCTCCGAAGAGCGCCGCCGATCTGGTCGACGCGGCAGACTAAAGCAGCCCTCGCCCGGGCAGCGTCGCGTCCCAACGCGATGAGGCCCGGGATCTGGAGTGGATTGCGGAGAATGGAGAGGGCCACGCGGCGTGCCGCGATGGCCCCTTTTTCGTTCAGCGCCGCCAACGCCGCCGGTGGCAGGTCGCGATCCGCCGGGTCGCAGATGGCGCGAATGACAGCGAACGGAATGCCGTGCCGCTCGGCCACGCGGGCGACGGCGCCGGATTCGAGGTCGATCGAGCCGCAGAGAGTGGATTTGGACAGCGCCGCCTTGTCCTCGGCCGTCACCGCGATCTCACTGCCCGCATAGAGCATGCCGCCGAACCAGCCGCCCAATGCTTCAGACAGCGCGGCGTTGGTCGGGCGGATGCGCCCGGCCTCGATAACGGCAATCGGCACAATGACGGCGCCCGCGCGATAATCGGGATCAAGCCCGCCCGCCAGGCCGAAGCTGACGAGCGCCGTGGCGCCGTTGGCCACGAGCTTTTCCGCCGCCACCTCAGCGCCCCAGGGTGTGCCGCCGCCGGCTTCGACGGCGACGTTCAGCTTGCGGGCAATCGCCGCCTCGGCCGTGAGGCCGGTGACGATTGCAACAGTCAAAACCCGACGGCCACGCGCGGGGTGTTAGTCTGAAGCAGATTGCGATACCGCGCCATGGCCAGCAGCGGGAAGAACAGCTTGTAGCCGTGGTAACGCAGGTAGAACACGCGCGGGAAACCCACGGCGGTGTAGGGCGCCTCGTCCCATTCGCCATCGGCTTTTTGGGTCGCGTTCAGATAGGCCACGCCGCGCGCGACCGCCGGATGATGCGCCTCGCCGGCGGCCATCAGGCCGAGCAGCGCCCAGGCGGTCTGCGATGGGTTGGACCGGTGATACGCCCCGGCCGGCGCTGCGTCATAACTCTCGTTGTCCTCGCCCCAGCCGCCATCGTCGCGCTGGGTTTCCAGCAGGAATCCGGCGGCGCGCTTCATGCCTGGGTCCTGATGCGAAACCCCGGCGGCGTTGAGCGCGCACAGCACCGACCAGGTGCCATAGATGTAGTTGGTGCCCCAGCGGCCGAACCAGCTTCCATCGGTCATCTGCTCGGTCCGCAGCCAGGCGATGGCGCGGGCCATGGTGGGCGTGTCCGCCTTGTGGCCGATCTGCGCGAGGAACGACACGCAGCGCGCCGTCACGTCTGCCGTCGATGGGTCCAGCAGGGCGCCGTGATCAGCGAAGGGGATGTGGTTGAGGTAGGTTTTGTTGTTCTCGGCATCGAACGCGCCCCAGCCGCCATCGCGGCTTTGCATGCCGATGACCCAGGCCTCGGCCCGGGCGATGCTCTCGGCGTGGGCCACGGGGTCTTCGCGGTGCAGCAGCATGGCGACCACGGCGGTGTCGTCCACATCGGGGTAATGCGGGTTTTCGTATTGGAACGCCCAGCCGCCCGGCGCGAGGCCCGGACGCTGCCGCTCCCAGTCGCCCACCACGTCCAGGATCTGCTTGGAGCGCAGCCAGGTGTTGGCGGCCACAACGCCGGGCGATTGCGGGCCAGATGCCTCGGCCATCGCGTGCCCGGCCAGCGAACTGTCCCACACCGGCGACAGGCAGGGCTGGCAATAGGCGCGGTCTTCGTCGATCACCAGCAGCTTGCGCAGGGCGTCCCACGCCGTGGCGAAATGCGGGTCGCTGGGGGCATAGCCCAGCGTGTCGAACATCATCACGGTGTTGGCCATGGCGGGATAGATCGCCCCCAGCCCATCTTCGCCGTTCAGCCGTTCGGTGACGAAATCCACCGCCTTGGCCACGGCGCGGCGGCGCAGGCTTTCGGGGAACAGTTTCTCGGCCTGGAACAGCACCCGGTCGATCGTGCGGAACATATGGCCCCAGGCGGAGCGGAACGGGCCGCGAATCCAGTCCTTGATCTCGTTGGGCGGCGTGCAGAACAGTTCCTGCACATGCACGCCGAGCGGGTTGCGGGCGCGCGGCTTGCGCGACATCAGCACCAGCAGCGGCGTTGTGACGGTGCGGGACCAGTAGCTGACCTTGTCCAGATGGAACGGAAACCAGCGCGGCAGCAGCATGATCTCCACCGGCATCACCGGCACGCCGCGCCACGGAATTTCGCCGAACAGCGCCAGTTGGATGCGGGTGAACACGTTGGCGCGTTCCGCCCCGCCGGCGGCCAGAATGGCGGCGCGGGCGCGGGCCATGTGCGGGGCGTCCACGTCGTCGCCCATCATCTTCAGCGCGAAATAGGCCTTCACGCTGGCAGAGAGGTTGAACGCGCCATCATGAAACAGCGGCCAGCCGCCTTGGGCGCATTGAATGCCGCGCAGATAGGCGGCGATCTTGATCTCAAGCGCGGGTTCCAGCCGGTTCATATAGTGCTGCAACAGCACGAATTCAGCCGGAATCGTGGCGTCGGCCTCCAACTCGAACACCCAATGTCCATCGGCTTTCTGCCGACGCGTCAGGGCATCGGCGGCGCGGCCGATGGCGGTTTCAAGGGAGAGCGACTGGGGTTCGGCATTCATGGAGGGGTTCACTCAGGCGGAAATCAGGGCGCGGGCGGCGGTTCGGCCGGACCTGATGGCACCTTCAATCGTGGCGGGCAAGCCGGTGGCTGTCCAGTCTCCCGCAACTGCGAAGTGATGCAGGCCGATTGTTGCCTGTGGGCGCCGTTTCTCGTTGGCGGCCGTGGCGGCGAAGGTGGCGCGCTTTTCCCGCACCACGCGCACGGGTGGCATGGCGTGATCAAGGCGCAGGGCTTTGCAGATATCGGCCCAAACCAACGTGGCGATGTCCTCGACTGCCACGTCCAACAAACGGTTCGCAGCACTGATGGTGACGGACACAATTCCCGGTTTGATGAAGATCCATTCCGCGATGCCGCCTACCAATCCAACGAACCCGGCACGGCCGGGTTCCGCATCGAGGCGGAAATGCACGTTTATAATTGCCTCATAGGCGTCCGGCGCCACCAGTCCCGGCACCAGATCGGCCGCAACCCAGGGCGGCACGGCCAGCACAACACCCTCATCCGGCGCCACGGAAACCGGGCCTGAGGGCAGATGCAGTGCCGTCACCCGATCCTCGGCGATGGTGAGGGCGGACACGCGGCTGGACACATTCACCGTGCCGCTACGTTCTTCCAGCCACGCGATCGCCGGGTCGATGAAGCTCTCGGACAATCCCTCACGGGGCACCAGCGGCACGCAGGCCAGCCCACCGCGCAGCAGTGAGCCTTCGACCACCGCCCACATCAGCGATGCCAGCGCCGTGTCAGCCGGGGTGTTCAGGCCGGATACTGCCAATGGCTCCAGCAGGCGACGATACAATTCCGTGCCGCCAATGGCCTGTTCCACCGACGCGCCGGACTTGGCGAAGCGCAGCCGGATCAGTGCCAGGTAGTCGCGCAGCCTTGTACCGGGGACGCGGCGGGTGAATATCCACCAAGGGAACACGCTGGCGCCGGGTTCCACCGTCCAGCGGTCGCCGGTGCCCAGGTCCATGAACGGGAAATACGCCGTGCCGGGCCCTTGCAGCGTGTCGCGCGCGCCGATGGTTTCCAGAAACGCCATCGCGGCGTCGTTGCCGGACAGCAGCAGGTGGTTGCCGTTGTCGATGCGCGCGCCCAGCGTGCGGTCGAAATACGACCGGCAGCGCCCGCCCGCATTGGGGCCTGCTTCATACAGGGTGACGCTGCGCCCGACCCGCGTCAGTTCGACAGCCGCCGACAGGCCCGCGAGGCCGGCACCGATGATATGGACGTGTTTCACAGCACGCCGTGCCGCAGGGCGATCCACAGCTTGCGCCATTTCGCCACTTTCACCGGCACGTCCAGCCGGTCCCAGCCGCGTGCTTCCAGTCGGTCCAGAATGGCGGCGTAGCTGGCGCCCATCACCTTGGCCGGCTTCATTGCCTTCGGGTCACACGCCTTCATGTGCAGCGCCGCGTCATCGAAATAGCGATGCGCCATGAGGGCCATGCGCGCACAGACGGCGGGCAGGGCAGGGTGCGCCAAAAGCTGTTGCGGATCGTGCGGGATGCAGGCTGCGTCCAGCCATTCGGCGGGCAGATAGATCCGGCCCCGTTCCGCGTCCTCATGCACATCGCGCAGGATGTTGGTGAACTGTAACGCCCGGCCGAGCGACCACGCCACCTCGTCGGCCTTGGCGGACTGGTCGCCAAATGCGCGCACGGACATGCGGCCGACGGCTGCGGCCACGCGGTCGCAATACAGGTCCAGCGTGGCCAGATCGGGGGCCACGATCACCGTTTCGCAATCCATCTGCATGCCGTCGATGACGGCGGTGAAGTCCTTCTCCTGCAACGCATAGGTGGCGATGGCGCGCAGCAGAACGCGGCCCACGGCGTTGTCCGCGTGCCCCGCGTAAAGTGCTGCCACGCGGGCGCGCCATTCGTTCAGGCGGGGCAGTTTGGTGGCAAACGGGGCTTCGTCGTCAGCGATGTCATCGACGATACGGCAGAACGCATACACCGCATACATTGCCATCCGCCGGTCTGGCGGCAGGATGCGCATGCCGCGATAAAAGCTGGTGCCGGCGGCGCGCACAACGCCCTCCACCTCGTCCAGATCCGCCTGTGCGGCGCCCAGGGCGGTGCTCATGGCAGATACCGCAGGGCGGCGAGGATGCTGAACACAGCGTCGGTTTTGGTCAGTTTCACCCGTCGCGCCAGCGGATCGCCCCTGTGCAGCCGCACGGTCAGGCGCTGGGACAGATTGGTGATGATGGATGTCTCCACCCGCAACCTGCGGTCCCGCACATGGTTCGGCAATTCGGCGCCGATGCGGTTCAGCGCATCGCAACGTGTGAGGACGGAATTGAAAACGCGCCGTAGGGCAGGGGTTTCGGCGGTGCCCAGCACGTCATCGACGCCGGTGCCGAACGCCAGCATCTCGTCATCCGGCAGATAGCAGCGATTGAGCGCCAGAAGGTCTTTCTGGCAGTCCTGCAAATGGTTGTTCACTTGCAGCACCGTGCACAGCGCATCGGACGGAACCCAGCTTTCACGCGTCTCGCCGTGCAGGTCCAGCATGTAGCGGCCCACCGGCATGGCCGAATAGCGGCAATATTCTTGGAGTTCGTCCCAGTTGGCATAGCGGTTCTTCACCGCGTCCTGGCGAAACGCCACCAGCAGGTCCAGAGCGTGCTGCACCGTCACGCCAGATTCCGCCAAGCTGTGGCGCAGGCCGAGCGCGCTGGGCGCACCCGTCTCGGCGGCGCCGAGCAGCACGGCCTGCATGTGGTTCAGCCGGGCGATCTTGTCGTCCGGTTCCAGCGTGTCGCTGTCGGCGATGTCGTCGGCGTTGCGGGCGAAGCTGTAATAGGCATGCACATGCCCGCGCAGCTTCGGTGACACGATGGCGCCCACCGGGAAGTTCTCGTCGCCCCGATCCTTGCCAGACCAGGTCTCGACATTTTCCATGGTGATGCTCACGCCTGTGTCTCCGTGTAGGCCCGGTTTTTCCAGACCACACCGCGCCCGCGATGATGATCGAACGCCGATCCGATGGTGGCGGCCATGTAGAACACCGCGATCAGCGGCAAAAGCGGCGCCCAGATCTGGGACAGTCCAAACCGGCGCAGGCTGGGCAAGAACGTTGTCGCCATCAGCATCCATCCGGCCAGCCCGATCCATGAACCGAGCAACGCGGCCACCGGCGGCACCAGGAACAGCAGCGCCATGCCAATCGTCGACAGGATCAGCAACAAAGGCGAGAGCTTCAACTGCACATAGGCCGACCGCGCCACCATCCGCCACACATCGGCGGCATGGGGATACGGCCGAACGGAGCGCGCCAATGCGGAATGCCCCAGCCAGATCCGCCCGCCGCGCTTCACCTTGGTGGCCAGCGCCACGTCATCGATCAACGCACCGGAAATGGCAGCGATGCCGCCGATCCGGTCCAGCGCCGGGCGGCGGATCAGGATGGTGCCGCCGGCGGCGGCGGCGGTGCCGTGCTGTCCGTCATTCACCCAGGCGAACGGATAGAGCAGCGCGAAGAAATACACGAAGGCCGGAATCAGCGCCCGCTCGGCCCAGCTTTCACAGCGCAGCGCCACCATCTCGCTGGCCATGTCCACGCCGCTGGTGTGCAGATGCGCCACCAGGCTCGAAAGATGCGCCTTGTCATGCACGATATCGGCGTCGGTCAGCAGCACCAGATCCTCGGTGGCCTGCGAAACACCCTGATGCACGGCCCAAAGTTTACCCGCCCAGCCGCTCGGCCGCTCGGCGCCATCGATGACGTGCAACCGCTCCGCATGCGGCAAGGCGCGTGCGATGGTGGCGGTGGCGTCGGTACTGTTATCGTCCACCAGCAGCACCCGGAAGGGGCCGGCGTAATCCTGTGCCAGCAGCGAGCCGATGCTGGCGGCCACGCCGTCCGCCTCATCGCGCGCCGGCACCACGATGGCGACGCTCGGCAGCGCCTGCGGCACGGCGCGCGGCAACACCGGGCCGAACTGCCAGAACCGGCCGTGCAGGGCGGCAAGGTACATCCAGGCCAGCAATGCCACGATGGCAAGAACACTCATCATGTGTTTGCCCGGAACCAGGCCACCGCATCCATCACCGCGTCCAGCGCCGGGCGAGGGGTGAAGCCAAGATCGCGCCGGGCCTTTTCGGTGGAGAAGAACATCGTCTTGGCCGCCATGCGCAGATGATCGCGCGTCACCATCGGCTCGACGCCGAACCGCGCCAGTTTCTCGCAGACAAACGCCACCGGCCACACCGCCTCACGCGGCAGGCGCAGGCGCCGTTGCGGCTTGCCGGTCACGCCGTCCACGATCTGCAACAGGGCGTGCAGGGTCAGGTTCTCACCGCCCAATATATAGCGTTCGCCAGCCACGCCGCGTTCCAGCGCCAGCATGTGGCCCTCGGCCACGTCGTCCACATGCACGATGTTCAGCCCGGTCTCGACATAGGCCGGCATTTTGCCGTTGGCCGCATCGGCGATCATGCGCCCGGTCGGCGTGGGCTTGATGTCGCGCGGCCCCACGGGGGCGGCGGGATTGACGATCACCGCGTTCAGTCCGGTGTCACGCACCATGGCCAGCACGGCCTGTTCGGCGCGGTATTTCGATTTCTTGTAAATGCCGACCACCGAATCCTCGCTGACCAGCGTGGTTTCGTCAGCCGGCGTGCCGTCCTTGGTCAGTCCCAGGGCCGCGACCGAACTGCAATACACCACACGGCCAACGCCAGCCTCTTGCGCGGCGCGCAGCAAGGCGGTGGTGCCGCCGACATTGGCGGCCAGCATCGCCTCCGGGTTCGGCACCCAGATGCGGTAGTCGGCGGCCACATGCATCACATGGTCACAGCCTGCCACGGCGCGGGCGAGGGAGGTGGTATCGGTGAGGTCGCCCTCGGCGAGTTCCAGGTCCAGCCCCGTGAGGTTGGCGCGGTCGCCACCACGGCGCACCAAAGCGCGCACGGCATGGCCCCGCCCCAGCAGGGCGCGCGCCACCGCCGAGCCTACAAATCCCGTTGCACCGGTCACGAGTGTCAGCTTCTGTTTCAACGCCTGGCCCTTGGCATTTACAGGGCGCGTATAGCCGGTCTCGCCGCGTCGCTAAAGGGCTGGGTGCGCGTTGATGAAGGCCATCACGTCCGGCAGCACAGAAGCGCGGCCGTCAAACAGCGGCGCGAAGCTCGTCACGATTCCGATATGGCCGATACCAGGATAGCTCTTGAGCGTCACATCCCCGCCCGCGGCCATCACCCGTGCCGCCAGGGTGATGCTGTTGCGGGGATACACGGTGTCGTCCGCACCGCCATGCAGCAGCAGCAAGGGCGGATTCTTGCCGTCGGCGAAATCAATAGGTTGCGTCGCCGCGAGGTCGGGCGCCTGTCCGAATGCCTCGGTGGTCGCGGGGTCATCCAGCGGCAGGAAATCCGCCGGGGCCGCAATGCCGATAACCCCGGCCAGATGCGCGCGGTTCATCCCGACAGCGGCCAGATAATGCGGATCCACCGCCAGCATCAGCACGTTGTAGGCGCCCGCCGAATGCCCCATGAGGAAAATCCGGTCAGGGTCGGCGCCCCATTCGGCGGCATGGGCGCGGGCGTAGGCCACGGCCTTGGCGTTGTCCTCGACAAACGCCGGAAACCGCACCTCAGGCACCAGCCGGTAATCCGGCACGGCCACCACCACGCCCTGCCGGGCCAGCGGAGTGGCAACGAATTTATAATCGTCCTTGCTGCCGTTCTTCCATGAGCCGCCATAGACGAACACCACCAGCGGCAGCTTTTTGCCGGTCTTCGCGGGACGATAGACGTCCATCTTCCCGCGCGGGCCGGGGGCAAAGGCGATGTCGCGCTGCACCGTGACCCCATCTTGGGCCACGGTGGCGTTGAGGGCATCCACCGGCCCACAGGACGGCAAGACGGCGGATGCGAGAAGCAATGCTGTGGCGCGAATGAGTGTGTACATACGCTTTTGTAAGTGGTTCGCGCAGGCATGGTTGCAACCGAAAGGTCAGACCCGCGCGCCGTGATCGATCCACACATGCGTGCCCACCCGCACCCGGGCGACGCGCTGGGCGTAAAATTCGCCGCTGGCCTCCCAGGTTTCGGGGCTGCGACTGGCCGTGGGTTCGGCGAATTTCTCCAACGTCTCGCCCAGCACCCGCCCGTCCATGGCGCTGGCCCCCGGCACGTCCAGCAAGGCCAGAATGGTGGGGGCAATATCCACCAGGCCGGCCGGCCAATCGGACACAACGCCGGCGCGAACGCCGCTGCCGGCCAGCATCAGCACGGTGGACAATTCGCCGGCATTCAGCCCGCCATGCATGCCGCCGCCCAGGGGAAGATTGCTGCCATCGTCGATCAGCGTGAGGCCCGGCAGGCCAGTGGGGCCAAGGGCGGCGCTGTTGCGCAAGGTGAACAGCACGTGCCCGGCGCGGGCGTGGTCCCCCATCACGGCGCTGCGCGGCAACGCGCCCGGCGCCATCTCGGCGGCGTCGGCTGAGAACACGTGCCCGATCCAGTCCTGGCGCATCAGCAATTCGGAAATTTCCACAATCCGCTCCCGGTCGCCGCCCGGCACCGCGATGGCGCGATGCGCGAGCTCGCAGCCTGCCAGCAGCGTCTCATCGCCGAACGCACGCCGCAGGTCGATGCGGCCATCGATGGTGATGTGACCGTGGTCCGACGCCACGATGATCTGCAGTTCGTCGCGCTGCGGCCCGGCCTGCCAATCGTCCAGAATGCGGCCGAAGGCGGCATCCACCTGATGCAGGATGGCGCGCTGGGCGTCGCTGTCCAGGCCCGTGTAATGCGCCGAGGTGTCCGGTTCGCACAGCCACAGCACGCTGGCGGCGGGCGGGCTGGGCAATTGGGTGATGCGCCAGGCATCGGCAATCCACACCGCCCGCGCTGCGGGTTCCTGCGGCGGCGGCGTCAGGCGCGCCAGCACGGCCTGTCCGGCGATGGACGTGGATTGCGGGCCATGCGCGCTCACCACCACCTGGCCGTGCTGGTCGGCGCGTGGTGCCAGAATGAAGGTTTGTCCGGTGCTGCCACTGCTGAACACCGAGAAATCACGCCCGGCGGCGGACAGGATGTCCGACAGGCCGGGCATCTGGATGGCCGCCTGACCGAGTTCCTGCTCCATCGCCCGCAGATGGTCGCCATTGCCGGTGGACACGCGCCGCTGGTGATCGGCCGGGTGGAACATCTCGTTTGCCACCAGCCCATGCCGGCGCGGATAGCAGCCTGTGGACACCGAGGCGCTGCACACCCGCGTTTCGGACGGAAACACCGAACGCGCGTGGGGCATCCGCGCACCCATGGCCGCGAACCGAACGAGATTCGGTGTGGTTTCAGGACGGATCATGTCGGGCCGCAGACCGTCGAACACCACCAACACGACACTGACCATCACATCCATCCATCTTCATGCGTCACGGAAAATGCCCGCACACCCTGCATGGCACTACAGTGCGGCCGTGCTGTAGCGGTGTGAAGAACGTGTGACGATCGCGAAACGCCCGCTCTTGCGCCCAGCCGCTTCCGGTGCGGCCCGCCAGCCTGCTAGGGTGCGGCGTGATCTATTTTGTCCTTCCACGCCCTTGAACGGCCTCGCCCTTCCGGTCCTCGCGCTCATCGTCGCGGTGTTGATCGCGGTCGGCCCGGTGGTGTCCGTCATGCGGCCCAAATTCGCGGGCTGGGGGTCGTTTGCGATGTGCGCGATCGGCGCCGTTGCGGTGATGGCCTATCTGATCGCCGGTGCGCCACCCCAGCTGTTGAGCGTGCCGTTCGGCCTCGCGGGCCAGCCATCGGTGCTGGCGCTGGATGGGGTGTCGGGTCTTTTCCTGCTGGTGCTGATGATGGCGGGCACGGCCGCTTCCGCCGCATCGCTGGACGATCAGGGCCACCCGTTGCCGACAGCACCGGCGTTTCCGGTGTTTCTGGGCGGCATGGCGCTTACCTTGCTGGCCGGTGACGCGTTCGCCCTGGTCGCGGGGTTCGAATTGATGTCGCTGGCCTCCTTCACCCTGGTCGTCACCAATCACCGCGATGCCGGGGTGCGGGCGGCCGGGCTGCTGTATCTGGGCATGGCTGGGTTTGCGGCGCTGTGCCTGATCGCGGCGCTGGCGCTGCTGGCGGCACATGGGATGAGTTTCGCCGCGATCCGCGCCCATCCGCCCGAGGGGCTGCGGGCCATGGCGGTGCTGGCGCTTGTGGTGGTGGGCGTGGGGTCCAAGGCCGGGCTGGTGCCGCTGCATATCTGGCTGCCGCCGGCGCATGCGGCGGCCCCGGGCCATGCCTCGGCCATGATGTCCGGCGCCATGACCAAGGTGGCGCTGTATGTGATCATCCGGCTGGTGTTCGACCTGTCCGGCCCTGCCCAGCCGATCTGGTGGAGCCTGCCGCTGCTCGCCATGGGTCTTGCCAGTGCCATTCTGGGTGCGCTGCGGGCGAATATCGAGACGGATGTGAAATCCATCCTGGCCTGTTCCACCGTCGAGAATGTGGGGCTGATCACGATCGGCCTTGGCCTGGCGATGGCGGCGCGGGCGGCAGATCTGTCGGTGCTGGCCAGTTTGGCCCTGGGCGCCGCGCTGCTTCATATATGCGCCCACGCGATCTTCAAGACGTTGTTGTTCCTCAGCGCCGGGGCAATTCAGCACGGCACCGGCACGCGCATGTTGGCGCGGCTGGGCGGGCTGGTGCAGCGCATGCCGATCACGGCCAGCGCCATGCTGCTGGGGGCGGCGTGCCTCGCCGGACTGCCGCCTTCAGCCGGATTTGCCAGCGAGTGGATGCTGTTCCAGTCGGTGTTGGGCGCTGTGCGGCTGGGCGGGATCGGGCCGCAGATTTTGGTGTGCGTGCTGGCCGCCGGGCTGGCCTTGGCCACGGCCCTCGCCGCCAGTGCCGCCGTCAGGCTGGTGGGCGTGGCGCTGCTCGGACGCCCGCGCTCCCAGCTTGCCGCAACCGCCCATGAAGCCGGCCCGCCCGTGCGGTGGGCCCTGCTGCTGCTGGCGCTGGTGATTGTGATGATCGGCCTGTTTCCGGCCGCGGTGCTGGGGTTGGCGGACCCGGCGTTGCGGATTCTGACCAATACCAGCCTCAATACCCATGTCGGCGTTCTCACCGTGTCGCCCGCCATCCGGTTTCCTGGTTACGTGCCGCTGGGTGTGGCTGCACTTCTGGCGCTGGCCGCGATCGGCATCGCCGCCGTGCTGCGCGCCCGTGCCGTGGCCGGCCATCGGGCCGGGCCTGCATGGGATTGCGGCTTCGGCGCCTCGCCGACCTGGTTGCCGTTCGGGGATCCTCTGACGCAATACAGCGGCGGCGGCTTTGCCCAGCCGTTGCGCCGCGTGCTCGGCGGCCCACTGTTGTCCGCCACGACCACGCTGGACATGCCACAACCCGGCGACACCCGCCCGGCGGTCTACACCGAGACGGCCCAGGACCCGTCTGAACTGTACATCTTCGCCCCCCTCGCCAACGTGCGCGCAACAGTCTCGGGGCTGGCGGACCGGATGCAGTTCCTGACCGTGCGGCAGATCCTGACGGTGATGGTCACGGCACTTGTTGTTTTCATGGCCCTCGTGGCGCTGATGGAGCAGCTATGAGCGCCATTGCCAGCTTCCTGACCCTGGTGCTGCATCTGGCACTGATGCTGGCAGCCGCGCCGCTTGTGCTGGGCCTGACAAAGCGGATCAAGGCCCGCATGGTCGGGCGGATCGGGCCGCCGGTGATGCAGCCATGGCGCGACCTCGCCCGAATGGTGCGCAAGCAGCCAGTGGTGGCGGACGGTACCAGTTTCGTGTTCCGCGCCGCCCCGTTCGTCAATCTGGCGGCCATTGTCGCGGCGGCGACGCTGGTGCCCAGTTTCGCCCTCGGCATGGCTTCGGCGCCGATGGCCGACCTGCTGGTGATCGCGGGCCTGCTGGCATTGGGCCGCGCTGCACTGGCACTGGCGGCGATGGACACCGGCACCGCGTTCGGCGGCATCGGCGCCAGCCGGGAGATGATGTTCTCGGTGTTTGCCGAGCCGGCGTTCTTCCTGGTGGTGTTCACGCTCGCCCTGCTCGCCGGCACCACCAATCTCGACGCTGTGGCCAGCCTCATCACCACCGGTGCCCTCGGCCTGCGCATCTCCATGGCGCTGGCGCTGGTGGCGACGCTGATCGTGGCGCTGGTGGAATGCAGCCGCATCCCGGTGGACAATCCGGCCACGCATCTTGAACTGACGATGGTGCATGAGGCGATGGTGCTGGAATATTCCGGCCGCTATCTGGCCCTGATCGAGTTCGCATCCGCCCTGAAGCTGCTGGTGTGGATGTCGTTGATCGGCGTCATCTTCGCGCCCTTCGGCATCGCCCCGCGCGACGGAGACGGCGCCAATCTGGCACCATGGCTCTGGGCTGTTGGCCTCGCCGCCTGGGCCATCAAGATCGGGCTGATGTCGGTCGGATTGTCGGCGCTTGAGACCACCCGCGCCAAGTTGCGGGTGTTCCGGGTGCCGGAAATGCTGGGCATGGCGCTGCTGCTGGGGCTGCTGGCGGCCATCTTCCTGTTCGTCAGCCAGGGGTTCGCGTGATGGAACGCATCGTGTTCGGAACCCTGCCATATGATTTGGCGCACTTGCTGGGCGGGGTCACGCTGCTGCTGTCCTTCGCCCTGCTGTCCCAGCGCCGGATTGCGGCCACCATCAACACCTACGCTTGCCAGGCAGCGGTGCTGGCGCTGGCGGCGTGCTGGCAGGGTTATGTCCAGAACGCTCCACATCTGTACGTCACTGGAATCATCACCTTTGCCGCGAAGGGTATGATCATTCCGGTCGCATTGCACCGCCTGGTGCGCCGTCTGAAACTGGCGGGCGGGGTGGATGCGGCCTTGGGAATCTTCCCCGGCATGGCGCTGGGCGTGGCGATGGTGGCGCTGTCGATCATGGTGGTGCTGCCCACCACGGTGCAGTCCCAGGCCTTGACGCGGGAGGATCTGGCGCTGGCCTTGTCGGTGGTGATGCTGGGCCTTCTGATGATGATCACCCGCAAATCCGCGCTCACCCAGGTGATCGGCTTCATGTCGCTGGAGAACGGGTTGATCCTGGCCGCTGTCAGTGTCGATGGCATGCCGCTGGTGGTGGAACTGTCGGTGGCGGTGCTGGTGTTGGTGGCCTTCGTGGTGTTCGGCGCGTTCTTCCTCCGCCTGCGCGCCCAGTTCGACAGCCTGGACGTGACGCATCTCGACCGGGTTGGGAGTGCGCATCGGTGATCCCCAACTGGTTCGAACCGGCGGCCATGGCGGCCTTTGCGCCTTTGCTGGGGGCCGTTGTGCTCAGCACCGTTCGCACCGCGCGGATCGGCAGCCTGATCGCCATCCTGGCCTCGGGGCTGGGCTTTGCCTTCGCGTGCCAATTGCCATGGCAGATGCGAGCCGGCGTGTTCATCCTTGTGGACCCGCTTTCGGCGCATGTGTCGATCCTCACCGCCTTTGTCGGCTTCACCACCGCCATCTACAGCCGTCGCTATATCGCCGTAGAAATCGAATCCGGACGGCTGGACGAGACCCGCGCCCGGCAATACCACGCGCTGTTCATGAGCTTTCTCGGCTTCATGGTGCTGGCGTTGCTGTCGAACAATCTCGGCGTTACCTGGGTGGCGGTCGAGGCCGCGACGATCTCGGCGGTGCTCGTGGTGGGCCTGCCGCGCACCGAGAACGCCATCGAGGCAAGCTGGAAGTTCTTCCTGCTGTGCGGCGTGGCCATCGCATTGGCGCTGTTCGGCACGGTGGTGGTGTATCTCGCGGCCCTGCCGGCCCTCGGTGCCGGCTACGCGGCCATGACCTGGACCGAACTGGCCCGCGCCGCCCCGCAATCCCGTGGCACCCTGCTCAATCTGGCGTTCGTGTTCCTGCTGATCGGCTATGGCACCAAGGCCAGCCTGGCGCCGCTGCACGGCTGGATGCCAGACGCCCACGCCGAAGGGCCAACCCCGGTCTCCGCCGTTCTGTCCGGCTCGGTGATGAATGTGGGGCTGGTGGTCATCTTGCGGCTGCGCTCGCTGATGGCCGCCAATGCGGATGCCATCGACCCCGGCCCGCCGATCATGGCGCTCGGCCTGCTGTCGGTGCTGTTCGCCGCCTTCAGCCTGTGGGGGCGACGGGATGTGAAGCGGTTCTTCGCCTTTTCCAGCATCGAGCAATCCGGCCTCGTGGCCTTCGCGATCGGCCTGGGCGGCCCCGCCGGCACCTTCGCGGCCCTGCTGCACATGACGGTGCACACCTTGGCCAAATCGGCCGTCTTCCACTGCGTCGGCCGCGCCACCCAGCGCAAGGGCGCGCCAAGCTTCCAGGTGATTGCCGGGCTTATCGCGTCCGATCGCGCCCTGGGGCTGACGTTGGCGGTCAGCATTGTGGCCATTGCCGGGCTGCCGCCGTTCGGCGTGTTCGCCAGTGAAATCCTCATCCTGACGGAGACGATGCGCCAATACCCATGGCTGGTGGCGCCGCTGGTGCTCGGCCTGCTGGTGGCCGGCTGGAAGCTGGCGGCACGGTTGATCAGCCTGTGCCTGGGGGAGCCAACCTCCGGCTATGGTCCCACCTCCGGCTGGGTGGCGATGCTGCCGGCCTGGGCGCATCTGGGCATTGTGCTGGTGCTGGGCGTGGCCATGCCCACCGCCTTCGCCGGCTGGCTCGTCGCTGCCGCACAGGCGGTGCCATGACCGCCCGCGCCTGCATCCGCACGGCCCCCGCCACGCCCTGCGCCCCCTGGCCGCGCCATGTTCTGTCCCCCGAGGGCTGGGCCGAAATGGCCACAGCCCTCGCCGCCAGTCCCGCGCTGGAGCTGCGCGCGCTGTGGGCCGACACCACTGATGTGTTCGCCCTGCTCCACGACGGCGAGGCCGGCGATTTCCTGTTCGCCTCGGTGCCGGTTGAGAGCGGCCTGTATGCGGCCCTGTCTCCCGCCCGCCCGGGTGCTGCGTGGTTTGAACGCATGATCCGCGACCTGTGGGGCCACACCGCCGCCGACGGCCTCGACCAACGCCCCTGGCTGGACCACGGCCACTGGACCGCCACGCCGCCCCTGGCCGCGCGCCCGTTGCCGAACCTCGCCGCCCCCGAGCCGATGGAGTTCCTGCCATCCGAAGGCACGGACCTGCACCAGATCGCCGTGGGCCCCGTGCACGCAGGCATTATCGAACCCGGTCATTTCCGCTTCACCGTCAGCGGCGAAACGGTGGTGCGGCTGGAAGTCCGGCTCGGCTATCTGCACAAGGGCACGTTGGGTCTGCTGCGCCAGAAATCCCCTCGGGTCGCCGCCCGCTTCGCCGCGCGTCTGTCTGGCGACAGCACGGTGGCCCACGCCACAGCCTTCGCCCACGCCGCAGAAGCCGCATGCGACACCCCAGCCCCACCCCGCGCCGCCGCCCTGCGCGCCGTGATGGGCGAGATGGAACGCATCGCCAACCACCTCGGCGACATCGGCGCCATCGTCAATGACGCCTCCTTCCCCCTGCTGCAATCCCGCTTCGTCTGGCAACGCGAGGCTATGTTGCGCACCGCCTACGCCGCGTTCGGCCATCGGCTGATGATGGACGTCGTCATCCCCGGCGGCGTCGCCACCGACCTGCTTGCCGGCGGTTACGCCGCGATCATCGCAGCCCTGGACGCCATCGACGCCGAACTCCCGAGCCTGATGGATCTCTACGACACCACCGCCAGCCTGGTGGACCGCATGCAGACCACCGGCATCCTCGACCCGGCCCTCGCCGCCCGCTTCGCCCCCGGCGGCTTCATCGGCCGCGCCAGTGGCCACATCTTCGACGCCCGGCGAAACCCCGGAATCGCCCCGTACGACCAATTGGACGTGCAGGCCCCCGCGCTCGAAGCCGGCGACGTGGACGCCCGCGTGCGCATTCGCGCCGCCGAGATCATCGAAAGCACCCGGCTGCTCCGCCTGATCCTGGCCGAACTGCCAGACAGCCCGCTCTCGACGTCACTGCCCCAGATCACCGCCGAAGGCATCGGCTGGGCCGAAGGCTTCCGCGGCGACATTTGGCACTGGCTGCGCCTCGAAGGCGGCCTCATCACCCAGGCCTTCCTGTGCGACCCAAGCTGGCGCCAATGGCCGCTGCTGGAAGCGGCCGTGAAAGGCAACATCGTGGCCGACTTCCCTTTGTGCAACAAAAGCTTCAACTGCTCGTATTCCGGGGTGGATCTGTAATGGCCTGGCGCGCCCTCTGGCATGCGCTGCGCGCCGGCCCCGCCACGGTGGAATTGCCGCCGGCCGACGAGGACGAGGTCGCCACCCTCGCGGCCCGCCTCAAGGCGGCCAGCGTGCGAAAGCTTGGCCGCAGCCTCGCCATCCGCATGGTCGACAGCGGCAGCTGCAACGGCTGCGAGCTGGAGCTGCAAATGCTCGGCAGCATCGTCTACGACCTGGAGCGCGCCGGCCTCAGTTTCGTCGCCAGCCCCCGCCACGCCGACGTGCTGCTGGTCACCGGCCCCGTCACCCGCAACATGCAAGACGCCCTGCTTCGCACCTGGCAGGCCACGCCTGACCCCAAATGGGTGATCGCCATCGGCGACTGCGCCATAGACGGCGGCGTCTTCAAAGGCAGCCCCGCCATTTTGGGCGGAATCGACGCTGCTCTGCCCGTGGATCTGGTCATTCGCGGCTGTCCACCCACACCCGCGATGATCCTGTCAGGGCTATGCGCCCTGCTGGAAGCCAACACCGACCCCAGCACGCGCCACCTGCCCCGCTGACACCCTCAAAAAACCCGGCTGACGCGGGGCGTTGATTTGGGTATACCAACCTCGGTTGTCCCCGTAGCTCAGCAGGATAGAGCACCAGATTCCTAATCTGGGGGCCGTGGGTTCGAATCCCGCTGGGGACGCCATGTCTATAAACGAATTTACCTCGGCGGGAATGTGGCGTCTGTAGGCCGTCCCACGTCTATCCCCCGAAACAGCCATAAAAGACCCGCTACCGGCTTTACGTGCTGCCCCGGGCTTAGCCTGCCAAAATTGCGTGCCGTTGTCGGTCGACAATCTGGCTGCTCATCCCCACCTCTTCGATAGCAGGGTGGCGACAGCGCGGAGCCACGCCTCCACGACGGGTCGGAACAAGCCGATTACGATCTGCTGCGTCAGCTTTGCGCCCACTCTCAGCCATTCCCCACGAAATCAATTTATCCCGAAACCGGTCGTCCATTCGCCCGACGAGCAGTTCGCGACTATCATCGGGTCGAGGACCGCCCGGCCGCCGGTTCCGTTGCCGCTACGATGACATTGCATTGGAAGCCGGCGATCTATCGGGGAGAATGCACGGGCCGTTCGGCTAGCCGCTGCGTCCGGCCAGTGCTCAGCCGAATATTCAGGAACTGAAAATGAGTGATTTTGTCCATTTCGAACAGGCGCCCCCAAAGAGTTGGGAGCAGTTTGAGGAATTGTGCGCGGATACATTCCAGGAAGAATTTCAGGATTACGCCCTCGTTCGTCACGGACGGCAGGGCCAGGCGCAGGATGGAGTCGACATTGTCGCACACCAAGGCGTGCTTTGGCCGATCGGGGTGCAGTGCAAGAAGAAGTCGCGCTGGCCCGTCAAGAAGGTCACAACTCACGATCTTGACGTCGAGGTCGCGAAGGCCAAGAAATTCATTCCGGCGCTGAAGGTCTTCTATGTTGTATCGACAGCGCCAGACGATGTCCCGTTGCAGGCGCACGTCCGCATCCTTAACGTGCTGCATAAGAAGCAGAAGCTGTTCAAGATTGTCGTTATTGGCTGGGCAGAACTGCAGCGGCGGGCAACGAAGCACCACAACGTCGCCGCCAAGCATTTTGGCTCTTATTCCACGGGGTCGGCGTCGCCGCTGATTGCTGCGTGGCGAGCGGCGGACTACAAGCTGGAGCTTGGAAACCACGAATTAGCCATCGCGATTCGCGAGGTAATCCACGACCTGTCCGACTTTCCCAATGGTCGTATTCTCATTCGTCAGCGGGAGACTGACAATCTGCTATTTGCGATCAAGGAACGACAGGCGGCGCCCAAGCTCTCGCTAGTCGAACGCGAAGCAATCTTGGAACTTCGCGACAAGCTCGTACGATTACGTGATCGGGAAAGAACCGCAGTTGCGGGGTTAAAGCTGCTCTTTGGTCACAAGCTTTTGCGGGAGCTTATGTCGGTTTGGAGGGATCATGCTCCACTCTTCGTGCGCTCGTTCGTCGAACAGGAACTAGATCTAAATTTCTCGAGCGTTATCGATTTGGAGAAAATTCGTATCTTTCCGCCCGGCACGGCGCCGGAAGATCGCGTTGCCGTGTTCATGCCACCGTCGGACATACGTTCGATCATGCAGCATCGGAACGAACTCCAGGGCAGATTCCCTGAGCTGAAGACCAACAATGTGAGTGAACTGCCCAACCCAGTTCAATTTAAGTGGGCGATGCCCGCTCTGGTACGGCAATGGATAATCGCGCTCGAAAGTGGTCGGTCGGCGGATGAACTCGAGCGGGCTGGTTGGTTCGATACCGAACGCTGGCGCTTCGAATATTGAATGCCAGACTGTAAGCGACGTCGGCGTCGCCTATGGTTGATAGGCTCCTAGCGACAAATTGTCCGTAACAGGGCTACCCTCATTGCATGCCTGTGCCGTTTGCGGCGAGATTGCAGAGTCGACGGCAGTCCCACGCGCCGCGTCCGAATAGGAGATACGGTGCCGGTCCCGACTTACGACATGTTGATGCTGCCGGTGCTCCGGTTATGTGCGGAAAAACTGTGGCTTATGCGGGATCTGGTCAACCGAGTGGCGGACGATCTGCGTCTCACACAGGCAGAACGCGAGCAGATGATCCCAAGCGGCTCAATGACAGTGATCACCAGCCGGGTTCATTGGGCTAAAACCTATCTCAAGCAGGCGGGCTTGGTGGAGCAGCCCAAGAGGGCGCATGTCCAGATCAGCCCACGGGGGCGAAAGGTTTTGGCGAGCAATCCGTCGAAAATCGATAGCGCGCTGCTCCAGGAATTCGACGAGTTTCGTAATTTCCTGACCCGCACGAAATCGGAGGACGCTCCATCTTTGCCCGGGGTGCCGAGCCCGATGGCCTCAACGCTGGTGATCGCACCGCCTGAGTCTGCTAACACACCTGACGAGCAGATTGCTTCGGCATCACTCACGTTGAATGAGTCGCTGCGGGATGCCCTGCTCGCCCGTGTCTTAGAGGGGAACCCAACTTTTTTCGAGAAGCTGATCGTCGATCTGCTGCTGGCTATGGGGTATGGCGGGTCCCGGGCCGACGCAGGCGAGCAGCTCGGCGGAACGGGGGACGGCGGCGTTGATGGCGTAATTCGAGAGGACCAGCTTGGCCTTGATCGCGTCTACCTGCAGGCCAAACGATATCAGCCGGGCAACACAGTCGGCAGCGAAGCAGTGCAGGCCTTCATGGGCGCACTGGTGGGTAAAGGCGCGCAAAAAGGCGTTCTGATAACCACCTCGACGTTTTCGAAAGCAGCCATCAACGTTGCTAGTCAGTCCGGGCACCTGCGCTTGGTCTTGATTGACGGAGCCGAGCTGACGAGGCTGATGGTCCGGTTTAACGTTGGCGTGCGTGTTGCCCGAACAGTCGAGATCAAGCGTATTGATCTCGACTACTTTGACGACACCGATCTCGAATAATGGCGATTGCGTCGGGTAGATCGTCTCCGCGGCACGCCATCGACCAAGTGTTTTACGGCGCTGTCATCCAGCCAATGAACTCGAGGTTTGCGGAAGGACGCTCCCGCAGCCTCGATCCGCCGTGGCCGCGCCGCAGCGACACATCGCCTACAAAAAAGACCAGTGCGTCGGCTCGAGTGCCGACGCCCTGTGTTTGACTGCCTTATACCGACTTGCGCAAGACCTGACTCGTTTAGCTTCCCGACGCGGGGCGG
>JBBART010000013.1:0-134624 GCA_040399685.1 Acetobacteraceae bacterium
AACTGGAAACTTTTGGACGCTGTTACCTGGAAACTTTTCGACGCTGTTTGACAGCCCAATCGGCCACGACGTCCATTGCGTCAGTGCTCACGCAACTGAAAAATACCATCACGCAAGGTCAAACGACCGGTATGGATGCGACCACCGTCAACAACTCGATCAAGCAGATGCTGACTCAGATCGATGGGTTTGCCAACGGCGCCACCTTCAACGGTGTCAACCTGACGGCTACCGGCACAAACGTCCCTGCAGGCTCCGTTGCGACGGCCAGTGTTGTTTCAAGCACGTCTGGTTCGACCATCGACTTGAACACTGTAAGTGTCCCCGACGGCATCACTGGCTCTGATTCCGCAGGTCTTGGCCTCACCGGTTTGACTGTCACGACCGGTGCCGAGAAGATCGCTACCAGCGCCTCCACGCTTCCGGTGACTGGCGATACGCTGAATCTTAAAAGCAGCAATGGCACGACCTATACCTACCAGTTGAACGACAGCACCGCTGCGTCCACGTTTGGGACCGCTGGCTCGGCTACCCAGACCAACCGCGAAGTCCAGATCGGTGCCACCGACAGCACGGCATCGATCCTGACCAAGTTGTCGGCCGCGATGGCGCAGGATGGCTTTAGCGGCACGATCGACAGCACGGGCGCGCTGATTGTTACCGGCAACGGCATAACGCACGCCGGCACCTCCTCCACCCTCACGGGCGCCACCACAACAACCTCCACCGGCAGCATTGCCGGCAACGCAGTCGCCACGATCGACGCTGCCATCAAGCAGTTGAACGTCAACTCCGCCTATCTTGGTTCCAAGTCTAACCAAATATCGGGCATGCAGAGCTTCACGTCTGCATTGAGCGGTTCGATGACGGCCGGTATCGGTGCGCTGACCGATGCCGACATGGCGGCTGAAAGTGCGAAACTTCAGTCTCTGCAGACGAAGCAGTCGTTGGCGATCCAGTCTCTCTCGATCGCGAACCAGCAGCCTCAATCGATCATGACGCTGTTCCGTTAAGACGAGCGGAGGAAGGCTGCTCTTTGAGAGCAGCCTTCCTGTTTTTTCTGGATTGATACGATGTTGCCGTTGGGTTTCTCTTGACCAATGGATCCGAGCAAGTTGGAGGCTACATGCAACGCAACAATGCCTATTCGCAGACGGACCAGATTGGCGGCGCGTCACCGCGCGAGACGGAAATTTTGGCGTTTGGTTTATGCAATGCTCGTTTGAAAAAAGCAGCCGATCCGGCGGCTCGGATCGATGCGTTGAACAAAACGCATCAGCTTTGGTCAATATTGGTGCGTGATCTTTCCGGAGATGGAAACAATCTTCCAGTCGACGTTAAGAGCGGATTGATCGATCTGGGGTTTTGGGCAATGGGGTATAGCATTTCAGCTATTTGCAAAAATCTCCCAGTTCAACCCTTAATTGATGTTAACCAAAATGTCCTTGAAGGGCTTCGTGGTCAGATGGCAAACCTTGATCGTACAGCTCCCAGCAACACTGCAAAATTCATAGCGGCTCGCGCTTAAAGTAACAGCAAAAAATTATTTTAAGAATTATACGCTAAAATCCAGCTTTTTAACGCAAGAGAAGTTTCTGCATCTATGTTAATTGTTGCGAGGCCGAAACTCCCGGTCGGGTCGGTATGAAATTTTAGAGACGACTGCGCAACCTTCTGTGCATTTTCGATGTTTTGTGTATCATCTATCTGCGCTGATCCGATGGGCATGACGGCTTTGCGCCACCAGGCGACAGTCCCTGCGGGCGTCAGCCACGGTAGTATAAGGGCAAATTCCAACTGTGCGGCCGTAGCCACAGCGCGCCATGCTGCCAGGAGGCCGGAGGGGGCGGGGACGCCTCTGAGGGCAAGGGCCTCGGGCAATGTTGGAATCGAGTCCAGGAGAGGATCGCGAGCCAGGTTTCCGGCATCGTCAGTGCAGCCAAGCGTGAATAGAGAAACGGCCCCAGATCGCAGTGCCGCTTGGGTGAGCCCGATGGCGAGCGGACCGTGCAAAAAGATCAGATCGACCTGACCGGATTTCAATGCCGCCAACGGGTCGGTAATATCTGGCACAAGCCGTGTCCTGATACCGAGCAACGATAAGCCCAGTGTTGCTGCCAGTGCGATCTCGGCTGGTCCGTTGGTGGCCAGGCGATGCCACTGCGCGGAGGCACCTGCGGGAGCGGGCGGTGTGCGCCCACGCAGCACGATGCCCGACGAGAGCCCTGTCGCCACTGGAAGCCAGTGCCCGGCGTCGAATTGTGCACGCGGGTCGCCAGTCAACCAGGCAATCGCCGGGGCGCCAGATACGACCAATCCAGTCGAACCGTCCGGTGACGTCCGGGCTTCGAATTGATTGGCCGCAGTCACGCCGTCGGGGCCGCCGACGTAAGAGAGACGGAGGGGATTGCCGGGTGGCAGTATTCCCCCGATCACAGCACCGAGCCTGTTTCCCCATGCCGCCATCGGACCTCGGTCTGCGCCGGCGACAATCAGGCTGGGACGGTCAGCAAAGGTCTGTTCAACGATGGGCGGCGCGGCGGCTTGTAAATGCGGCGCTGGGGCCGCCATGGCATTGTGTCGACCAACGGTGAGGAGTGCAGCGCCGGCACACATGGCGCGTCTCCGGCCGAAGCGCGTCTTGTCGGACGGAGGGGCTGCTTGGGGCGGCCTCACCGATCTTGAACTGGCTGGGTCGACGGGCTCGGTCATTGGCGGCCTCGCGCTGTTCGTCGTTAGGCTTGCGTTTAATCGTCGTACGACACGAGTGACTCAAACGGCACACCGAGCCGCTTGCGACCGCTGAGGAAGTTGAGCTCGATCAATGCCACAGCAGCTGGCACATTCGCGCCCACCTGGTTCAGCAAGGAAATACCCGCAGCCATCGTTCCGCCAGTTGCCAGAAGGTCGTCCACAACCACGACCCGTTGCCCAGGTGTTATCGCATCAGCCTGGATTTCAATCCGGTCCGTGCCATATTCAAGTGCATAATCAAGACCGATTGTTTCGCCGGGAAGTTTGCCGCGCTTGCGCAGCATCACGAAGCCACAACCCAGTTTGAGCGCAAGCGGCGCTGCGAGCAGGAAGCCACGTGATTCAATGCCTGCAATGAGGTCAGGCTGGAAGCCGCGGACGGTCTTGGCAAGACGCCCCATCGCAACCTGCCAGGCGTCTGCGTGCCGCAACAGCGTTGAAATGTCGTAAAACAGGATGCCCGGCTTCGGGAAATCCGGAATGCCGCGAATGTGATCTTTCAAGTCCATGGAGCCGCATCGCCTTTCGAAATGGACAGTTTGCATTTAGCCGCGGCAACGCGGTGTCACAAGCTTTGATCGGGGGGCTCTGGCGCATTGCGCCATTGGCCGCTACACCCAGCGGCATGTCCCGTATCCCCATCGCATTCGCTGCCGGCCTGCTCGGATTTCTCATCTACGTTATAACGATCGTGATGATCGCTGACGTTGTGCAAACCCAACATTGGGCAATCCAGGCCGGTTATTTCATCGTCGCCGGATCGGTATGGGTCATTCCCATACGCTGGCTGATGTATTGGTCCGTCGGTCAGCGGTAACCAACGGAGAAGCGATTGGTCGGGACGAGAGGATTCGAACCTCCGGCCTCCTGCTCCCGAAGCAGGCGCACTACCAGGCTGTGCTACGTCCCGACCGAGGCGCGGCTTATAGACTGGGTTCGCGGCGCAGGGCAAGAGCCCTGGTAGAGATTATGAAATTCTGGCGAGCAACGCGGCAACGCCGTCTGCAACTTCATACAAGGCGCGCACGTCCGGTTGGGCGAACCCCATTGCAATGGCGCCTTCGATGGCGCCGAGCAGGGGCTGGGCGGACCCATCGACGTCGCACACGATAATGGGTTTGTTGTGTAATCCGAGCTGTTTCCACGTCAGGATTTCGAACGTTTCGTCGAGCGTGCCGAGTCCGCCGGCGAAGCAGATCACCGCGTCGGATAGCTCGAACATCCGCATTTTTCGGCTGTGCATATCCTGGGCGACTTCCAGCGTGATCAACTCTGGATGGGCGACCTCTCGGCCCATGAGGAATTGCGGCATGACGCCGATGACGTCGCCACCCTCTGCCAGAGCCGCACTGGCGATTGTGCCCATCAGGCCGATGCCGCCGCCACCGTAGACCAGTCGGACGCCTGCCTTGGCCAAACCACGGCCCAGCGCGTCCGCAGAGTCCCGCCAAATGGGCCTGTCGCCGAAGCTGGCGCCGCAAAAAACAGCCACCGATTTAAATGCGATCAAAATTTTAAGACCTTGCCGACATGATGTGCAGCGCGCCCATTTGGTTTCGAGCAGATGGTGCCGCTGGGCGCGTCACTTTTTTGCATGGCAGACCTTTGGAATATTTATCAGATGAAATATACCTATCTTCCGTAACGAAGGATGCTGACGAATGAAATCTATGGCGCTTTTCCTGAGTGGCCTGCTTTTCGCGGGTTTTGTCCTGGTGGCAACATCCAGCTATGCCGCGACGCCTGACGAGATCATTGCGTCGCGTCAGGCAAACCAAAAGCGGGTGGGCGAACTGACGCGCGCGATGAAGAAGGCGCTTGAGGGTGGTGCGTCGGCAAGTGCACAGATTGATGCCAGCAAGGAGCTCTCAGAGCGTGCTCATCTGTTGAAGGGTTATTTCCCGGCCGGCACCGAGACCGGTGGAAACACAAAGGCGCGCCCGGAAATCTGGACCAACCGTGCCGAGTTCGACGCCTCCGCCGACAGTTACACCGCAGCCATCGATAAGCTTCTCGTGTTGGCCCAGGCAGGCGACACGGCTGGCTTGACGGCCCAACTTGCAGCGGCAGGCGCCACATGCGGGGCATGCCACCGGAATTTCAAGTCGCGCTGATACCGCACACAAATATGCCGAACGGACGGTTCAGGGCAGCGCCCTGAACCGTCCGCCTGGGTGTTAGGCGCCTGGAACAACGGCGCCTTTGAATGTGCTCACCACCCAGGATTTAACGCCTCCATCGCCGTAGCCGGCAGCGAGCGTCTTGACCCATGGCGCCTGCTCGTCGCCAGCGCGAACGACGACGAGGCAGCAGTAGATGCTGTCACCCGGCTCGACAGCCAGACTGCCGCCCAGCGGGTCCAGTCCGGCGGGTACGGCGTAGTTGCCGGTGATGGCTGCGGCGTCCACGTCCCCAAGGCTGCGCGCGATGGAGGCTGCTTCGAGTTCCACAATGCGGACGCGCTTCGGATTTTCAGTGATGTCGGCCACGGTGGCGCGGAAATCTGCACCCGGGGCGAGCTTGAACAGGCCGTTCTGCGCCAGCAGCAAAAGGGCGCGCCCACCATTGGTCGGGTCGTTTGGAATCGCGATCCGCGCGCCCGATGGCAGCTCTGCGAGGGTTTTGGCGTGGGTGCTGAACACCGCCATGGCGGTCAGCACGGTGCGGCCCGCGACAGCGAATTTATAACCGCGGTCGCGGATCTGGTTATCGAGGAAGGGCTTGTGCTGATAGACGTTCACGTCGATGTCGCCGGCCGCCAGGGCTGCGTTCGGCTGGATGAAATCGCCGAATTCGGTCACTTTCAGGATCAGCCCCTGGGCTGCGACCACGGCGTTGACGCGCTCCAGCACCTGGGCATGCACGCCTGCGGTGACGCCGACGCGCAATGGGCGGGCAGCGGTGCCGGTCGCTGTTTGGGCGAAGGCGGGCGTGGCGATGGAGGCAGCGCCGGCCACAAGGGCGAGGCGGCGAGTGATCAGCATGGGTATCTTCCTTCAGCGGTGATGAGACAGGCGGCGCACCAGGGCGTCGCCAGCGGATTGCAAAGCCTGCACGACGACGATCAGCAACAGCACCACCACCAGCATCACGGCAGGCATGAAGCGCTGGTAGCCGAAGCGAATCCCCAAATCCCCCAGGCCGCCGCCGCCGATGGCCCCGGCCATGGCTGAGTAGCCGACGAGCGAGACGAGCGTGACGGTGATGGCGGCCACCAGGCCGGGCGCGGATTCGGGGATGAGCACCTTGGCGATGATCTGCATCCGGCTGGCGCCCATGCTCTGGGCAGCCTCGATCAAACCGGGGTCCACGCCTTCGAGCGCGGTTTCGAAAAGCCGGGCGATAAAGGCGGTGGCGGCGATGGCGAGAGGCACAATGGCGGCGCCGGTCCCGATCGACGTGCCCGCCAACAGGCGGGTAAACGGGATGATGGCCACCATCAGAATGATGAAAGGCACCGAGCGCGTGGCGTTGACAAGCAACCCGAGCGGGCGATGCACCCAGGCCTGGGCGGCCAAGCCGCGCGGGGCAGACGTCACAAGGCCGAGTGCCAGCGGCAGGCCGACCACAACGGCGATGGCGGCAGCGGCGATCACCATCAGGGCTGTCTCGGTCGCGGCATCGAACAACAGACCCTGAAGCGCCGGTGAGAGGAAGGCGTTCATGGGGCAAGCTCCGCAGCCAGTGGGCTCAGGCCCAGGCCGAGGTCCTGCATCCAGGCCTGGGCCGATTTGAGGTTGTCAGGCGTGCCATAGGCGGCGACCGCCATCGTGCCGAACGGCTCGCCGCCGATTTCGTCGATCCGGCCGGAGATGATGTTGATGTCGATGCCGAATCGGCGTGATGCCTCGCTGATGACAGCGCGTGTCGACGAAGGGCCGGCAAACAGGATGCGCAGCAGCAGGCGGGTTTCCGCGATGGCCGGGGCGGGGAGGCGGGCCAGGGTGGAAGGCGGCAGGGACGTGCCGATGACCTCGGCGACGAACCGGCGCGTGGTCGGGTGGGCAGGTTGGGTGAACACGTCGAACACGGGTCCCTGTTCGACGATCTTGCCTTGGTCCATCACTGCCACCCGGTCGCACACCGCTTTGACCACGGCCATTTCGTGGGTGATGAGCAGCACGGTCAGCCCCAGTTTGGTGCGCAGTTCGCAAATCAGGTGCAGGATGCCGGCGGTGGTTTCCGGGTCCAACGCGCTGGTTGCTTCGTCGCACAGCATCAGGTTCGGCTTGCACGCCAGGGCGCGGGCGATGCCGACGCGTTGTTTCTGTCCGCCAGAGAGTTGGGCGGGATAGGCGTCTGCCCGCTCAGACAGCCCCACTAAAGCGAGCAGCTCGGCCACGCGGATGCGCCGCTGGGCAGATGGAATGCCCGCGATTTCGAGCGGCAGGGCGATGTTGCCTGCAGCGGTGCGGCGGGTGAGCAGGTTGAAATGCTGAAACACCATGCCGATTCGGCCGCGCGCCGCCGATAGGCCAGCGCGATCAAGCGTCAGCAGGTTGGCGCCGCTGACCTGCACCAGACCGCTGTCGGGCCGCTCCAGCAGGTTCACGCAGCGCAACAACGTGGATTTTCCGGCGCCCGAGCGCCCGACGATGCCGAAGGCGCTTCCGGCGGGCACGTCGAGCGATACGCCGTCGAGGGCGCGCTGTCCGCCCGGGAACGCGCGATGCACATCAACCAGGCGCACCATAGGCGACTGGTTTGGCAGATTAATCGTCAGCATCGACAAAACAACCAAAAAATTTCGTGAATTAAATTATTCACGCAACGCCATGCTGGTGAGGTAATAGTTTGGATCCGCCGCGTCAATAGTTTGCCAGATTTCCAGACTGGGTTATGAGCTTGAGCAATCGTGGCATGCGAGGTTCACGAAACCAGGGGGGATTACTAATGGCAGTCGCGCGTCGGGCTATTTTGGCTAGTATTTTGGCTGCGCCGGCGGTGTTGCGCACGGGCCGCGCAAGTGCGGCCGCCCGAACGCTGAAGATCAGCCATCAGTTTCCCGGTGGCACCATTGCCGAGGGTGATTTTCGCGACCGTCTGGTGCGCATTTTCGCGCGCGACGTGGCAGCAGCCACCAGCAATGAGCTGAATTTTGAGATCTATCCTGGCTCGTCGTTGATGAAGACGGTGGCGCAGTTCTCGGCCCTGCGTCGCGGCGCGCTGGATATGACGATCTATCCGCTGGCCTATGCCGGCGGCGAAGTGCCAGAGGTCAATATCGGCCTCATGCCGTGCCTCGTGGCCACCTATGCCCAGGGCATGGCGTGGAAGAACGCCAAGATTGGTGAGGCGCTGACGGCGGCGCTGGAGAAGCGCGGCGTCAAAATTATCTCCTGGATCTGGCAGTCAGGCGGCATTGCCAGCCGCTCCACCGGGCTGGTGACGCCTGATGACACCAAGGGCCTCAAGATCCGTGGCGGCTCACGCGAGATGGACCTGATGCTGAAGGCTGCCGGCGGCATCATCTCCTCGGTGCCGTCCAACGAGATCTATGCCGCGATGCAGACCGGTTCGCTGGATGCCGCGGTCACGTCCGCCACCAGCCTGATCAGTTTCCGCCTTCAGGAAATTGCCAAGAACGTGACCACCGGCCGTCAGGGCAGCTTCTGGTTCATGTTGGAGCCGTTGCTGATGTCCAAGCAGATCTTCGACAGCCTGCCGGCCGATCAGCAAAAGGCGGTCATGAAGGTGGGCGAGGACATGGAGGCCTATGCGCTGAAGGCGGCACAGGCTGATGACGAGGACCTGGCCACCATCTTCGCCAAGGCCGGCGTGAAGGTGGCCGATTTCAATCCGGATGCGCTGAACAAGTGGAAGACCATCGCCCAGGCCACGGCGTGGAAGGACTTCGCCGACCGCAATGCCGCCTGCGCCGATCTGCTCAAGCTTGCTGAGGCCGTCGCGTGAGCGCTCACGCGGAACTCGACCTGACGCATATCGACGCGCCGCGCACCGGCGTGCTCGGGGCCATTCAATCGGTGCTGGATGTGGTGAACGGCGTTCTTGCCGCAGCATCCGCGCTTGCCATCGCGGCGGCCGGCCTGGTGCTGACGTGGGAGGTGGTGGGCCGCTACTTCCTCGGCATCGCCAGCGACTGGCAGGATGAGCTGTCCACGTTCCTGCTTATCGGCGCCACCTTCGCCTCCGCGGCCTGGACCCAGGCGCGGCGCGGCCATGTGGGGATCGACGCGCTGTCGATGATCCTGCCACCGTCGGCGGACCGGGTGCGGCGTCGTCTGGCCGATGTCGGCTCCAGTGTCTTCTGTACGTTCTTCGCGGTGAAATGCTGGCAGTTGCTGGTGGAAGCCTGGGTGGACGACCAGACCACACCGTCGGCATGGGGGGCGCCGCTGTGGATTCCCTATGCCTGCATGACATTCGGCATGGCCCTGCTGGCGTTGCAGCAGGCTTTGCAGGTGTTTACGCCCCGACCCGTTGAATAGAGAAACGCACGCATGACCACCCTTCAACTTGGCCTGATGTATGGCGGGGCGACGCTTGCCGCCCTGTTCTCCGGAATCCCCATTGCGTTCGCGCTGGGCGGTGTTGCGACCATCTTCATGATGTTCTTCATGCCGGCGGCTTCGCTCGATACCATTGCCCAGAATGTCTATGAGGAACTGGCGAGCATCACGCTGCTCACCATCCCGCTGTTCATCCTCAAGGGGGCAGCGATCGGGAAGTCCCGTGCCGGCAAGGATCTTTACGACGCGCTGCACACCTGGCTCGGCCGGGTGCCGGGCGGTTTGGGCGTGGCGGTGGTTCTGGCGTGCGGTCTGTTCGCGGCGATGGCGGGGTCCAGCCCGGCCACGTGTTCGGCCATCGGCAGCTCAGGCATTCCAGAAATGCGCCGGCGCGGCTATTCGCCGGGCTTCGCGGCGGGCCTGGTTGCCGCTGGCGGAACATTGGGCATTTTGTTGCCGCCGTCGATCGTGCTCATTTTGTACGCAGTGGCGGCTGAGCAATCTTTGGGCAGGTTGTTCCTGGCGGGGCTTGGCCCTGGCGTTCTGCTGGTCGTGCTGTTTGCGTCGTTCGCTGTGTTTCAGTGGAAGCGTGAATTCATCAAGGCTGAAAAGGTGGTTGCCAACGGCGGACCGCGCAGCCCGATTCTGTCCGACGAACATTTCACCATGGCCGAGCGCTTGGCCGCACTGCCGCGCGTGATGCCGTTCCTGCTGCTGCTCACCGGCGTGATGGTGGCGCTGTATGGCGGCATCGCCACACCGTCCGAAACGGCGGGTCTTGGTGCTGTGATGGCGTTGGCGCTGATCGCCATCGTCTATCGGGCCTACAAGTTGCGCGACCTCAAGCCGATCTTCGAAGGCACGCTGGGCGAGAGCGGCATGTTGCTGATGATCATCGGCATGAGCCTGCTCTACAGCTATGTGATGAGCTATCTGCACATCAGCCAGAGTGCTGCCGAGGCTATCGTGGGCCTGCATCTGTCGAAATGGATGCTTTTGGTGGCCATTTTGTTGCTGGTGGTGATGCTGGGCTTCTTCCTGCCGCCGGTGTCGATCATTCTGATGACCGCGCCGATCATCCTGCCGCCGCTGCGGGCCGCTGGATTCGACCTGATCTGGTTTGGCGTTGTGATGGCCGTGGTGATGGAGATGGGGCTGATCCATCCGCCGGTTGGGTTGAATATTTTTGTCATCAATCGCATTGCGCCCGATATTGGCCTTGGGCCGGTGATACGTGGCACGATTCCGTTCGTCATTCTGATGGCGATTGGCGTGGTGATCCTGTCATTCGTGCCAGGAATTGCGATGTGGCTGCCAAATGCGGTCTACGGATAGCAATACCGCACTTGCGAACGGAGCATCCACAAGGGATGCTCTCGTTATGAACACATCATCCTTCGATACGATCGTCATTGGCGCCGGTATCGCCGGCGCCACCTGCGCAGCCCATCTGGCAGCAGACCAGAAAGTGGTGCTTATCGAGGCCGAGGAGGCGGCGGGGTATCACTCCACCGGCCGCTCGGCTGCGATCTGGATCCAGAATTACGGCCCGCCCGATGTGCAGGCGCTGACAGGGTTGTCGCGTGCGTTTTTCGAGGCGCCGCCGGCTGGCTTTACCGAATCGCCGATTATGGCCCAGCGCGCGGTGGCGTTTCTCGCCCCGCCCGAGCAGGAAACCCATCTGATTCGGCTGCTGGAGGAAGGCAAGGGCCTTCGTGAGATCTCCATCCCCGCCCTGCGCGAGATCGTCCCGGCCCTGAAGCCTGATTACGCTATTCGCGCCGCCATCGAGACCGACGCGTTCGACATGGATGTGGCAGCACTCCATCAGGGCTTTCTGCGCCAGTTGAAGGAACGCTCCGGCGTCCTGGCTCTGCGCAGCCGCTCCGGCCGCATCACCCGCAGCGACGGGCTGTGGCATGTCGAGGTGGCCGGTGGCGCGATCTATCACGCGCCGGTGCTGGTCAACGCCGCCGGCGCCTGGGGTGACGAGGTGGCCGCCCAGGCCGGCGTGCAGAAGCTCGGCCTCACGCCAAAGCGGCGCACCGGGGTGGTGATCGATCCGCAGCCTTATCTGCCCACGCATTGGCCAATGCTGAACGACGTCGATCACACCTGGTATTGCCGGGCCGAGGCGCGCACCAAGCTGATGGTGTCGCCGGCGGACGAGACCGATGACACCCCGCATGATGTGCAGCCAGACGAACTGGACGTCGCCATTGCGATTGACCGGATGCAGCAGGCGATGGATATCGAGGTGCGCCGCGTGGAGCATAGCTGGGCCGGGTTGCGCACCTTCACGCCAGATCGCAGCCTCGCTTTCGGGTGGGACGCTGATGCGAACGGATTCATGTGGTGCGTGGGCCAGGGTGGCTACGGGATCCAGACCTCACCGGCCGCCGGCCAGTTTATCGCCGATCTCGTCTGCGGCCGCGATCCGGCGACCAATGGCACCATTCTTGCCTTTGACGAGTTCATGGCCAGCGTTGATCCGCGTCGTTTCCGCGAATGACGCCGCGGGGCAACGCACCAGGCTGTAATGACATCGAGCGCCTCGCGCAGTAAACGTTGCCCCACCAGAGAAGCGAGACCAAAATGTCCCTGCATGTGGCCCTTACCCACCGCACTTCCTATCGATACGATCATGCGGTGGCCCTTGGCCCGCAGACAATCCGTCTGCGACCTGCGCCACATGCGCGCACGCCCATTCTCGCCTATTCGCTCAAGATCGAGCCGCAGCCGCATTTTCTGAACTGGCAGCAGGACCCGCAGGGCAATTTCCTCGCCCGTGTGGTGTTTCCGGAGAAAGTGACGCATTTCGACGTGTGTGTGGATCTCGTGGCCGACATGGCCACGATCAATCCGTTCGACTTTTTTCTGGAGCCGGATGCCGAGGAGTTTCCGTTCACCTACGACCCGGTGCTGGAACAGGAACTGGCGCCGTTTCGCAAATGCGATGCGGTCGGGCCGCATCTTGCGGCGCTCATTGCCTCCGTGCCGCGTGAAAAGAAGCGCACCATTGATTTCCTGATCGACACCAATCGCATGGTGCAGGAGCGCACGTCTTATATCGTGCGTCTCGAACCTGGCGTCTGGACGCCCGAAGAGACGCTGGAGAACGCCAAGGGCTCCTGCCGCGACAGCGCCTGGCTGCTGGTGCAGTTGCTGCGCAATCTCGGCCTCGCTGCCCGCTTTGTGTCCGGCTACCTGATTCAGTTGGTGGCCGATGTGAAGCCACTGGACGGCCCCGAAGGCCCAACGGAGGATTTCACCGACCTGCATGCCTGGGCGGAAGTCTATCTGCCCGGCGCCGGCTGGATCGGCATGGACGCCACCTCCGGCCTGATGACCGGCGAAGGCCATATTCCGCTCGCCGCCTCACCGGAGCCGCAATCGGCTGCTGCGATCTCAGGTGGCGTGGAGGAGGCCGAGGTCGAGTTCGACTTCGCCATGACCGTGCGCCGCGTGCTGGAAACCCCCCGCGTCACCAAACCTTATACCGACCGTCAGTGGCAGGACATCCTGGCCGCCGGCCACCGTGTGGACCGTGCGCTGACCGCCGGTGAAGTGCGCCTCACGCTCGGTGGCGAGCCGACTTTCGTGGCCGCCAACGACCCCGAGGGGGCGGAATGGAATGTCGACGCGCTCGGCCCTACCAAGCGTGGCTTTGCTGGTCAGTTGATGCGGCGCCTCGCCCCGCTATGGGCGCCGGGTGCGGCGCTGCATCACGGTATGGGCAAGCAATATCCAGGTGAACCGCTGCCGCGCTGGGCGCTGTCGGCGCATTGGCGTGCAGATGGCGAACCGGTGTGGGCCAACCCCGCTCTGCTAGCCGATCCTGACCGCGACCAGGGCACAGCCACCGCCGAGGATGCGGCCAATTTCGCTATTGCCTTGGCCGAACGCCTGAAGGTCGACCCTGAAGCCATCGTGCCTGGCCATGAGGACGTGCATTACTACCTTTGGAAGGAGCATCGGCTCCCCGCCAACGTGGTAATAGAAGCCAACAAGCTGGCCGATCCGCTGGAACGCGCCCGCATGGTGCGGGTGTTCGCCCAGGGGCTGGCATCGCCGGTCGGCAGCGTGCTGCCGCTGCGCCGCGTTCTGGATGGCGGTCGTCGCCGGTGGCAGACCGGCAAGTGGTTTTTGCGCGACAACACCATGTTCCTGGTGCCCGGTGACAGCCCCATGGGCTTCCGCCTGCCGCTGGACAGCCTGCCCTGGGCCGACCCTGCCCTGGTGGAGCCAGTGTTTGAGCCCGATCCGTTCAGCCCGGTCGAGCCGTTCCCGACCCAGCAGGCCATCCGCCGTCAATACGCCCCTCGCGCCCTCGGCCCGCTGCCCAGCACCATCGAGAACTTTCAGCCGGCGCCGCAGGATATTCCCGTGGTGGGCGAAAGCGCACATGAACTGGTCCGCACCGCACTGTGCGTCGAGCCGCGCCAGGGCCTGATTCACATCTTCTTCCCGCCGGTGTTCGCTGCCGAGGATTGGCTGGATCTGGTCGCTGCCGTGGAGGCCACGGCCGAGGAATTTGGGCGCCCGATCGTGCTCGAAGGCTATCTGCCGCCGCATGACAGCCGGCTGCTGAACTTCTCCGTCACGCCGGACCCGGGCGTGATCGAGGTCAACGTCCATCCCGCCCATAACTGGCCCGAGCATGTCAGCCGCACCGAGCAGCTTTACGAGGAGGCTCGTCAATGCGGCCTCACGTCGGAGAAGTTCATGCAGGACGGCCGCCATGTCGGCACCGGCGGCGGCAACCATGTGGTGATGGGCGCTGCGTCGGCCGAGGACAGCCCGTTTCTGCGCCGGCCGGACCTGCTGAAGTCGCTACTCGGCTTCTGGCACAACCACCCGAGCCTGAGCTTCATGTTCGCCGGCCTGTTCATCGGGCCGACCAGCCAGCATCCGCGCATCGACGAGGCGCGCGATGACGCGGTGGCGGAACTGGAGATCGCGTTTAGTCAGATCTCGCCGTTCAAGCAGACGCCGCCCTGGCTGACCGATCGGATCTTCCGCAACATCCTCGTCGATATGTCCGGCAACGCGCACCGCACCGAGTTCTGCATCGACAAGATGTTCGACCCGAATGGCGGCTCCGGCCGTCGTGGCCTCGTGGAATTCCGCGCCTTTGAAATGCCGCCGCATGCGCAGATGTCGGCCGCCCAGATGCTTCTGATGCGCGCCGCCGTGGCCGCATTCTGGCAGCACCCGTATGAGCGCAAGCTCATCCGCTGGGGCACCCGTTTGCATGACGAGTTCATGCTGCCGCATTATGCGACGCAGGATTTCAACGAGGCGTTGGAAGAATTGCCGCAATGGGGCGTGAAGATCGAACCGGAATGGTTTGCCCCGCATCTGGATTTCCGCTTCCCGCAGGTGGGCGAAATCGACGTGCGCGGCATGAACATCGAACTTCGCGCGGCGCTTGAACCCTGGCACGTGCTGGGCGAGGAATCAGCGCCCGGCGGCACCGTGCGTTACGTGGACAGTTCGGCCGAGCGGTTGCAGGTGCGCGTGCGCAACTGGGTGGATGAACGCTACGTCCTCGCCTGCAACGGCGTGGCGTTGCCGTTGAGCCGCACCGACCGCGTCGGCGAATACGTGGCCGGGGTGCGCTTCAAGGCCTGGCGCCCGCCCAATGCGCTGCACCCCACCATCGCTGCGCAAACGCCACTGGTGTTCGATGTCTATGACCGCTTCTCCGGTCGCAGCCTGGGCGGCATGACGCATCATGTCTCGCACCCGGGCGGTCGCAGCTATGATGACTTCCCGGTGAACGCCAATTCTGCCGAAGCCCGTCGTCGTTCGCGGTTCTTTAGCATTGGCCACACGCAAGGGCAGATTGCGGAGCCGCGTTTGGTGATCGGCCGCGACCACCCTCGCACGCTGGACCTTCGTCGGTTCGTGTGATCAACCCTGCCTTGTCAGCTTGATATGGAAGCGTTGTTGGCCGTAACCGGCCAACAACGCGGATCATCAGCTTTCGCGCAGGGCGTCCAGGGTCAATTGATTGTAGATTTCACTGTTCATCTTCCTCACGGTTCCAGCCAACGTGAAGTAGTCGCAGATGATCCAGAAAACGCCGACCGCAACGAAACAGAGAAGAAGCTGCAAAATTCCACGGCCGGTGCGGCCGAGGTAGAAATTCTGGCCAACGCCTGTGCATATCAGTAGCAAATATGCAATTCCGGTACTTTTTTTGCGGTTGCCGAATTGTGTCTCAATCAGAATACGGCGTTGGTCTGAAATAACGGTCATATCACTCATTTCGATTTAAGATTAAGTTCCGGCTGCAACGTGATCGGATCAAACCGCGATGTCAACGTTATGGCGAAGGCTGCGTCTTCTAGCGATAATCTCAGACCCCGCCATGCCGGCACACTCAATCGTATGGCGGTTGGGCCGAAAATGCGGCCGGGCACGCGACACGAAACACACGGACTGTTAACGTGTCACGCTTATGCTGACGGAACGAACACCCTGAGCGAGGGCTGGGCGTGAAGTGGCCAATGAAGGAACCGGACGCGCGTGACAAGGCCTGCCGCATTAGACGAAATGGTGGACGGCAAAGGGGGCCTGCGCCCGCATTGGCGCGGACTTCTTGGGGCGTTCTCCGCACTCGGGTCGGGCGGACTCGAGGAACGAGGGCGTCGGCTTCAGCGCGCATTCGAGGAAGAAGGCGTCACGTCAGTCCTGCCAGGCCGCACCACGAGTGAGCGGGCCTGGCGGTGTGATCCGGTGCCGATGCCGATCCAGGCAGCCGAATTTATCGAGTTGGAGGCAGGGCTTGCCCAGCGCGCCACATTGCTGGAAGTGATTCTGGCCGATCTGTATGGCCCGCAGAACCTGCTTGCGTCAGGCGCGTTGCCGCCCTCGTTGGTCTACAACAACCCGGCCTTCATGCGGGGCCGCAGCGGCATTCAAACCAGTTCGCACATGCAGTTCTATGCGGCCGATCTGGTGCGCGGGCCAGACGGTCACTGGCGCGTGCTGGCCGATCGTACGTCGGGCGCGGCTGGAATCGGCTTTGCGCGTGAGAACCGGCGCCTGCTGAGCCGGGTGATGCCCGAGGCCTTCCGCCCGGTGCAGGTGCGCGAGCTTCGGCCGTTTTTCGACATCTGGCAGGACAGCCTCCAAAACCTCGCTTTGCTGGGCCCGCAGGGGCAGTCGGACCCCGCCAGAAGCGCCACCGTGGCGCTGCTCACGCCCGGCACCGGCGCGCCGCAGTGGTTTGAGCATATGTATCTGTCCCGCGAACTGAACTGCGCCCTGGTGGAGGGCGGCGATCTTACGGTTCGCGGCGGCATGGTGTTCCTGAAAACACTGCGTGGCCTGCAAAAGGTGGACGTGCTGCTGCGCCGGCTGGACGGCAATATGATCGATCCGCTGGAGCTGGATCATGGCAGCCATCTGGGTGTGCCGGGCCTGATGGACGCCGCCCGCACCGGTGCTGTTCGAATCAGCAACGACCCCGGTTCTGGCGCCGCCGAGGCGCCTGCGCTTGCGGCGTTTTTGCCGGATCTGTGTTGGAAATTGCTCGGCGGCCCCTTGTCGCTGGCGAGCGTGCCGACGATGTGGCTGGGCGAGCCGGGCGCCCGCGCGATCGTGCAGCAGGACCCTGCGCGTTGGCTGATCCGGCCCGCGGTGAACGGCGCCGCCCATGCCGTTTCGCTGGCCGCGTTGCTGCCTGCCGATCGCACTGCGCTGATGTACCGGATTGAAGCGCGCCCTTGGGAATGGGCCGCGTCGGAAGCCCTCCCGCCGTCGCTGGTGCCATGCCTCGATCACGGCCAACTTGTGCCGCGTCCGGTGATCATGCGTCTGTTCCTGGTCAATGACGGCAGCGTTTGGCGTGCCATGCAGGGCGGTCTTGCGCGGGTGCTGGAAGATTTCAGCCATATTGCGGGCAGTTTGCCGGAAGGTGGGCTTTCCAAAGACGTCTGGGTGCTGAACGAGGAGCGGGGGGACCTGATGGGGCCGCCGCCGATGCTGGCGCCGACCTTGGCCATCCGCCGCACGACGGGTGACCTGCCAAGCAGGGTTGCTGACAATCTGTTCTGGCTCGGCCGCTATATTGAAAGGCTCGAACGCTCGGCGCGGTTGATCCGCGCCACAATTTCCCGCCTTGCCCGCGCCACGGCCCTGAGTGCCCGCGAATCGGTGGAGTTGCACGCACTGACCCGCTGCTTGGCCGAAGCCGGTTGTGTGCCTGCAGAACTGGCGACGACGTCCACAAGTGGCCCCGCTTTGGCCGAGGCGCTGCTCGCCAGCGTGCGCGAGGGCGGTGCGTTGCATGACCGATTCAACGCCGTCAGCCGTTTGACCGAAAGCGTGCGTGACCGGCTGACCGGGGACATGTACGCAGCCTTCACGCAAGCCCTGCGCGCGGCGCGCGCCGATGCGGGACTGGTTGGCAAAAGCCTCGACAGTCTCAGCCATGCGATGGTGTCCATCCAGCGTTTCTCCACCGCCGTGGCCGGCGTGGCCGCGGAAAGCATGGTGCGCGGCGGTGGCTGGCTGTTCCTCGATCTCGGCCGCAGGGTGGAGCGGGCGCATGCCGTTACGGGCGATATTGCCATCGTGATCGAGCAGTCGCCGCCCAGAATCGAGATCGGCCTGCGCTTGGCATTGGAACTGTGCGACAGCGCAATCACCTATCGCAGTCGCTATTTGAATGTGCTGCAACCCGCGCCGGTTTTGGATTTGGTGCTGGCCGACCAGGGCAATCCGCGGGGCCTGGCATTCCAGTTGGTTGCCATCCATGGGCTGCTCGATGAACTGACCGAAGGGGCAGGGCGAGAGATGCTGGCCGGCGCCGCTGCCGGGTTGCTCGCGGAGGTGGAAGCCTTGGTAGAGGGCGTGCTGGCAGAGAGGGACCAGGCTCTGGCGGCGTCGGACCTGCCGCCGAAGCTGGCCGGCATCACCGCAGCACTCGCCGATCTGTCAGACCGCATCACGCGACGTTACTTCGCGCTTCTGCCTGTGGCCCAAACCCTCGGCGTCAGTCCTGAATCCGAGGATATCACCGAAGCCTTACCCTCAGAATTGGAGGGAGCGGCATGAGATATCGTGTCACACACACCACCACTTATCACTACGCACGTCCTGTGGATCTTGCGAGCCACATGCTGCACCTGACGCCGCGCAGCTTTCCTGGCCAACGCGTGGTGTGGTCAGATCTGGCAGCGGACCCGGCGCCGGCCCGCGCCAATGCCGCCCAGGACCATTTCGGCAACAACGTCGCCTGGATGTTCCTCGACCACCGACACGCCAGCTTCGCCGTGACAGTCACGGCCGAGGTGGATGTGGCGTTTGCGCCCCCGCCGTCAGCCGCGATGACGATGCCCTGGGAGCAAGTGGCGGCCACGGCGGCGAGCGGCGGCGCAGGGGCCTGGCAGGCGGCCGGATTCGTCTTCGACAGCCCGATGATTCCCGCAGAACCGGCCGCCGGCGCTTACGCGAGCGCGTGCTTCACTCCGGGCCGTCCCATCTTGGAGGCATTGCTCGAACTCAACAGCCGGATCAGACGGGAATTCAGCTTCAAAGCGGGTGTTAGCGGCGTGCAAACGCCGGTCTCCCGCACACTCGCCCAGCGTGCGGGCGTGTGTCAGGATTTTACGCATCTGATGATCGCCGCCTTGCGCGCACACGGACTGCCGGCGCGCTATGTCTCTGGCTACCTGCGCACCAAGCCACTGCCGGGCACCAAGGCGCATCGCGGCGCTGACCAGTCCCATGCCTGGGTCGGCGCGTGGATGGGGCCGGAGCACGGATGGGTCGATCTCGACCCGACCAATGATCTGGTGGTGTGCGACGAGCATGTGGTGCTCGCCTGGGGGCGGGATTACGGCGATATCAGCCCGGTGCGCGGTGTCATCCTGGGCGGCGGGCGGCACACGGTGTCTGTGGGGGTGGATCTTGAAGCAATCTGACGTTTGGTGACCGTTTCTTAACCATTCGGCGCCACGCTCAAGGCTTATCAGCCTCGGAGGCGCCTGTGGTGCTCGCAGAAACCGTGCCTGCATTGTCCGAAACCCTCATCCCCCCCCTGCTCCAAGGAGCTGCGAAGCTGGCGGCGCTGGTGGCACAGGGCGTTCATGTTGAAAGGATCCTGACGTGCTTGTCCGGGCCGTTTAGCAATGAGGCGGCGCTCCAGGCGGCTTCGTTCGATACGGCGGTTCTGTCGTTCCTGTCGGACCGGCCCGATCTGGGCCTGGCCTTGCAGGCAGATGTGCTCCGGACATGCAGCGTCTTCCGAATGGCCCCAGGATGCGACGCGGAAAGCCACACGGCGCCGCCCCTCCGGCTGCTGGCTTTGGCCGCGCCTGGTGATTTGCAGATGAACATGCCGATCGAGTTCATCACCGAACACCTCAATGTGCGGCTCGACATCGTGTTCGTGTTGCCAGATCAACCATTGCCGGCCGTGCTACCGGATCACGACGTGGCGATCTGTGTGGTGAGCGATTCCAACCCTGCGACCCTGGCACGGCTGGCGCCCATGTTGACCATCTGGCCACGACCGGTCCTGAACAATCCTGCCACCATCGCTGGTGGCAATATCGACGGATTGGCCCGTGACGGCGTGGCTCGGCTGTTCGCTGCTTCGCTGCATGTTCTGGCGCCCACGACCGTCGCCTGCACGCGTGCCGAGATTGTCGATTTCCTGGCGGCCGGGGCACCCTTGGACGAATTTCTGCCCGAAGGGGCGTGGCCGCTGCTCGTTCGCCCCGTGGGATCCCATGCTGGAAGGCTGCTTGAGCGTCTGAACGACAGGAAGGAACTGGGCATCTATCTGGCCAGTCTTTCTGCCGATCAGTTTTATCTCTCATCATTTGTGGACTATCGCGACACCGATGGCTTCTTCCGAAAAAGCCGGATTGCCCTTGTTCAAGGCCAGGCTTTCCTATGCCATATGGCCGTGTCGGACCATTGGATGATCCATTACCTCAACGCCGGCATGACTGAGAGTGCCGCAAAGCGCGCGGACGAAGCTCGCGCCATGGCGGCGTTCGACGCAGGCTTCGCGTGCCGGCACGGCGCTGCTTTGGCCGAATTGCACGACGCGCTGGGTCTTGATTACGTGTTGCTCGATTGTGCCGAAGCCCCGGACGGTCGGCTTCTGCTGTTCGAGGTCGAGATGGCGGCAATCATCCACCTTCTCGACCCCGTCGATATGTTTCCCTACAAGCAGGCGCCGATGCGCCGTGTATTTGCGGCGTTTTCAGCCATGTTGACCCGTGCGGTTCAGCCGGCCTCGACGGTCTCGCGCATCATTTCCAACTCCAACCAGCGCTCCTCGGATGACGCAAGTTCGGTCTCGGCCTCGTTAAGCGCTTTGGTGGCGCGGTCGTAACCCGGGCGATCGCGGGCATAGAGCTTGGGGTCGCTCAAAACGCGGCGCTGCTTGGCGATTTCGGAATTCAGCTTGTCGATCAGTTTCGGCAGCGTTTCCAAAGCGTGCTTGTCCTTGAAGGACAACTTCTTCGGGGCTGTGGCCTTGGGTGGCTGCTGCACGTTCGATGATTTGGACTTGCCGCCATCCATCGCCGCCAGCGTGGCCGGCTTGCCGCGCTGGGCGAGCATGTCCGAATAGCCGCCAGCGTATTCAATCCACACGCCATCACCTTCGGAGTTGATGACGCTGGTGCAGACCCGGTCCAGAAAGTCGCGGTCATGGCTGACGAGAATGACGGTGCCGGGGTAGTCAGCCAGCAATTCCTGCAACAATTCCAGCGTTTCAAGGTCAAGATCGTTGGTTGGTTCGTCCAGCACCAGCAGGTTGGACGGCTTGGCCAGCGCCACGGCCAGCGTTACGCGGCCACGCTCGCCGCCCGACAGCACGCCCACCGGGGTGCGGGCCTGCTCGGGGGCGAACAGGAAGTCCTTCATGTAGCCGATCACGTGACGCGACTGCCCGTTCACGTCCACCGTTGAGCCGTGATTGCCGGTGAGCGTGTCGGCCAGCGTTTTGTTCGGGTCCAGCGTGGCGCGGCGCTGGTCAAGCGTGACCATCTGCAGGCTGGAGCCGACGCGGATTTCGCCGGAATCCGGCTGCAATTCGCCCGTCAGCATGGCGAGCAGCGTGGTCTTGCCGGCGCCGTTCGGGCCGATAATGCCAACGCGGTCGCCGCGCAGAATGCGCGTGGTCAGGTTTTTCACAATCGGCCGATCGCCGAACGACAGCGAGATATCCTCGGCCACCGCCACCAGCTTGCCGGACAGATCGGTTTCGCTGGCCTGAAGGCGGGCGCCGCCGGTGGGGCCGCCTTTTTGTTTCCGCTGTTCACGCAGCGTGTGCAGCCCGGCCAGGCGCTTAACGTTGCGCTTGCGGCGCGCGGTCACGCCGTAGCGCAGCCAATCCTCTTCCATGGCCAGCTTGCGGCCCAGCTTGTGGCGGTCGCGTTCTTCCTGCTCCAGCGTCTCGTCGCGCCAGGATTCGAAATGCGCGAAACCACGATCGAGCCGGCGGGCGATGCCGCGGTCCAGCCAGACAATAGAGCGCGAGAGGCTTTCCAGCAAACGACGGTCATGGCTGATGAGCACGATGGCCGAACGCAAAGACGCTAGTTCCTGCTCCAGCCAGGCGATGGCCGGCAGGTCGAGATGGTTGGTCGGCTCGTCGAGCAGCAAAATGTCCGGGCTGGGCGCCAGCACGCGGGCGAGGGCGGCGCGGCGCGCTTCACCGCCGGAAAGATGGGTGGGGTCTTCCTCGCCGGTCATGCCGAGCTGTTCCAGCAAGTAATGCGCCCGATAGGCGTCATCTCCCGGTCCCATGCCGGCTTCGACATAGGCGAGGACGCTCGGATATCCGACCATATCCGGCTCTTGCGGCAGATAGCGGACCGTGGCGCCGGGCTGCACGAAGCGGGTGCCGCCATCTTGCGCCAGCAGGCCAGCTGCGATCTTCAGCAGCGTCGACTTGCCGGAGCCGTTGCGGCCCACCAGACAAAGCCGCTCGCCGGGGCTGACGGAAATTTCAGCGCCGGTCAGCAAAGGTGCCGTGCCGAGGGTGAGGTGAATATCTTGGAGCGTGAGCAAAGGAGGGGCCATAGGCGGGCTTCTAGCACAAGGTTTGCGTCTGCGATCCATCCTCGCTTGCGTTCCTGCCCATCACGCGGATGATCCGCCGACGCAGGAGACACGCCCGATGAACATGACCCGCCGAACCGCCTTGGCCGCAATGGCCGCTTCCCTGGCGCGACCCGCTCGCGCCGCCGATGTGATCCGCCTTGGCCTGTTGCGCACCTTGTCGCCGGCGCCGTTTTATCTGGCGCAGGAGCGCGGTTATTTCGCGGCGTCCGGCACGCCGGTGGAATTCGTGTTCTTCGAATCCGCCCAGCCGATTGCGGCGGCAGCGGTCTCCGGCGACATCGATGTGGGCGTGACGGCTTTGACCGGCGGGTTCTTCAGCCTGGCTGGGCGCGGCGCGCTGGCGGTGATTGGCGGCGCACTGCATGAGCAGAAGGGCTTTGATCTCACGGCTATTCTGGTCTCGAAGGCAGCCTATGCGGCCGGCGTCACATCGGTTGAAAAGCTGCGTGGCCACAGTTTCGGCATCACCCAGTATGGCTCGTCGTTTCATTACATGATCGGCCGGATCGCCGAACAGGCCGGGTTCAGCCTCAAGGACATCACCCTTCGGCCGTTGCAGCAGATCGGCAACATGGTCGCCGCCGTCCGCACCGGGCAGGTGGACGCGACGATGGCGATTGCCTCCATGGCCAAGCCGTTGGCTGCCTCGGGGGAGGCCGTGATCATTGGCTGGGTGGGAGATGTCCTGCCCTACCAGATCACCGCCTTGTTCTCGACGCGCCAGATGATCGCCAGCCGCACCGCTGCCTTGCGCGGATTTTGCAGCGCCTATCAGAAGGGTGTTTCGGATTATCGTGCCGCGTTCCTGACGCCGGGCGGAGACAGCGAGGCTGCGGTGGCGCAGATTCGCAAATACGTCTTCACCTCCGACCCGGAGGGGGCGCAAAAGATTCGCGACGGCATTGGTTGGTACGACGAAGGCGGTGCGTTGGATGTGGCGGATGTGCGGGCGCAATTGGCATGGTTCACCGAGCAGAACATGGTGAAGGGCGCGATTGACGCCAGCGCCATCATCGACATGCAGTTCCTGCCAACACGATGAAATCCGGCATCGGGCTGCGCGTGGCTGGCGTGCATCACGCCTATCGGGATCTTTCGGTGCTGGACGGATTGGACTTCGACATTCCGGCGGGCGAGGTCACGGTGCTGGTGGGCCCGTCCGGCTGCGGCAAATCCACGCTGCTGGGCATTTTGGGCGGATTGGTGGCGCCGACGCAGGGGCAGGCGACGATGCGCGGCACTGTTGCGGCTGATTGCCTCAATCCGTTGACCTACGTGTTTCAGGACTTCGCGCTGGTGCCGTGGCGCAGCGTGGCGGGGAATGTGTCTCTGGTGTTGGAGGATTCGGCCCTGTCGCGGGTCGAGCGGGCGGCGCGGGTGGCGGAGGTGTTGGCGCTGACGGGTCTTTCGGCATTCGCCGATGCGTGGCCGAAGCAGCTTTCCGGCGGCATGCGCCAGCGTGTCGGCATCGCCCGGGCGTTGGCGGTGCGGCCGGCGGTGTTGCTGATGGATGAGCCGCTCTCGGCGCTTGATGCACAAACGCGGGGTCTGCTGCTGGACGAATTCGTGTCCATCATTGCCCGCACCGGCGCCACGACGGTCTACGTGACGCATAATCTGGCCGAGGCGACGCGGCTGGGACAGCAGATCGTGGTGATGGGGCGAAGGCCTGGCCGGGTGCGCCAGATCATCCGCATTGAAACACCGTTGTCCGAACGACGCGCCGATGATCCGGCGTTGGTGGCCATCGAGGCGACGCTGTGGGATCTGCTGCGTCACGACGCGGCCGATGCCGACCGGGAGCTTGCCGATGCCCGAATCTGAAACCAACATCGTCTTCCGCGCCGGCGGCTATGCGCCGCAGCGCGTGGCCTGGGCTTCGGTCGCAACCCTGGTCCTGTTGATTGCGCTGTGGCAGGCGTGCGCCTGGCTGGGCTGGATGTCGACCGCCTTTGCGTCGTCGCCGGTGGCGATCGGGCGGGCCTTGGTGGATCTTGCGGCCAGCGGCGAGTTGTGGGGCCATCTGTCGGCATCGCTGCGCAGGTTGGCAATTGGCTGGGCGATCGGCACGGCCGCAGGCCTGGTGGTGGGCGTCGCGCTGGGGTTGTTCACCTTGGCCCGTTCGCCCGGCATCGCGGTGGTTTCGGCGTTGTTCCCTGTGCCCAAGATCGCCCTCGTGCCGCTGTTCATCATCTGGTTCGGCATCGGTGAGGGGTCGAAGGTGGTGACGCTGGCGTTCGGCGTGTTTTTCCCCACTGTCATCAACACGTTGGCCGGCGTTGACAACGTACCGCGCGGGCTTATCCGCATGGGGCAATCGTTCAATCTGCGGCCATGGTCGATCCTGACCAAGATTGTGCTGCCGGGCGCGTTGCCGGCCATTCTGTCAGGGTTTCGCATCACCACTTCGACTGCGATCATTCTGCTGGTGGCGGCTGAAATGATCGGGGCCGAGAAGGGGATTGGCGCGTTCGTGCTGCAGGCCGGAAATCTCTATGACACCGACAATTTGCTCGCCGGAATCGTGGTGCTGTCGGCGATCGGCCTCTGCATTTCCTGGGCTTTGGGCGCGTTGGAGCGCGCATGGCTCCGCTGGCGTTAGAACTTTCGCGCCCGCGTCGCGGCTGGAGTTTTTCCAGTCCGTGCGCGACATATGTCCGACGAAATCAGGCGGCGATTTGAAGCGATGATGTGGAGGCGGCGTTGCCGGTGGATGATCCGCTGGCGGTGGTGGATTTGTAAGCTTGGAAGGCCTGCATGAAATCAGCCGTCAGGGTTTTGGCGAGGCCTTGCAGACCGGGGTTGCTGGTTGATGCCGCCGTGGTGGAACTTGCGGTGGCATTGGTGGCGGTGGACGTTGATGCGGTGGCTGTGGCGGCCTCGTCGCCGTCGTTCTCCGGCTGATGGTGATGGCCGTGGACATGGGCGGCGCTGCTGGTGCTGCCCCCGCTTTGGAGTTGGCTCACCAGTGAATTCATGTCATTGGCCAGCGTGGTGAGGGGATCAGCCGTGCTGGCTGTGCTGCCAGTGCTGGGCGTGGCCGAAGCCGTAGCCGACGTGGCGCTCGACGACGAACCTTGCAGCGACACAAGCGCCGCCTGAAGATCGGCGGCCAGCTTTTCGAACGGGTTGGTGCTGCCAGACCCTTGAGACGCCCCCTGATACGTCCCTTGGGCCGTGACCTGAGACCCGCTATCAGTCGGCGGCGGTTTGCGATCCGGCGGTGGTGGCCGCATGGCCTGCAAAGCAGAGCTTTGCTGGACCGAACTTGTAGCGCTGATCGACATCGAAGAACTCCATGGCTGGCCCTGCGCACAATGCACGTGGCACCCTTGAGGCCGAGCAATCGCTGTGCCGTGGCCCGCCTCCGGAATTCAGCAGGAAAACCTTAACGCCCGGCAAAGATTGCCGGGCGAAAACGGTCGCGTCGGTATTTTCTGCCGGCGCTATCAGTCGATGACGATGCGCGGCCCCGCCTGCACCGGCTCGCGCACCTTGTCCCACAGCCTGCGCGCGATCGCGGCGAACGCCTTGGCCGCCACGCCGTCCGGATCGGCGGCCACGATCGGCGTTCCGGCATCCGCACCGGTGCGGATATCCAGCAGCAGCGGAATTTCACCGAGGAATTCGGTGCCAAGTCGGGTGGCCTCCGCCCTGGCGCCGCCATGGCCGAAGATGTGCGACTCGTGGCCGCAGTTCGGGCAGCAGAACAGGCTCATATTCTCGACCAGCCCCAGAACCGGAACCTTTGTGCGCTCGAACATCCGCACGCCGCGGCGCGCATCGATCAGGGCGATATCCTGCGGCGTGGACACGATGACAGCTCCGGCCAGGCTCACGCGCTGGGCCATCGTCAGTTGCGCATCCCCGGTGCCGGGCGGCATGTCCACCAGCATAATGTCCAGATTGCCCCATTCCACCTGGCCCATCATCTGCTCCAGCGCGCCCATCACCATCGGGCCGCGCCAGATCATCGGCGTCTCCTCCTCCACCAGGAAGCCGATCGACATCGCCTTCAGCCCCCAGGCCTCCAGCGGCATCATCCGGTCGCCACGCACCTCCGGCTTGCGGTTCAGCCCGAGCATGCGGGGCAGGGAGGGGCCGTAGATGTCGGCGTCCAGCAGGCCAACCTTCAGGCCCATCTGCGCCAGCGCCACGGCCAGATTGACGGCGGTGGTGGATTTGCCAACCCCGCCCTTGCCGCTGGCGATGGCCACGATGGCGGCCACGTTGGGCAGCAGCATCGGCTTGCCCGCAGGCTTCGCGGCGGGGGCGCCCTGGGTGTGGGCGGTCAGCACGGCCGAGGCGTTGCGCACGCCGGCCACGCTGGCCAGCGCCCGTTCGGCGGCGATCCGCACAGGTTCCATAGCACCGGCATTGGCGCGATCGGTCAGCAGGCTGACCTGAACGAGGCCGTCCCTTGTGCTGATATCGCCGACAATTCCGGCCGCCACGATGTCGCGGCCGGTGGCGGGATCGATCACGCGGGCCAGTGCGGCACGCAGGCTCTGTTGGGTGGGCTCGGTCATTGCCTTGAAAACCTTTGTGTGCCGGTCAATATGCAAGTGCTGACGCGATATGGCGAAGCTGAGCCGCAATGCCAATGGCGGCAGGCTTCGCAGCGCTGGACGGGATACCCACAGGAGCAGCGCGAAACACATGCCTTCAAACACCGACGGCCCAGCAAACGGGCCTGCGAGCGCCCTGTCACCCCATGGCGCATTGCTGCATGAAAATAATCCTTGGGGCACACCCCAGCCGGAAGACAAGCCACGTCCGCAAGACCCGGAACGCCCGCGCAATCCCTGGGGAGCACCGCCAGGGGGCGGCAACCGCAACAGCGGCCAGCGCCCGCCTGACCTGGATGAGTTGATCGCGCGCGCCCAGCAGGCCATTCGCGGCGTCTTGCCGCCCGGTTTCGGCGGTGGGCGTCCGCGTGGGCCATCCGGCGGCGGTGGTGGCGGTGGCGGCGGCGCTTTCATCGGCGGCCTGGGCCTGCGCAGTGTCGGCTTCATCGGCCTTGCCGTGGTCGGCGTCTGGTTGGCCAGCGGCTTTTACCGCGTGCAGCCAGATGAGCAGGGTGCGGTTCTGCGCTTCGGCGCATTCAACCGCACCACCTTGCCCGGTCTGAACTACCATCTGCCCTGGCCGGTCGAGACCGTGCTGCGCCCGGCTGTCACCCGCATCAACCGGATCGATATTGGCTATCGCTCTGGCTCGGGCGATGCTCGCACCGTGTCCGGACGGGACAATCCGCTGCGCGATGTGGCGGAAGAAAGCCTGATGCTGACCGGCGATGAGAATATCATCGACATCAACGCCGCCGTGTTCTGGCGCATCCGCGATGCTGGCGCCTTCCTGTTCGCCACCCGCAATCCGGCCATCACGGTGAAATCCGCCGCCGAATCGGTGATGCGCGAAGTGATCGGCCGCACGCCGATCCAACCGGCGCTGACGGATGCCCGTGCGCAGATCGAGGCCGCCGTGGCCAAGGGGGTGCAGACCATTCTCGATCAGTACGGCTCGGGCGTGGAGATCACCCAGGTTCAGCTGCAGAAGGTCGATCCGCCGGCTGCCGTCATTGAAAGCTTCCGCGACGTGCAGCGCGCCAACACCGATGCCGACCGCATGCGCAACGAGGCCGAAAGCTATCGGAACGACATTGTGCCGCGTGCCCGCGGTGATGCCGCCCGCCTGACGGCCGAGGCCGACGGCGCTCGCCAGTCCTCGATCGCCGAGGCCACCGGCCAGGCGCAGCGCTTTCTGTCGGTGCTGAACGCCTACAACGCTGCGAAGGACGTGACCATGCAGCGCCTCTACATCGAGACGATGCAGGAAATTCTGACCAAGACGCCGACCGTGGTCGTTGATGCCGGCGTGCAGGGCGTGGTGCCGTACCTGCCGCTGGGAGAACTGGGCCGCAACGCGGCACCGGCAGTCCCCGCACAGCCGCCCGTTCCCGCGCTCAATGCGCCTATGCCCAACCGGGGAGTCGCGAAATGAGCGCGCTTGGAAACAGAATCGGTCTCGGCGCCATCGCCGTGGCTTTCGTGGCCGTGATCGGCGTTGGCTCATCGCTGTTCACGGTGCGTCAGACCGAACAGGTGTTGATCACGCGTCTGGGGCAGCCGCGCCAGATCATCACCGACCCAGGACTGCACATGAAGGTGCCGTTGCTGGACACGGTGATCAGCTTCGATCGTCGGCTGTTGGATTACGAATTGCCGCCCGAGGAAGTCATTCTGGGTGACCAGCGTCGGGTGATCGTGGACAGCTTCACTCGCTTCCGCATCACTGACCCGCTGCGCTACTATCAGGCGGTGGGCGCCACCGAGGATGGCATCCGCGGTCGGCTGAACTCGGTCGTGTCGTCGTCCCTGCGTCGCGTGCTGGGCAACGAGCAGCTGCTGAGCGTGCTGTCGTCTGACCGCAGCCGGATCATGGGGTTGATCCGTGACCAGGTGAGCAGCGAAATGACCGGCTTCGGCATATCCATCGAAGACGTGCGGATTCGCCGTGCGGACCTGCCGGAGGAGAACACCCAGGCCGTTCTGCAGCGCATGCAGTCCGAACGTGACCGCGTGGCGCGTCAGGCGCGTGCCGAAGGTGCCGAGGCATCCTCGCGCATCCGGGCCGATGCCGAGCGTGAGCGCACGGTGCTGCTCGCCGATGCCCGCGCCACCGCCGACAAGTTGCGCGGCCTTGGTGAGGGCGAGGCGATCGCCACCTACGCGGCTGCGTTTCAGCGCGATCCGCATTTCTTTGAAGTGTGGCGCACCTTGCAGGCCTACCGCGAAGCGTTCGCCGCTGGAACCTCACGCCTTGTGATGTCGCCCAACGCCGACTTCCTGAAATTGCTGCGCGACGCACCGAAGCCGGTGGCCAATGCAGCGCCGTAACATGCGTGAAACCGACCTGAGAGGAGCCTTGCCCATGCGTCTTGTTTCATCCCGCATCCTGACCACGACCTTCGTGGCCGCATCGATCCTGATGGCGGCGCCGGCCTTCGCCCGCCCCGGGCCGGATGGTTTCGCCGACCTTGCGGCGAAGCTGCTCCCCGGCGTGGTCAACATCGCCTCCACCCAGGTGGTCAAGGGCAATGCCGACCAAGGGCCGGAAATTCCGATGTTTCCACCCGGGTCGCCGATGGAGCGGTTCTTTCGCGAGTTCCAGGAGAAGAACAAGCGACCGAACCAGCCGAACGCGCCGCAGGAGAGCCGCAAGTCGCAAAGCCTCGGCTCGGGCTTCATCATCGACGCCACGGGCTACATCGTCACCAACAACCACGTGATTGATGGTGCGGACGAGATCAACGTCATCCTGCAGGACGACACCACCATCAAGGCCACGCTGGTGGGCCGCGACGAGAAGGTGGACATCGCGCTGCTGAAGATCGTGACCGATCATCCGCTCGTTGCGGTGCCCTTCGGTGACAGCGACAAGGAGCGGGTGGGGGACTGGGTGCTGGCCATCGGCAATCCATTCGGCCTGGGCGGCACCGTGACCGCCGGTATTGTTTCGGCCCGTGGCCGCAACATCAACCAGGGATCGTATGACGATTTCATCCAGACCGATGCCGCTATCAACCAGGGCAATTCCGGCGGCCCGCTGTTCAACATGGACGGCGAGGTGATCGGCATCAACACCGCCATCTATTCGCGCTCTGGCGGCTCGATCGGGCTTGGCTTCTCCATCCCGTCCAACCAGGCGAAGAACGTGGTCATGCAGTTGCGTGACTTCGGCCGCGCCCGTCGTGGCTGGCTGGGTGTGAAGATCCAGCAGGTGACGCCGGATATCGCCGAGAGCCTGGGGCTGAAGGAGCCGGCCGGCGCCATGATCGCCAGTGCCGACGAGAACGGTCCGGCCGCCGCCGCCAAGATTCAGGGTGGCGACATCGTGCTGAAGTTCAACGGCCAGGACGTGAAGGAGATGCGCTTCCTGCCGCGTCTGGTGGCCGAGACGGCCATCGGCAAGCAGGTGCCGGTGACGGTGTGGCGCGACGGCAAGGAACGCACGCTGCAGGTGACGGTGGGCGAGTTGCCCGACGACGCCAAGCCGCTCCTGGCATCGACCACGCCGGACAAGCCCGTCAATCCGAAGTCGACCGAACTGGTCGGCATGGGCATGAAGATCGCGCCGATCACCAGCGACAACCGGGAGAAGTTCCAGATTCCGGCTGATCAGAAGGGCGTGCTGATCACTGATGTCGCACCCGGTTCACCGGCTGCGGAAAAGGGCCTCAAGCCAGGCGACATCATCGTGGAAGTCCAGCAGGAGGAGGTCAAAACCCCCGCCGACGTCACGGATCGGGTGGAGCGTTTCCGCAAGGCCAACCGTCGTTCGGTGCTGATGCTGATCCAGACCGCCGATGGCCTGCATTGGGTGCCGCTGACGCTAGCCGCAGCGAAAGGTCAGGGTGGCTGATGGAGAGGCTTTCCGTCCAGCCGTGGCGCTGTTCGCGCTATCGCTGGACGGGGCCGGCTTCGAGAAGGGCCAGGTTCTGTTCCGCCAGATCAGCGGTCGCGGAATCTGGCGCCAGGCTGATTGCCCGTTCCCAATCCCCGCGAGCACCCTTGGCATCATTGCGGCGCTGCCGGAGGATGCCGCGTTCGAGCAGGGCTTCCGGCCGGTCCGGGTCCAGCAGCAAGGCGCGGTCGATATCGTCCTGGGCAAGTTCAGGCCGTCCCATATGACGCCAGGCGGAGCCCCGGAAGACGTAGGCATCGATTCGCCTGGGGTCGATGTCCAAGGCAGCCGTCAGGTCGTCGATGCTGTCCTGGTAGCGTTCCAGCAGGCCGCCAGCCACCGCACGGTCCACCAGCAGATCTCCGTCATCTGGCGACAGTGACAGCGCCAGGGTGGCAGCGCCGAACGCATGCTCCGCATCGCCAGCCATGAGCCAGGCCTGATCAGCCTGGCCATAGACGGTGGCGCGGGAGAGGGCGGTGCCGAGGCTTTTGGCCGCGAGTTGTTCCAGCATGTCTGCGCCCTTTTCAGGCTCGCCGAGGGCCACGATGGACAGGGCCAGACAATGCGTGGCGCCATCGCTGCCGCCAGTGGCCTCCCATGCTTCGGCGAAACGCGCTGCACCGGCAGGGTCGTTGGCCAGCATACCCAGGCATTTTTCATAATCGCCGCCTTCGGCGATACGGGGTGGAACGGGCGGAATCGGCAATGGCCCGTCATCCTCCACCGATTCGATGGGTTCGACGGGTTCGCCCCGCAGGGTCCACCAAGTTCCGCTGGCGGCCGCCAGCACCAGAAGTGCTGCTCCGCCGATCATCGCATTTCGCGTTTTCATGGCGCGCACAGTGTAGTCTGGTTGGCATGACGGGGGCAAACGCAGCGATGTCTGATTCGTATTTGGTGATTTGCGGCTTGGGGTATTCCGGAACGGCCGTGGCCCGCGCCGCGCTGGCGGCAGGGATGCGCGTGACGGCGACCAGCCGCGATCCGGCTGGGGTGGTGGCGCCAGATGGGGTGGAGGTGGTGGGGTTCGCCGAGGCGGGACCGGCCCTGGAAGCCGCCACGCATGTGCTGGCCACCGCGCCGCCGGGAGAAGCCGGGGACCCGGTGCTGCTGGAATACGGCGCGTTGCTTCAGCACTCCCGCCATCTGCGCTGGGCCGGCTATCTGTCCACCACCGGGGTCTATGGCGACCAGGGTGGCGGCTGGGTGGACGAGACAACGCCTGCCGCTGGCAGCAGCCCGCGCGCCCGGCGACGTCTGGCAGCCGAGCGCGCCTGGAGCGTGCTTGCCAGCCACGCGGCGGTGGATCTGTTCCGGGTGGCAGGCATCTATGGCCCTGGACGGTCCATTTTCGACGATCTGCGTGCCGGCACCGCACGCCGGGTCATCAAGCCGGGTCATGCGTTCGGCCGCATTCACCGCGATGATATCGCCGGCGCCGTGATGGCCGCGATCCAGCAGAACCCGAAGCCGGGTGTGCGCGTGCTGCATCTGGCCGACGATGTGCCGGAGGAAAGTGCGGTCGTGACGCAAGCGGCGGCCCATATGCTGGGAATGGCGCCGCCACCCGGCATTTCCTATGCCGATGCGTTGCCCGGCATGGGCGACATGGCGCGGAGCTTCTGGTCGGACAACCGCAAGGTGTCCTCCGCCATCACCCAGAAATTGCTCGGTTATCGGTGGCGGTATCCAGATTACCGCGCTGGTCTTGCGTCAATTCTCGCCGAGGAGCGTGGCGAGGGTGCGGACCAGCAAGGCGAGGTCACTGGGCCGTGACAGCCGGTGGTCGCCGTCCTTGATCAAGATAACCTGAACGTCGTCGCCGGTGATGCAGGCGGCCAGTTTCAGCGCGGTCTCCCACGGCACGTCCGGGTCGCGTTGGCCTTGCAGCAGGCGCACGGGGGCTGTCAGCGGAATCGGTCCGTCCAGGATGAGCTGGTTCCGCCCTTCCTCGATCAGCGCGTGGGTGATGACCAGGGGTTCGCCATAGTCGCTCGGCACGCTGATCTGGCCGGCTTTGATCAAGGCCGCCTGTTCGTGCGGCGTCATCGACTGCCACATCAGCGTCTCGGTGAAATCCGGGGCTGCGGCGATGCCGATAAAGCCCGCGACTCGGACGCCCAGCATCCGCGCCAGCAGCAGCCCGATCCAGCCGCCCATCGATGAACCGACCAGGACGAGGGGGCCTTCGACACGGGATTCGATGACGAGCCGTGCATCTTTGGCCCAGCTTCCAATGGTGCCTTGCTCGAACACACCCTCGCTGGCGCCATGGCCGGCGTAATCCAGCCGGAGCATCGCCTGTCCGGTTTCTGCACAAAAATTCCGTAATTCCAACGCCTTCGAGCCCATCATGTCGCTGCGAAAGCCCGGCAGGAACACGATTGTCGGCCCAGCACCCGGCAGATGCGACCATGCCAGATGCACCCCGTCTGAGCGTCTCAGCGATCCTGTTTGTTCCAAGGCCCGATCCTTCCAAACGCGTTGCTGCGTGGTATAGCCCGCTCATGCCAAGCTCGCCCGACACAGCCTATCCCACTGTCCTGCAAGTGCTTCCAGCCCTCGGCGGCGGCGGTGTGGAGCGTGGCACGGTCGAGATGGCCGCGGCCATCGCACGCGCCGGTGGCCGGCCACTGGTCGCCAGCGCCGGGGGCATGCTCAGCACAGCCATCGAGCGGGCCGGCGGACGCAATATCCTGATGCCGCTGGACACCAAGAATCCGCGCAAGATTTTGGCCAACGCCGGCCGGCTGGCGCAGGTGATTCGTGATGAGCGCGTGGACATCGTCCACGCCCGCTCCCGCGCCCCGGCGTGGTCTGCCTCCATCGCGGCACGGCGCAGCGGCGTGCGGTTCCTCACCACCTATCACGGCGCCTATAACGAGGATGTGTGGTTCAAGCGCCGCTACAACGCGGTCATGGCCAGCGGCGACCTGGTGATCGCCATCAGCCGCTTCATCGCCGGGTTGATCGTCGAGCGGCACCGCGTTGATCCTGCGAAAATTCGCACCATCCATCGCGGCGTCGACCCCGCCATCTTCGACCCAGACACCGTGACGCCGCCGCGAATCATGCGGCTGTCACGGGCGTGGCGACTGGAAGACGGCCAGCCGGTGGTGCTGCTGCCGGGCCGGATCACCCGCTGGAAAGGCCAGACGGTGTTGATCGAGGCACTTTCCCGCATGACCAACACCGATGTCTGCGCCGTGCTGGTCGGCGACGATCAGGGGCGGTCGAAATATGTGGCCGAGTTGACGGCGCTGGCGGAACAACTGGGCGTTGCCAACCGGGTGCGCATCGTCGGGCATTGCGACGACATGCCGGCGGCGCTGCGGCTGGCCGATGTGGTGGTGAACTGCTCCACCGACCCTGAGGCCTTTGGCCGCGTGGTGATCGAGGCGCAATCGATGGCGGGGCTGGTCATCGCCACCGATCATGGCGGGGCGGTGGAGACGATCGAGCACGACGTCACCGGCTGGCGCGTGACGCCCGGCGATGCGGACGAGCTGGCGGCGGGGCTGGATTACGTGCTCGGCCTGTCGGACGAGGCCCGTGCTGAAATCGGTCAGGCGGCCCGCCTGTCGGTGAAAGCCAACTACACGGTGGCCGCCATGCAGGCCGCAACGCTGGATGTGTATCGCGAGTTGCTCGGGTGACTGAGCGGATTCTGATTATCCGGTTGAGCGCGCTGGGTGATTTCGTTCTGTCCTTCGGCCCGTTCGCCGCCATCCGCGACCATCACCCTAATGCCGACATCACGCTGCTGACCACGGCGCCGTTCGCCGGGTTGGCCAAGGGTGCGCCCTGGTTTGATCATGTCTTCGTCGATCAGAAGCCTTCCTGGTGGAATGTGCGGGCTGTTGTTCGGCTGGCGCGCCGGTTGCGTGGGTTCGACAGGGTGTATGACCTGCAAACCTCCGGCCGCTCCTCGCGGTATTTCATGTTGGCCGGGCGGCCGCCCTGGTCCGGCATCGCGCGGGGATGCTCTCTCCCGCAAAGCGATCCGGCGCGTGAGGCGATGCACACCATCGAACGCCAGCGCGACCAGTTGCGGATCGCCGGCGTTCGGGGTTTTTCATCGCCTGATCTGTCTTTCCTGACCGACACCGAAACGCCCGTTCTGCCGGCGCGGTTCGCCCTGCTGGTGCCAGGTGCTGCGCCGTCGCGCCCGTTGAAGCGTTGGCCTGTCGGGCATTTTGCTCAATTGGCCACGCATCTGGCGGCACGGGGGCTGACGCCGGTGGTGATCGGCGCTGGTTCCGAAGCGGGTCTGGCCGCCACCATCAAAGCGGCGTGCCCACAGGCGGTCGACCTCACGGGCCAAACCAGCCTGCCGCAGCTTTTTGCCATCGCCGCCCGCGCCGAGATGGCGATCGGCAACGACACCGGCCCGATGCACATCGCAGCAAGCACCGGCTGCCCCTGCGTCGTGCTGTTCTCCGCCGACAGTGAACCGAGCATGACCGCGCCGCGCGGGCCGGGTGGCAAATGGCCCATCGTTGTGCGCGAGAAAGTGTTGGCAGACCTCGCGGTTGCAAGGGTTGTGGAAGCTTTGCCGTAACGGCATAGAAGCCGCCCGAATTATCGTGAGGACGCCATGCCCGCCATCACCCTGCCCGACGGATCCGAACGCCGTTTCGACGGTCCGGTGACGGGCACCACGGTGGCCGCGTCCATCGGGCCCGGCCTCGCCAAAGCTGCCCTGGCCATGAAGATCGACGGCGAGATCGTTGATCTGAATACCGAAATCGACCACGACGCCCACATCGTGTTCATCACCCGTCGTGACGCCGACGCGCTGGAGATGATCCGCCACGACTGCGCGCATGTGCTGGCCGAGGCGGTGCAGGCGCTCTATCCCGGCACCCAGGTGACCATAGGGCCGTCCATCGAGAACGGCTTCTACTACGATTTTGCCCGCAACGAGCCGTTCACGACCGGCGATTTCGCCGCCATCGAGGCGAAGATGCGCGAGATCGTGGCCAAGAACGCGCCGTTCGTGCGTTCCGAGCAGGACCGCGACGAAGCCATCGCCTTTTTCGAGGCGCGCGGCGAAAAATATAAAGCCGAACTGATCCGTGACCTCGGCGCCGAGCAGGTCATCACCTTCTACAGCCAGGGCGACTGGATCGACCTTTGCCGCGGGCCGCACATGCGCAGCACCGGCGATGTCGGCACGGCCTTCAAGCTGATGAAGGTGGCCGGCGCCTATTGGCGCGGCGATCACCGCAACGCCATGCTCAGCCGCATCTACGGCACCGCCTGGCGCGACCAGAAGGAACTGGACGCGCATCTGCGGATGCTGGAGGAAGCCGAAAAGCGCGACCATCGCCGCATCGGCAAGGATATGGGCCTGTTCCATCTCCAGGAAGAAGCCGTCGGCAGCGTGTTCTGGCACCCCAAGGGCTGGAAGCTGTACCGCACGGCCGAATCCTATATGCGCCGGCGCCTCGAGGCCACCGGCTATGACGAGGTGAAAACCCCGCAGCTGGTCGACCGCGCGCTGTGGGAAGCCTCGGGCCACTGGGAAAAATACCGCGAGAACATGTTCCAGGCGCAGGTGGATGACGAGGACAAGACCCTCGCTCTGAAGCCGATGAACTGCCCCTGCCACGTGCTGATCTTCCGCCAGGGGCTGCGCAGCTACCGCGAACTGCCGTTGCGCATGGCCGAATTCGGCGCGTGCCATCGCTACGAGCCGTCCGGCGCGTTGCACGGCATCATGCGGGTGCGCGCCTTCACCCAGGACGACGCGCACATTTTCTGCACCGAGTCTCAGATTGCCGCCGAGACAGTGGCTTTCGTCAGCTTGCTGTCGTCGGTCTACAAGGATTTCGGCTTCGACTCGTTCCGCGTGAAGTTCTCTGACCGCCCCGACAAGCGCGCGGGGACCGACGAGACGTGGGACCGTGCCGAGGGTGCGCTGAAGGAAGCCTGCGCCATCGCCGGCGTGGATTACGAACTGAACCCGGGCGAGGGCGCGTTCTACGGCCCGAAGCTGGAATTCGTGCTGCGTGATGCCATCGGCCGCGATTGGCAGTGCGGCACGTTGCAGGTCGATTTCGTGCTGCCGGAGCGTCTGGACGCAGAATATGTCGGTGAGGACGGTGCGCGCCATCGCCCCGTCATGCTGCATCGGGCGATTTTGGGCAGTTTTGAGCGCTTTCTCGGCATTTTGATCGAGCAATATGCCGGCCGTTTCCCGCTCTGGTTGGCGCCGGTGCAGGTTGCTGTTGCAACCATCGTGTCCGATGCCGACGAATATGCGTTCGAAGTGGCAGATGCGCTGCGCCAGGCGGGCATCACCGTCGTCACTGATACGGTGAATGCCAAGATCAACGCCAAGATCCGTGAGCACAGTCTGCAGCACGTGCCGGTGATCGCCGTGGTTGGCCGCAAGGAGGCCGAGAACCGCACCGTGGCCTTGCGCCGCCTCGGCGTTGAGGCGCAGGAGACGCTGCCGCTGGAGGAAGCGGTGCGCATCCTCGCTGCTGAAGCCATGGCGCCAGATCTTGCACGTGCCCGTGGCGCCACCCCATATGGACAGGTGGCCTTCTAAAGCGCACACGGCTGCATTGCTTTTGTGTTACATTGCTTGCCCGCGTGCATGCGGGCAGGCACAAGCACCAACGAACCACGCTAATCGCGGCCCAACAGCCGTGAAATAGAGACGATCCCCGAAAACGTCGACAGGAGACCACCATAGCCAGACCACCGATGCCCGCCTCTCCCAACCGTGACGGCCCGCGCGTGAACGAAGATATCAGAGCGGCGCAAGTCCGACTGATTGACGAAGACGGCGAAATGCAGGGCGTGATGACGGCGCGTGACGCTCTGCTGCGCGCCTATAGTGTTGGCCTCGACCTGTTGGAAATCAGCCCGAACGCTGAGCCGCCGGTGGTGAAGATTCTCGATTTCGGCAAGTTCAAATATGAACAGCAGAAAAAGAAGAACGAAGCCAAAAAGAAGCAAAAAGTCATTGAAATCAAGGAAGTCAAGGTTCGTCCGAACATTGACGAGAATGATTATCAGGTGAAGCTGCGGGCGATGAAATCGTTCATCGAAGAGGGCGACAAGGTGAAGGTCACACTTCGCTTCCGCGGCCGCGAAATGGCCCATCAGGATCTGGGCATCAAGGTGCTTGAGCGCATCCGTGCCGATATGGATCTCGCCACCAAGGTGGAGCAGATGCCAAAGATGGAAAACCGCCAGATGGTGATGGTGCTGACACCGCGCTAAACGGCTTTTCATTTGACGAAACCGGCCGGCGCTTCGCCGGCCGATTGGCGCAGAGGGATGAGTTGGGTGTGATCCCAAAGATGAGCCGCAGCATGTCTGGCTGCATTCTGGCCGCAACTCTTGCGGTCGGATCGATTGGTATGTGGATTTCCACGTCTGGTCGGGCCCAGATTCAATGCACGCGCATCGTGCAACAGGCCCGCGACAATATCGCCGCACAAACAGCCGCGCTGTGGCAATCGCACGCAGCCCTCGGCCAGTTGGTCGCATCCGTGATGCCACTGGCAGGGGGTATCGAGCCAATAGCGCCCATCCTCTTCGAACTCGCACGTGCGCATCCCAATGTTTGGGATATCGCGGTGTATGATGCATCCGGCCGCATCGTGTTCGAAAGCCGCCAGTATGATTCCGATTCGCTCACGGTATCCGGACGCGCTGTGCGTTCGGTTGAAACGGCGCAATTGGATGCTGTCCCGGACTCAGGCATTCACCCCGAGCGCCGGCTTGTTCGAACCGACGATTGGCCGGTGCAACCAATCTTGGTTGGCGTGGCGACAGAAATCGGCGCCCCTGGGGCCTTGGCGCACGGCTCGGTGGTGGTGTTGACCCTCGGCGCCGATCTTCCCGACATTGGCGCGCCTTTTGGCCACAACTGGGTCTTGGGCCATGATGGCGCTGTGCTGGGGCAGCCAGGCGATCTGTCTTATACGGCTGTCTCCGCATTGATCGGCCAGGGTTGGCCGGCGTTGCGCGACCTCAGCAGCCCGGTCGGCATTGTGTCCACGCGGTTGCCGGACGGGCGCCACCAATTGCTTTATCGTCGCCTTGAGGGCTGGCCGGCCGCACTCGTGATCGACAGGCAGGTGGCGGCGTCGCATCTCATCAGTCCGTTCGCATTTGCGGCCTTGGTGCTGGCAAGTGTCGCCCTGTTCTGCGGGTGGCTTGCACGGCGCGCCAGTCTTGCGCAGGCCGCAGCCACTGCGGCCCCTGGCGAACCGACTGCCCCCCGGGCGCCCACAACGCGCCAACTGGCAGCCAGCGTGGCGCATGAGATGAACAACGTGCTGACGGTGCTTTCGGTCGACGCCGAGATGGTGGGCGTGGGGCGTGTTAGCCAGTCGGAGTTGGAGGTTCTGAGCACATCCATGATGCACGCCGCCGCACGCGGGGCGGCCCTCACGCATAGCCTGCTGTGCTTTGCCGAGCGTGCAATTCTGAATCCAGAAAAAGTGGACCTGCGAGCCCGTCTGGCGGTGTGGCAGGTCAGCCTTGCCTCTGTCCTGGACCCTGGTCAGGCATTGACCTGCATTGATACAACGCCGGCTGGGCAGGTTTTCGAGGTGATGGTTGATCTTGAGGCGCTGGAGGATGGTCTTGCCAAATTGCTGCGCAATGCGGCTGAGGCGTCGGGGTCGGCCGCGCATATCGGGCTCGAACTGCAGCTGCATGATGCAGCGGGCGGGCCGATGGCAGCCATTGTTGTGAACGATTCCGGAGCGGGAATGGATCGTTCCAGCGCTTTGGCAGCAGTGGAACCAGGCTTCTCCACAAAGGCGGATCGGCAGCATCTGGGACTTGGCCTGCCAGCCGTCGCCGGATTCGCGCGGCAATCCGGCGGCACGCTGACCTTGGACAGCAAGGTTGGCCTGGGCACGCGCATCTCGCTCTTTTTGCCGTTGCTGCCGGATCACGTGGTTTTGCCGACACCTGCGCCGGGTGCGAGTCCGCTGGCATCGTTGTTCATTCCGACGCCGGTCCGCAGCCAGATACGCACCCGTCAGGCTGTGCGCGTGTTGCTGGTCGAGGACAATTCCCTGGTGCGCGAAAGCATTGCGCGGCGGCTGCGCCTGGATGGCTACCACGTCATCGAGGCGCAATCGGCGCCGGATATCCGCGCGCATGTCACGGACGGAATCGACGTGCTGGTAACAGACATCATGCTGGCCGATGCCACCGATGGCTGGACGCTGGCGGCCATGGCAAGGTCCATAAATCCTGGTTTGCCGCTGGTGTTCACGAGCGGGTTCATGAGCAGCCGGCAGCCCGAACTGCTGGTGGGCGACGAATTGGTGAGCTTCCTGCGCAAGCCTGTGAATGGAGGTGAACTGCACACGGTCATCGAGGGCCTGCTGGCTCTTGTCGAGACGCGCCGCCTGCCACAAGGCCGTGCCGGCTGACGACTCGGCCGCTGGTCGACGGGCTGCCCGCTCACTGCAACATCCTTGACTTGATAGCGGCGCGGGGGCATACCGCAGCCTCTTATCCGTCGCTCCGCGAGTGTTCGCGCAGCGGCGCGTATTCTGTTGTGCGGCTTTTGCCGCCTGATTGGGGTGTTCGTGTTCGAAGCGTTGTCCAGCAAGTTATCGGGGGTATTCGATCGTCTCCGCACGCGCGGCACGCTGAACGAACTCGACGTGGCCGAGGCGCTGCGCGAGGTTCGCCTCGCGTTGCTGGATGCCGACGTGGCGTTGCCGGTCGTGAAGGACTTCATTGCCTCTGTTCGCGCCCGTGCGGTCGGCGCCGAAGTGCTGGACAGCGTTTCGCCAGGCCAGCAGGTCGTCAAGATCGTCAACGACGTTCTTGTTGAGGCTTTGGGTGGTGCCGGTGCTGTTCCGCTCAATCTGACTGCCGTGGCACCCGTGCCCATCCTCATGGTTGGCCTGCAGGGCTCCGGCAAGACCACGACATCGGGCAAGATCGCGCTCCGTCTGTTCCAGAAGCAGCGCAAGCGCGTGCTGCTGGCCAGTCTCGACACCCAGCGCCCGGCCGCGCAGTTGCAGTTGCAGCAGTTGGCCGAGCGGGCAGGGGTGTCCAGCCTCGAGATCATCCCGGGCCAGACGCCGCTTGAGATCGCCGTTCGCGCCATGGAAACCGGGCGTCGGGAAGTATTCGACGTCGTGATTCTCGACACCGCCGGTCGCCTGTCGATCGACGAGGCGTTGATGGACGAGGTTCGGCGCATCCGTGATGCGGTGAGCCCGGCCGAGACCTTGCTGGTCGTTGATGCGATGACCGGACAGGATGCTGTCAACACCGCGAAGGCCTTCAACGAGGCGGTCGGCGTCACCGGCATTGTCATGACCCGGATGGACGGCGACAGCCGTGGTGGCGCCGCGTTGTCGATGCGCGCCATCACCGGGGCGCCGATCAAGCTGACGGGTTCGGGCGAGAAGCTGGACGCGTTGGAGGATTTCCATCCTGAGCGCATCGCCGGCCGTATTCTCGGCCTGGGCGACGTGGTGGGGTTGGTTGAGCGTGCGTCGGAACTGATCGACCAGGCCGAGGCCGAAAAGCTGGCGCGCAAGATGTCCAAGGGTCAGTTCGACCTTGAGGACTTCGCGAGCCAGATGAAGCAGATCTCCAAGATGGGCAGCATTTCGTCCATCCTCGGCATGTTGCCGGGCGGCGCCAAGCTTCAGGCGCAGGTGGGCGATGCGAAGATGGACCCCAAGATCATCGGTCGTCAGATCGCGATCATTGGGTCCATGACACCCAAGGAACGTCGCGCGCCGGACATGATCAAGGCGAGCCGCAAGAAGCGGATTGCCGCGGGGTCTGGCACATCGGTGCAGGACGTCAACAAGCTGCTCAAGCAGTTCGATGACATGTCCGACATGATGAAGCGGATGAGCAAGCTCGGGCAGAAGGGGCTGATGCGGCAGGGTTTGTCCGCGCTGATGCCTCAACAAAGACCGCCCCAGGGACGAAGGCCGTTTTGACGACGGCCTTTTCGAGACAGAGGTCGTTCTAACAACGACCTTTCTACTACCTACAGACACGAACGGAGAGAATTGAACATGGGTCTCAAGATCCGCCTTGCACGCGCCGGCGCCAAGAAGCGTCCTTACTACCACATCGTCATCGCTGACAGCCGCAGCCCGCGCGACGGCCGTTTCATCGAGCGCGTTGGCAGCTACAACCCGATGCTGCCGGCCGACCACGCCGAGCGCATCCGCCTCGTCAACGACCGGATCACCCATTGGGTGAGCGAAGGCGCTCTGCCGACCGAGCGCGTGGCCAAGTTCTTGGGCAATGCGGGCCTGATCCCGATGCCGAAGTACAACGAGCAGCCGACCCAGTCGGCGCCGAAGAAGAAGGCCCAGGAGCGCGCCAAGGCCGCTGCCGCGGCAGCCGGCTAAGCCCACTTGTCGCAGTCGCGCATCCTGATGGGCGTGATTGGCCGGCCGCATGGCGTGCGGGGGCTTGTGCACGTGCACAGCTACACCGCTGATCCTGCGGCGCTTGTCGATTACGGCGTGCTCGACGACGATCGCGGCCGGCGTTTCCGGCTGCGGTGGAAGACCGAAGGCGTGGCCGAGGTGTTCCAGGTCGTCGAGGGCAAGCGCGTGGCCACGACATCGCGGGAGGCGGCGCAGGCGCTGGTCAACACGCGGCTTTATGTGCCGCGTGAAAAACTGCCGAAGCCCGCCGAGGAGGAGTTCTACCTCGCCGATCTCATGGGCCTGGAAGCTGTTGATGAGGCCGGGAAAGTTCTAGGTCGCGTTGACATGGTTCATGATTACGGCGCCGGCACCAGCCTGGAGATCGGTCGCATTATTGTGCCGTTCACCCGCGCTTGCGTGCCGGTGGTCGATATCGCGGCGGGTCGCATCGTTGTGGTGCTGCCGCCCGAGGTGGTGGTCGAACCGCTCCCCGGCACGGAAGAAGACGCGCCATGACCTGGCGGGCCACCGTGCTGACGCTGTTTCCGGAGATGTTTCCGGGTCCGCTCGGCCATTCCTTGGCTGGGCGTGCCATGGAGACGGGCATCTGGTCGCTGGACGCGTCCAACATCCGTGACCACGCCACCGGGCGGCATCGCAATGTCGATGACGCACCGTTCGGCGGTGGGGCAGGGATGGTGATGCGGGCGGACGTGCTGGATACGGCACTGGACTCCTGCGCCGACGAACGGCCGATTGTGGTGCTCACACCACGCGGCCGTCCATTGACGCAGGCCAAGGTGGCGGAACTGGTGGCCGGCCCGGGCGTGATCCTGTTGTGCGGCCGGTTCGAAGGCATTGATCAGCGCGTGATCGAGGCCCGGAACATGGCCGAAATCAGCATCGGCGACTACATCCTCTCCGGTGGCGAGACCGCGGCCCTGGTGCTGCTCGATGCCTGTGTGCGCCTGCTTCCCGGCGTGATGGGTGCTGTTGAGAGCGGTGTCGAGGAAAGCTTTAGCGCCGGCCTGCTGGAATATCCCCACTACACCCGCCCCGCTGATTGGTGCGGGCGGGCGGTTCCCGAGATCCTGCTTTCGGGCAACCACGCAGCCATCGCCGCCTGGCGCGACAACGCGGCCAAGGCGGTCACGCAGGAGCGTCGCCCCGATCTCTGGGCGGCCTATCTTGCCTCAAACACTATCAAGACGAATAAGACAAAAGGACCCACATCATGAACATCATTCAGCAATACGAGGCCGAGACGGTCGCGCGTCTGCTCGCCGAGCGCCCGGTTCCCGTGTTTCAGCCTGGCGACACCCTGCGCGTGGCCGTGAAGGTCATCGAAGGCGAGCGCACCCGCGTTCAGAACTTCGAAGGCGTCTGCATCGCCCGTTCGAACCGCGGCCTGAACAGCAACTTCACCGTCCGCAAGATCAGCTACGGTGAGGGCGTCGAGCGCGTGTTCCCGCTGTATGCGCCGACGATTTCCGAAATCGCCGTTGTGCGTCGTGGCGACGTGCGTCGCGCGAAGCTGTATTACCTGCGTGGCCGCAGCGGCAAGTCCGCTCGCATCGCCGAGCGCGCGCGTGATGTCCCCAAGGACGTCGCACCCGCTGCTGAATAACGCCTGATTCGATAAGGGAGAACGCAGAATGCCAAATCAAAATCCGCGAACGTTGTTTGACAAAGTGTGGGATGCCCACGTGGTCGAGCTTCTCCCGGACGGCACCTGCGTTCTCTATATCGACCGGCATCTTGTTCATGAAGTGACCAGCCCGCAGGCCTTCGAAGGCCTGCGGATGGCCGGCCGGAAAGTGCGCCGCCCGGATGCGACGATTGCCGTGGTGGACCACAACATCCCCACGACCGACCGCAGCCTGCCGATCATCGAAGAAGAAAGCCGTATTCAGGTGGAAACCCTGGAACGCAACGTGGCCGAATTCGGAGTGCCGTATTTCCCGGTGCGCGATGCGCGCCAGGGCATTGTGCATGTGATTGGGCCGGAGCAGGGCATTTCGCTGCCCGGCTTCACCATCGTGTGCGGTGACAGCCACACCTCTACCCATGGCGCCATGGGCGCCTTGGCGTTCGGCATCGGCACCAGCGAGGTCGAGCATGTGCTCGCCACGCAGACGCTGTTGCAGAAGCCGGCCAAGAACATGCTCGTTCGCGTCGATGGCGTGCTGCCGGCCGGCTGCACGGCGAAGGACATTGTGCTGGCCATAATCGGCACCATCGGCACCGCCGGCGGCAACGGCCACGTGATCGAGTTCGGCGGACCTGCCATTCGTGCGCTGGACATGGCCGGCCGCATGACGGTCTGTAACATGTCCATCGAAGCCGGCGCCCGTGCCGGCATGATCGCGCCGGACGACACCACCTTCGCCTATATCGAAGGCCGCCCATTGGCTCCGAAGGGCGCGGCGTTCGACCACGCCGTTTCCTATTGGCGCACGCTGCCGTCTGATGAAGGCGCGGTGTACGACAAGACCGTGGTGATCGATGCCGCCACGATCGAACCGCTGGTGACATGGGGCACCAGCCCTGAGACCGTGTCCGGCATCTCCGGCACCGTGCCCGATCCAGAGGCCGAGACAGATGAGGCCAAGCGCGTTCAGCTTCGCCGCATGCTGAGCTACATGGACCTCACCGCCGGCCAGAAGATGACCGACATCAAGATCGACGTCGTGTTCATCGGCAGCTGCACCAATTCGCGCATCGAAGACATGCGTGCCGCCGCCGCCATCGCTCGAGGCCGCAAGGTGGCTGCCGGTGTGCGCGCCATGGTTGTGCCTGGCTCGGGCCTGATCAAGCTGCAGGCCGAGACGGAAGGCCTCGACAAGATCTTCCTGGACGCCGGTTTCGAATGGCGAGAGGCGGGATGCTCGATGTGTCTCGGCATGAACCCGGACAAGCTGACGCCCGGCCAGCGCTGCGCCAGCACGTCCAATCGCAATTTCGAGGGTCGCCAGGGGCCCGGGGGGCGGACCCATCTGTGCTCCCCCGCCATGGCCGCCGCCGCCGCCGTCACGGGCCGGCTCACTGATGTTCGGGAGATGGTGTGATGCAGGCGTTTACGACCCTCACAGGCGTTGCGGCCCCGTTGCCGATCGCCAACGTCGACACTGACAAGATTATTCCGGCGCGCTTCCTCAAGACCATCAAGCGCACCGGCCTTGGTGTGCATCTGTTCGACACGCTGCGCTATGACGAGAACGGCGCCGAGCGTCCGGAGTTCGTGCTCAATCAGCCGGCCTATCGCCAGGCAGAGATTTTGGTGGCGCACGAAAATTTTGGCTGCGGCAGTTCCCGCGAGCACGCCCCCTGGGCGTTGCTGGATTTTGGTATTCGCTGCGTGATCGCGCCTGATTTCGCTGACATCTTTCATGCCAACTGCTTCAAGAATGGCATCCTGCCTGTTCGCCTGCCGCGTGCGGTCTGCGATCAGTTGATTGAGGATGCCAAGCTTGGCGGCAATGCTCGCGTGACGATCGATCTTGCTCGGCAGGTGGTGGTGCGCCCGAGTGGTGAGGAAATCCCGTTTGAGATCGATTCCTTCCGCAAGCACACGATGCTCAACGGCCTTGACGATATCGACCAGACCCTGGCGCATGCGCCGTCGATCGACTCGTACGAAAGTCGCGAGCGGGGGGAGAAATCGTGGATCCCCGGCATTTCGGTCGGGTAAAAAAGGAAGTGTTCTTTTTTATAAAAAAGAACCAAAAAATTTCATTCATTTAGACGCGTGTCGCGGAATCCCCGTGATACGCGTCTAAATGTATAAAAGTCTTTTTGCTTCTTTTTCTTCAGAAAAAGAAGGCCTTCCTGCGAAACCTCTTCCTTCTCATCGCAAGGCTCGTTCAACCGCAGACGATATTGCACTTACTTCGGAGCGAAAAATGGCGTCCAACAAAAATCTGCTGATGCTGCCGGGTGACGGCGTTGGCCCTGAGGTCATGCACGAAGTGAAGCGCCTGATCGACTGGATGGCGCGCAGGCGCCAGGTGTCCTTCAACATCTCCGAGGATCTGGTGGGCGGTGCTGCCATTGAGGCACGCGGCACGCCGATCACGCCCGAGACGGTTGCCGCCGCCAAATCTGCCGATGCGGTGCTGTTCGGCTCGGTCGGCGGCCCGCAATGGGACAAGCTCGGCTTTGACATGCGCCCCGAGATCTCCATCCTCACGCTGCGCCGCGAGTTGGGCCTGTTCGCCAATCTCCGCCCTGCCATTGTGCTGGAGCCGTTGGTGACGGCCAGCACGCTGAAGCCGGAAGTGGTGCGCGGCCTGGACATCATGATTGTGCGCGAAGCCACCGGCGGCATCTATTTCGGTGAGCCTCGCGGCATCGAAACCCTGCCGGACGGTCAGCAGCGCGGCTTCAACACCGAGAGCTATTCCACGTATGAAATCGAGCGCGTGGCGCGTGTGGCGTTCGACCTCGCCCGCAAGCGTCAGAACCGCGTGTGCAGCGTGGAGAAGGCCAACGTGATGGAGAGCGGCCTGCTTTGGCGTCAGATCGTGACGGCCCTGCACCTGCGCGAATATCCGGATGTCGAGCTGTCGCACATGTATGCCGACAACTGCGCCATGCAGCTTGTGCGCAACCCGCGTCAGTTTGACGTGATCGTGACCGGCAATCTGTTCGGCGATCTGCTGTCAGACCTCGCTTCCATGCTCACCGGTAGCCTGGGCATGCTGCCCTCGGCCACGCTGGGCGCCATGGATGCGTCTGGCCGCCGTCATGCGCTGTATGAGCCGATCCACGGCTCGGCGCCGGACATTGCTGGCAAGGGCGTGGCCAACCCGCTGGCGCAGATCCTGAGCTTCGCGATGCTGCTGCGCTTCTCGTTCGACATGGACGAGGACGCCACGATGATCGAGCGCGCCTGCACCAACGTGCTGGCCAGCGGCCTGCGCACGGCGGATGTGATGGCGCCTGGCTGCGCCAAGGTGGGTACCCAGGTGATGGGTGAGGCGGTGATCCGCGAAATGGACAAGCAGGCCGCCTAAGGGCGCGTTGGCGCCGCACCGGATGCGTGTGCATCCGGTGCGGCATGTGCTGACATTGATAAGTGATTGAGACAGATTTCACATCAATGTCGCTTTTGCTCTTGCCGGGTTCGGGGGTGGCGTCTATACCCCGCCTCCTTGCTGCACCCGTAGCTCAATTGGATAGAGCACCAGACTACGAATCTGGGGGTTGGAGGTTCGAGTCCTTCCGGGTGCGCCAGTTATCCTTCGTGATCATCAGGGTGTTTCGCGGGTGTATGGGCCAATGGCCTAACTCGATCCCTGTTTGCCTTGCGAAGAAATCATACCTCGTCCAATCAGTTATTTCTCAGAAGCTGCGCGTTTTGTGTTCGGCACCGTGGAAATGCTGATCAGGACAGGACGGCCTTGCCGTGTCTGAGCACGGCTTGCGGTGCAACAGAGGGCGGTAACCGTCGTTGAAAAACGGCACGGCTTCACTTTGTGACGAAAGCTGACCGCTGCTCGTTCTCGTTCTTGGTGGGGGCAGCCCGTGCGCTGGGTGCGGGAATTGGGCTGCTGTCGGCGGCGGTCTTGGCTGTTGCTATGCGGGAACACATGCGACGGTCGCCACTGAGCAACGCCAGGCTGAAAACGGCCAGCCCTCAGTAGAAGGAGGAGTAAGGTCCGTGGCGGAGTCGAACCGCCCTTGCAGGATTTGCAATCCTGTACATAACCGATCTGACAACGGACCCTGACCAGCGCGGAGCGTGGATTTAGGCGGTCTTGTGACGGTTCGCAACCTGTTTTCTCACTATCGTCGTGCCCAAGGCCACGAGATGCGACGACGCGGTGTTGTGAACGGTTGGCGTGTGGGGGTGGCGCACGGTAAGATGCCCACGTGCGACCGATCCCACGCAGGCGCGCGCGATATCGAATGGACCTAATCCGATGACCGACACGAACACGACGCCGTTTGATACCGCCCGCACAATGATGGTTGACAGCCAGGTTCGGCCCAACAAGGTCACCGACCCACGGATCATAGCCGCCATGCGCAAACTGCCGCGTGAGGCGTTCCTGCCGGCCAGTCTGGCCGCACGCGCCTATGCGGATGAGGACGTGCCGCTCGGCGGTGGCCGCGTGATGCCCGAGCCGATGGTGCTGGCCCGTATGGTGCAGGTTGCGGCTATTCTGCCTGGCGAGCGTGTTCTCGTGATCGGCGCCGGCACCGGCTATGGCGCCGCCGTGGTCGCCGCCTGCGGTGCGAAGGTGACCGCCCTGGAGGACGATGCGACTCTGCTGGCGCTCGCGCGGCCGGCGCTGGCGAAATACGCGCCATCGGTAACAGTGGTCGAAGGCGGCCTTGCGGCTGGTTGGGTTGCCGGCGCGCCGTATGATTGTATTTTCGTCGAAGGGTCCGTCGAGGAACTGCCGGATGCGATCGCAGCGCAACTCGATCCTCTCGGCCGGCTGGTGATGGTACGTGCCAACGGCGAGCGGGTGGGCCAGGCGGTGATCGGCCGCAAAGGTTCGCCCGGGTTAAGCTTCATGGCGGAATTTGACTGCGCTGTGCCGGCGCTGCCAGCCTTTCGCCGCGTGCCCGCCTTCGTGTTCTGAAGGGGGAGTGTAGTCTGGCGGTGCAAAAGATTGGCGAACCGCCGCACGCTGTGGCAAAGATGCCTGATATTGTTGTCCGTGCCGGCCTCCGGCACGCGATGGGTAACGTCATCTCGGAGTACGGATTAATGGCGTTGAAGCGGCAATCCATACGGGTTTTCTTGTCGGGGCATACCGCCATTCTCGGCGGCGTTCTTGGGGCTGTGCTGGCGCTGGCGCCACACCCTGTGCAGGCGCAGGCGCGCACGCTGCAGGACGCATTGGCCACTGCCTATTCCAACAACCCGGCCTTGCAGGCGTCCCGCGCCCAGCTGCGTGCGGTGGACGAAGGCGTGCCAACCGCCCTGTCAGGGTGGCGTCCACAGGTGATCGTGTCTGGCAACGCCGGGCCTGCCGTGGGCACACAGACGACGGGCATCACCGGCAATGAGTTCACCACCCAGCAGGGGCGAGCGGTTGCAAACGCCTCCGCCACGATCAGCCAGCCGCTTTATCGCGGTGGCCGCACCACCGCAGGCACCAACCGCGCCGAAAATCAGGTGGTGGCACAGCGCGCCAAGTTGATCGCCGCAGAGGAGTTGCTGTTCTCCGATACCGTCACGGCCTACGTGAACGTTATCTCCTCCACCCAGATCCTGGCGCTGAACGTCAACAACGAGCAGGTGTTGTCGCGCCAGTTGCAGGCCACCAATGACCGGTTCCGGGTCGGCGAGATCACGCGCACCGACGTGGCCCAGGCCGAAGCGGCACTCGCCGGCGCCAGCGCTACACGGCAGACCGCTGAAGGCAATTTGCAAACCGCACGCGCCACCTTCCAGCGGCTTGTAGGCGAGCTTCCCGACAAGCTTGTGGAGCCGCAGCCGCTGAAATTGCCAACCAAGACGCTGGAAGAGGCCAAGGCCCTGGCGGGGGGCAACAACCCCACCGTGATCGCGGCGATGTTCCAGAATGCAGCGGACAAGGACAATTTCGACCTGCAATACGGCGCGCTGATGCCCACTGTGTCTCTCCAGGGAACCGGCTCGTACACGCAGAATTCCTCACAAAAGAATGTGCGCAGCCAAGGCGGGCAGCTGCTCGCCAGTCTTTCCGTGCCGATCTATCAGGGCGGTTCGGAATACGCTGCCATTCGTCAGGCCCGCCAGACCGAGCAGCAGAGCCGCCGGTTGGTGGATGACGCACGGCGCACCGCGGTGCAGCAGGTGATCAGCGCGTGGGAAACCTATCAGGCCGCAAAATCCACGATCGAGAGCACGCGCACCCAGATCCGCTCTAACGCCATCGCCCTGGAAGGCACCCAGCGCGAAGCCATTGTGGGCAGCCGCACAACGCTGGATGTGCTGAACGCTGAGCAAACCCTGCTGAACAGCCGCACCACGCTGGTGCAAAATCTGTCCAACCTGGTCACAGCGTCCTATCAGGTCACATCCGCCGTGGGTCGTCTGACCGCGCGCGACCTCAACCTGCAAGTGCCGTTGTATGACGAGACGGCTTACTACAACGCCGTCCGTAGCCGTTGGACCGGCACCGGCGATTTTGCAACCGGCCAGCCGGGGCGGTGATCTGAGGTCGGATTTAAGGGTGCGTTAACGCTTCTCGGCGCAGTCTCTGGTTTTCGGAGACTGCAATGAGCGCAAATGCCCATAAAGATCCTGAGCCGGGCGACGGCCCGAACGGCGCGGCGCAATCGGGGGCTGTGGACCCTTCGATGGAGGACATTCTTGCGTCCATCCGCCGTATCCTCAGCGAGGATGAGGCGGTGGACGCGAGCCCACCGAATGCCGGTTCCGTTGACGCGGCGGACGAGGTGTTCGCGCTCGACGAAACGATGCTGACGCGGGAGCCGGAAGGCCTGCCGCCCGCCCGTGTGGCCCCCCCAGTCTCTGTCGAGGCGCTGCTCCCGCCAGCGCCACCCCCGCCCGAGGCCGTGCCACCTTCCGTTCCGGAAATTGCAGTGGACCAGACCCGCGAGCTTGAATTCACGCCTGAACCCATGATCACGCTGGCGCCGGCGCAGGCGGCGTCCGAGCCTTTGGTGGCGCCTGAAGCAACCAGCGCCGCCCAGGCCTCCATGGCCATGTTGATGCGCAGTATGACAGCCGAACGCCAGACGGCCGTGTGGCGGGGCGGCCCAACGCTGGAGGACATGCTGCGGAACGAAATGCGGCCCATGCTCAAGAATTGGCTCGATGAAAACCTTCCCGGCATGGTCGAGCGCATCGTGCGGACCGAGATCGAGCGCATGGCCGGCCGCGCCACGCTTTGAACGGCGTTTGCCGCGCGATTTCATCGCCTGTAGGTTCTATCTGACGCGACAATGCTTCAGGCCGCCTCGTCTCCGGGGCGGCTTCAATCTGTGACCGATCGGGCCTATCAAGATGCTGTCCAAAAGCCATACCCCGTCTGAGACCGAGCGCGCGCTGTATGCGGGCTGGGAAAACGGGGGGTCGTTCGCGGCCGATCCGGCCAGTGAAGCCGCGCCGTTCACCATCATGATCCCGCCGCCGAACGTGACCGGCAGCCTGCATATGGGCCACGCGCTGACGTTCACCGTGCAAGATATTCTGGTGCGGTTCCGCCGCATGCAGGGGCGGGACGCTTTGTGGCAGCCTGGCACGGACCATGCCGGAATCGCCACCCAGATGGTGGTGGAACGGCTGCTGGCGGCCGAGGGCATCACCCGCAAGGAACTGGGCCGGGATGCATTTCTGGAACGTGTCTGGGCGTGGAAAGCCGAGTCGGGTGGCGCCATCACCGAGCAGCTTCGCCGGATCGGCGCCTCGCTGGACTGGCCGCGCGAGCGGTTCACGATGGATGAAGGGCTGTCGACCTCGGTGCGGGAGGTGTTTGTCACCTTGCATCGCCAGGGGCTGATCTACCGCGACCGGCGGCTGGTGAACTGGGACCCGAAATTCCAGTCGGCTATTTCCGATCTGGAAGTCGAAAGCCGCGAAATGCGGGGCTCGATCTGGCACATCCGCTATCCTCTGGCCGATGGCTCGGGCCGCTCGATCGTGGTGGCCACCACGCGGCCGGAGACGATGCTGGGCGACACCGCCGTGGCCGTGAACCCGACCGATGAGCGCTATGCCGACATGATTGGCCAGGACGTCATCCTGCCGCTGACCGGCCGGCGCGTGCCGATTGTGGCCGATGAATATTCGGACCCGGAGAAGGGCACAGGGGCTGTCAAAATCACCCCGGCCCATGATTTCAACGACTTCGAGGTTGGCCGCCGCCACAATCTGGCAATGCCGTCGATTCTCGATCGCGCCGCACAGATCACGCTGGCCGAGATCGAACTCGATGCGGTTGAAGGCATCGCCGATCCGGACTTCACCCGCACGCTCGATGGGCTGGACCGTTTCGTCGCCCGCAAGCTGATCGTGGCCGAACTGGAGCGCCTGGAACTGCTCGTGGCCGTCGAGCCGCACACCAACCAGGTGCCGCATGGCGATCGCTCCGGCGTGCCGATCGAACCGTTGTTGACCGTGCAGTGGTATTGCAACGCGGCCGAACTGGCGAAGCCGGCGATTGCCGCCGTGGAAAGCGGGCGGACCAAGTTCGTGCCGCAGCAATGGGAAAACACCTTCTTCGCCTGGATGCGCGACATCCAGCCCTGGTGCATCAGCCGCCAGCTGTGGTGGGGGCATCGCATCCCGGCCTGGTACGGTCCGGACGGGCAGGTGTTCGTCGAGACCACCGAGGAAGCCGCCCAGGTAGCTGCCGACGCTCATTACGGCGCGCCGACCGCCATCACCCGCGATGACGACGTGCTCGACACCTGGTTCAGCTCGGCCCTGTGGCCGTTCTCCACGCTGGGCTGGCCGGAACAGACGCCGGAACTGGCGAAATATTACCCCGGCGATGTGCTCGTCACTGGCTTCGACATCATCTTCTTCTGGGTGGCCAGGATGATGATGATGGGCCTGCATTTCATGGGCGATGTGCCGTTCCGCACCATCTACATCCATGGCCTCGTTCGCGACGAGAAGGGCCAGAAGATGAGCAAGTCCAAGGGCAACGTCATCGACCCGTTGGCGCTGATCGACCAGTTCGGCGCCGACGCGCTGCGCTTTGCCATCACCCGGCTGACCGGGCCGGGGCGTGACGTGAAGCTTGGTGCGGCCGCCGTCGAGACAAGCCGCAGCTTCGTGACCAAGCTGTGGAACGCGGCGCGGTTCTGCGAGATGAACGCCATTCGCCCCGATCCGGATTTCACTCCGGATCAGGCCACGTTGCCGCTGACTCGCTGGATTCTGGCCACCGCGTCGGACGCGATTGCCGAATGCACGACCGCCCTCGAAGCCTACCGCTTCGATGACTACGCCGCCGCCTGCTACCGCTTCACCTGGAACGGCTATTGCGACTGGTTCCTGGAATTCGCCAAGCCGGCCCTGGCCCAGCCCGACACGGCCGAGGCGCGTGAAGTGAAACAGACAGCCGCCTATGTGCTGGGCCTGATCCTACGCATGCTGCACCCCTGCACGCCGTATGTGACCGAGGAATTGTGGGCTGAATTCGGCTACGGCGCCGAGCACAGCCTCATCGCAGCCCCTTGGCCCGAGACCTTCACCGTGCCGGGTGCCGCGGAGGCGCGGGCTGAATTGGGTTGGGTTGTCCGTCTGATCGGCGAGGTTCGTGCCGTGCGGTCCGAGATGAACGTGGCCCCCAGCAACAAGGCGCCGGTGCTGCTGCGCGACGCCAGCCCCGAGACGCTGGCCCGCGGTGAGCGCTGGATCGAGGCGATCAGCCGCATGGCCCGCGCTTCCGAATTCGGCCCACTTGTGGGGGAGATGCCACGCGGTGCGGCGCAGCTGGTGCTGGATGAAGCGACGATTGTCATCCCGCTGGGTGGCCTGATCGACTTCGACGCCGAGCGCATTCGCCTGACGAAAGAACGCGGACGTGTTGAAAAAGACGCGGACGTGACCGAGCGCAAGTTGGGCAATCCCGACTTCATTGCCCGCGCCAAGCCGGAAGTGGTGGAGGAAAACCGCGAACGCCTCATCGCCGCTCAGAGCGAAATGGCACGGTTGGATGCGGCGCTTGCGCGGATTGCCTGAGCGATGACAAACGCCGTCATTCTCAAGCTGTCCTGTCCGAACCAGCCCGGCATCGTGGCCCGCGTGTCCACGCATTTGTTCGAGGCCGGCTGCAACATCCTCGACGCCGCCCAGTATGATGCCACCGAAACCAACCGGTTCTTCATGCGGGTGGTGTTCAACGCGGTGGCAGGCGAGCCGGATATCACTGGCTTGCGCGCCGGTTTCGCGCCTTTAGGCGAACGGTATGGCATGGACTGGCAGATCCGCCTGCGGGCGGAGAAGCGGCGCGTGCTGCTGATGGTGTCGAAATTCGACCATTGTCTGGCGGATATTCTCTATCGCTGGCGCAGTGGCGAATTCGCGATGGACATCACCGCCATCGTGTCCAACCACCCGCGCGATACCTATGCGCATCTGGATTTCGACGGCATCCCGTTCCACCACATGCCGGTGACGAAGGTCACCAAGCTGGAGCAGGAAACCGCCGTGGCCGCCCTGGTGCGCGACACCGAGACGGAACTGGTGGTGCTGGCCCGCTACATGCAGGTGCTGTCAGACGGCTTGGTGGCCAAGCTCTCTGGCCGTGCGATCAACATCCATCATTCGTTCCTGCCCGGCTTCAAGGGCGCCAAGCCGTATCACCAGGCGCATGCCCGCGGCGTGAAGCTGATTGGCGCCACCGCCCATTACGTGACGCAGGACCTGGATGAAGGTCCGATCATCGATCAGGACGTGGAGCGCATCAGCCACCGCGACACGCCTGAGGATCTCGTCCGCAAAGGCCGCGATATCGAGCGCCGTGTGTTGGCGCGGGCGATCAGCCACCATCTTGAGGACCGCGTGTTCCTCAATGGCCGCACCACGGTGGTATTCTCAGAGTAGTTTGCGCCGCAAGGGGGGCAGGGATAGTGTTCCGGCCCTATTCGCCCAAGGAAACGTCATGACAAAAATATGGGATAAATCCCGCCTGCCGTCGCGCCATGTCACCGTGGGGCCCGATCGTGCGCCGCATCGCAGCTATTATTACGCGATGGGTCTGACGGAGGAGGAGATCAACCAGCCCTTCGTGGGCGTTGCCACCTGCTGGAACGAAGCCGCCCCCTGCAACATCGCACTGAGCCGTCAGGCGCAGTCGGTGAAGAAGGGCGTGATCGAGGCGGACGGCACGCCGCGCGAATTCAATACCATCACCGTCACGGACGGTATTGCGATGGGCCACCAGGGTATGAAGTCCTCGCTGGTGTCGCGCGAAGTCATCGCCGACTCGGTGGAACTGACCATTCGCGGCCATTCCTATGACGGTCTGGTGGGCCTCGCCGGCTGCGACAAGTCTTTGCCCGGCATGATGATGGCCATGCTGCGCCTGAACGTGCCGAGCGTGTTCATGTATGGCGGCTCCATCCTTCCCGGCCGGCACAAGGGCCGCGACGTCACGGTGGTGGACGTGTTCGAGGCCGTTGGCCAGCACGGCGCCGGCAATATGACGGACGAAGAACTGCACGATCTGGAATGCGTCGCCTGCCCATCGGCCGGCGCCTGCGGCGGCCAGTTCACCGCCAACACGATGGCCACGGTGTCCGAGGCGATTGGCCTCGCATTGCCGGGTTCGGCCGGAGCCCCGGCGCCGTATGAGGATCGCGATCGCTATGCCGTTGAATCTGGCAAGGCGGTGATGAACCTCATCGAGAAGAACATCCGCCCGCGCGACATCGTCACGCTGAAGGCGCTGCAGAACGCGGCTGTTGTGGTGGCTGCCACCGGCGGTTCCACCAACGCGGCGCTGCATCTGCCCGCGCTCGCCAATGAAGCCGGCATCGTGTTCACGATGGACGACGTTCTGGCGATCATGCGCGCCACCCCCTACATCGCCGACCTGAAGCCGGGCGGGAAGTATGTGGCGCTGGACGTGCACAATGTCGGTGGCATTCCGGTGATCATCAAGGCGCTGCTGGACGCCGATCTTCTGCATGGCGACTGCATGACCGTGACCGGCCGCACTTTGGCGCAGAACCACGAGCACGTGGTGTTCCCGCTGGACCAGGACGTGATCTACCCGGTCAGCAAGGCCATTTCCAAGACCGGTGGCGTGGTTGGCCTCAAGGGCAATCTGGCGCCCGACGGCGGCGTGGTGAAGATCGCCGGGATGAAGAACCTGCGCTTTGAAGGCACGGCTCTGTGCTTTGACAGCGAGGAAGAGGCGTTCAAGGCGGTGTCTGACCGCGCCTACAAAACCGGCGATGTGATCGTTATTCGCTATGAGGGGCCGAAGGGCGGTCCGGGCATGCGTGAGATGCTCTCCACCACCTCGGCCATCTACGGCCAGGGCATGGGCGAAGACGTGGCCCTGATCACCGATGGCCGCTTCTCGGGCGCCACACGCGGCTTCTGCGTGGGTCATGTGGGGCCAGAGGCCGCTGTTGGCGGGCCGATCGCGCTGCTGCGCAACGGCGACAAGATCGTGCTCGATGCGGCCGCCGGTACGATGGACATGCTGGTGTCCGATGAGGAGCTGGCCATTCGTCGTGCGGCCTGGACGCCGCGCAAGACCGACTACAATTCCGGCACAATCTGGCGCTATGCTCAGAACGTCGGGCCAGCGCATCTCGGTGCGCTCACCCATCCAGGTGCCGCTGCTGAGACGCATTGCTACGCCGACATCTAAAGAAGGCTGTTCCGGGCTGCCTTCGGTGGCCCGGAACGATTTTTCATCTGGCTGTTAAACAAAAATTAATACGTTCAGCCCAAGGGTATCTGATGACCCATCGCCGATTGTTTCTCGCAAGCTGTATCACTGGAATTTTTGTAGCCGGCTGTGCCCAGGGCCAACCCTATCGTCCTGTTCCCGAAATGCGGGAGGAGCGCATTCCCGAAATGCGCCACGGGCGTATATGGGAGCCAGGGCACTGGCATTGGAATGGGCGGGACTATGAGTGGATCCGTGGCCATGAGATCGAACACCGTCCACATTATCGCCGCTATGTTCACGGCGAGTGGGTGCGTCGCGGGCACGAGCATGTGTGGGTCGGACCGCACTGGGAATAACCCAACGCGCCGGTTGATCGTCAGGTCAGTTCGATAACCACCGGCACATGGTCGGACGGCTGTTCCTCGCCACGCTCGCGCCGGTCCGGCGCGGCCGACACCAGGCGCTCTGCCAGACGTGGTGAGAGCAAAGCGTGGTCAATCCGCAGGCCGCAATCGCGCGGCCAGGCGCCGGCCTGGTAATCCCAGAAGGTGTAGACAGCCCCGGTTGGGTGCAGCGCCCGAATGGCGTCGGTCAGCCCCAGCCACACCAAGGCCCGGTATTTTGCACGGGTGGCGGGGCGCACCAGCGCGTCGTCCGCCGACAGCGCACCCTTGGCATAATCTTCGTCGGTCGGTGCCACGTTGTAGTCGCCAAGAATGACGAAATCGCTGTCCGCTTCGAGCAATTCCGCAGCCCGGGCGTGCAGCGCGTCCATCCATTCCAGCTTGGCCGCATAGCCCGCATCGCCGCCGGAATTGCCGTTGGGCAGATAGATGCCGATGATCGTCATGCCGCCGGCGATAATTTCGACATAACGCGATTGCGGCGCGTCGCCGGCAAGGCCAGGCAGGGCGGTGTGCACCACCTCAAACGGCACCCGGCACAGGGCCGCCACACCGTTATAGGCCTTCTGGCCCACCACGACGGATTTGTAGCCAGCCGCCTCGAACGCCGCTGCCGGGAAAATGTGCGATTCGCATTTGATCTCCTGCAGCATCACCACGTCGGGCTGCACGCGCGCCAGCCAACGCTCCAGGTGGCCCTGCCGCTGGCGGACCGAATTCACATTCCAGGTGGCGATTCGCATGTCCGGGATCAGTCGATCGCGAAGCTGGTGCCGCAGCCGCAGGACGATTTCGCCTGCGGGTTGCGTACTGCGAAATGGGCGCCGATCAGCGTGTCGGTGTAATCCAGCTCGCTGCCCTCCAGCAGATCGAGGCTGGCCGGGTCGATGTAAACGCGGGCCTCGCCCTGGGCGATCACCACATCGTCCTCGGCCGTGTTTCGGTCGAGTTCGAATTTATACTGAAACCCGCTGCATCCACCGGCCAGAACGGCCACGCGCAGGGCGCCGCCGCCATTGGCCAGGGCGATTTCAGCGATGCGCTCAGCGGCGCGGTCGGTCAGTCGGAACTGGGTGCTTACCATCTTCGTAACATAGGCAATATGCCACCGAGATTGAAGGGGGGCGCGGGGCAGTGTAATTGCGCCCCATGATAACACGCGCTGCCTGGGCCGTTCGGCCCGAAAACTCTCGCGGACGGTTCCACGCCGAACCCGAATCGGTCACGCGCAGTCCGTGGCAGCGCGACCGCGACCGGATTGTCCACAGCTCTGCATTTCGCACGCTGCAATACAAAACCCAGGTTTTCGTCAACCATGAGGGCGATTTCTACCGCACCCGCCTGACCCACAGCATCGAAGTGGCGCAGATCGCCCGCTCGATCGCCCGCGAACTCGGCCTTGATGAGGATCTGACGGAAGCGCTGTCCCTGGCGCACGACCTCGGCCACACCCCGTTCGGCCACGCCGGCGAGGATGCGTTGTCCGCGGCCATGCAGCCATTCGGCGGCTTTGATCACAACGCCCAGGCGCTGCGAATCGTCACCCTGCTGGAGAGCCGGTATGCGGATTTCGATGGCCTGAACCTGACATGGGAAACGCTGGAGGGCCTGGCCAAGCACAACGGCCCGCTGCGCAAGCCGCCGCCTTACGTGGCCGACTACGACCAGATGTTCAAACTGGACCTGCAAACCTTCCCCTCCGCCGAGGCCCAGGTGGCGGCATTGGCAGACGACATCGCCTATCACAGCCACGATCTGGATGACGGCCTGCGCGCCGGACTGTTCGTGATCGATGACATCGCGCATCTGCCGGTGGTCAAGGACGCGCTGGCCACCGCCCGTCGTGCCAGCCTGGACATGCCGCCGGCCCGCCTGCGCCACGAAACCCTCCGCCGCGTGATCAACGCATTGGTCACTGACCTGGTGTCCGAAACCCGCCGCCGGGTGAAGGCGCTGGCACCGGAGAACTCGGATGACATCCGCCATGCCAACGAGCCGGTGGTGGCGTTCAGCCCGGCGATGGCCGAGGCCAACCGCGTGATCAAGCAATTCCTGTTCACGCGCATGTATCGCCATTGGCGGGTGAACCGCATGACCGCCAAGGCGCGGCGGGTGACGGCGGAGATCTTCTCCCTGCTGCACGCAGCGCCAAACCAGCTTCCCGACGATTGGCGCGGCCGGGCCGGCGACGTGGCCGGCAGCCAGCGTGTGGCTTCCACGGTGGCCGACTACATCGCCGGCATGACCGACCGCTTTGCTTTGGACGAGCATCTTCGCCTGACCGACATTTCTGTCTCAGGCTGATCAGATAGGCATGATTGATGACTGACAATATTTTTGCCGACATCCGCGAGGCTGTCGTGGCCGCCCTTATGGCGATCGTGCCTGATCTCTCCAGCGACATCGCCGCCCGCGTGGAAGTGACGCCGACCAAGGACGCCGCCCATGGCGACATGGCGACCAACGCCGCCATGGTGGCCAGCAAAGCGGCTGGTCGCAAGCCGCAGGAGATCGCGGCGGCTTTGGTGGTGGCCCTGTCCGGCAGCGGTGCGATTGAAAAGGCCGAGGCGGCGGGGCCTGGTTTCGTCAATCTCACGCTGCGGCCTGAGATTTTGCAGGCACAAATTCCCACCATCCTGCGCAAACTTGAGACCTACGGCGACAGCGATGTCGGCGGCGGGGTTCGGGTAAATGTCGAGTATGTATCGGCCAACCCCACCGGCCCCATGCATATCGGCCATTGCCGGGGGGCCGTGGTGGGCGATGCGTTGGCGAACCTGCTGGCCAAGGCCGGGTTTGCCGTCACCAAGGAATATCTAATCAACGATGCCGGTGGCCAGGTGATTGCTTTAGCGTGGGCTGCCTACTGGCGCTATCTGGAGGCGATCGGCACGTCGCTCACCGAGGACGAATACTCGGCTCTGGTTCCGGGCGGCCTGCAGTATCGCGGTGAATACCTCATCCCGGTGGGCGCCCGTCTCGCCGCCGAATACGGCCCGGCCTTGGCCGAGGACGCGAAACCGGCCGATCCCGCTATCTGGTTTGTCATTGTGCGCGAGATGGCGCTGTCAATGATGATGGAATCGATCCGCGAGGATCTGGAACTGCTCGGCGTGACGTTCGATGTGTTCAGTTCTGAGCGCGCCTTGGTGGAGACCGGCGCCACCGATGCCACCATCGCCCAGCTGGAACAGCTTGGCCTGATTTATCAGGGCACGCTCGAACCCCCGAAGGGCAAGCTGCCCGACGATTGGGAGGCTCGCGAGCAGATGCTGTTCCGCTCCACCCAGTTCGGCGACGACGTGGACCGGCCGCTACGCAAATCCGACGGCTCCAACACGTATTTCGCCAACGACATCTCTTACCATGCCGACAAGATCCGTCGTGGCGCGCAGGTGATGATCGATATCTGGGGTGCCGACCACGGTGGCTACGTGTCGCGCATGAAGGCCGCCACCAAGGCGCTGGCCGGCGAAAAGGGGGTGCTGCTGGACGTTGTGCTGTGCCAGATCGTCAAGGTGCTCAAGGGCGGCGAGCCGGTGCGCATGTCCAAGCGGGCCGGCACCTTCATCACCTTGCGCGATCTGCTGGACGAGGTTGGCCGCGATGCCGTGCGTTTCACCATGCTGACGCGCAAATCCGACGCCCAGATGGATTTCGACATCGACGCCGCGATTGCTCAGACCCGCGAGAACCCGGTATTTTATGTGCAATACGCCCATGCCCGTTGCCGTAGCGTTCTGCGCGCCGCCGGCGAGCAGATGGACACCGCACCGCTGGCCCTGGCCGAGGCTGAATTGGGCAGTTTGGACAACGCCGCCGAAATGACCCTTATCCGCCGCCTGGCCGCATGGCCACGCATGGTCGAGCAGGCTTCACAGGCCCGTGAGCCGCATAGAATCGCGTTTTTTCTCTATGACTTGGCGGGTGACTTTCATATGCTGTGGAACCGGGGGCGTGACGATGCTGCACTGCGGTTCCTGCAGGCTGACAAGCCGGTCGAGACTGCCGCACGCGTGGCATTGGTGGCAGCAACTGCCGCCGTCATCCGGTCTGGACTTGTCGTAATGGGTGTAACGCCGGTTGAAGAAATGCGCTGAGCCGGTCTGCCCGGCGGCGCCTGGAGCTTGCATGATGCGTGATGATCTGGAAATTCCGTATCCGTCGATGGCGACATCGGAAAGCACCGCCTACACCCCGCGTGACTATCGCGGCACCGCCGGGATCGACTCAAACACGCGGCGCATGGCCATCATCGCAGGGGCGATCGGCGGTGTGTTGCTGTTGATCATGGGTGTGTGGTCGGTGGTCGGCCACAAGCGCGCTGGCGTGCCGGTGATCGAGGCCGACAGCCGGCCGGTGCGTGAGCGGCCCTTGAACAAGGGCGGCCTCGCGGTCACGGGCGCTGATGAGACGATCCTGTCGGGCGATACCGAGGGCAAGGCCGTGGTGGCGCCGTCGCCGGAAGCGCCGGCTATTCGCGCGCTGAAGGCCACGCCGCCGGCCACTGTCGCAGCCGCTCCGCCAGAAGCGCCCGTCGCACCACCAGTGGCAGCCGTGCCCGCAGCGCCGGCCCCTCGTGTTGCGGCCGAGTCCGTCAGGCCGGTCGCACCGCCGCCGGTGGCGCAGGCGGCCACCGCCACCATCCGCTCCGCGACGCCTGCCGCCTCTGCCGGCAAGGCGCAGGTGCAGTTGGCCGCGCTTGGGTCTGAGAGTGCCGCGATGAGCGAATGGCAGCGCCTGTCGCACAAATATCCGGAGCTGTTGTCCAGCCGCCATCCGGCGGTGTCGCGCACCGAGCGGGATGGCAAGCAGTTCTGGCGGTTGCGCGTGAGCGGTTTTAACGACACGGCCAGCGCCACGTCGTTTTGTGAGCAGTTGCGCGCCAAGGGCGGGGCCTGCGCTTTGGCGAGCTTCTAGGAGGGTTTTCAGGAGGAAGATCTTCTTTTTCTGAAGAAAAAGAAGCAAAAAGACTTTCATTCATCCAGGCGCGTGTTGCTGAGCTAAAATGCTTGAATGAGTGAAGTTTTTTGGTTCTTTTTTTCAAAAAAGAACACTTCCTTCCTCATCCTCCGCCCGAGACGCACCCACTCCCATGCCCAACACCGCCGCCATTGTCGGAATTCCCGGCCCTGTTCTTGATCGTCACACCGCCATTCTGCTGCGTGACACGCGGCCGGCCGGCGTTATCCTCTTTGGCCGCAACGTCCAGGACAAGCCTCAGCTTCAGGCGCTGACCACGGCGCTGCGGGCGGTGTTGCCGCCAGAGGCCGTTGTGATTGTCGACCAGGAAGGCGGCCGCGTGGCGCGTCTTCGTCCGCCGCACTGGCACGCCCATCCGCCCGCAGGCTGCCTGGGTGCGCTGTATGAAACCAACCAGCCGGCAGGCCTGCGCGCTGCCTGGATCACCGGCGCGTTGATCGGTGCGGACTGCGCCGAGGCAGGCTTCGACGTGGTGTGCGCGCCGGTGCTTGACCGCAGGCTGGACGGATATCACGACGTGGTCGGCGATCGCGGTTTCTCGGATGATCCGGATTCAGTGGCTGAATTGGGCCGCGCCGTGGCCGAGGGCCTGCTCGCCGCCGGCATCCAGCCGGTGATGAAACACCTGCCGGGACACGGCCGCGCGTGTGTCGACAGCCATCTGTCCCTGCCGGTGGTGCAGGACAATGTGCCGGCGGACCTTGCGCCCTTCATCCGCAACGCCGGCCTGCCATGGGCGATGACGGCCCATATCCTGTTTCCGGACTGGGACTCGTCCCATCCGGCCACGCTGTCGGCCACCGTCATCGCCGATATCATTCGCGGCACGATCGACTTTGCCGGCGTTCTGGTGTCTGACGACCTCGCCATGCAGGCCTTGTCTGGCACCCCGGCCGAACGCGCGGTGCGCGCCCTTGCGGCGGGCTGCGATCTGGCGATGTATTGCGCGGGTGATCACGACTCCACGGCTCTGATGCTGGCGGCCTGCGGGCCCGTGGGGCAAGACGCCGCAACACGGCTTCAAGCCGCCCGTGCCTTGGCGCTGCGGTGCCGGATATCGCTGGATTCTGGCCTGCTTGCCGCCGAAAGGGATGAACTTCTTCGATGATCGATATGATTCTGTCTTTTGCCTTGGCCGTGATCCCCGCGATCCTGGCCATCACGCTGCACGAGGCCGCGCACGGCTATGCCGCCTGGGCGCTGGGGGATGACACTGCCAAGCGCCTTGGCCGGCTGTCGCTCAATCCGCTGGTGCATGTGGACCGTGTGGGCACCATCCTGCTGCCGGGGTTTCTGCTGATCTCGCAATTGCTGACGCTCGGTCATGTCGGCTTCATGTTCGGCTGGGCGAAGCCGGTGCCGGTGGCGGCCTGGAATTTCCCCAATCCGCGTCGCGGCATGATGATCGTGGCCGCCGCCGGGCCTGCGATGAACTTTGTCCTCGCCTGGCTGGCCGGGCTTGCCGCCCACGGCCTCGATCTCCTGCCGTTCGGTGCTGGTGAGGTCGCCTTCGAGTTCATCGATAATTTTATCGTCATCAATCTGGTGCTCGGCCTGTTCAACCTGCTGCCCATCCCGCCGCTGGATGGCGGGCGGATTGCGGTGGGCCTGCTGCCGGAACGGATGGCGGAGGTCTGGGCCAAGACCGAGCGCTACGGTATTTTGGTGGTACTCCTTGTCGTGTTCCTGTTGCCGACTGTCGCACGGGAGATGGGCTATCGGTTCAATCCGGTGCAGGACGGGCTGGAGCGGGTGCTGCCGTGGGCGCGGAACTGGGTGTTGATCCTGTCCGGCCATGGCAGCGTCTCCTAAACCCCCACCAGCCGAGGCGGCGTCTGACGCCGACAGCCTCGTGCTGCATCTGGAGGGGTTTGACGGGCCGCTGGACATGCTGCTCGACCTTGCCCGCGCCCAGAAGCTGGATTTGGCGACCATCTCCATCGTGGCGCTGGTCGATCAGTTCCTGGCCGTGATCGAGGGCGCCCGCCGCATCCGGCTTGAACTGGCGGCTGACTGGCTGGTGATGGCGGCGTGGCTGGCCTGGTTGAAATCACGCCTGCTGCTGCCGCCCGGAGATGCTGCGGCGGAGGAGGGCGAGATGGCCGCCGAAGTGCTGGCGGGCCGGCTGCGGGATCTGGCGCGGGTGCGCCAACTCGCGGTGTGGCTCGGCCAGCAGAGCCAGCTTGGCCAGGACGTGTTCGCCCGGGGCGCGCCTGAGGATTTGACCGAGACCGACCGCTCCAGGCTGGCGCTCGACATTACTGGCCTGTTGCGGGGCTATATGGCGGCCATCCGCCGCGGCCATTCCACACGGGTGTATCGGCCACGCCCGGTGCTGCTCTGGACGGTGCAGGAGGCGTTGGCCCGGCTGCAGCGCCTGCTCGGCAGCCTGCCGGACTGGTCCGAACTGATGCGGTTCCTGCCGGATGACCTGACGACGGATCTGCAACGACGCGGCGCCCTGGCCAGCGCCCTGATCGCCGGGCTGGAAATGGCCCGCAACGGCGCGCTGGATCTGCGTCAGGACATGGCGTTCGGCCCCATCCTGCTGGGCCTGCGCGACGAGGAGAGCTTCGATGACTGAACCTGTTCTGGAAGACGATCTGCGACTGGCCGAAGGGCTGATTTTTGCCAGCACCGCCCCGGTGCCGCCCAGCGCCCTGGTGCGCTCACTGTCGGTGGAGTCCGATCTGGAAGCCGTGATGACGGCGTTGCAGGCGCGCTATGCCGGGCGCGGCGTGGAACTGGTGCAGGCCGCCGGCGGCTGGCAGTTCCGCACCGCGCCCGATCTCGCGCCCCGCCTGCGCCGCGTGATCGACGTGCCGCGTCGCCTGCCGCGCGTTGCGATGGAGACGTTGGCGATCGTTGCCTATCACCAGCCGGTGACACGCCCGGAAATCGAGGAAATCCGCGGCGCCAGCCTGTCCCAGGCAACCATGGATGCCCTGCTGGAAGCAGGCCTCATCACCCCCAAGGGGCGTAAGGAATCGCCCGGTCGCCCCACATTATGGGCCACCACCCCGGCCTTCCTGGCGCAATTCGGCCTGTCGGATCTGCGCCAACTTCCCCGCAGGGAGGATCTGCTGATCGACCCCGACTCGGGGCCGTCGGCACCTGTCTCAGGGCAGACGTGACAAGTTCCTGTGGGTTTCCCATCTATCCGCTTTCCTGCTAGCAACCGAGGCCTTGGGAGAACCATTCGCATATGTTCGGACTCGACTGGACCGAGATCGCTTTGATCGGCGTGGTGGCATTGATTGCCATCGGGCCGAAAGACCTGCCGATCGCCATCAAAACGCTTGCCGGCTTTCTCAAGAAGGCCCGGCGGATGGCTGGCGATTTCCAGGGCCATGTGGACGAGATGGTGCGCGAGGCGAACCTGCATGAGGTGCGCGACCAGATCAGCCAGCTGCGGAATTTCGACATTAAAAACGAGATTACCAAGGCGGTGGACAGCGACGGCTCGATTCGCGCGACCCTGAACGAAAACCCGCTGGCGCCTCCGGTCTACACGCCGCCCTCCACCGACACGGTGGTGGAGGAATATGCCACCCCCGCCATCCCCGATCCGGTGCCCGCGGTCCAGGCGCCCTCGTTCATCCCGCCCACCTGGGACATCGTGGCCCCGCAGCCGCCCGCGCCGCCGCCGCCGGTTCCGCCCGCCTTTCTGCCCCCCGATACCCAGGTCGCGCCCCACCAGGCCGGCTGATCAAGCGACAGGATTCCCGTGTCCTCCACCAACACCGAAGACCAGATCGACGACAAGCCGATGCCGCTGCTGGATCATCTGATCGAGCTGCGCAAGCGGCTGCTGTGGTCGATCGGGGCGTTCCTGCTGTGCTTCTTCGCCTGCTATTACTTTTCCGAGAACATTTTCTCGTTCCTGGCCGAGCCTCTGGCCCATGTGCTGGAAGCCCAGGGCGGCGGCCGGCGACTGATCTACACCCATCTGACCGAGGCGTTCTTCACCTACATCAAGGTGGCGTTCTTCGGCGCAGCCTGCATCTCGTTCCCTGTGATCGCGGGTCAGGTCTGGATGTTCGTGGCACCCGGCCTGTATCGCAGCGAGAAGAAGGCGTTCGCGCCGTTCCTGCTGGCCACGCCGGTGCTGTTCATCCTCGGCGCGTCACTGGCCTATTATTTCATCTTCCCGGTGGCATGGAAATTCTTCGCCAGCTTCCAGAGCACCAACGGCGCCGGTGGCCTGCCGATCGAGCTTGAAGCCAAGGTGGGCGAATATCTCGACCTGGTGATGAAGCTGATCTTTGCCTTTGGCGTGGCGTTCCAGCTGCCGGTGGCGCTGTCGCTGATGGCCAAGGTGGGGATCATCAGTTCGGCCGGGCTGAAGAAATATCGCCGCTATGCGTATGTGGGCATGTTCGTGATCGCCGCGATTTTGGCGCCGCCGGATGTGATCACCCAGATCGGGTTGGCGGTGCCGTTGATCGGTCTCTACGAACTGTCGATCATTGCCGCCAAGATTGTCGAGCCCAAGCCGGCCGCCGAGGACTGAGACGATGCATGATATCAAGCTGATCCGCGCCGATGCGGCAGCGTTCGCCTCTGCCATGGCGCGACGCAAGGTGGTGCTGGATGTGGACGGATTGATGCTGCTCGACGGCGTGAGGCGCGACAGCCTTACCCGGGCGCAGGAATTGCAGGCCGCCCGCAACGCGTTGAGCAAAAGCATCGGTCAGAAAAAGCGTGCCGGTGAACCGACCGCCGAGCTGGAGGCCGAATCCCAGGCCATGCAGCAGGGCATGGCCGATTTCAGCGCCGCCGCCGTGAAGGCGGAGGATGACATCCGGCTGGTGCTTGAAAGCCTGCCCAACATCCTCGACGCCTCCGTGCCTGAGGGTGCCAACGAGGAAGCCAACGCCGTGCTCAAGCAGGTGGGCCAGGCGAGCCAGCCCGCTTTCGAGGCGAAAGAGCATTTCGATCTCGGCACCGCCCTCGGTCTGATGGATTTCGAGCGTGCCGGTAAAATCTCCGGCAGCCGCTTCACCATCCTGCGCGGCGCACTGGCCCGCATGGAGCGGGCGCTTGGCCAGTTCATGCTGGACCTGCACACGCGTGAGCACGGCTATGAGGAAGTCGCCGTGCCGCTGCTGGTCAACGCGGCCGCCATGTATGGCACCAGCCAGTTGCCGAAATTCGAGGAAGACCTCTTCAAAACCACCGACGGCCGCTATCTCATCCCCACCGCCGAGGTGCCGCTGACCAACTATGTGGCCGGCGAGATCGTGCCGGAAGCCAAGCTGCCTTACCGCTTTGCTGCCCTCAGCCAGTGCTTCCGCTCCGAGGCCGGGTCCGCCGGGCGAGACACACGCGGCATGTTGCGCCAGCACCAGTTCCCCAAGGTGGAGATGGTCAGCATCGTCCATCCGGACGCCTCAAGCGACGAGCATGAGCGCATGACCGCGTGTGCCGAGCGCGTGCTGGAACTGCTCGGCATTCCCTATCGCCGCATGCTGCTCTGCGCCGGCGACACCGGCTTCGGCGCGGCGCGCACGCATGACCTCGAAGTCTGGCTGCCCGGCCAGAAGATGTGGCGCGAGATCAGCTCCTGCTCGAACATGCGCGACTTCCAGGCCCGTCGGATGAACGCACGCTATCGCGGGCCAGACGGCAAGCCCGCAGGATTCCTCCACACGCTCAACGGCTCCGGCGTCGCCGTCGGCCGCGCCCTGATCGCGGTGATGGAGAATTATCAGCAGGCCGACGGGTCCATCGCCGTTCCAGACGTGCTGCGCCCTTGGATGGGCGGGCTGGAGACGATCACCGCCGTCTAAACCCTCGTCATTGCGAGCGCTTGGCGAAGCAATCCAGAGCAACCCGCCCCAGTTTTGTCGTGCGGCTCTGGATTGCTTCGCCAAGCGGCTCGCAATGACGGATTTTTGACCCCCAAGAACGAGAAGGCATAAAAATGTCCCACGCCACCACACCGTACAAAGGCGTCTTTCCCGTCGCCCCCACCGTGTTCGACGCCGCCGGCAATCTGGATCTGCCAGGCCAGTTGCGCGCGATCGACTTCATGATCGATGCCGGCTCGCAGGGCCTGTGCATCCTCGCCAATTTCTCCGAGCAGTTCGTGCTGACCGATCTGGAACGCGAACTCGTGATGGACGCGGTGCTGGACCATGTGGCCGGCCGGGTGCCGGTCATCGTCACCACCACCCATTTCGGCTCTGACATCTGCGCCGCCCGCAGCAAGCGCGCCCAGGAGAAGGGCGCGTCCATGGTGATGGTGATGCCGCCGTATCACGGCGCCACCATCCGTGTTCCGCCCGCCGCGATCTTTGATTTCTACCAGCGCGTGTCCTACGCCATCGACATCCCGATCATGATCCAAGACGCCCCGGTCAGCGGCACCGTGCTGCCCGCACCCCTACTGGCCCGCATGGCGCGCGAGATCGAACACGTTTCCTATTTCAAGATCGAAGTTCCGCAGGCCGCCGCCAAGCTGCGGGAACTGCTCGAACTCGGCGGCGATGCCATCGTCGGCCCATGGGACGGCGAGGAGGCGATCACGCTGATGGCCGATCTCGAGGCCGGCGCCACGGGTGCGATGACCGGCGGCGGCTTTCCGGACGGGATTCGCCAGATCACCGACGCTTATTTCGCCGGACGCCACGATGAAGCCGCCGACGCCTATCAGCGCTGGTTGCCGCTCATCAACTACGAGAACCGCCAATGCGGCCTGCTGGCCTGCAAGGCGCTGATGATGGCGGGCGGTGTGATCAAGTCCGACATGGTTCGTCATCCGCTGGTGCCGCTGCACCCTGCCACCCGCGCTGGGTTGCTGAAGGTTGCAGCCAAATTGGACCCGATGGTTCTGCGCTGGGGGAAGTAAGGATTAAAAAGAAAAAGTGTTCTTTTTTATAAAAAAGAACCAAAAAATTTCATTCATTCAGGTTTGTGTCGCTCCATATCCACGACACAAACCTGAATGAATAGAAGTCTTTTTGCTTCTTTTTCTTCAGAAAAAGAAGTTCTTCCCTTCAACAAATTCTAACCCTGATCAAGCACAGGCAAAATCGCCGCCTCTTCCTCCGGCGTCAGTTGCGGACGTGCCAGCGCGTCCAGCGTGTTGTCCAACTGCGTCACGTTGCGTGCGCCGAGCAGCACCGTCGTGATGCGCGGGTCCCGCAGCACCCACACCAGCGCCAGTTGCGCCAGTGACCTTCCGCCGCCGGTGGCAATTGCGTTGAGCAGGCACAGTTTCGCCACCAGGCTTTCGGTCAGCCGTGCGGCGGGCAGGGAGCCGCCGCGTGCCATGCGGGCGTCGTCGGGCACACCGTTGAGGTATTTGTCCGTCAGCAGGCCTTGGGCGAGGGAGGAGAAGGTGGCGCAGCCGATGCCTTCGTCGCCGAGCACATCCAGCAATCCGTGTTCGGGGGTGCGTTCCAGCATGGAATAGCGGGGCTGGTGGATGACGCAGGGCGTGCCGAGGTCGCGCAGGATGGCGGCGGCCTTGCGGGTTTGGTCTGGCGGGTAGTTCGACAGGCCGACATACAGCGCCTTGCCCTGGCGTACGACATGGGCGAGGGCGCCCATCGTCTCGGCCAGCGGCGTGTGGGGGTCTGGGCGGTGATGATAGAAGATGTCGACGTAATCGAGGCCCATCCGGCGCAGGCTCTGGTCGAGGCTGGCGATCAGGTATTTGCGCGAGCCGAAATCGCCGTACGGGCCGGGCCACATGGTGTAGCCGGCCTTGGTGGAGATCACCAATTCGTCGCGGTATGGGCGGAGGTCCCTGTCCATCATGCGGCCGAACGCTGATTCGGCCGAGCCTGGCGGCGGGCCGTAATTGTTGGCCAGGTCGAAATGCGTCACCCCGCGGTCGAACGCCCGGCGCACCACGGCGCGGCCGGTCTCGAACGCGTCGATGTCGCCGAAATTCTGCCAAAGCCCCAGCGAGAGTGCCGGAAGCTGCAATCCGCTATGGCCGCAGCGCCGGAACAGCGCCGTATCATAGCGATGCGGCGACGGAAATTCAGTCATGGCTCGGGCCTCCGTGCGGTTTGTTCCTTGGGTCAAGCGACCTGGGGGCAATGGAGTTGCACGTCCGACATTGCCCGCGCGGAGTGTGGGCAAACCTTGCGATGGTTGGATAGGGGGATCAGGCGCGTGGGGCGCTGATCGTGGTCTCGATCGGGTGATCGGTTCCCGTCACGAACCGCCGCATCCGTTCGGCCACGGGCGAAAATCCGGCAAGGCCTGGCAGGATGTAATGCCGCGCGACGCCCACCCATCCCGGCCGGCCACGCGCAAGAAATGTCAGGCGCTCCATGCGGCCCACCACCGAACGATGCACGGGGTGGCGCAGGCGGGCGTAATCTTCGATGCGCCCTGAATGGCCGTGCAGTTCATCGGCGGCGCAGGCGGCGAAGACGAACGCGTCCTCGATACCCAGATTCATGCCGCGTGCCCCGATCGGCGCATGGATATGCGCCGCATCGCCGGCCAGTGCGACGCGGTGGGATGCGTGGGGAGACGCTAGGCGGTGCGCGATGTGAAAAATGGATTGCCATTCAATCCGCCCGGTGCGGGCGCCGGCCGGCAGGTAATTGAGTGGGTCTAACACATCGCCGAACACCCGCCACAGGCCGGGCCTGAGGCAGAGCAGGAAGATCAGCCCGCCCGTGACCAGGCAGACATGGGCGTGATCAGGGTCAAGCGGGTCGTTGAGTTCGATATCGTAAAGCGGCCATGGCTCAGGAAAGGAGCTTCCATCAAATGTGAGGCCCAGCGCCTTGCGGGCGATGCTGTTGGCGCCATCGGCGGCCAGGACAAGAGCGGCGCTGGTGGTCTCGCCGGCGCCGTCGGGGTGCCGCAGCACGGCTCTGACATTGTCCTGGTCAGGGGTGAGATGCTGGAGCGTTATGCCATGTTCCACCTCGATGGCGTGCGGCTTCAGCGCCTGTGCGAGCAACGCCGCCGTCCGTGCCTGCGGCAGCACCGCCATGGGATGGTGTGACGGGATTCCGATGAAATCGATATCGGCCAAAGGCTGCCACGCTTCGTGAAACCGAACACCGTGCACAATGCGCGCCTCTGCCAGCGCCAGCGCCGTCACGCCGCTTGCTTCGAGCAATTCCAGCGACCGTGGGTTGAGGACCTGCGCCCGAGATATGGAATTGGGCGCAGCAGCACTGTCGATGAGGCGCGCGCGCACGCCGCGCTCGGCGAGGAACAGGGCGGCGGCCAGCCCGGTTGTACCCGCCCCGATAATGAGAACCTCGCAGTCGGATGATGTTGCCATGCAAAATCACTCCACTTTCGATGTATTCAAGGCGGGGAGTATAACACAGTTCTGAATTGCGTTCTTCGTGGTGAATATTAAGTTTGACCTCGATGAGGCGGCCTGTTGGGCAAGGAGGGTTCGTGAACTCACTTCTCGAGCGGCGATATCTTGATCTTTTGTGGGCCTATAATTGCGGCAGCACAGGAGCGATTCAGGCGGTCAAGCACCGCCTGATGTTGGCGATGGTGGATTACCAAATCCGCCCCGACGCCGCTTTGTGCCTGCTGACATTGTACGACCAGATGATTTTGCGGCCCTATTACGGGTCTATCCCAAACCGCGACGGCTTTCCCGCCTCCGGCGATCTGGAAAATGCTCACCCTGCGCCGGCGTTCGATGTGGTTCAGCGCAGCCTCGATGTCATTCTGGACCGCGCACGCCATGGCGGCTTCGAGGCGCCGATCTCGTCGCACAGCGTGTTGACCATCATTCAGGATGTGTGGCCGGAACTGAGCGACCTGTTCCATTGGGGGTAGCCCATCACCCCACGGGGGCTGGGCCCGTGCTGTCGCGCACCACCAACGGAACGGGAAGGCGGATATGGGGCGCATCTGTGGCCGTGGCGGCTCCGGACAGCGCCTCCACCAGCAACGCCGCCCCCTGCCTGCCCAACTCCCGGCGTGGCTGGCGGAAGGTGGTGAGCGTGGGTTCCACATAATCGGCGAAGGCAATGCCGTCGAACCCCACGACGGAGACGTCTCGGGGCACGGACACGCCAGCGGCGCGGACGGATTTGAGAAAGCCGATCGCCATTTCGTCGTTGGCGGCGAACACGCCGGTGGGACGGCCGGGGGATGACAGGAAGGTCTGGGCCGCTGTTTCGCCGGCCGCGAAGGTGAAGTCTCCGGGATAGATGGATGCCTGCCTGCGGTCGATCCCGGCGGCGCGCAGGCCCTGCAGGAAACCGGCGCGGCGCTCGCGTTCCAGCACGTTGTCTTTCGGGCCGGCCACATACGCGAGCCTGCGGTGGCCGAGGGCTACCAGATACGCCACCGCCTCGATGGCGGCCTCCCGGTTCTGCGCGCCCACCTGCGGAAAATTGGCCCCGGGGATTGCCTCGCAGACGGCCACCATCGGCGTGCCGGTGTCCGACATCGACCGATCCAGCCCCTCCGGCACCCGGCCGTTGAGCAGGATCACGCCGTCCACCTGGCCGGATTGCACGATGCCGATCAGTTGCGGCTCTTTCTTGCGGGTCCGCGCCAGATTGCCGATCAGCAGGCCGTATCCGTGTGCGGACAACTCCTCGTCAATGCCGCGCAGCACGTCCGCGAAGAACGGGTTGGCGATATCGGGCACCACCACCAGCACCAGCATCGTTCGCCGCGCGCGCAACGATCGTGCGGCGACGTTGGGGGTGTATCCGATGCTGCGCACGGCCTCCATCACCCGTGCCAGGGTGGCGGCGCGCAGCTGGCCTGGCGCCGTCAGCGCCCGGCTGACGGTGGCGGTGGACACACCGGCAAGCTGGGCCACGTCTGCGATGCGCGCTGTGCGCCGGTCGCCGGTTTCATCATCCACGACCTGTGATCTCTCCAACGATCTTGCCCATACATACCGGCAAAAAGTGATTGTCAGTGAAAATGTAATCGATTACAGTTTTTCTCAGGAAACCCGTTAGACGCTAGAGTGGCGCTGCGGCAAGAAAAATAAAACGTAAAAAGACCAACAAAAATAATAACATGAGGGAATACGTCATGATCCGCAGCCTCGCAGCAGGCCTTTGCCTCGGCACCCTGCTCCTCGCCCCAGTCGCCTCCCACGCCCAGACCAAGCCGCAGCCGAAAGCGGAAGTTATTCATTGGTGGACCTCGGCCGGCGAATCGGCCGCCGTGAAGGTGTTCGCTGACCAGTTCACCAAGGCGGGCGGCATTTGGGTGGACATGGCGATCGCCGGCGGCGTCAATGCGCGCACGGCCGCGATCAACGCCATTGTTGGCGGCAATCCGCCAACCGCCATGCAGTTCAACACCGGCAAGCAGTTCGACGATCTGGTTGAGAACGACTTTCTGGTGAACATGGACAGCCTGGCGAAGTCCGAAAAATGGGCGTCCATCATGCCAGCGGCCATCCTGGCGGCGGTGACGCGCGACGGCCACGCCTATGCGGTGCCGATCAACATTCATGGCCAGAACTGGCTGTTCACCTCCAACGCGGCGCTTGCCAAGGCGGGCGCCACGGCGCCGACCAATTGGGATGATCTGTTCCCGGCGCTCGACAAGCTGAAGGCGGCCGGCCTGATACCGTTGGCGTTCAGCGGTCAGAAGAACTGGGAGCGGGGCCTGTTCAACTCCGTGCTTGCTGGCATGGGCGGCGGGGAGATGTTCACGGTATTCTGGGGCAAGCGCGACATTGCCACCATCAAAAGCCCGCAGTTCCGCACTGTGGTCGACACCTATCGTCGCCTGCACAACTACGTCGATGCAGGCGCCGCCGCGCGCAACTGGAACGACGCCACCGGCCTGCTGATCCAGGGCAAGGCGGGCATGCAGTTCATGGGCGATTGGGCCAAGGGCGAATTCTCCGCTGCCGGCCAGACGCCGGACAAGGAATATGGCTGCACCGTGCTGGGCGCCAAATCGGTCTCCTATCTGATGGGCGGCGACGTGTTCGCCTTCCCCAAGCAGAAGGACCCCACCAAGACCGCGACCCAGATGATGCTGGCCGGATTGCTGCTGGACCCTGCGACGCAGATCGCCTTCGCGCAGAAGAAGGGCTCGATCCCGGTTCGCCTCGACCTAGATACCTCCTCGCTCGATGCCTGCGCCCGCAAGGCGTCCGGCTGGCTGGCCGATCCCAAGACCCAGGTGCCGGCGAACGAGTTGCTGTCCCCACCGGCGCTGACGGGTGCGGTTGAAGACCTGATCTCGCAGTTCTGGAACGACCCGTCGATGACGGCCGACACGTTCATCGCCCGACTGGCCAGCACGATGGCGCAGCCGTTCTGACAGACGCGTGGGCCGCTTCCGTTCCGGGAGCGGCCCGTCGGTGGAGAGCGCTTTGATGAAAAATCCAATGCGTCGCAAGATCGGCTCACGCGTGCCTGCCCAGATTGCCCTGGTGCCGGCGGTGATGGTGGCCCTGGTGGTCTATTGCGGCTCAACCCTGTGGACGGTGTGGATCTCCATGACCAGTTCACGGATGTTGCCCAATTCCAACTTCGTGGGGCTGCGTCAGTATTCGAGCCTGATGGGCAATGAGCGATGGAGCACGTCCGTCAGCAATGTGCTGCTGTTCGGCGGTCTGTTCGTGGCAGCGTCGTTGACCATCGGCTTTTTACTGGCGGTGTTGATCGACCAGCGGGTAAGGGCCGAGAACCTGCTGCGCTCGGTGTTTATGTATCCGTTCTCGATGTCGTTCATCGTCACCGGCCTTGCCTGGCGCTGGCTGTTGGACCCAACATTGGGCATCGAGAAGCTGCTGCATGACATTGGCTTTGCGTCCGCCCATTTCGACTGGATCGTGCGGCCGGATCGCGTGATTTATACTTTGGTTCTGGCGGCGGTGTGGCACGCGTCGGGCCTGGTGATGGCGATCATGCTGGCCGGGTTGCGCGGTGTGGACACCGAGATCTGGAAGGCCGCCCGCGTTGACGGTCTGCCAGTGTGGCGCACATATGTTTCGATTGTCATTCCGATGATGGCCGGCAGTTTCGCCACCGCCGGAGTGTTGCTGTCCACCAGCGTGGTGCGGCTTTATGACCTCGCGGTGGCCATGACCAATGGCGGGCCTGGCATATCGTCCGAAGTTCCGGCCAAGTTTGTGATGGATCATTTGTTCGAGCGCGGAAACGTGGGCCTTGCCACGGCGGCCGCCACCACAATGCTGATGACGGTGATCGCCGTGATTGCTCCCTGGCTTTACTGGCAAAGCCGCCAGCGCGCAGCGGGAAAACTGACATGACCGCGATCTCCACGCCCAGCGGGCGCAAGCCGAAACACACCAGCACCGGGCGCATCGGCCTATACGCATTGTTGCTGATCAGCGCGTTATTTTTCCTGACGCCGCTGTATGTGATGCTGGTCACGTCGCTGAAATCGATGCCCGAAATCCGCCTCGGCAACATCTTGTCCTTGCCCCAGCATGTGACGCTGGATGCCTGGTTCACGGCGTGGTCTTCGGCCTGCACGGGATTGACGTGCAACGGCATCAGCGTCGGCTTCTGGAATTCCATCCGTATTCTGGTGCCCAGCGTGATCGTGTCGATCTCGGTGGGGGCACTCACCGGATACACGCTGTCATTCTGGCGGCCACGTGGGGCGAAGCTGCTGTTCGGCATGTTGCTGATTGCGGCGTTCATACCTTATCAGGTGTTCATCTATCCGCTGGTGCGCGTGTTCAGCCAGGTGGGGTTGAACAACTCGCTGCCGGGCATTGTGATCGTGCACACGATCTTCGGCCTGCCGACCATGACCTTGCTGTTTCGCAATCACTTCGCGGCCCTGCCGATGGAGCTGTTTCGCGCGGCCCGCGTCGACGGCGCTGGGTTTTGGCGGATTTTCGGCCAGATCATGATGCCGATGGCGGTGCCCATCCTCGTCGTGGCGGTCATTCTGCAGGTCACGGGCATCTGGAACGACTTCATCCTCGGCCTGGTGTTTGCCGGGCGGGAGAACCTGCCGATGACCGTGCAACTCAACAACATCGTCAACTCGACCCAGGGCGAGCGGACCTACAACGTCGATATGGCAGCCACCTTGCTGACGGCCATTGTGCCGCTGGTTGTCTATTTCGGCTCGGGCCGCTGGTTCGTCCGCGGCATCGCCGCCGGCGCTGTGAAAGGCTGAATATCGTGACCCCTCATAGCCAAGTTGCCAGCCAGATCTCGTTGCGCGGCATCGAGATCTCGTATGGATCTTTTCAAGTTCTGGAGCGGTTGGATCTGGAGGTCGCGCAATCCGAGTTCCTGGTGCTGCTCGGCCCCTCCGGCTGCGGCAAATCCACGCTGCTGAACGCCATCGCCGGGCTGACCGAGGTCGATGACGGCCAGATCTGGATCGGTGGCCGCAACGTGACGTGGGAGGAGCCGAAGGATCGCGGCATCGCGATGGTGTTCCAGTCCTACGCGCTGTATCCGCGCATGAGCGTGCTCGGCAACATGTCGTTCGGCCTGCAGGTGGCGGGCATGAAGCGCGCCGAGATCGACCAGCGGGTGCGCGACGCGGCGGAAATTCTGCGCATCACCGAATTGCTGGATCGCAAACCTTCTGAACTGTCTGGCGGGCAACGCCAACGGGTGGCGATCGGGCGGGCTTTGGTGCGCGATGCCGGGGTGTTCCTGTTCGACGAACCGCTGTCCAACCTCGATGCCCAGTTGCGGGCCGAGTTGCGCACCGAAATCAAGCGCCTGCACCAGCGGCTGGGAGCGACGATGATCTTCGTCACCCATGACCAGATCGAGGCGCTCACCTTGGCCGACCGCATCGCGGTGATGCGCGACCGCCGCATTCAGCAGCTTGGCCCGCCGCAGGAGATCTATAACCGGCCCGCCAACCGCTTCGTGGCCAGCTTCGTGGGCTCGCCGGGGATGAGCTTTCTTCCCGGCCACATCACGCATGATGCGAACGGCATTGCATTTCGGGCCGCTGATCTGGTGGTCCGTCTGGAGCCGGGCATCTTCACGGAACCTCCGCAGGACGGCCTGCCGGTCGAACTCGGCATTCGCCCGGAACACGTCGTGCTGGCACCGGGGGCTGCGGACACCCACGCGGCGCCGGTGGAACTGGTTGAGCCGATGGGCAGCGACCTGCTGGTCTGGACCCGCCTCGGCGGCAGCCCGCTGACCATTCGCCTGCCCGCCGAAACCGCCGTTGCGGTGGGCGATCACCTGCCGTTGGCGCTGCCGGCGCACCGGTTGAATTTCTTCGACATCGCCACCGGCCAGCGTCTCTGACCGGCCATTTCCCAAAGGAAAAGTAAGATGACCACGCCAGCGATTTCCTATCAGCTATATTCCTCGCGCAACTTTCCGGATTTGGCCCGTCAGACGAAGATGCTGGCCGATCTCGGCATCAGGCATGTCGAGCCGTTCGGCGGATTGGTAGCCGATCTGCCGGCCTTGCAGGACGCGATGGCGGCCAACGGACTGACCGCGCCCACCGCCCATATCGGCGCACCCAGCTGGCGTGAGGATTGCGATGACATCATCGCCAAATTGAAGAGCCTCGGCGTGAAGACCGCGATTGTCCCCGCCGTGCCGCCGGCAGAACGCACGCAGGACATTGAAGGCTGGAAGGCGCTGGGCCGCGAGATCGCCGGTTATCAGAAGCGCTGCGCCGATCAGGGGATGGAATTCGCGTGGCACAACCATCACTTCGAATTCGCCCAACTGCCGGACGGCTCCTATCCGATCGAGTGGATTTTGGGGGAAGACCCTGCCGTGAAATGGCAGTGCGACATCGCCTGGGTGATCCGTGGCGGCCAGAACCCGGCTGACTGGATCAGCAAATACAGCGCGCGCATCGTCAGCTTCCACGTGAAGGATCTGGCGCCGGAAGGCCAGTGCACCGATGAGGATGGCTGGGCCGATGTGGGCCACGGCGTGATCGCCTGGCAGGCCTTACTGCCGTTGATGCGCGCAACGCCGTCGCCGGTGTGGACGTTGGAGCATGACAACCCCAACGACGATGCCCGCTTCGCGCGCCGTTCGTTCGCAACCGTCAAGGCGTGGTGAGCGACATGGCAAAGGAATCTGGCGTGAAAGAGTTGGGTGTAGGCGTTGTCGGCTGCGGCGTGATCTCGTCGATCTATATGCAGAACATGCCGTTGTTCGCTGGCATCAAACTGGTCGCGTGCGCCGATATGCGGCCGGATGTGGCGCAGGCGCAGGGTGCAAAATTCGGCGTCGACGGTCTCGGCGTGGATGCGCTGCTGGCGCGGGACGATATCGATGTGGTCGTCAATCTCACGGTGCCGAACGCGCATTATGCCGTCAGCCACGCGGCGTTGACCGCCGGCAAGCATGTGTTCACCGAAAAGCCGCTTTGCGCGTCGTTGGAAGATGGCCGCAAACTGGTGGCTGAGGCGGACGCGCGTGGCCTGCATCTGGGCTGTGCACCGGACACGTTCCTCGGCGCTGGCGGTCGTCTGGCGCGGCAGATGATCGACACGGGGAAGGTGGGCAAGATTCTGTCCGGCACAGCCATTCTGCTGTCGCGCGGCATGGAGCATTGGCATCCTGATCCGGAGTTCTTCTTCAAGCCCGGCGGTGGGCCGATCTTGGATATTGCACCGTATTATTTCGCGGCCCTCGTCAATCTGCTCGGCCCGGTGGCGCGGGTGCAGGCGCAGGCCCAGATCGGGCTGGCCGAACGCATCGTCACCGCGGCCGGACCGCGCGTGGGCGATCGGATCAAGGTGGAAACACCCACCACGGTGATGGCGCTGCTCGAATTCGGCAGCGGCGCACAGGTGTCGTTGATGATGAGCTGGGATGTGCATCGCCAAAGCCATCCGGGCATTGAACTCTATGGCACCGAAGGCTCGATGCGGGTGCCCGATCCGAATTTCTTCGGCGGCGCCATCGAGTTCACCGAGGGCGGTGGCGACTGGCAGAGTGCGAGTTCCGCCGACATGCCGTATGGCCGGCCCAACTGGCGTTCACCGTCCTGGCCCGCGACGCGTGCGGATCAGGCGAATTATCGCTGCCTGGGGCTGGCGGAAATGGCCCGCTCGATTGCCGAGGACACCCCGCATCGCAGCTCCGGCCGCGTGGCCTTGCATGTGCTGGAGGCGATGTACGCCGTGCTTCAGGCTGCTGAAACCCGCACCACCATCGAGGTCGGCACGCAGATCGAACGGTCGCCGGCTTTGTCGGATGACGATGCGCGGCTGTTGGCGCGGTTGGAAGCGATTTAAGGGGAAGAGTTCTTTTTCTTCAGAAAAAGAAGATTTTTTCTGAATAATATTGATATCGAAAGGCCACGACCATGCCAGCCACCATGAAGGGGCCAGGGATCTTCCTGGCCCAGTTTGCCAGCGACGAAGCGCCGTTCAACACGCTGGACGCCATCTGCGGCTGGGCGGCCGGGCTGGGCTATGCGGGCGTGCAGATCCCAAGCTGGGACGGCCGGTTGTTCAACCTCGCGCTGGCGGCGGACTCGCAGACCTATTGCGACGAGATCCTCGGCACGGTGGCACGCCACGGCCTGGTGATCACCGAGTTGTCGACGCATTTGCAGGGCCAGCTTGTGGCGACGCACCCCGCGTATAACGAGGCGTTCGACGGGTTTGCACCGGCCTCTGTGCAGGGTGCGCCGAGTACGCGGCAGGCCTGGGCGGTGGATCAGATGATGAAGGCGGCGGTCGCCTCGCGCCGGCTGGGGCTGGATGCCACCGTGTCGTTCCCAGGCGCGCTGGCATGGCCGTTCCTGTATCCGTGGCCGCAGCGCCCGGCCGGGCTGATCGAGACGGCGTTCGACGAGTTGGCGAAGCGGTGGCGGCCAATTTTCGATGCGTATGAGGAATCGGGCGTCGATGTGTGCTTCGAACTGCACCCCGGCGAGGATCTGTTCGATGGCGTGACGTTCGAGATGTTCCTCGAACGCGTCAACAACCACAAGCGCTGCCGCATCAACTACGACCCGTCGCATTTCCTGCTGCAACAGATGAACTATCTCGACTTCATCGACATCTATGCCGAGCGGATCGGCGCGTTTCACGTCAAGGACGCAGAATTCAACCCCAGCGGCCGCCAGGGCGTGTATTCCGGGTTCCAACCGTGGCTGTCTCGCGCCGGGCGGTTCCGCTCGCTGGGTGATGGTCAGGTGGATTTCTCGGGCGTGTTCTCCCGCCTCGCGGCGGCGGGGTATGACCGCTGGGCGGTGCTGGAATGGGAATGCTGCCTGAAACACCCGGAAGACGGCGCCCGCGAGGGGGCGGACTTCATCAAGAAGCACATCATCCGCGTGACGGACAAAGCGTTCGATGATTTTGCCGGCGGGGCCAGCGATCCGCAGCAAAATCGCCGCATGCTGGGGTTGGGCTGAGCGATGCGGCCGCGCATTCGCCTCGGCATGGTGGGCGGCGGGCAGGGGGCCTTCATCGGCGCTGTCCACCGCATGGCCGCACGATTGGACGACAAATACAGCCTGGTGTGCGGCGCGCTGTCGTCAGATCCGGAGCGGGCGCGGGCGTCGGGCGCCGAAATCGGGCTTGATCCGGACCGCGCCTATGGCAGCTACGCCGAGATGTTCGCGGCCGAACGGGCGCGGCCGGACGGGATGGAGGTGGTGGCGATCGTCACGCCGAACCACATGCATTTCCCGGTGGCCCGCGCGGCGCTGGAGGCCGGCTTTCACGTGATCTGCGACAAGCCGTTGGTGACCCATGTCGCCGATGCGGAGGCGTTGGTGGATCTGGCGGCGCGATCCGGCAAGTTGTTCGCCGTCACCTACAACTACAGCGGCTCCGCCATGGTGCGGCAGGCGCGGGAGATGGTGGCGGCGGGCGAACTTGGCGCCATTCGCGTGGTGCAGGTGGAATATCCGCAGGCCTGGCTGGCGAGCGACATCGAATCGAGTGGGCAGAAGCAGGCGTCCTGGCGCACCGATCCGGCGCAATCCGGCGCAGGTGGCGCGCTGGGTGATATCGGCACCCATGCCTTCCAACTCGCTTGCTTCGTGACCGGCCTCACCCCCGAGGCGGTGCTGGCCGACACCCAGGCCTTCGTGCCCGGCCGCCGGCTTGACGACAATGCCCATGTGCTGCTGCGCTTTGCCGGCGGCGCGCGCGGCATGCTGTGGGCCAGCCAGGTGGCGCATGGTCATGACAACGGGCTGCGGCTGCGTTTGTATGGCGAGACCGGCGGAATCGAATGGTCGCAGGAGGAACCGGACCGTCTGTGGGTGGCGCGCGAGAACAGCCCCCGACAACTGGTCACCCGTGGCGGCCACGGCGCCAGCCCCGCCGCTGGGCGCGTGACGCGTATTCCAGCGGGGCATCCGGAGGGGTATCTGGAATCCTTCGCCACGGTTTACGCCGAGGTGGCGCGGGCGATCCATGCCGCCCAGGACAAAGCGGCCGTGCCGGACGGCGTGGTGTTCCCCACCCTGGCCGATGGCGTGGCCGGCGTGCGCTTCATCGCGGCGGCGGCTCTTTCAGCGTCTTCAGGCGCGATCTGGGTTCCGTTGGGCTGATCTGGTCGTCTCGGGCCTGATCCTGTATCATGTGTCTGGTTGTGTTCGCCGGGTAACGGTTTCGTGGTTGTGGAACGTTTCGTATCCGGCCGAATTGGTTATGCGGTGCGCGCAGCGCGTATCCGCCGTGACCATGGGCTCGCGGCTCAAACAATGGAGACACATGCTATGAGCGATCTGGTCGTCATCGCCTTCCCGTCCGAAGCCCGGGCCGAGGAAGTGCGTGAAAAAGTGCTCAAGATGCAGAGCGAATACCTGATCGAACTCGAAGACGCCGTGGTGGCCGTCAAGCGCGAGGACGGCAATGTGAAGCTGAACCAGATGGTCAACCCGATGGCCATCTCGGCCGCGTCCGGCACCATGTGGGGCGCCATCATCGGCATGATCTTCATGATGCCGCTGGCCGGTGCGGCCCTGGGGGCTGCGTCTGGCGCGCTGGGCGGGGCTTTGACCGATCTCGGCATCAACGACAAATTCATGAAGGAAGTGGCCGGCTCCATCTCTCCGGGCCAGGCGGCGTTGTTCCTGCTGATCCGCAAATACACCGCCGACAAGGTGCTGGAAGACCTGACCGGCATTGGCGGCACCGTGCTGCGCACCAGCTTTGACCACAGCAAGGAAGACGCCCTCCGCGCCGCTTTGGCGGGCTCGCCGGTTTGACACCGCAGCCTCCGATCGCTGCCGATAAGCCGCATCGCCGTCTCATGGACGGCGTGCGGCGCTTTCGCGAGCAGGCTTTCCCCCAACGCAGCGAAATGTTCGAGGAGTTGGCCTCTGGCCAGGACCCGCACACGCTGTTCATCACCTGCGCCGACAGCCGTATTTCGCCGGGGCTGATCACCCAGACCGATCCGGGCGAGCTGTTCGTCTGCCGCAACATCGGCAATATCGTGCCGGCTTACGGTGAGATGATGGGCGGTGTGTCCGCGGTGATCGAGTTCGCCTGCGTGGGCCTGGAAGTGACCGACATCGTGGTGTGCGGCCACTCCGATTGCGGGGCGATGCGGGCCCTGCTGGCGCCGGACAGCGATGCGATGAAACGCATGCCCACCGTGGCATCCTGGCTGCGCAACGCGCATGCCGCCCGCAGCGTGGTCGCGGCCACCCAGCCCGATTTGACGGGCGATGCCTTGGTGCAGGCGCTGGTGGAGCAGAACGTGCGCACGCAGCTGGCGCATCTGCGCACGCATCCCTCGGTAGCAGCGCGTCTTGCGACGGGCGGGCTGACGTTGCATGGATGGGTTTACGGCATCGGGTCCGGCAGCATTTCCGCGCTGGACAGCGAAGATGGAAAGCTGATCGAGATCACGTAGGGTGCAATACCCCTTGGGATTGCGCCCACCAGGCTGATCAATGCGCTTTGGCCAACCGCCGCTTCAGCCGGCGCAAGAACAGCCACACCAGCGCCGTGACCGGCAACACCGCGATGCCGACCGCCAGATCATGATCGAGCTCCACCTTGAACACATGCAGGCCCTGCACCGCGTATCCCACCAAGGCCACCGCGTAATAGCTGATCGCCACCACCGACAGCCCCTCCACCGTCTCCTGCAGGCGCAACTGCAAGGCGGCCCTGCGGTCCATCGAGGTCAGCAGCTCGGCGTTCTGGCCTTCCAGCGCCACGTCCACGCGGGTGCGGAGCAGATTGGCGCCGCGTGAGGTGCGCAGCGACAGCGCCTCCTGCCGCGCCCGCACGGCATCGCAGGTGCTGATGGCCGGGGCATAGCGACGGGCGAGGAATTCGCCCCAGCTTTGCAGATGCTGAAGGCGGTCCTCGCGCAGTTCCGCCACGCGTTGGCGCACCAGCGCGTCATAGGCGCGGGTGGCGGCGAAGCGAAAGCCGGTCTCGGCGGCGATGCTCTCGCAGGCGGCCGCCAGACGTGTCAGTTCGTCCAGAATGGCGCGGTCGTCGTCCAGCCCGGTGCGCGAGACGGTGCCGATGGAGGCTGCCGTGACGGCGGTTTCAATCTCGCCCAACCGGGGAAGGACATCGCGGGCGATCGGCAGGGCCAGCAGGGCCAGCATGCGGTAATCCTCGATTTCCGCCAGGCGCTGTATCAGGCGGCCGGCCTGATTGCTGCCCAGGCCGAGATCGTGGATGACGATGCGGCCCCAGCCATCGCCGTGAATGCGGAAATCCGACCAGCCCTGCGCCAATCCGCCCGCGAAGCGCGAGCCGACATAGCCGTCCGCGCCGAACAGGCTGGCGAGTACCGCAGGTTCCGGCGGATCGCCACCCAGCAACGCGAAATGCGTGGCTGTCAGCCGGTCGCCGGGAAGGCCATCCACCCAGTCGCCCGGCAAGGCCTGCAACGCGGTTTCGGCGAAGGGGGCGGCGGGGTCGCACCCGTCCCGCAGCACCGTGTAGGAGCTGAATTCGGTGTGGCGCTCCCATTTCAGCCGGCCGAAACCGAGATCGATGATGTGATGGTTGGCCTGCGCCCCGGGTTCGGGGCTGCCCAGGCTGCGGCACAGTTCGGCCAGATGCGCCCTGTCCGCGTCCCCACCCCGTTCGCCCGACAGCATCGCCAGATGGCTGGCCCGCGCCGGCGCCCGAAGGGCCAGCGGAGGGCGAGCATGGATTTCGTTGGTGAGCGCCGCGCGAAGGGGGTGGTCCTGGGTCATGCGTTGGAGACTACTCCCAATTTGCCGGCAAGATCCTGCACGAACTGCCAGGCCACGCGGCCAGACCGTCCGCCCCGAATGGTGGACCAGGTGGCAGCCTGGGCGCGCAGGCTGTCCGCCGCCACAGGCAGGCCCAGCTCGGCCGCATAGCCGGCCACCATGGCGAAATAGGCTTCCTGGTCGGCATTGTGGAAACCGACCCATAGGCCGAATCGGTCGGACAGCGAGACCTTCTCCTCGGTCGCCTCGCCGGCGTTGATGGCGCTGGAACCCTCGTTCTCGATCATTTCACGCGGCATCAGGTGGCGGCGGTTGGAGGTGGCGTAGAACAGCACGTTCTCAGGCCGGCCCTCGATGCCGCCGTCGAGCACGGATTTCAGCGCCTTGTAGTCGGCGTCCTCGCGCTCGAAACTCAGGTCGTCGCAGAACACCAGGCAGCGACGGGTCTCGCCGCGCAGGATGCGCAGCAGCTCCGGCAGGGAGACGATGTCCTCGCGGGCGATCTCGATCAGCGCCAGGCAGCCTGGGCGCTCGGCATTGGCTTCGGCGTGTGCCGCCTTGACCAGCGAGCTTTTGCCCATGCCGCGCGCGCCCCACAGCATGGCGTTGTTGGCCGAAAAGCCGCGGGCGAATTGCAGCGTGTTGGCCAGCACCAGTTGCTTTTGCCGTTCCACGCCCACCAGCAGCGACAGATCGACGCGCGACACCTTGCGCACCGGCGCCAACTCGGCCGGATGCGGATGCCAGACGAAGGCATCGGCGGCCAGCATGTCCACCGGACGCGGCGGCTTGGGGGCCAAACGCTCCAAAGCCTCGGCAATGCGCTCCAGAATACGCGGATCCATTCGATTCTCCCTGACCTGCTCGCTTGACGTGCGGGGGGCGGAAGCTATGGTCCGCCCACTGTCTCCACAATCCCTATCTCGGAATCCATTATGTTGATCTCCCCCGCCTACGCGCAGGACGCCGCCGGCCTGATGGCCAGCGCCACCCAGTTTGCCCCGCTGCTGCTGATCTTCGGCGTGTTCTACTTCCTGCTGATCCGTCCGCAGCAGCAGAAGGCCAAGGAGATGAAGGCCATGCTGGGCAACCTGAAGCGCAACGACAAGATCGTCACCGGTGGCGGCATCCTCGGCACCGTCAGCAAGCCGCCTGCCGATGACAGCCGTGAGATCGAGGTCGAGATCGCGCCGGGCGTGAAGGTGATCGTGCTGCGCGAGACGATCGCCAGCGTCATCGTGCCGAAGCCGGCCAACGACACCAAGAAGTAAGAAAAAAGGCGCTCCCGCGAGAGCGCCTTGATTCAGAAGAAAGGGGGCTCCTGCGGGAACCCCCCTTTTTTTGTCAGGCGAGCAGCGATTCGGCGAATTCGTAGTTCGCCAGGTTGTCCAGCCAGTTCGTCACGTAATCCGGGCGGCGGTTGCGGAAGTCCAGGTAATAGGAATGCTCCCACACGTCGCAGCCCAGCAGCGCCGTGCCCTGGCCAGCGGCCAGCGGGTTGGAGCCGTTCGGCGTCTTGGTGGCGGCCAGCTTGCCGTCCGCACCCAGAACCAGCCAGGCCCAGCCGGAGCCGAACTGCGTGGTGGCAGCGGTCTTGAAGGCGTCCTTGAAGGCCGCGACCGAGCCGAAATCGGCGACGATCTTGGCTTCCAGCTTGCCTGGCATTTTGCCGCCGGTGGGCGACATGTTCTGCCAGAACAGGATATGGTTCCAATGCTGGCCGGCATTGTTGAACACGGGCGCCATGTCGGCCTTGCCGTTGGTGAAGGCGACGATTTCCTCAAGCGACTTGCCCTGGAGCTCGGCGTTCTTCTCAACGAAGCCGTTCAGCGCGGTCACATAGGCCTGGTGGTGCTTGCCGTGATGCAGCTCAAGCGTCTCCTGGCACATGCCGGCGCCGGCGAGTGCCGACACGGTGTAGGGAAGGGTGGGAAGTTCAAAGGCCATGGAATGTTTTCTCCGGGCTGATCAAGACGTTAAGCAAGACCGTAGCTATGGACGCAGGCTAGGCCCGTCAAGCTTGCAGCTTCGCTCGCTTCGTGCCACCTCCGCCTGATGACATGCAGCATTGCCACACGCGCTTGAGCGCCCCAACGTGAGCCCCGTCGCCGCCATCGTGCAGCGCCACGATCCCGACCGCTTTTTTGCGGCCTTGTTCGCGCCAGCAGAGCAGCGTGAGTCGTTGTTTCTGCTGTGTGCGTTCAATCATGAACTCGCACGCGCCCGTGAAGTTGCCTCTCAACCGATGCTGGCGCGCATTCGCCTGCACTGGTGGCGCGAGATCGTGGAAGGCACACGCCGCCGGCACGAGGTTGCGGGGCCGTTGGGAGAAGCGCTGGATTCTGGGGTTTTCCAGCCAGCCGACCTGCTGGCAATGATTGACGCCCGGGACATGGAAACCGACGATTCGATTCCGGATCTGGCATCCTGGCACGCCTATCTGGCCGGAACCGCAGGCGGGCTTGCGGTGGCTGCTGGCCGATTGCTGGGCGCCGAACCTGACATCTTGCCGCGTTTGCGCAGCCTGGGCGCTGCCTATGGCGCGGCCGGGCAGATCCTGAACGTGGCCGCTCTCGCCCGCCAGGAGCGCTGCCTGCTGCCGGAGGATGTGCTGGACGCGCATGGCCTCACGCCATCGCATGTCCTGCACAATCCCGCCTCGGCCGCCCCCGTGCTGGCGCAGCTGACGCAGGAGGCGTTGCGGTTGATGCAGGCGGGGGCGGGCCGGTATCCGGGCGCTGTGATAGCCGCCGCCTTGCCGTCCGTGTTGGCCCGACGCGATCTGCGGCGCGGCCGGCATCATCGTGGAGGTGGGGACAAGCTTGCGGTTGTGGTCACGGCCTTGTTGGGGCGGGTTTAGGGAAAAATGATTCTCCCTGTCATTGCGAGCCGCTTGGCAAAGCAATCCAGAGCATCGCGATGTATTTTCGGTATCTTGCTCTGGGTTGCTTCGCCAAGGGGCTCGCAATGACGCTTTAAGCCGGCTTCCGCGCCGTCACCTCGATTTCAATCTTCATCCGCGCATCCAATAGCCCGGCCGCGATCATCGTCGCCGCCGGGCGGGCAATCTGGAACGCGTCGCGCAGAGCGGGCCAGCAGGCGGGGAAATCCGAGGCCACGGGCAGGATGTAGCGAACCCGCACGACATCATCAAAGCCGCACCCGGCCTGCGTCAGCGCATCGGCGATGTTGGCCAGGGCCTGGCGGGTTTGGGCTTCCACGTCGTCTGGCAGCGTCATGGTGGCATAGTCGAACCCGGTGGTGCCCGAGACGAACACCCAGTCGCCATCCACCACGGCGCGGCTGTAGCCGATTTCGGATTCGTAGGGTGACCCGCTCGATATCAAGTGCCGCATCATGCTGTTCTTTCGTCGTTCAAAGCCGTTCCGGGGCAGAGGTTGCATCGGCGGCTCTGACAGTGGAAGACAGTGTTGTCCCGGGATGGTCTCGGGGCAGGCGTTCTCAGGGCAGGGTGCAACTCCCTACCGGCGGTGATTGCGTGCAAGCGCATCAGCCCGCGAGCGCCCGCTTTTCGCAAGAAAGGCGGGGTCAGCAGATTCGGTGCAACTCCGAGGCCGACGGTTAAAGTCCGGATGCAAGAGAGCGCGACGCCATCGGCTTGCCCGCACGCAGTGCGAGCGGGCGGCCTTAGGCGCGTGTGCCCTGATTCTGGTCTTAGTCTCGCGTGAGGGCACCATGAATCAGTCTGATCAAGTTCAACACACCACCGCCATCCGGCCGCGCCAGGCGGGGCAGCGTTTCGCGTTCATCCAGGCCGGCTGGCACAGCGACATCGTGGGCCAGGGCCGGGCGGGCTTTCTGGCCGAAATGGCCCGGCAAGGCGTTGCACGGGCGGATATCGACGTATTCGACGTGCCTGGCGCGTTTGAAATTCCGCTGTTTGCCAAGCGGCTGGCCAAGGCTGGCGCGCACGTGGCCATCGTGGCCTGCGGATTTGTGGTCGATGGCGGCATCTACCGGCATGATTTCGTGGCAACGGCCGTCATCAATGGCTTGATGTCCGTGCAGCTTGAAACCGACATCCCCGTTATTTCTGTCGTGCTCACCCCGCATCATTTCCACAATTCAGACGAGCACCGGCGTTTCTTCACCGACCATTTCCTGCTGAAAGCCAAGGAGGCCGCCACGGCCTGTCTGAGTGTGGTGAAGCAGCCATCCGATCTGCTGATCGCCGCCTGACGCCGATATAATTCGACGCAAACGAGCCCGGCCCCTTGCCAGTGGGGCCGGATTGCGGTTCAACGCGCGGCCCTCGATCCGGACCCATCGTCATGACGCGCATCATCGGCATCGATTTCGGCACAACCAATTCCGTGCTGGCCGTTCTGGAAGAAGACGGCAGCACCAGCACCGCCACATTCGGCCCGGAGCATCTGGACGTGTTCCGCTCGGTGCTGTGCTTCTGGGCGGATGAGGAAGGCCGGCACACCGAAGTGCGCTCCGCCGCCGGGCCAGACGCCATCACCGCCTATCTCGACGATCCGCTGGGCAGCCGGCTGATCATGTCGATGAAAAGCTATCTGGCGCAGCGCAGCTTCACCCAAACCACGCTGTATGGCCGCACGGTCACGCTGGAACAGCTGATCGCCATCTTCCTGCGCGCCTTTATGGCCGCCAGCGGGATTGACGCCAAGGACGCCCGTATCGTCGCGGGGCGACCGGTGCGCTTCGTGGGCGAGACGGCCGATGACGCGCATGGCGAGGCACGGCTGCGCGTGGCCTTCGCCGAGGCGGGGCTACCGGGCATTGATGTGGCCTTCGAGCCAGAAGCCGCCGGCTATCGCTTCGCGCGTGGGCTGAACGCTGCAGCCAACGTGCTGATCGGTGATTTCGGCGGCGGCACCAGCGACTTTTCCATCGTGCGCTTCGATGGCGGCAAGGTGACGCCGATTGCCACCACCGGCGTCGGCATCGCCGGCGATGCGTTCGACTACCGGATCATCGACAACGTGATTTCGCCGTTGCTCGGCAAGGGCGACACCTATCGCCCGGGCGGCACAGATCTGCCGGTGCCGCCGGAATATTTCTCCGCGTTCGCCCGCTGGCACCGCCTGTCGTTGATGAAGGCGCCGCGCACCCTGCGCTCGATCAGCGAAGTGGCGGCGGTGGCGGCGCATCCGGCGCGGTTGCGGGCGTTGATCACGCTCATTCAGGACGAGCTGGGCTATCAGCTTTATCAGGTGGTCTCCGCCACCAAGGCCGCCTTGTCGCGTGGCGAGAGCGCCCAGTTGTCCTTTCATCACAAGGACATCCATATCGAGGAGACGATCACCCGCGCCCAGTTCGAAGGCTGGATCGCGCCGGATATCGCCCGCATGTCCGACACGGTGAACATCACCCTGGCCCAGGGCAGCATGGTGGCCAGCGATGTGGACCACGTGTTCCTCACCGGCGGCACCTCGTTTGTGCCGGCGGTGCGGCGGATGTTCGAGGACCGGTTTGGCGCCGAGAGGGTGTCGTCCGGTGGTGAGTTCGTCTCGGTGGCCGAGGGGCTGGCGTTGATCGGGCGGGACCGCCTGCGGGCCTAATCGCCCGCGACAGCGCCCTCCCGGCGTGGATCGGTGCCGCCGACCATGCCGTCCGGCGTGATCATCACCACCTGGAGCCCGGATTCAGACGGGGCGACCGACACCGTATGGCCACGTGCCGTCAGCGCCACCGCCAGAGTGTTGGCGGCGGGGCTCGGCTCCAGCTCCGAGACGGTGCCAAGGGTTTGCACACGCGGCGCGCTGACCGCCTGTTGCGGCGTGAGGCCGAAATCGATCATCAGCATCAGCGATTGCGCCACGTAGCCGATAATCCGGTTACCGCCAGGCGATCCTGTCACGATGCGCAGCGCGCCATCGGGCGCGAACACCAATGTGGGTGACATCGAACTGCGGGGCCGCTTGCCGCCCTCCACCCGGTTGGCGACGCGCCGGCCGCCGATCTCGGGGGCGAAGGAGAAATCGGTCAGTTCGTCGTTCAGCAGAAAGCCGCGCACCATCAGGCGGGAGCCGAAACTGTCCTGCACCGTGGTGGTGAGGCTGACGGCATTGCCGAAATCATCGATCACCGAGACCTGGCTGGTGCCGTGCTCCGGCTGGGTGGGGGACGGGGCGAGGCCTGTTTCGCGGAAATCCGGGTTGCCGGCCCGCGGCGCCGGGTTGGCGCGATCGAGCGAGATCAACTGGGCGCGGGCTGTCAGATAGGCGGGGTCCAGCAGCCCGCGGACGGGCACCGATACGAAATCGGCATCGGCCAGATACATCGCCCGGTCGGCATAGGCGAGTTTCTCCGCCTCCAGCAGCACATGCGCCAGATCGGTGCTATCCTGTTCCATGGACGCGATGTTGAAATGACCGAGCAGGCCCAGGATCTGCAACACGGCAACCCCGCCTGACGAGGGCGGTCCCATGCCGCAGACGCGCAGCCCGCGATACGGGCCGCACACTGCCGGACGGGCGCCGGCGGTGATGGCGGCCAGATCGTCGGTGGTGATCAGGCCGGGGCTGGGGTCGTTGCGCACGATGGTGGCGATGTCGGACGCGATGGGGCCACGCAGCAACGCATCCGCCCCACCGGCCGCGATCGCGCGCAGGGTTTCGGCCAGCGGCTTGTTGACCAGAATGGCGCCGGCTGGAAGCGGGCTGCCATCGGCCTGGAAGAAATAGGCGCGTGTGGCTGGATGGCGTTGCAGGCGCTGGGCATCGGCAGCGATGGCGGCGGCAAGGCGGGGGGAGATTGGAAATCCGCCCTCGGCCAGTTGGATCGCGGGCGCGAATAATCTGTCCCATGCCAGCTTGCCCTGGGCGCGATGCAGCGCCTCCAGCATACGCACGGCGCCAGGCACGCCCACCGCCCGGCCGCCAAGTGCTGCCTCCTGATACGGCATCGGCTTGCCATCGCGGCCGAGAAACAGGTCTGGCCCGGCGGCTGCGGGGGCGGTTTCACGGCCGTCCCAGGCCAGAACGTCGTTGCTGGCGTGCTGAAAGGTCACCGCTACCGCACCGCCGCCCAGGCCGGATGATTGCGGCTCCACCAGGGCCAGCACCATCTGTGCGGCCACCACCGCATCGGCGGCCGAACCGCCCTGGCGCAGCATCGCAAGCCCGGCCTCCACCGCCAGAGGGTGGGCGGCGGCGATGATATGTTTTTGCGCGGGGGGCGTTTGCGCCAGCGCAGGCAGACCCACGCATACGACAGCCAGGGCGATGAACAGACGGCACATACAGGTCATCCTCAGTCTGAGGCGAACTTGCCATTCCCGGAGCAAGCTGGAAACCTCATTACCATGACGAACTTGATCAGCGATCTTGCTGCACTGCAAAAGAACGCATCCCGGGCGCGCCGCGGCCAACGCTCGCACGCCAGTGGCCTGCAGGCCGAGGCCGCCGCCTGTGCGGCGCTGCGCGGCGATGGGTGGACCATTTTGGGCCAAAGGCTGCGCACGCCGGCCGGCGAGATTGATATTGCCGCCGAGAAGGAAGGGCTGCTGGCGATCGTTGAGGTCAAAAGCCGCGCCAGCCTCGCGCTGGCCGCCGAAGCCTTGTCCGCCCGCCAGCGCGCACGTTTGTTGCAGGCGGCGGAAATCCTGATGGCCGAGCATCCCGGCTGGGGCGCCAGCGGGGTGCGGTTCGATGTGATGCTGGTGAACCCGGAAGGCGACATCCGCCGGGTGATCGACGCGTTCCGGCTGGAATAGCGCCTTACCCGATTGTGGTGCGGCCCGGCGGGCGAGCGCGGTAGGACAGGGCCTCGGCCACATGCGCCCGGCGGACGATGTCGCTGGTGGCCAGATCGGCGATGGTGCGGGCGACGCGCAGGGTGCGGGTGAAGCCGCGTGCGGACAGACGCAGCCGTTCCGCCGCCTGTTCGGCCAGGGCGCGGGCGTCGGCGGCCAGTTGCATGTGGTGCGGGTCGGCTTCGGCGGTGGTGGCAGCGCCGTCGTCGCGGTCGCGCTGCATCTGACGGGCGCGCAGAACGCGGGCTGCCACCACCGCCGAGGTTTCGCCGGCCGGTGCACGCGACAGTTCGGTGGGGGGCACGGGCTGGACCTCGATGGTGAGGTCGATCCGGTCCAGCAGCGGGCCGCTGACCTTGTTCTGATAGTCCTCTCCACAGCGCGGCGCACGGCCGCATTCGCGCGCGGCGTCGGCCAGATGGCCGCAGCGGCATGGGTTCATGGCAGCGATCAGTTGGAATCGCGCCGGATACGTCACATGCGCCGCCGCCCGCGCCACGGTGGTGTGGCCGCTTTCCATCGGCTGGCGGAGGGCTTCCAGGGCGGCACGCGGGAATTCCGGCAATTCGTCGAGGAACAGCACGCCGCGATGCGCCAGAGACACCTCGCCCGGTTTGGCCCGCTGGCCACCGCCCGCCAGTGCCGCCTGGCTGGCGCTGTGATGCGGCTCGCGGAAGGGCGGGCGCTGCACCAGCCGGCCGCCATCGAGGATGCCGGCCACCGAATGCACCATCGATACCTCCAGCGCCTCCTGCGGCGACAGGTCTGGCAGCAATCCGGGCAGGCGGGCGGCGAGCATGGATTTTCCGGCCCCGGGTGGCCCGATGAACAGCAGGTTGTGGCCGCCTGCCGCCGCGATCTCCAGCGCCCGCTTGGCCGATTCCATGCCGCGCACCTGGCTCATGCACGGGCAGGCTGTGGGAATGGCAACGCCGGCGGGCTCTGGTGGGGTCAAGACCTGCGTGCCTCTGAAATGGTTCACCAACGACAGGAGGTCCGGTGGCGCCAGCACCTCGATCCGCCCGGCCCAGGCCGCTTCACCGCCTTGGGCCGCCGGGCAGATCAGCCCCAGATCGCGGGCCGATGCGCCAATGGCCGCCGGCAGCACGCCGGCCACAGGGCTGAGCCGGCCATCGAGCGACAATTCGCCGAGGGCGGCGTATCCGGCGGCATCCTCCAACGGGATCACATCCATCGCCGCCAGCACCGCCAACGCGATCGGCAGGTCGAAATGCGAACCTTCTTTCAGCAGATCGGCTGGGGCGAGGTTGATCAGCACTCGCTTGGGCGGCAGCGACAGGCCCATGGCCGTCAACGCCGCCCGCACCCGTTCCCGCGCCTCGGCCACCGCCTTGTCGGGTAGGCCGACGACAAGAAAGGCAGGCAGGCCCGAGGCGATCTGCACCTGCACCTCCACCGGTACGGCCTCGATGCCTGAGAAGGAAAATGTGTTCACCCGCGCAATGCTCATGCGCCACATGCGCACGCAGGACGGTGCATCGGCGTGATGGCTGTGTGATCCTGCGGTCAAATCGACACCACAGGGAACGCGCCATATGACCTCCACTGCCTCGACCGTCTTTGATTCTCGGCTGTTCCGCGACGCGTTCGGCACACCCGCCATGCGCGCCGTGTTTTCTGACCACACGCTGGTGGGCCGCTACATCGAGGTTGAAGTGGCGTTGGCCCGCGCCGAGGCGACCTGCGGCGTGATCCCCGCCGAAGCCGCCGCAGAGATCGCCGCGCGGGTGGATATCGGCGCGTTGGATTTCGAGAAGCTGCGCATCGAGACCGACAATGTCGGCTACCCCATCCTGCCGCTGGTCCATCAGCTTGTGCATCAATGCGGCGAGGCCGGGCGCTACCTGCACTGGGGCGCCACCACCCAGGACATCATGGACACCGCCAAGGTGCTGCAAATTGGCGCGGCGCTGGACATCGTCGAGTCCGATATCAATGCTTTGCGCGCCATTCTGGCCGATCTGTCGCGCCGGCATCGGGACACGCCGATGGCCGGGCGGACGCATCTGCAACAGGCGCTGCCGATCACCTTCGGCTCGAAAACCGCCATCTGGCTGGCCGCGTTCGATCGCCACGCCGAACGTCTGGCGCAGTTGCGGCCGCGCGTGCTGGTGGGTCAGTTCGGCGGTGCGGCCGGCACGCTGGCCTCGCTCGATGGCAAAGGTTTGGCGGTGCAGGCGGCGCTGATGAGCGAACTTGGCCTCGGCGTTCCGGTCTCCACCTGGCATGTGGCGCGGGACGGCTTTGCCGAGACGGTGAATTTCCTCGGCCTCGTCACCGGCACGCTCGGCAAGATCGCACTGGATATCATGATCATGGCGTCGACCGAATTCGGCGAGGTGTATGAGCCGTTCGTGCCCGGGCGCGGCGCGTCGTCCACGATGCCGCAGAAGCGCAACCCGATCTCGTCGGAGATCATGCTCGCCGCCGCCAAGGGGGTGCGCCAGCAGGCCGGGCTTATGCTGGACGCGATGATCCAGGATTTCGAACGCGCCACCGGGCCGTGGCATGCCGAATGGATGGCCATTCCGGAAAGCTTCCTGCTCACCGCCAGCGCGCTGCATCAGGCGAAGTTCGCCCTCGGCGGGCTGATCGTGGATACGGCGAAGATGCGGTCCAATCTCGGCATCAGCCGGGGGCTGATCGTGGCCGAGGCGGTGATGATGGCGCTGGCGCCCTATACCGGGCGGCAGGAGGCGCATGATATCGTCTATGCCGCCTGCCGCGTGGCCAACGACCAAGGCGTGTCGCTGGCTGAGGCTTTGGCCCGTGACGGGGCGGTGACCAAGCATTTCGACACCGCCGCCATCGCCGGATTGACCGATCCGGCGAATTATCTGGGGGAGGCGCCGGCGATGGTCGATCGGATTCTCGCCTCGGTGGAGCGGCCTATTTCAGCAGCCCTTCCTTCCTGAAGCTCAGCCAGGCGCCGTTGCCGATGATGACGTGGTCGTGCAGCACCAGCCCCAGAACCCCGGCGGCCTCGCGAATTTCCTTGGTCATCTCGATATCGGCGCGTGAGGGTGTCGGGTCGCCGCTGGGGTGGTTGTGGACGAGGATGATGGCGGTGGCGTGCAGTTCCAGCGCCCGCTTCACCACCTCGCGCGGGTAGACCGGCGTGTGGTTCACCGTGCCGCGCGCCTGCGCCTCGTCGGCGATCAGGCGGTTGCGCGGGTCGAGGAACAGGATGCGGAACTGCTCGATTTTCTCCCGCGCCAGCATGGTGGTGAGGTAGTCCATCAGCCGGTCCCAGTTGTTGAGCACCGGCTTGTCCATCACCTCCGCCCGCGCCAGGCGGTGGGCGGCCTCCTGCACCAGTTTCAGGGCCGCCACGGAATGTTGGCCGAGGAAGGGGGTTTCCAGCAGCGTCAGCTGTGGGGCGGCCAGCACGTTGGCGAAGCTGCCGAAGCGGTTGATCAGCGTCTTGGCCAGCGGCTTGGTGTCGCCCTGCTTGAAGGCGAAGAACAGCAGCATTTCGAGCAGTTCGTAATCGGCCAGCGAGCCCGCGCCATGGGCCAGCACCCGCTCGCGCATCCGTGCCCGATGGCCGCGGGGGCCGATAGAGACGAAAGGGGCGTCTTTGGCGGGGGCCTGCTCCTTGTCCTCCATCTCACGCAGTTGGAAGCCAAGTTGGCCTGAATCCTCACTGAAGCCGCGGGCGCGTCGGGGCGCCTCGGCGGTGGGGAAATGATCCGGCTCCGCCTGCGATCCCCGCATGCGGGCCAGCCAGTTGTCGATGAGGCCTGGGGGCTTTGCCATGCGCCATAAGGCCCATGGCAAAGCGATAGCAGGGTGATTCCGGCGTGAGATTCGCCGCTAAACGATCAAAAACCGCTCAGAAAACGCTTCAACAAATGGCCGATGACCTCGGTGTTGTAGCCACCTTCCTGCACGAGGGCGGCTTTCAGGCCGGTTGCGGCAATCGCCTCGCCGGCGCGGGCGAAACCGTCATCCGTCACTGAGAGATAGCGCAGCGGCTCGTGCTCGGACGCATCGAAGCCAAGGCTGACGACCAGGGCATCGGCCCCGAACGCCTTGATTTCATGCAATGCGTGGGTGACGGCCGCCAGCCAGATGGCGTCTTCGCTCCCCTGGGCCAAGGGCAGGTTGAGGTTGAACCCAGCCCCTGCGCCGCCGCCGCGTTCGCTGCCATGCCCGACATACCAGGGGTAATAGCCGTTTGGATCGCCGTGAATGGAGGCGAAGAACACGTCTGGCCGTTCCCAGAAAATACCCTGGGTGCCGTTGCCGTGATGGCTGTCGATATCTAGCACCGCCACTCGCGCCGCCCCGTTGGTGCGCAGGCGTTGGGCGGCGATGGCAGCGTTGTTGAGGTAGCAATGCCCGCCGGCGCGGGCCGCGTAGGCGTGATGGCCGGGGGGGCGGGCCAGGGCATAGGCGTGCCTGCCGGCTGTGACCTCATCGGCGGCAGCGATCGCGCCGGCGGCGGCGGCGATGGCGGCGGGCCAGGTTTCGGCGGCGATGGGGCAGGAGGTGTCGGCCGTGAACCAGCCGATCTGGCCGATCACGGTGGCGGATGGCCGGGCGCCGTTGGCCAGCATTTCCGGTGACGGATGGATGTTCGGCACCAGTTCCGGCCCGTGATCGGCCAGTTCGGCCCAGGCTTTGGGGCTGTCACGCAGGAAATTCAGATAGGCCGCGCTGTGAACGGCTTCGAGAGCGGCGCGGTCCGGCGCGGGCGGCGCTGTGACCGCAAGCCCCATTGATTGGCACGCCGCCAGCAAAGCCTCGCCGCGCGCCGGGATTTCGAAATTCTGTCGCAACTGGCCGCGTTGCAGGAAGAAGCGCGGCGTGTGCGTCAGTTCGATGGGGTCCCAGAAGGCCTTCATGCGGCGTCTCCCTGCGGTTTGCCACAACGGTAAAGCACGTGGCGGGCCAACGCGTGGCCGGCGGGCACGAAGGGGTGATCGAAATCATCGTTCGCGTCGTATGTCATACCGATTTTGCGCATGACGCCCTGCGAGGGGGTGTTGATGGCGGCGGTGAAGGCGACGATTTCGGACAGTCCAAGCCGGTTGAACCCATCGTCCAACGCCGCCCTGGCAGCCTCGGCGCAATAGCCGTGCCGCCACCAGTGTGCGCCGAGCGTCCAGACCGCCTCCACCGCGGGCGCGCACGGCACGGCATCGGGCACATGCGCCAGGCCGACAAAGCCGATCAGCGGCGCCACGCCGGGGGCCTCGACGGCCCACACGCCGAAGCCGTTCCGGTCGATATGCGCCTGGGTGCGCGCCACCCAGGCATCGGATTGTGCCCTTGTGCGGGTGATGTGGAAGAATCGCATCACCTCCGGATCGGCGGTGATCTTGGCCACTGGGGCGAGGTCGCTTTCGCGCCAGTGCCGCAAAATCAGGCGGTTGGTGGTGATGGTGAAGGGAGGCGAGACATCCGGCATTGCGCGCAAAACTCCTTGCCCGCCAGGATCGCATGTGACCGGCGGGCAGGGAAGCGCCTCCTGATTCAGTCTTGCCTGTGGGTGCCCAGCTTGTTCACCTGCCCATGAAGCGTTGTCATGGAGTTGGAGAGCGCACGCACGCCGGTGTTCAGCGCTGCCAGGGCGCCGCGCCACTTCGTCACGGCTTCACGTTGCTCGGCCAAGGCGACATCCAGTGACGCCAGGGCTCGGCGGAGGCGGTCCGTCGGGTGCTCTGGTGCTGCCACCGCCTGGACTGGTTCCGGTTCGGTCGGCGCTGTCAGAACGATACCTGGAAACGCAATGATCTGCGCGGATGGCCGCACCAATTCCGTTTCGCGATGGGGTTCTTGCATGTCGAACATCCTGTCTCAGTTAAAAGATTAATATCTTAAAAAAGATCGAGGATCACGCAGAAAATTAACGATTGGGTAAGTTTTTGGCGCCGCCCATCAGAAGGCGATGGTTGCGCCGAGCAGCCGAAGCGCCAACGCGGTGCCGAGCGTCATCACCACCAACACGCTCAAAATCCAGCGTAAAATCATATATCCGTCCGGAACCAGCCCGGCTTTGGCCCAGCGTGCCTCGACGCCGACGGTGGCGATAAAGCCGGCGGTCAGCAACGCCAGCCCCAGTTCGGAAAGTTGCAAAAGCCCCAGGATCACCGAAGTCCACCCGATCAGCGACGGCACGATTGCTAGCGCCAGCCGTACGGTGATCGAAGGGCGCAAGGCGGATGCGGCCGAGCGTGGGGCCGCCAGGGCAAAGCCCCAATGCACGGCGCCGACAAAGGACAGGATCAACGCCCCATAGGCCAGCAGGGCCGGCAGGCCGAGGCTGGCGGCCTCACCGGGCGACACGGCGGCGACACCGCAGGCGATAAATGGCAGCACGCCGGCCACTCCCAACACATAGGCGATCGCTGGCAGGCGCGGGGACATATGCAAACTCCTGTGTCGCTGCGCCATGCACGATGGCGCCGGGCGATGTATGGTAGCGGAAATCAGTATGGGCATTGTTATGGATTTCGCATTCGAAGTCTTCGTGGTGGTGCTGCTCATCGTGCTCAATGGGCTGTTTTCGTTGGGCGAACTGGCGTTGGTGTCGGCAAACCGCGCAAGGCTGACCGTGCTGGAGCGCAAAGGATGGCCCGGAGCGCGGCAGGCGCGCATTCTGGCGGAGGATTCGCAACGCTTCCTGCCGACCGTGCAGGTTGGCATCACCGGGGTCAGCATCCTGTCCGGCGTGTTCGGCGGCGCCCGCCTGGCCGGGCGGCTGGAGCCGGTGCTGGACGAGATTCCGCTGCTGCACCCATTTGCCGGCAGCCTGTCGCTGGCCATCGTGGTGCTGTTGATCACCTACCTTACGCTGGTGCTGGGCGAACTGGTGCCGAAGCAGTTGGCGTTGCGTCACCCGGAGGTGCTGGCCTCGGCCGTTGCCCGACCGCTGGGATGGATCTCGCGGGCGGCGCGGCCGGCGATCTGGGTCTTGAGCGCATCCTCATCCTTGGTGCTGCGCGCGTTCGGCGCCCACCGAGCGGGGCGGACGACCGTGACGGAAGAAGAATTGCGCGCCCTGCTGCTGGAAGGCGAGGAGACCGGCGTGCTGGAATCCGAGGAGCGCGACATGATCGAGCGGGTGTTGCGCCTGGCGGACAAGCCGGTCCGGGCCATCATGACGCCACGGAACGAACTCGCCTGGATCGATCGCACCGATCCCGCCAGCGATATCGCCGTCACTTTGAAATCAGCGTCACATGCGCGCTTCGTGGTCTGTGACGGGGCGGTGGACAATGTGGTGGGCATTGTTCAGGCCAAGGACATCCTCGACCGTATCTTGGATGGCAAGGAGTTGTCGATCGACGCGGTGCTGCGCCAGCCGATGGTGATGCCCGATACCGTCACAGCGCTGGACGCGCTGGAGCGCCTGAAGGCCGACCCGCTGGGTCTGGCCTTGGTGATGGACGAATATGGCAGCTTCGAAGGCGTGGTGACCGCCGCCGACGTGCTGGAAGCGATCGTGGGCGATGCGGAAGTGGTTTCCACCACGCCGGGCGAGGGCGTGGAACAGGCTGACGGCACGTTCTTGCTGGACGGCATGACGCCGGTGGATGAGTTGAAGGCGCGGCTGGAACTGCCCGATCTTCCCGCCGAAGGCAGCTATCACACGCTGGCCGGGCTCATGCTCGCTTTGTTGCGCCGGGTGCCGCGCAACGGCGACCGGATTGTGTTCGGCGGCTGGCTGTTCGAAATCCTGGAGATGGACGGCCGGCGCGTTGATCGGGTTCGTGCCAGCCGGGAGGCGCTGGCGGAAGGTTGAGCGATCAGGTGCGGTTGGCGCTGCGCTCGATCAAATCCTGTGGCACCCATGCCCGCACGAGCATCCATTTGCCGCCGCGCAACTCCATGCGCAGTCGCAAATGGCCTTCGTCAGGGTCCGCGTTGCGCACGGTGATGGTGAAAACGCGTGGGCTTTCGAAGAACGCCCAGTCGAAACACGCGAACGGGTTGGCATTGACCTCGCCAGGGCGCATCTGGCGCATCACCGCGACCAGGTTCTGCGGCGTGACCTCACGCTCGACCGCCGTTTCGGCGATGCCGCTGACGAACGACGCGCCGAACGGGGGCAGGGCGTTGCTGGCAAGCTGGGCCTGCATCGGCCCGATAATGCCGTCCGAAATATCTTCCTTCAGCCCGTCCCGCACCATCTTCCAGTCCACGCCGCGTTCCAGGGCCAGCGTGTCGCCACGCTGGAGCGCTGCCTCAAGCTGCCACAGGGCAACGTAGGGCGACACCATATAGGCGAGCGTGAACAGAACAAAGAAGCATGAGCCAACATGGCGAGTTCGCATTGGATCAGACCACCTGGATTCTAGGATGCAGTTTCGGTCAGGCAAACGCGGGCGAGTGTGTGCACATTGTATCGTGGCACATCTTTCTTAACAAAGTATGTCTTGTCGACATCTTGATGCAGATCAGAGCGCCGAGGCCGATCAGCCGGCGGTCTGATCACGTTTGGCGAAGGGCACCGCGAATTGGGGTTCTGTGTCCCACGGGAACAAGATCCAGGTGTCTTGAGACACCTCCGTGATGAAGCTGTCCACCAACGGGCGGCCCGCCGGCTTGGCGTAGATGGTGGCAAAATGCGCCGCCGGCAGGAGAGCACGCACCACGCGGGCGGTGGCGCCGGTGTCCACCAGATCGTCGATGATCAGAAAGCCGGTGCCATCGCCGGCGGCGGCGGGCAGCTTGGTCACCTTGGGGGCGCCCATTTCCTCCTCGTCATAGGTGACGACGCACACCGTCTCGATCAGCCGCACTTCCAACTCGCGCGCGATGATCGCTGCCGGAATCAGGCCGCCGCGGGTGATGGCCACCACGCCGCGAAACGGCCCGTGCTTCATCAGGCGCCACGCCAGCGCCCGTGCGTCCCTGTGAAGCTGGTCCCATGTCACTGTGTAATAATGCGCGGCCATCAGAACATTCTTCCGCCGTTGGGCACGGTTTGATCGGGCGCCAGCAGCACCACTTCGCCGTGTGCATCCGGAACGCCGAGGGTCAGCACCTCGCTGATGAACGGGCCGATCTGGCGTGGCGGAAAGTTCACCACCGCCACCACCTGCCGCCCGAGCAGTGTTTCGGGCGTGTAATGCACGGTGATCTGGGCGGAGGAGCGCTTGATGCCCAGTTCCGGCCCGAAATCGATCTCCAGCTTGAACGCAGGCTTGCGTGCCTTCGGGAACGGCTGCACGCCGATGATGGTGCCAACCCTGATGTCCAGCACGTCGAAGTCGTCAATTGTGGCCACTGCACCGGGTATCCTTGCTTTTCAGGATACTCGTTCCCCCGGCGACGGTTGCCAATGGGGGGGCTGCGTGCAAGCGTCTCTGCCTTGATATTGGACATAAATTCATGCGCGACTTCCACTTCCCGGGCCGAAGCCCGGTGATCTCCACCAACGGCATGGCGGCCACCTCGATGCCAGGCGCCACCCTCGCGGCGCTGGACGTGCTGCGCGCCGGCGGCAACGCGCTGGATGCGGCGATTGCGGCCGTGGCGGTGCTGTGCGTGATCGAGCCGGCTTCGACCGGCATCGGCGGCGATTGCTTTTGCCTTTATGCGCCGGCCGGCAAGGAGCCTGTGGCGCTGAACGGCTCAGGCCGTGCGCCGGCAGCCGCCACAATCGATTTCTATGAGTCGATCCAGATGCGCGAGCCGGACCCGATGTCCGCCCATTCCGTCACCATCCCCGGCGCCATTTCGGCGTGGGAGACGCTGCTCGCCGCCCACGGCACCAAGGGGCTGGACGAGTTGCTGCGCCCGGCGATCGGCTATGCCGAGGGCGGCCACGCCATCACGCCGCGCGTCGCCACCGACTGGGCCGGCAGCGAGGCAAAGTTGCGCAAGGGCGGCGCGCTGCCGTTCCTGCCTGTGCCGAAAGTGGGCGACGTGTTCCGCCAGCCGGAACTGGCCGCCACGCTGAAGGCCATCGCCGCCCGCGGCAGCCGCGCTTTCTATGAGGGTGAGGTCGCCGCCGACATGGTGGCCACGTTGCGCGCCCGTGGCGGCCTGCACACCGAGGCCGATTTTGCCGCCGGCCGTACCGCTGCCGAGTTCGTCGCTCCCATCCACACCGATTTCCGTGGCAACGAAGTCTGGCAATGCCCGCCCAACGGCTCCGGCATGATCGTGCTGATGCTGCTTGGCCTGCTGCGTGGCTGGGACCCGGTGGCCGATGGTCCATTGAGCGTCACCCGCCTGCACCGCCATATCGAGGCCGCGCGCCTCGCGTATCGGGACCGCGACGCGTTCCTGTGCGATCCGTCGCAGGTGGAAGTCGATGTTCAGCGCCTGACCAGCCCTGCCTATCTGGACAGCCTGCGTGCGCTGATCCGCGACGACAAGGCGATGGATACGATGCCGATGCCCGGCGAGGCGATGCTGCCGCCGCACAAGGACACAGTCTATCTGTCGGTGGTCGATCGCGACGGCAATGCCTGCAGCTTCATCAACTCGTTGTTCGAGGGCTTTGGCTCCGGCATCTGGGCGCCGAAATCTGGCGTGATGATGCAAAATCGCGGCTATGGCTTCAACATGGAGCGTGGCCACCCAAACTGCATCGCGCCGAACAAGCGGCCGATGCACACCATCATCCCCGGCATGGTGACGAAAAACGGTCGTGCGGTGATGCCGTATGGCGTGATGGGCGGGCATTTCCAGCCGATGGGCCAGACGCTGTTCCTGGCCAACCACTTCGATTACGGCCTGGATATCCAGGAAGCCATCGACCTGCCGCGCATCTTCCCGCGCAATGGCCGGGTACAGGCGGAACGCGGGATTCCTGGCGATGTCATCGCCGGCCTGACCAAGCTGGGCCACGCGGTCGATATCATCGACAAGCCGCATGGCGGTGGCCAGGCGATCTGGATCGACCATGATCGCGGCGTGCTGATCGGCGGCTCCGATCCGCGCAAGGACGGCATGGCGCTGGGTTACTGAGGACAAGGGGCGGGGTAAGCGTTGTGCTTACCCCGCCCTACACGCCGTCGATGACTGCGAGAACCTCGGCGGCTGCAGCGGCCGAGGGCAGAATGTTGGCCGGTCGCAGGCTGTCCATCACCGCGCGCCGATTCTGGGCACTGGCGGGTGGAAGATCGAGGAGATCACCTGGAAGGATCACCACACGCTGGAAGCCGAGCACGCTGCCTTTGCCGCGAGCATTCTGGAGGGCGCGCCGGTATTGGTGGACGCGGTGGCTGGGCGGCGGGCGTTGGCGGCGGCGATCGAGGTGGCGGAGCCGATGGCGCAGTCTCGGGCTATTGCCGAGGCGAGTGGGTTGATTGTGCCGAAGGGGAGATGATTTTAGGGAGGGTAAGTGTAGCGCCATCTGCCAGCAACGCATGGTGTGGCTGGATGGGTGATGCTGCGCTCACCCAACCTCGTTGCCATCGGACCGCACCATCGATTTTTGCCCGACCGCCAAGGCCCGACCAACAGATTGCACACTCACTGTTATCTACAGGTCGTATCGGCGACGAATATCAACCAAACCGAAAAATTATTACTTTGTTTGCTAATAAATTATTGTTTCGTTAAGTTAATTGTGAAGCTGCACTCACGGTTCAGCGTTTGTCCGACGATCTTGTTTCCAGAGACAACGCCTTTTATTGTCGCACTACCAATCTGTCCGTTAAAATTTCCAGACTTATCGATTGGCAGAAGACCACTTGTCACGAGGCCGGATGGTGAGCCGATGCGCCATTCGAGCGCGTTGTTTTTAACCTCCCTTTTCAATTGAGAGCCTGTGCAGCCCCTATCGACACCCTTACTTTCTCCAACGTAAACGCCATCAAAATTGGTTTCCTGAGAAAAAGCGGTCCCCGTTAAAATTGAGTAAAGCATAAAGGAGAAAACAGCATTCCGTAATTTTTTGTTCGGCTTCATGTCACTACCTCCTAGTTTGATCCAGAAGGTGATGTTTTGAAAATATAAAATTCAAGAAAAATATGGATGTAACCCAAATGTTCTATTTGTTTTCATTTAGTTAAATTCAGTTTTCTATTTTTATTTTGATCAGAAATTTTGTACCGTGTGTTGATATTTTTCGAGGCCAGGCGTTTTCTGAACTACGCGATTACTGATATTATCTCGGCCGCTGCGGCTGCCGAGGGGAGGGTGCCTTCAGGTCGCAGGCTGTCCATCACCGCGCGGAAACCGCAGCACTGAGCCTGGGCTGCGGCTTGATCCCGCATGAGATGGGCCACCGTCTCTGACAGGCGCCTGGGGTTGCAGTCCTGCTGCAACAGTTCGGGCACCAGTTCCCGCCCGGCGAGCAGATTGACCATCGCCACATACGGGATCTTGATCATCCGTCGTGCAATCGCCGCCGTTATCGGGTTGACGCGGTAGGTGACAGCCATCGGCACGCCGGCCAGCGCCAGTTCCAGTGTGGAGGTGCCGGATTTGGTCAGGGCCACCGAGGCTGCTGCATAGGAATCGTGCTTGTCGTCAAGGTCGGTGACGATCACCGGCTGCACCGGCCAAGCGGCGGTGGCCTTGCGCACCGTATCGGCCACGGCGCTGGCGACCGGCACCACCGGCACCAGGCCGGGGATTTGATCGGCCAGCAACGCGAGGGTTTCGCCGAACACTGGGAGCAGGCGCGGCACCTCGCTGCGGCGGCTGCCGGGCATCAGGATCAGCACCTTGGCGTCGTCGGCCACGCCGTGACGGGCGCGGAAGCGGGCGGCATCGCCTTGGTCGGCGCCGGATTCCAGCACCGGGTGGCCGACGAAGCGGCCCTCGATGCCGTGCTGGGCGAACCAGTCCGGCTCGAATGGCAGCAGGCACAGCAGGCGGTCCCACAGACCGGGGAATTCGTGCACGCGCTTGGGCTTCCAGGCCCAGACCTGGGGGGCGACGTAATGCACGCGGCGGATGTCGGGGATCTGTTTCAGCACGCGCAGGGTGAAGCCGGGGCTGTCGATGGTGACGACCACATCGGGCCTGCGGGCGCGGATGTCGGCGATGGCGTTGTGCAGCAGGCGGCGCAGGCGGCGGATGCGGGGCAGCACTTCCAGCAGGCCCATCACCGCCAGCTCGTGCATGGGGAACAGCGTGTCGAACCCGAGTTCGGCCATGCGGGGGCCGCCGATGCCGGTGAAGTGCAGATCGGGCCGGATGTCGCGCAGGGCGCGGATCAGGCGGGCGCCGAGAACGTCGCCGCTTTGTTCGCCGGCGATGATGTAGACCAATGTCATGTGAACAGACCCGGCTGGCAGGGGGGCGGTGCGGCTGGATAGTCGGCGTGGTTGAACACCGCGCCCTGGCTGCGAACGGTCTCGATGCGCGATGGGTCCAGATCGGCGTAGAGCCAGTCATGGCCGTCCATATTGCCCTGGGCGATCACGCCGTCATCTGCGAAACCGCGATCGACCGGGCCGCATACGCAGGCCTGGCCGTGGTTTTCATCGAGCGTGCCGATTTCGGGGGCCAGGCCGGTGGTGGGGGCGATGGCGACGAAGCACTGGTTCTCCATCGCCCGGGCGGCGGCGGCGATGCGCACGCGGTTGAAGCCGGCATGGGTGTCGGTGCAGGTGGGCGCCAGGATCAGCCACGCGCCGGCCTGAACCTGGGCGCGCACCAGGGGTGGGAATTCAAGGTCGTAGCAGATGGCGATGCCGATCCGGCCCCACGGGGTTTCGAACACGGTGGGGGCGGCGCCGGGGCTGACATGCCATTGCTCGGCCTCGAAGCGCGTCATCATGCGTTTGTCCTGAAACGCTGTCGCGCCGTCGGGGCGGATGAACGGGGCGCGGTTGCGGAGGACGCCCTGCATCTCGAACGGCATGGTGCCGGGCAGCAGCCATACGCCGTGCTTGCGGGCGACATCTTGGGCGACGGCGAGGGCCGCGGGGGCGACGGCGCAGGCGGTGCGCAGTTCGGCATCGAGATCCGGCACGCGGCCTGTCGCCATTTCCAGCGGGGCGTATTCCGGCATGAGCAGCATATGGGCGCCGGCGGCCACGGCTGTGGCCACTTCATGCTCCAGGCGTGCGGCCCATGCGGCAATTCCGGGCTGGGGGCGTACCTGCCAGGGCAGAACGCCCAGCCGCAGCGTGGGCATCAAAGCGATTTTTGCCAGAATCGCAGCGTGTTCTCGACCTTGTCGTCGCCGTCGATCTGCTTCCAGACCATCTTGCAGGTGAAATCGGTGCGGACGTAGCCGCGCTTGGTCCAGAACGCGTCCAGCGGGACGGCATCCTTGGGCCGCAACGGGTGGTTGTTTGGGCGCTCTACGGCGCAGAACATGGTGGTGTCCACGCCCGGGATGGTGCGGGCATGCGCCTCGCGCAGTTCGAAGAATTTCACGCCGATGCCCTGGCCGCGATAGGCTTCGAGCAGCACCGATTCGCCGAAATAGCAGATGCGCCCCAGATCCATGCCCGCCTCGCGGAACGGCAGGGTGATGTGGGCATCTTCCTCGGGCATGTGCACGCAGGTGGAGGCGCCGACCGGGGTGTCGCCGTCGAACGCGATCACCAGGCCCGCGGTCTGGCTGGTGGCGAAGCCGGACAGCGTGTCGGCCTCGGAGGGCAGTTTGCCGTCGTAGAGATACGGCCAGGCGCGGAACACCGCCATGCGCATGGCGGCAAGGGATGGCAGATGGGCTGCCAGGGCTGGGGCTGTGAAAAGTTCGGTGCGGATCATGCGCCCTGATTAGCGCCTGTGGGGCGTCAAAGCGAGAGATGCGCGCGTCGGGCGTCCTCGTCCTCCATCAGCCCGTCCATGGTGCCGGACCAGACGATGCGGCCGGTTTCGATGACAACGGCGCGGTCTGCCACGCGGGCGGCGAAATGCAGGTTCTGCTCGGTCAGCAGGATCGACACGCCCTCGGCCTTCAGCGCCAGGATGGCTGAGGCCATCTGTTCGACAATGAGCGGTGATAGGCCCTCGCTCGGCTCGTCCAGCAGCAGCAGCGAGGGGTTGCCCATCAGGGTGCGGGCGATGGTGAGCATCTGCTGCTCGCCGCCGCTCATGCGTCCACCGGGGCGGTTGCGCATTTTGGCCAGATTGGGGAACAGGGCGAACAGGCGTTCGGGCGTCCAGACGGGCCGGTTGTCGCGGGCGGGTTGGCGGCCGACTTCGAGGTTTTCCATCACCGTGAGGTCGGAAAAGATCCTGCGTTCCTCCGGCACGTAGCCAAGGCCGAGCTTGGCGATGGCGTAGGGCGGCAGGGTTTCGATGCGGCGGTCGTTGAGGGTGATGTCGCCGCTGGTCGGCCGCACCAGCCCGATCAGCGCCTTCATGGTGGTGCTTTTGCCGGCGCCGTTGCGGCCGATCAGCACGAGAACCTCGTGCGCGGCCATCTCCAAATTCACGCCGCGCAGAATGTGGGCGCGGCCGTAATGGGCGTGCAGGTCGACAACGCGCAGCATCAATGGCCACCCGAGACGGCGCCGGTGCCGAGATAGACGGCGCGGACGCGGCTGTCGGCGCGGATCATGGCGGGGTCGCCCTGGGCGATCAGTTCGCCGTGGTCCATCACCAGAATGCGGTCGGCGCAGCCGAACACCACGTCCATGTCGTGCTCGGTGAACAGCACCGCCATCCGGCGGGCCTTGGCGAGGCCCGCGGTGAGCGCCATCAGGCTGGTGCGTTCGGCAGGCGCCATGCCGGCGGTGGGCTCGTCCATCAGCAACAGGCTGGGGTCTCCGGCCAGCGCCATGGCGAGTTCGAGGCGCTTCAGGTCGCCATAGGCCAGCACGCCGGCGGGGCGGTCGGCCTGGGCGGTGAGGGATATCTGGGCGAGCAGGGCATCGGCCTGCTGGGTGAAAAGCTGGTCGGCCGCGCCCCAGAGCCGCCAGCTTTGGCGGTGGTGGGCGATGAGGGCGGTTTGCAGGTTCTCGCGCACCGTCATGGAGGCGAAGGTGGCGGTGATCTGGAAGGTGCGGCCCACGCCCATGCGGCAGATGCGGCGGGGAGTGGCGCTGGTGATGTCCTCGCCGCGCAGCAGGATGCGGCCGTCATCGGGGCGCAGCTGGCCGCCGAGCATGTTGAAGCAGGTGGATTTTCCGGCGCCGTTCGGGCCGATCAAGGCCAGCATCTCGCCTTCCATCACCGCGAACGACACGCCGGAGACGGCGCGCACGCCGCCGAAGCTCTTGGCCAGATGTTGGACGGCGAGCACCATCATGCGGCGTTCCGTGCGGCGAAGGCGCCGGCGATGCCTTGGGGAAAGGCCAGCACGATGGCCACGATGGAGGCGCCCAGCACGAAGCGCCAGAGATCGGTGGCCAGCAGCAAGGCGTCGAACAGGCCGGTGTAGACCAGGGCGCCGACGATCGGCCCGGCCATGGTCTGCACGCCGCCGAGCAGGACCATCACCAGACCGTCCACCGAATGGCCGATGGAGATGGTGGTGGGAAACACGCTGCCCTTGGAATAGGCGCTCAATCCGCCCGCCAGACCTGCGGCGGCGCCGGCCAGGGTGAAGGCGGCCAGGCGCAGGCGCTGCGTGTCCAGCCCGATGGCCTCGGCGCGCAGGGCGCTGTCGCGGGCCGCGCGCAGGGCGAAGCCGAACGGGGCGTAGAGGATGCGCCGCAGCAGCAGCGCGCCGCCGATGCACAGAGCGAGGCTCAGCCAGTAGAAGATCTGCTTTCCGGCCCAGGCCGGGGGCCAGATTCCCAAAATGCCGTTGTCGCCGCCTGTCAGATCCGACCATTGGAACGCCACCGCCCAGACGATCTGCGCGAAGGCCAGGGTGAGCATGGCGAGGTAGACCCCTGACAGCCGCACCACCACGGAGCCGAACGCCAGGGCCACGATCCCGGCGCCGAGCGGCGCCAGCAGCAGGCCAATCGGCATCGGCACGGAGAGGAACCGCGTGGCCAGGGCCGCCCCGTAGGCGCCGATGCCGAACCAGGCGGCGTGGCCGAAGCTCGCCATGCCGCCAGGCCCCATCAGCACATGCAGGGAGGCTGCGAACAGCACCGCGATCGCCATTTCGGTGAGCACCGACACCACGAACGGCCCCACCACGAACGGCGCCAGAATGGCGGCGGCCAAGGCCAGCAGGCCGAGCCATTTCAAGCCGGTGCTGGCCGGGCGAATGACGGCGATGGCCTGCGCCTCGCCACGGGAGGCCGCGAGCGGCTTGCCCATGAGGCCGTTCGGCCGCATCACCAGCACCGCCGCCATCACCACGAACACGATGACCAGCGTGGCCTTCGGCACCAGCACGATGCCCAGCGCCTGCAACACGCCGATCAGCACCGCCGCCAGATACGCGCCGGACAGGCTGCCGAGGCCGCCGACCACCACCACCACGAAGGCGTCGGTGATGACCGACAGATCCATCTGTAAATTCGCCGAGCCTTGCGGCAGGGCCAGCGCGCCGCCGATGCCCGCCAGGCCGGCGCCCAGTGCGAACACGCTGGTGAACAGCAGCCGCTGGTCCACGCCCAGGGCCGACACCATCTCACGGTCCAAGGTTGCCGCGCGCACCAGCGTGCCCCAGCGGGTGCGGGTGAACAGCAGCCACAGGGCGAGCAGCACCAGCGGGCCGATGCCGATCAGGATGAGGTCGTAGAGCGGGAAGCGTTCGCCCAGGATCATCACCGCGCTGCGCAGCCATCGGCCGCGCGGCAGGGTGAGGTCTTCCGGCCCCCAGATGCGCTGGGTGACGTCTTGCAGCATCAGCACCACGCCGAACGTGGCCAGCAGCTGCAGCAGTTCCGGCGCGCGGTAGATGCGGCGGAGAAGTGCGATTTCCAGCAGCGTGCCGATGGCGGCCGTGACTAGGCCGGTGGCCAGCACGCCGAGGACGAAATATTCCGGGTCGCGCGGCATCCGCGACAGGATGGTCCAGCCGATATAGGCGCCCAGCATGAACAGGCTGCCATGCGAGAAGTTCACCACCCGCGTGACGCCGAAGATCACCGTCAGCCCCGCCGCCACCAGGAACAAGGAGGAGGCGGAGGCGAGGCCGGTCAGCAGCTGGATCAGAAGGGCGGTCAAGCCGGGCGCAGCGTCTTGACCATTTCATCGGACGGCAAGGCGTTCGCGCCATCGACATAGCGCCAGTCCACCATCGCGCCCTTGCCGTTCTTCATGGCGGTGCGGCCGACATAGGTGCCGAGGGTGGATTGGTGATCCTGCGGACGCCACATGGCCTTGCCGAACGGGGTTGCGAAGCTGGCGCCGGGGAAGCCGGCCACCATCGCCTCGGTGTCCATCGAGCCGGTTTTGACGATGCCGGCGACGATGGAGGCGATCAGCGAATAGCCGACCACCGAGCCCATTTTTGGCATTTCCCCGAACCGGGCCTTGTAGGCGGCGATGAAGGCCAGATTGGTGGGGTCGGTGACGGAATTGACGGGATAGCCGGTGACATACCAGCCATCCGGGGTCTCCTCGCCCAATGGGTCCAGATATTCCGGCTCGCCGGTCAGCACGCTCACCACCGAGCGGCCCTCGAACAACCCGCGGGTGTTGCCCTGGCGGACGAAATTGGTCAGGTCCGGCCCGAACGTCACGTTTAAAATGGCTTCCGGCTTGGCTTGCTCCAGTGCTGCCACGGTGGCGCCGGCGTCAATCTTGCCGAGGGTGGGAAGCTGGTCGGCCACGAACACCACATCCGGGCGGCGGGCGAGCAGCAGTTGCTTGAACCATTTCACCGTGGAGGTGCCGTATTCATAGTTCGGCGCAACCGTCGCCCAGCGCTTGGCGGGCAGCTTGGCGGCGTCTTCCACCAGCATGGCGGCCTGCATGTAGGTGGAGGGGCGCAGGCGGAACGTGTAGCGGTTGCCCTTTTCCCACACCAAGGCATCGGTCAGCGGCTCGCCGGCCACGAACAGCTTCTTGTTCTGCAACGCGAAATCGCTGAGCGCGAGCCCGACATTGGACAGGAAGCCACCGGCCAGGACGTCCACCTTCTGGTCCGCCACCAGCTCGCCCGCCAGGCGCACCGCATCGGCCGGCTTGCCGGCATCGTCGCGGATCAGCAGTTCGATCTGCCGGCCCAGCACGCCGCCGGCGGCGTTGATCTGCTCGACGGCGAGAGTCATGCCGTTGCGGTAGGGCAGGGTGAAGGCCGGGGCGGCGGTGTAGGAATTCACCTCGCCAATCCGGATCGGCGTGCTGCCCTGGGCGCGTGCCAGGCCGGGCGTGGCAATCATGGCGGAGGCGGCCATCAATGTGCGACGGGTCAACTGCATCGTCTTGTTCTCCATCTATATGTCAGCGAAGTCCGTCACGGCCTTCGATCTCGGAATGAGCGAGGCCGCCGATGCGTGGCAACGGGCGGCCTGAATCGGTGATGACCACGGCGACGACGATCTCGTCGCGGCGTGGAGCATCCGGCACGGAAATCTCCATGGCGTCGAAATGGCTGCGCACGAAGGCGGCGTCCTTGTGGCCCAGCGGCACGTCGATGGCCGCGCCCATGCCGCCGCGCTTTTTGGAACTCGGCACCAGGGCCGCGCCATGCTCCACGGCCACGCGCAGAGGCGCGCCCAATTTGGGGTGCAGAATGGCGGCGGCGTGTTCCAACTCGCCGTCCTCGCCGACGATGGCGGCCTTGCCGTAGCTTTGCACATCGCCGGGCAAAATGCCGAGGGCGGCCACCGCGCGCTCACCCAGCAGGGTGCCGAGCATGGCGCCGATTTCGATCAATTCCGACAGATCCGGCGCGTGGCGGCCGGCATACGGGTTGTCGATCACGGCGATGGCCGCAGCCTTGCGGGTGGGGGGCGAGATGGTCTCGCCCATCTCGCGATGGGTTTCCTCGACGATGGTGAGCAGCTTGCGGATCATGCGGTCTCCAGTGCGGGTGCGGCACACACGACGATCTGCCCACGCAGGCACAGAACGGCGCTGTGGATAAGGCCCGCGCGCCGCAAAGCATCGGCCACCGCGCGGCCCGCGTCCAGAGACGTTCCGATCTCGGAGGGAGTTAGTTGTCCGAGATCCCAGGTGACCGGGGTGCAGCCGAGGTCGCTGTCTGGGTCGATGTCGGTGGCGGGCCGGCGGAGGATGGATGGGTGGCCTGGCAGGTCGACCGCGTTGGCGATGATGGTGGCGGCGGCGTCGGCACAGGCGGCATTGCGGGCCAGCACGCTGACGCTGTCGGCGATGCCGCGTGAGAAGCTGCGTCCGCCACGCCCCTTGCAGGCCCGGCCGGAGGTGGCGAGGCCGCGGGCCGGATGGTCGGCGTGCAGCAGGAACGCGGCGTCGAGGCTGGGGGATTCAAGATCGGCGATCAGCCCGCAGCGCAGGCTTTGGCCGTCTTGCAGATGAAAGGCAATATCGCCGCCATTGTTGACGAAGGCGCGCGGCAAGTTTCGACCAAGTGTGAGGGCGGCCAGAAGGTGATCCGCCACCGCCCCTGCCACGGCGGCCATCGGGGTGATGAAATCGGAGGCGTGGGGCGATACGGCTTTGTGCATCGCCCGTGCGACCGGGTGATGGGGCAGGGCCGCGGGTAACGGCGTGCGCAGCAGTGGCAGTTCGGCGCACAGGGCGGGCAGGATGTGGGGAAACGCCTCCGCTGCCTGGGCGTAGGCGGCCTGGATCTCGGCAGGTGCGCCCCAGGCCCGGATGAGGCAGTCGATCGGACCGTGCTGGAGGTGCAGCCGCCCATCCGCCAGCAGCGCCATCTGGGTCATTCGACTGGAAAGCGGGTGCTGGGTGGGAGGGTGGCGAGTTTCGTGCCGGACGTGATGTCGGCCAGCGGACGCACCCGGTCCATGTGGCCGCCAAGGGCCGCGTAATCCGCCAAAGGGAGGGTGAACTCGATGGGCGCCACCAGGGCCGGCGTCGGCACGTGGCCGAAGCTGCCCTGCGGCATGGTGGCCACGTCCACCAGATAGGTGATGCCGCCGCCGGGCCAGACGAACACAGGAGCGCCGCCAGACGTGACGCGCGCCCGGCCGGTTTGCACCGCGCGGGTGAGCAGCACCGGGTTTTCGGTGGCGCCGGCGCGCAGCGAGCCGCCGGCGCCGGCCATGAACAGCACGCTGCACAGCGCCGGTTCGCAGTTCTCGCCGATGCGCGCCACGGCGGCCTGGACGGCTTCGGGCATGTCGGCCGGGATCGGGTGCAGATCCGCATCGAGGATGAACCAGGCCGAATGCTCGCCGGTGGTGGACACCATCAGCAGGCGCAGGCCGGGCCATGCGGTCTTGGGGTCGATTCGTTCGATGATCTGCAACGGGTCGGTGACGTCTGTTCCGCCCCAGCCGAGGCCGGGGTTGGCGACCTGGAAATAGCGGCCGGGCGTTGATTTGCGGCCGCGCACGCGAATGCCGGCAGGGCGCATGTCGAGGAAGCGGCCGGCCTGGTGTTCGCTCAGCACGCCGGTGATGTGGTCGTCCACCACGATCACCTCGTCGGCCAGATGCTGCCATTGCATGGCGAAGATGCCGATGGTGGCCGAGCCGCAGCCCACCCGCATGCGGGCCTCTGGCACGCCGTCGACGATGGGGGCGTGGCCGGACTGCACCACCACGCTGGCGCCGCCGTCGATGGTCAGCTCCACCGCCGCGCCGTTGGCGAGTTGGAGGAGGGTGTCGCATGTCACCACGCCCTCGCGCCTGGCGCCGCCGGTGAGGTGATGCACGCCGCCGAGGCTGAGCATCTGGCTGCCGTATTCGGCGGTGGTGACGTGGCCCACCGCCTCGCCCTGGGCGCGGACGGTGGCGGCCTCCGCGCCGAGATGGCGGTCGGTGTCGATCTTGATCTTGAGGCCGCAATAGCTGAACACGCCTTCGGACACGATGGTGACCATGTCCACGCCGTCGATCTCGCTGCCGACGATGAACGGGGCGGGTTTGTAGTCCGGATAGGTGGTGCCGGCGCCGATGGCTGTCACGAACAGGTCGCGCGAGGCGATGGGGTTGCCGGTCCAGTCGCCCTCGAACGGCACCAGGGCGGGGGCGCGGGCGAGGATGACGTGCGGGTCCATTCGCGTCAGCACGCCGTCGATGTTGCCGTAGCGGTCGCACGCGCCGGTTTTGCCGGGGCGGATGCGGCAGAGGACGGGGCAGGCGTCGCAGGTGACGGGATCGGTCATCGGGCCAGTGCCGCCAGCACGCGGTCAGGGGTGGCGGGGATGTGGGTGATGCGGGCGCCGGTGGCGTGCTCGATGGCGCCGAGGATGGCAGGCGCCGTGGCCACCAGGGCCGGTTCGCCCACGCCTTTGGCGCCGTAGGGGCCGAGCGGGTCGGCGCGTTCGATCAGGATGGTCTCGATGGGCGGCACGTCGCCGATGGTGGGGATGAGGTAGTCGTGCAGATTGTCGGTGCGGCCGGGGATGTAGTCCTCCATCAGCGCCAGGCCCAGGCCCTGGGCGATGCCGCCATGGATCTGGCCCTCGACCAGATCGGGGTTCACGGCGCGGCCCACATCATGGGCGGCCACGATCCGCAGGGCGTGGACGGTGCCGAGGGCGGTGTCGACCTCCACCAGCGCGCATTGCACGGCGAAGGCGAAGGAGGCGTAGGGGATGCCCTGGCCGTTCTCGTCCAGCACGGTGGTCGGCGGGTCGTAGCGGCCGTCCCCGCGCAGGACGAAGCCGTCTGAATCCAATGGGAAATCGTTTAGATTGAGGGTGTTCAGCCCCGCTCCGTTGCTGTGGCGATGGATCTCCGCGCGCAATGCCTCGCCTGCCAGACGGGCGGCGTTGCCGCTGACGAAGGTTTGCCGCGATGCGCTGGTTTTTCCGGCGTCGCGGGTGAAGTCGGTGTCGCCAGTCACGAGCGCCAAGGTTGAGACGGGAATGCCGATGGCATCGGCCGCGATCTGCGCCATGACCGTGTTCGAGCCCTGGCCGATATCGACGGCGCCGGACAGCAGCACGAACTGCCCATCCGGCCGCACGCCGGCCACCATCTCGGACGGGTTGGACATCGAGGTGTTGCCGATGCCGTACCACATGCAGGCAATGCCGGCGCCGCGTCGCAGAGGTCCGGTTTGCGCCGCGTTGAACGCTTCGGCCTCGGCCCGCATGGCATGGAAGCGCGGCCTTATGGCGTCCAGGCATTCGGGCAAGGCAGCACCTTCGCCGAGGATCTGCCCGGTGGTGGTCATGCTGCCGACGCCCAGGGCGTTGATGCGCCTTATGGTCCAGGGATCGAGGCCAAGCTGGGCGGCCAGCGCATCCATCAGCGCCTCGCCGGCAATGGCGGCCTGGGGCACGCCGAAGCCGCGAAACGCGCCGGCGGGCGGGCCGTTGGTGTGAATCGCCGTGGTGGTGCAGAGCGCGTTGGGCACCCGATATGGCCCGGTGGCGTGCACCGGCACCCGGTTGGCGACGGTTGGCCCCCAGCTGGCATAGGCGCCGGTGTCGAAATCGCCGTGGAAGCGGAAGGCCAGCAGGCGGCCCTCGGCGTCGGCGGCGGCTTCGGCATGGATGCGGCTGGGGTGGCGCTTGGTGCTGGCCAGCATGCTCTCGCCGCGTGTTGCCACCATCCGGACGGGATGGCCGGTCAGCCAGGCGGCCACGCACAGCAACGGTTGCACGAACAGATCCAGCTTGCCGCCGAAGCCGCCGCCGACCGCCGTGGGGATGACCCGAACGTCCTCAGGCTTCAGGCCCAGGATCAGGGCCAGTTCGTCGCGGTCCATGTAAGGGGTCTGGGTGCAGGCGGTGATCTCGATGCGGTCGCCGACGCGGCGGGCGAATCCGGCCTCCGGTTCGATATAGGCGTGCTCGACGAAGCCGGTGCGCACGCTGATTTCAGCATGGGAAGCGGCCTGGGCAAAGCCGTCCGCCACATCGCCGCACGCCACGCGGCCGCGGCAGAGCACGTTGCCCGGGGCGTGGGGGTGCAGGTCGGCGCTGGACCCCGCGTTGTCCAATGTCACCGTGGGCAGGATGGTCCAGGTGATCGGCAGTGCTGCGATGTCGATGGCGGCCAGCGTGTCCGCATCGCCCACCAGGGCGATCACCGGGTCGCCGCGATGGCGGACATAGCCGGGGGCCAGAACGGTCTGGTCCTTGCCCGTGGGATAGATGCCGTAGAGGTTGTTGGGGATATCGGCTGCCGTCAGCACGCGGACGGGATGCAGCGTGGCCATGTCGCCCAGGGTGAATTCGGCGTGGGCGTGGGGGCTGCGGATGACGCGCAGCGACAGGAACGCTTCGTCGGGCAGGGCGTCGGCGCCGAAGATCTCGGTGCCGTCCACGCGGGCCACGCCGTCCACCCGCGCCAGTCGTGCGCCGACCGCAGCGCCGGCCGCGGGCGAAGGGGCGAATGGTTGCGGGGTTGCGTCCATCACCGCGTCGATGATCTTGCGATAGCCGGTGCAGCGGCACAGCACGCCGGCCAGGGCGGTGGTCACGTCCGCCTCGGTGGGGTGCGGGATGCGGGCCAGAAGATCGGTGGCGGCCACCAGCATGCCCGGCGTGCAGATGCCGCATTGCGCCGCGCCGTGGCGCAGGAACGCCTGTTGCAGGCCGGACAGCACGCCATCCACCGCCAGCCCCTCAACCGTGGTCAGGCGTCGCCCTTCCACGCGGGCGACCGGCAGCAGGCAGGCGCAGAACTGGGCATCGTCCAGCAGCACGGTGCAGGCGCCACAATCGCCGGCGTTGCAGCCGATCTTGGTGCCGGTCAGCCCCAGATCGTCGCGCAGCACATCGGCAAGACGTTGCTGCGGGTCGGCCATCACCGAGGCCGGCGCGCCGTTCAGGGTGAAATCGATGCGAATCGAACTGCTCCTCATGCGGCCAGCGCCTCTGTTCGGCCAAGCTCGGCCACGGCCCGGCGCACCAGTTCCAACGCCGCCTTGCGCCGGTAATCGGCAGGCGCCCGCATATCGTCGATCGGCGTCAGGGCCGCGAGCAATGCCGGATCAATGATCGCCGAGCCGGGCTCTTGCCCGATCAATGACCCCGCAAGCTCCGGCAGCACCACGGCGCGCGGTCCGCAGGCGCCCACCGCCACACGGGCCGCCACGATTCGGCCCGCCTCCAGCCTGGCCCAGGCCGCGACCATGGCGATGGAAATCACCAGATAGGCGCGCGCACCCAGCTTCTCGAACGTGGCAACCCCGCCTGCATCCGGCACCAGCAGGCGAACGGCCAGTTCGTCCGGCCGCCGGCAGGTCTGGCGTGGCCCGAGGATGAAGTCGCCCAGCGGCACCACCCGAGTGCCGTGCAGGCTGGCCAGTTCCACCGATGCGTCCAGCGCCAGCAGGCACGGTATGCCGTCGGCGGCGGGGCTGGCGTTGCACAGATTTCCGATGAGGGTGCCCGCGTTCTGGATCTGCACGCCGCCCACCTGCCGTGCTGCCTGTTTCAGGCCGTCGAACTGCGCCGGCAGCGCTGCCGCCATCACATCTGACCAAGTGGCGAGGCAGGGGATGGACCATGACGCCCCGACTCGGCCGATCTCGCGCAGCCCGGGCATGCCCGAAATATCGATCACATATTCGGCACGAGTCTGCGTGGCGCGCAGCGGGAAATGATCGGTGCCCCCGGCCAGCACGCAGACCGGCAGTGCTGACGGCGTTGCCAGCGCTTCCAGGGCCGCATCCAGCGTGGCAGGCCGTAGCGTTGAGTTCATCGCGTCATCCTTCGCAAGCGCAACAAGCCGTCACGCTCCGCCGGACTCGGTTCTCTGTCAACGACCGGATGCCTGCCCCGTGGGGGCAGGCGTTCCACTTCGCGGCGAACGGGTCTATACGGCTGGCGGCTTTATATTGCCGATGAAATTTCGAAGGTCCGTGAATGTCCGATAGTCTTGATGATCGCCTTGGCAAGCAGAAGGCTGCTGGCTCGGCAAAGCAGGTTGCCTATCTGCAGGCAATGCGCGATCGCGTTGCGCGGGAAGACGCTGAACGCCTGGCCAATCGTATTCCCCGCGCCGAAGCCTACTTCGCTGAAATGAAAACCGCCATCGCCACCCGGATCGGGCAGCTTGCCCGCGCCAAGAAGGGCCAGCCTGGGCTTGAATCGCTGGTGCCGTTCCCGGTTTCCAACGAATTCGACGGCACCAAGGTCGAAGGCCGCGACGTCCGCCTGCCGGAAGACGCAGCCCATGCCGTTTGGCTGGCTTTCGTCGAATGGGGCAGCACCAACGGCCTTGCCGTGGACATGGTTGCCCTCGACAACGGCTTCGGGGTGCGCGTCTCCGTCGCCTGAAGGCGTTATGTGACGGGCGGCTGGAACCCGGTTGCGGCGTTCTCCGTTGATCCGCTGATCGTGCACGCTGGTCATTGAGGTGAACGTCGCATGCCTGTCTCAGTTGCGGCCACGGAACGGCTGCGTCGCGTGGTTGTTTTCGTCGAACACGTGCTGCAGCGGTTCATCGATGATCGCTGCCTCATGGGTGCGAGTGCGCTCAGCTACACCACCATCGTCTCGATGGTGCCGCTCACCGCGATCGTGCTGGTGGTGTTCTCCGGTTTCGCCCCGTTCAGCGGGGCGCGTGAGCGGCTGCTCGGGCTGATGTTGCGCAATTTCGCCCCCGATGTTGGCGACAGCGCTGTGGCCTGGTTCACCTCCGTCGCCGGCAACGCCGCCCAGACGACGGCCATCGGCGTGCTGGCTCTGGTGGTGACGGCGATCCTCCTGCTGGCCACCGTCGAAGAGCATCTGCACTTCATCTTTCGTGTCCATCGCCAGCGCAGCTGGGGCCAGCGCGTGCTGGCCTATTGGACCGTGCTAACCCTGGGGCCGATCCTGCTTGGTGTCGCCCTGTCGGTTTCAGGGTCCATCGATGCGGCTGTTCTGGCGTTGGGGCTGCAGCCGATCACCATCGGAACAACGGCGCAGGCATGGTCTGACGGGCTGGCCCATCTGGTGTCGCCGACAATGGAATGGCTGGCCTTCATGCTGCTCTACCGCCTGATCCCGAACCGGCGCGTGCCCTGGCGGGCCTGTATGGTGGGCGCCGTGGTGGCGGCCTGCCTGCTGGAGGTGCTGAAGCTCGGCTTTTCGGTGTATATCGCCCGCATGTCATCTTACAGCGCGGTCTATGGGGCGCTGGCCGGCATCCCGATCGCGTTGTTGTGGATGTATATTTTCTGGGCCGTTGTGCTGCTGGGCGCTGAAACGGCGGCGGGCCTGATCGAGCCATTGCTGGAGCTGGAGAACGCGGCCTTGCCGCCATCAGCGCCTGCGCCGCACTGAGAGCGACCGCAACCCGTCAGACCAGAACATGATTTCTTCATGGGAACGACAGGCGCCCGGCACCGTTGTGCAACTGGCCAGCCTGGCGACGAGACCATAAATCGTCGTGACAGCGCCGTGGCCAACGCGCGTTAATGGATGCATACGCAAGGCGAGGCCTGTGACCGACACGCAAATCGTCACGTCTGAAACACCTGCGGGCCTTGAGATGCATGTCAGCGGCACGCTCGATCTGGCCGCCACATCCCGGCTTTGGAAAGACGTTGCCCGAACGGCCACGCAAGGCAAGGATCGGGCTTTGGCGATCAATCTCGCAGATCTCACGGGGTGTGATACCGCCGGCGCCACGATGCTGCTGTATGCCGCGCAGCTGCACGGCGGCGATGTCGCATTCCAGAACGCCGAGACCCGCGTGGCCGATGTGCTCGCGCTTGTAAAGGCTGCGGCCGCACCGCCACCGCCCCACAAGTCCGCGCCAGCCGCAACGTTGCGCGAGATACTGGACAAAGGTCTGTCCGCCGTCAGTGACGGTTTTGTCTATCTTGGTCAGGTGTGCGTCACGCTCATGCGCCTGCCGACCCATCTGAAAATGATGCGACCTGCCGATCTGCTGCGCCAGATGGACCAGGTGGGCGTGCAGGGCATCCCCCTCGTGCTGTTGCTGGGCGTGCTGATCGGGCTCATCCTGGCCTTTCAGTCGCTGGTGCCGATGAAGCGCTTCGGGGCCGATATCTATGTTGCCAATCTGGTGGCCCTGGGCCTCGTGCGTGAACTGGGCCCGTTGCTGACGGCGGTGGTGCTGTCAGGCCGCAGCGGCTCGGCGTTTGCCGCTGAAATCGGCACCATGAAGGTCAATCAGGAACTGGATGCGATGGCCACCATGGGTATCGACAGCATGACGATGCTGGTGCTGCCGCGCCTGATCGCCGCCGTTCTGGTGACGCCGATCCTGGCGGTGTTCATGGAACTGGCCGGGCTGTTCGGCATGAGCCTGGTTCTGACGGCCAGCGGGGTGCCGATGGTTGTTGTGATCAATCAGGTGTCGGCGGCACTGGTGATGACTGATTTCTTCGGCGGTCTGTTCAAGGCCAGCCTGTTCGGCGCCGCGGTTGCTGCCATTGGCTGCAGAGCAGGGCTGGGCACCGGCGTTGGCCCCCGTGCGGTCGGCCTGTCAGCTACCAAGGCGGTGGTGGGCGGCATCGTCGCGTCTATCATATTGGACGGGATATTGGCTGTGCTGTTCTATCGGTTGGGGATTTAGAGCATGGCGCCCGCCGTCAAGGTCACCGATCTTTCGCAAAGCTTTGGCACCCATGCGATCTACAGGCATGTGAACCTGGAGGTCGCACCGGGTGAGGTGTTTGTCATCCTCGGTGGCTCCGGCTGCGGAAAATCCACCCTGCTGCGCCAGATCGTGGGCCTGTTGCCGCCGAGCGAGGGGCGGGTGGAGGTGCTGGGTCAGAATATGTATGCTGGTGACCGATCGGTTCTGGCCCGCATCGGCGTGATGTTTCAATCTGGCGCCCTGTTCGGCTCGATGACGTTGCTGGAAAACGTCATGCTGCCTCTGGAGATGCAGTCGAACCTTCCGAAATCCGCCCGTGAGCAGGTGGCGCGCGTCAAGCTCGGCCTCGTCGGGCTGGCTGATTCCACCGACCTGATGCCAGCCGAGATTTCAGGCGGCATGGCCAAGCGCGCCGCCATCGCCCGCGCCATGGCGCTGGATCCGCCGATGCTGTTCCTTGATGAGCCATCGGCCGGGCTGGACCCCATTACCTCGGCCGGCCTCGACAACCTGATCCTCGATCTGCGCAAGCAACTCGGCATCACCTTCGTGGTGGTGACGCATGAATTGTCGTCAATTTTGGCCATCGCCGATCGCTGCATCATGCTCGACAAGGCGGTCTGCGGGGCCATTGCGGTGGGCGACCCACGCAAGCTGCGCGATGAGAGCGACAACCCCACGGTGCGGGCCTTCTTCCGCCGCGAAATGCTGCCAGCAACGACAAGGGACGCGGCATGATGACGGGCAGGCTGGTATATCTGCGGGTGGGGCTGCTGCTGTCGCTCGGGCTCGCGGCAATTGTTGGGATCGTGTTGTTTCTCAGCGGTTCCCAAACCAGCAACGGCTGGAAGTTCGAGAGTTATTTCAAGGAATCGGTCCAGGGGCTTGATGTGGGGGCGCCGGTGAAGTTTCGCGGCGTCACGCTCGGCCAGGTGACCGAAATCGCGCTGGCAACCGCGTCCTATCCGCTGAACCTGCCGGCGGATGTCCAAAGAAGCCAATATCAACTGGTGGTGGTGCGCCTGACGCTGGACCCGAAAAAGATGGGAAGTGTTTCAAAACGCGACGTGTTGGTCGCCACCGGCCTGCGTGCGCGCGTGGCCAGCCAGGGAATTACGGGACTGTCCTACATCGAGTTGGATATCGTGGACCCTGACAGATACCCGGTGACCGATGTGCCATGGACGCCGCGCGATGAAGTGATCCCGTCCATGCCCAGCACCATCGCGCGGGTGCAGGACGCGGCGCAGGAATTGATGACCAAGTTGCAGACTGTTGATCTGACAGCCCTGAGCGGTTCGCTTCAGATGGTTCTGGATGATGTTCATACCCAACTCACCACGGGCGACATTCATGCCACCGCCCACGAGGCGCAGCAGCTGCTGCATGAACTGCGCAGCACGGTGGACACGGCGAACCTGCCGGCCGTCATGGCTGATCTGAAAGCCACCTCCACCGCCCTGCGCGGTATGGTCGAGGGCAAGCCAACCCGGGACATGGTGGCAGCGTTCACCAAGGCGGCCGATCGCCTTTCGGACGCGTCCGCCCGCCTGCAACCTTTGATCGTGTCCATGCAGGCCGCGGTCAGGCGTGCGGATGACGGCGTTGGCGATTTGCAGCACGAACTTGTGCCCATGCTGCGCGATGCCAAGGCGGCGGCTGCCAATCTACGCGAAACCAGCGAGACGTTGCGCCGCAACCCGTCATCGTTGCTGCTGGGCGCACCGCCGCCAAGGGAGCCTGGCCGATGACCCGCCTGCACCGCCGCTCGCTGTTGCTCGGCCTGCCGTTCCTGGCCTCTGCCTGTGGCCTGTCGGAACGGCCCTATGCCGAGCAGCGGGCCTGGCCCATCACGCTCACCAGGCCCGAGGCCCTGCCGCCGCGCCGGGGCGGGCTGGTGCTGGAGGTGCGCAGCCTCCGCGCCGGCGCCGGACTGGAAGCGCGGGGACTGCAGGCGGTGCAGCCGGATGGCAGCATTCGCACATCGTTCTACGAGCAATGGGCCGTGCCGCCGGCTGAGGGTGTGGAAGAGGCGCTGCGTCGCTGGCTGGCCGATTCCGGCCTCTATGCGGCGGTGGTGGCCCCTGGCACCCGCGTGTCCGCCGATCTGGTGCTTGACGGCGCGGTGACGGCACTTTGGACCAATCTGGCGGATATGACCGCCAAGGCGCGCGTCGCGGTCACGGTGGTGGACGCACGTGCCGCGTCACGCCGCATTTTGCTGCAGGACACCGCCAGCGGCACCGTTGGCCTGGCGGCCACGGTCGCACCAGCGGCCGTGCGGGCCCAGATTGCGGCTTTGGCGGTGGTGTTCGGACAGATCGAGGACTCGCTTCGTCGATACTGAGGGCTGTGCGTTAGGCTTCCGGTAACATGTTGGCGTCATTCTTTGAGCATGACGAACAGTTCAAAACATCCTCGGTGCAGCATCATCGCACCGCCCCTGGCCCTTGGCATCGTCGCCCTGTTGGCGAGCGTGATGGCGTTGTTTCAACCCAACGACGAGGGGCCGGTGGCTGCGGTGTTCCCCCCTTGGTGGAACGCCCTGCAAGTGGCCGGCGCCGCCTCGTCCGCAGGCCCCGTGATCCGCTTTGGTGCCGCATCCTTCATCGTTGTTGTGGCGCAAACGGATGCGTCACGGCGGCGCCTGCGGCACGCGGGGGCGTGGCTTCTGCTCAATCCTGCAACAGCATTGGGATGTTCGTACGTCAATGCCTCAAGCGGAGATCTTGGATCGTGAATGATTTGAACGGCATGCGCCGTAATTTCGACCAAATGTTGCGGCCCGTGATCTGGATCCATGTGTCTGGGGTTTGCCTGGCCGCCTGGGCCTGCGGTAATGACTGGGTGTGGCTTGGTCTCGTGGCCGCCGCCGTGGCCGCCGTCGCCAGCATCGGCGTGATGCGCGCCGCTGGCGAGAAATCAACACGGCTGACAAATGCCGTCGCTATGATTGCCATGGTTTCCCTGGTGCTGGCCGGCTGCCGGGGCAGTGTCTGGCAGTCTAATGTCCACATGTATTACTTCGCCATGCTTGCCGTGCTGACCGCCTATTGTGACCGGGACGTGATCCTGGCCGGAGCCACCGCCACGGCGACACATCATCTGGCGCTGAACTTCCTGATGCCGGCATTGGTCTTTCCTGGCGGCGCTGATCTCGCGCGCGTCGTTCTGCATGCCACGATTTTGATTGCTGAAACCGGTGCGTTGGTATGGATTGCGACGCGGATCGAAAGCCTGTTCGTGGTGGCAGCCGGCCACGTGGTCACGGCCAACGCGGCCTTGACGGATGCGACCAAGGCCCAGGCCGCAGGCGAGATTTTGCAGCGCAAGATGGATGACAGCCGGAAATCCACCCTCAGCGACGTGGCGCGCCAATTGGAGCAAGATCTTCAGGGGGCTGTGGAAGCGCTGTCCGCAGCCACGCAAAACCTGGAAGGGCGTTCATCCAGCCTGAGCGACAACGCTGCCTCCACGGGCAACGAGAGCCAAAAGGCATCTGAACAAGGGGCCGCCACGCTGGTGGAAATGCAGGCGGTGGCGGTGGCGGTCGAGGAATTGACCCGCTCGATCCACGAGATTGACCGCCAGATCGGCGCTGCGGCCGAAACGGGCCGCCGAACCAACGTCCAGGTGTGCGCCACAAGAGACGCGATCACCACATTGTCCGGCGAGGCCGCGGGCATTGGCGATGTGGTGAAACTGATCAACGACATTGCCGCCCAGACCAACCTCCTCGCCCTGAACGCCACCATCGAGGCGGCACGGGCAGGCGATGCCGGCAAAGGCTTTGCCGTGGTGGCTGGCGAGGTGAAGGACCTGGCAGCCCAGACGGCGCGTGCGACAGGCCAGATCCAGAGCCAGATCGCAGCACTTCAATCCGGCACCGCCAACGCAGTGGATGCAATCGCACTGATTGCCAGCATGATCGGTGACATCAACGACGTCACGAACGCGGTCGTTGCCGTTGTGTCCGAGCAGCAGGCCGCCACGATGGGAATGTCTCGAAGTGCGCAATCGGCTGCCATCGGGGTGAACACGATGGCCCAACGCATGGCGAGCGCTGCCATTGTGGCAAAAGAGACAAGCGAGCTTGCGGCGGCTGTGTCAAACGATGTGATCCTGGTGGATAGAACCACCACGACCCTGGCGGAAGGTGTTGTTGCCGTGATTTCCCAACTCCGCACGGCCTAGCCGCAGAGTGCGACGACGCCGGTGAACGGGTGAACCAACTTTTTCGTCTCAGGCGAGGTTGGATGCGAAATGTCTTACCCAGGCTAGACCTTCATTGGCTCCGGCTCGACGACTGGGTCCGTCGTGATCGGCGACGGGGGCACCGACGAGGCCGGCGGCTCATAGGTATGGTCAAACGGCATTTCGTCCGTGTCGAGGTTGGGGTTGTCGTCCTGGGTGGCGACCAGTTCGTGCGCCTCGGAGACCGAATTCACGCTTGGCATCGAGCCGAGCAGCGGGCGTCCGGCCGTCTCCTTCAGGAAGAAGATTGCGACCCCGCCGATGACGGACGTGGCCATCAGGTAGTAGGCCGGCATCATATCGTTGCCTGTCGTTGCGATCAGTGCCGCGATAATGAAAGGCGTGGTGCCGCCGAAGATGGCGACAGCGAAATTATACGCGATTCCCATCGCGCCGTAGCGACTTTCGGTCGGGAACAGCGCCGGCAGGGCTGAGGCGAGGTTCGCGACGTAGAACGTAACAGGCAGGGCGATCAGGGCCAGGCCGAGCAGGGTTGTCCAGATCTCTCCGATGCCGATCAGCATGAATGCAGGGATCGATAGCACGATGGCGGTGGCTGCACCCATCCAGAGCACCGGGCGGCGACCGATCTTGTCTGAGAGGCGTCCTGTCAACGGGATACACAACGACATGATGACCAGGATCGGGATGGTCAGCAGCGTTCCGTGCAACTCATTGTAGCCCATGGTCGCGGTCAGATATGTCGGCATGTAAGAGGTGAGGGCGTAGCCCAGGCTGTTCGCGGCCGCGACCAGGATCATGGCGACAATGATCCCGCGCCAGTGCTCCTTGAAGGTGTTGACCGGGCCGTTGGATGCTGCCGGTTCGTTGTCCGATGACGCATCTGTGGCGGCAAGTTCCTTGGCATCCATTGTCGCCTGGAAGGTTGGAGATTCCTTGATCTTCATTCGGAACCAGATGGCGATCATACCCAGCGGTCCGCCGATCAGGAACGGGATGCGCCAACCCCATTCCTCCATCACTGACTGTTCCAAGCTGACCTGCAGGATCGAGACGAGTGTGGCGCCGATCGCAAAGCCGAGGTAACTGCCCATGTCGAGCAGGCTTGCGAAGAAACCGCGGTGCTTGTCTGGCGAGTACTCGCTGACGAATGTGGTTGCCCCGGCGTATTCGCCGCCAGTGGAGAAGCCCTGGACAATCTTGGTAAACACGAGGAGCGCGGCGGCGAGCATGCCGACCATCTCGTAGCTGGGCAATATACCTGCCGCGAACGTGGATACGGCCATCAAAATCAGTGTCATCGACAGCACCTTCTGGCGGCCGATCTTGTCTCCAAGCCAGCCGAAGAACACACCTCCGAGCGGACGGGCGATAAAGGTGGCGGCAAACGTGCCGAGCAGGAACAGCGTCTGCACAGTTTTGTCGGCTTGGGGCAGGAACACTGGGCCTATCGTCGTTATGAGATAGCCGAACACGCCGACATCGTACCACTCCATCGTATTTCCAACGATGGTGCCGCCGAGGGCCTTCTTCAGCCTTGCCTGGTCAACCACGTTGATGTGGGAGACTTTTAATCGACGCTTCAGGAGAGGTTTCTGCATCTTGCCGGCGGCGGGGGCGGTATTGGCATTCGTATCGGTCTTGCTCGTGGTTTTGGGCATGGAGCATCTCTCGTGGAGTTCGTATTTTTACGAAAAGGGCGGCCTGAAAAATCGAGTGCAACGCCCTTTGCTGTCAGGTGCCGCCATGCCAAGAATTAAGCCTTGTCTGACGACCCGTTTCGTATCGGTTCCAGTGCTGAACGCCTTTGCCGTGCTCTCAGTTCCATGATCGTGTCCCAGCACGTGATGTGGGAGCAGTTGCATCGTTGCAGGGTTGAGCTTCTCGATCAGGCTGCCAATGCTGACAGGCTAACGGCTGGATCATCGCTCAACGGTGCGATGATCCAGTGTCATGTAGCGGGCACGCTGGACTGCCCATTCGTCGTTCTGTTCGAGTAGCAAGGCGCCGATCAGGCGGATGACGGCCGCTTCGTTGGGGAAGATGCCGACAACGTCGCTGCGCCTTTTGATCTCGTGGTTCAGGCGCTCGATCGGGTTAGTCGAATGGATTTTGGCCCGGTGTTGCGCGGGGAAGCCCATGTATGCCAGCACATCTGCTTCAGCATCATCCATCAAGGCCGCCAATTTCGACACACGTGGGCGCAATTCGTCAGCCACGTGTCGCCATTGCTTGCGTGCTCCGGCCGCGTCGTCCATCGCAAACGCGGTGCCCACCCAGGCCGAGACGATGCGCCGTTGGGTCTTGCCCGCATGCGCGATGGCATTTCGCATGAAGTGCACGCGGCATCGCTGCCAGGTGGCGCTGAGTATCTTGGTGATGGCGGCCTTCAGCCCGTCATGCGCGTCCGACACCACCAGCTTGACGCCACGCAGACCGCGCCTGGCCAGCGAGCGCAGGAACTCGACCCAGAATGGCTCGGCCTCGCTGTGGCCAACGGTCATGTCAAGCACCTCGCGTCTGCCATCGCTGTTGACGCCCACGGCGATGATGACGGCAACCGAGACGATGTGGTGGTCACGCCGCCTACCGCTCGCGTCGTGCACCGGACACCGCGTTGCGCGCGCGCCTGCGCAGCCTGGCCGAGACGCGGCGCCGCTTCGGCTATCGGCGGCTGTTCGTGCTGTTGCGTCGGGAGGGTGAGCGCGCTGGCAAGAACCGGATCTATCGGCTGTATCGCGAAGAAGGGCTGACAGTGCGCAAGCGGAGCGCCCTCCGCCGGGCTGTGGGCACGCGGGCGCCGATCCTGGTTGAAGCAAGGATCAACGCGCGCTGGTCGTTGGATTTTGTGCATGACCAGTTTGCCTGTGGCCGACGGTTTCGCGTCTTCAACGTGGTCGACGACGTCAGCCGGGAGTGCCTGGCAGCGATCCCAGACACCTCGATCTCTGGGCGACGGGTGGCACGTGAACTCAGCAGGCTCATCACCTTGCGCGGCAAGCCTGGCATGATCGTCAGCGACAACGGCACCGAGTTCACGTCCACAGCGATCCTGGCGTGGGCGGCAGAGCACGGCGTCGCCCGGCATTACATCGCGCCGGGCAAGCCGACGCAGAACGGATTTGTGGAAAGTTTCAATGGCCGGATGCGCGCCGGACTGCTCAACGAAACGCTGTTCTTCGGGTTGGATCATGCGCGCCAAAAGCTGGCCGCCTGGGCCCAGGACTACAATACCAAGCGGCCGCATTCATCGATCGGCTATCAAACGCCTGTGGCCCATGCGTCACGATTGACAGCAGCCGAACGGCACGTTGCCACACCCGCGCCGAAGGGCGTAACCCACATCGAAACTCTGGTCGCGGTTGTATGAAAGATCAGAGGCACGTCAGATGCGGCCATGGTGCTGAGCCACTGACCCGCCAACGCCCTGACACGCCTGTCACTGAAGTTCATCAGCACGCCAGCGTCAGAGGCCCGTGCCGTCGCCAGCTTCGCCTCGATCTCCGCCAATGCATCAGAGCCGTGGCGCTTCGCCTCGGATGAGTCGGAGGTCTTCAAGCTGGTCACCAACTCAACCCGACGCGCAAAGAGGCGCTCGGTCGTCGGTCGGAGTTTGATCGGTATGGCGACCCGGACGCGGTACACGCCGGTTCTTGGGTGCTTTGTCGGAGACGGCATTTCCAGACCCATCTGTATCACCCTTCTGTATCACGGGGCGACCGGTTAGGCACTGAAAACGCTAAGTCTCCGACAACGCACGCCAATTCCCATCGATGGCTGGGGGACCTGGATTCGGAGCAGCCGAATCGTCCCTCAGCAAAATCAATACGTTCCGAGTGACATGCAACGGGTCCTTCCACTTTGTGGAACACTTCCAAGGGTCAGTCAACTGGAACAACCCTAAACGTTACGATATAGCAAGGGGACACATCGACATTCCGCCCTCCAGTCATGCCGCGATGAATTGATTTCCTATACGATCAAAGCTGAGCGCGCGCCGGCGCCGGTGATTAGATAAAGTTGTGATGATCGGTCGTGGTGCGGTTGGCGCAAATGGACCGTTTTGAGCCTGCGGCGACGTGGGTCGCCCGGTTGGTCAAAATTTCGTTGATCGTTGCACCGCTAACTTGCCAGCGGATGCGTTACCAAAACCCATTCGCCCTTGCGATTGGAGGTGAGACAAATGTCAAGACCAATGCAGTTCCGCGGTCGCTCTAAGCGCATATCCGTGCGCGCGGCTGAGGACATTTCCAGCCGTGCAGAAGCTTCGAGACCTCTGGTCCTTGAGGACCTGACCAAAATCGTAAGGCATCGGTCTGGCCAAATCACGGGTGCACAGGTGGCCACGGCAGCTGCACTGATGGCAGCAATACAACCGGGCACTTCTGCCGCGACTCTGTCGGACTGGCTTGACCAAGTCGGCGCAACATCGCCGATCTGCGTGGAGGATGCGATGGATCTGGCGTTGAAGATCGAACCGAACATCCCGGCCGTGCGAAGCGCATTCAACGTCACAGAACGGGAAGCAGTTGATCTATCCCTTTCCAAGCTGGTGTCAGAACGTCTGCGGTCGACCCGGAGGCGTCGTGATGAGGGTATTTCAGAACAAGGCGTATCATCCTCCAGCAATGCGACGTCCTCAGCTAGAGCGCCACAATGGCATGCTGAGGGTGTCAGCAGAGCGACTTGGTATCGACGACAGGCTAACGCCCCAGTAGCGGCCGTGAGAGACGCCGCGAGGGACGCGACAGGCTTGGTGCTCGCGGTGGGCAAGCCATGGATCGCGGCAGGCATCAGCCGCACCGCCTGGTATCGTCGCCAGCGCGCAGCCTCTCCAAAATCTGGTGGTGATGAGACGTCCGATAAGATTCCGCGCGACCAGATCGGGTGCACGCGCGCCTTTCTTTCTCATTATAGGGTCGTCGCAAGTCTCAGGTCGTGTTTCGCTCGACCTGCCCGGTCGAGCCTGCCGACGGCGGAGGGACGCCGACTGGACGTGCTGGCCGAGAAATATGGCTATCGATGGTCGATGCTCGCGCGAGGGGATCGCCCAGACCTTTGGTATGATCCCCCGACGACACAGCTCGATGTTGAAGAGCTACAGGAATTCGACATCGCCGTAAGCATCGCCGTCGCTGCCGAACAGCGCCGCGAAGCCGTTCATCGCTCCCGCGCCCGAAAGGCTGATGCGGAGAAGCCAAACTTGGGGCGGGGAGTAAGCGCTTCTCCATCGGTGGATCCGCAAGCGTGCCCTAGAAGAGTCTCCCCAGCGGTGTGGGCGGAAGTGCCCACGGAATTGCGTCAGCGAGTCAAACGCCACGCTGGACTACTTTTTCTCCAAGGCCATAAGCCTGATGCTGCAATCGCGTTGGCTGTGGAAGAAGCGGCGCGTGAGGCTGCTGCTGAGGCTGCGATAGAAGCTGCTTTGCCTGCTCCACCCGATTGGATTGCTGCCGCTGCAAGGCGACACTGGATGCGCCCCACGGCCGACGCTGTAGCGAACGCCAAGGCAGACTTCAAAGATGAGTTTGTGCAGATGGAAGTTGCGCGGGCCAAAGTGACCGCTGCAATAGACATTGCCGATCCACCAGTGAGGCTTTCCGATGTTTCTCAGGTCATAGAGGCCGCTGCAATGCTGATGATCGGGTGGCCACACAGCCCACCCGGGCACGCCATCAACGTAGCTCGACACAGCGTCAATCTGACGCAGCCTCCCAAAATCGTGCAGAAGCCTTTGCTAGGACAGACTGACCGCCTGGCCGACGGCACCCGATTAACCGGCCGTGGATAGATCTGAAGGCGGCGCCCGAATGTAGGTGTGCTTCAGATTTTGCTTCTTTGAAGGCACCATATTCAATCTGGATCTGTTAATCGAGAGGCGAGGGGACGGCCAGGTGCAGTGGACGCCGCAAGAGCCTTCTTTGATTTTCCCGACAGCATCTGAGGCAAATAAATAGGCAGGCGCTGTAACTTCTAATTGCCGATCTCCGTCAGCACTATCAAATTCCGCACGGAGATGCGCTGCCGTTCGGTACCGCGCTCCGCGGCGACCTTGATCTCTTGCATGCAACGCCGTTCCGCGCCGTCCTCGAAGATTCGCACCTCCCGCCACGGCTGGTCAGCCATCAGCATATCGAGATAAACTGCATGCTGGAATGTCACGTCGAAGCCACCCTCGGCGTCGTTGAAGGAGATGAGGGGAACCATGTGGTGATCGTCGCGACCGTATACGACGAGCTGCAGGCCTCGAGGCATGTTCGTGCGCGGCGAGGGATCCTCACCGATGCGGCCCACCGTTACCATGTTTTCGACGGAACGCAGTGTCGGATCCGTTGCCAGGATCTTCTGTGCGAGGGAAAAATCGTCGTCGCGCGAATAGATGAAGCGGCTGGACGACCGGACCTGCAGCTCGTTGAGGAAAGCCGTCGTGCCGCAGCGGCCAAGCGTGGTCGGCGTCCCGTTCGTTAAAGAATCGTGCAAGTCGGCGCACTGAGTCCGAAACGGCTCATCGAGGGCGTCGCCCAGTGCGAAGCCATCCTCTATCCGGCGGCCGAACGTTGGGCACATATATGCCAAGATGAGGTCGGCCGCGATCGGCCAATACACCTCGATACCTGGTGACGACAGTGTAGTGTCGCCGTAGGGATTTGGGTTATAGCGGACGATGGGATTGTCTGAGATCCAGAACGACGTGCCAAGCTCGGGCTTGATGAGGAGAAGGTCCCTTGTAACTAAGATGTCCCGCTGGTGCTCGCGCTCATGCAGCGCGTTCCGCGCCATCGCACGGGCAGCTTGCTCGTCCATCACCGGCGGCTCCCCCTGAATGAGGCCGATGCGCCCGAACTCAGCGAGAACGGCGCCAGTTACCGACCGTATGGTGGTGCGCAACATCTTGGTGCGCAGCAACTGCACCGCTGCCGCGTCCGCCACGATAAGCCGGTCGGAGGCATCCAGGGCTGCGATAGTCCGCGCTGCCACCAGCCGCTCCAAAACGACAGCCATGGCGTCGTCGGCGTCATTAAAGTCCGCCTCAAAGTTGATTCGCTTGCCGTCGATGTTGACCGTGTTGAACCCGTTCTCCATGCCGGCACTCAGCACAGACGATGATCGCACGGCATCGCACTGCTTGTCGTACACGTACAGGCTGCCGGTGGCGTTGTCCCCCTTGAACCTGCGGAGGATCGACTGCGGGACGAAATGATGCTTCTTTGACTCAGCCATACTTCACCATGGTGCTGTCGGCGCAGCGTATCGGCTCGGAGCGCCAGGCGAAAGCTGCTACGGCGATTTGGCAGTTCATAACCGGGCCTTTGGAACCGTTAAACGGCGTCATCTGTCGCGACTTCGTAAGCGGAGTGACGGTAGCATCTTGCGAGACGGACGGGCGGCGTGATTGAAGCCGTGTATGGACGATATGTCGCACCCGCCAATGCCGGTCACCGACACTGAAAATACTCGTACGATAGGTCGCAAGAGTGTGCGTCGGTCTTCGGTTGAAGTCCTTGTCCGCAGCGAACCGCGTCGGTCTTGGACACCCGAGCAAAAGCGCGACATCGTGGCCGAGAGTTTGGGTCCCGAACTGACGCCGACCCAGGTGGCGCAGAAATATCGGATCAGCAGCGGTCTGCTCTATACTTGGCGTCAGCAGTTCTTGCGTAGGCCGGGAGATTTGCTGACACGATCGACGCCCAGCTTTGCGCAGGTTGAGATGGCGCCCGACCTGCTGCAGCCGCAAGCGCCACTTCCGTCTCCTCCTTGCACGCGGCCGCCACGGTCGGAGGGAATGATCGAGATTATTTTGCCCGACGGGATCTCGCTGCGTGTCGATGATCAGGTCAACACCCAGGCCTTGCGGCGTGTGCTCGACGTCTTGCGGGCCCCATGATCGCCCTGTCGTCCAGCGCCCGTGTCTATCTGGCCTGCGGTGTCACGGACATGAGAAAGGGCATGGTCGGGCTTGCCATGATCGTGCAACAGACCTTGACGGAGGATCCGTTCGGCGGGGCGATCTTTGCTTTTCGCGGACGTCGGGCTGGGCTGATCAAGCTGATTTGGCACGACGGTGTCGGACTGTGCATGCTGACGAAACGGCTCGAGCAGGGCCAGTTCGTCTGGCCGTCGGTGACGACGACGGGGCGAATTGCCCTGTCACCGTCCCAGCTGGTGGCGCTGCTGGACGGATGCGAATGGCGTGCCCCGCAGCCCCGTCGCAGGCCCGAGTTGGCGGGTTAAAATTGGCGCAAATCTGCTAAAAAACTGGATTTAATGCGGCTAGACAACTATGATTTTGGCATGCAGATCGACCTCGCCACCCTGCCGGACGACTCTGGAATCCTCCAGCAAATGCTGCGAGATCTGGTCGCCGCTGCCACCCAGGAGCAGGTGGCGTTGCAAAGCGAGGTTCAGCAGCGCGAGGCGGAGAACGACAAGCTGCGTCTGCTGATCCAGCGGCTTTTGCGCAATCGGTTTGGTCGTAGGTCCGAGCAATTGAGTCCCGACCAGCTTCAACTTGGGCTGGAAGATCTCGAGCAGACGATTGGCGAGGGGGAAGCCGCCCAGGACGCTGCGGTCCAGTCTGACGCGCAACGGCAGAAGCGTCGGGTGGCGCGGCCCCGCCGCAACCATGGGGCCCTTCCATTGCATCTGCCGCGCGATGAGGTTGTCATCGACGTCGCCCATGATGCCTGCCCCTGCTGCGGGGGCACGCTGCATGCCATCGGCGAGTTGCGCACCGAACAACTCGATATCGTCCCGTCGCAACTGCGGGTCCGGGTCACGCGTCGCCCGCGTTATGCCTGCCACACTTGCGAGGGCACCGTTGTCGTCGCACCCGCCCCAGAGCGACCGATCGATGGTGGCATGGCAACCGAGGCACTGATCGTGCATGTGGTGGTCAGCAAGTTCTGTGACTCCCTGCCGCTGTATCGGCAGGCGCAGATGCTGGCACGTCAGGGCATCACCCTGGATCGTTCAACGCTTGGCAATTGGGTCGGGCGCGCCTGTTGGTGGCTGACGCCGCTCTATGATTTGGTGGTCGGCACCGTGCTCGGGTCCAGCAAGATCTTCGCCGACGACACAACGCTACCGGTGCTTGATCCCGGTCGAGGGCGAACGAAGGTCGGGCGCCTGTGGTGCTATGCCGTCGATGACCGGCCTTGGTGTGGGCCAGGTCATCCGGCCGCAGCCTACGTCTATACGGCAGACCGCAAGAACGAACGCCCCGCCGGACATTTGTCAGCATTCCGTGGCGTGTTGCAGGTCGATGGCTATGACGGGTTCAAACGCCTGGCCGGAGATCGCAAGGACAGCACTGTACGCCTGGCCTTCTGTTGGGCGCACATGCGCAGGGGATTTTACGAGTTTTACACGTCCACAAAATCCCCCTTGGCCCTTGAGGTGCTGACGCGGATCCGTGCCCTGTATGCCATCGAGGCTGAGATCCGCGGAAACTCCGCCGAACACCGCAAGCAGGTGCGACAGGTCCGAAGTCGACCGATCGTGGAGGCCCTACTGACGTGGTTGCAGGATCATATCGGGCGAGTGTTGGCCATCTCTGACTTGGCGGGTGCCATCCGCTACGCCCTTCGGCATTGGCCGGGCTTGGTGGTGTTCCTTGAGGATGGTCGCGTCGAGATGGACACCAACGTGGTCGAACGGGCCATCAGGCCGCATACCCTGACGCGCAAAAATGCGTTGTTCGCGGGCTCGGATGGCGGCGCGCGTCATTGGGCGATTGCGATGACATTGATCCAGACCGCCAAGCTCAATGGCGTCAATCCGATGGCGTGGCTTACCGATGTGCTCGAACGCATCGTCTCGGGGCGTACCAAGGCGCACGAACTCCCAACACTGCTCCCCTGGAACTGGATGCCGACGCCAGGCGACAGGATCGTAGAAAAAGCAGCGTAGCAAAACGTCAGCGAACGTAGAGCCGGTCAACCCTTGCTGCCGTCGCTCCGCTTACGCGACTTCTGGACCCAATGCCTGTCCGCTGGGCTAGCACTCGGCAGTGACAGCCGTGTCTGTAAAGCGCCTATTGGTGTCGCGGGTGGTTATCGCTCCGACGATGCGTCAAACGTAAGATTTTATTTGCCTGGATCAAAATGCAATGACAGTTAGCTGAATTTGTATCGTATTGTATGAAAAGTTCCTATGCTAATAGGCGTCCAGCTTTGGTGACGGTCGGCAGTGCGAGCATGTGATCCTATAGGCTATGTCAGACCCGCGCAGAGCTGAGCCACACCGAATCGTCTTTGGTTGTCAAACAGCGTCGAAAAGTTTCCAGGTAACAGCGTCCAAAAGTTTCCAGTT
>JBBART010000014.1:0-125363 GCA_040399685.1 Acetobacteraceae bacterium
CCGCCCCGCGTCGGGAAGCTAAACGAGTCAGGTCTTGCGCAAGTCGGTATAAGGCGCGCTAACAGTTAAATGTTGGCGCGCTACCAGCGGCCTGAGCGTTACGGCTCTCCAGGCGTTGCGGAGCAACCAGATTGTCGTATGTCGTGTGGCCGGGAATTTGGCGGCAAAGTTCAGTGGCGCAGCAATAAAACCGGGGTGGCGGCTGGCTATTCCACGTAAAGGGGCGGTGACCCGCCAGGAGGTAGACGCTTCGATTGCGTTAAGCGAAACTTTCAGATCACGAATTTGTTGTTCGGCTTCCACCAGCCGGGTTTGGCCACCGACGAGCCGGTCATTTTTATTTCGCAGCTCAGATTTTACGCGTGCAAGATCCGCCTCAAGCTCGCTTTCACGCGTCTTGGCTGCCAAAAGTCCAAGGCGCCAACCTTCAGCGTCGTGACCAAGCTTTAAAAGGGTTTGACGCCATTCTTCAGCCTGATCGTGCATTTTTAGATTTTCAAACTTTACAAAATCATCAAAAACATTTGGTGGAACCGCCAGTTGTTCGATTAATGCTGAGTGTTCGTTCGCTACGTAAAAGCAATTTAGGCCATCATAGTAAGCAAACGTATATCCGTGATTTAAAATAAGATCTTCCCATTGGTCTCTTGTTTGAACCTGAGCCATTGGCTCAGTGGCCTCTATGACGACAACCCATGGTCGAAATGCAATGAAATTCATGCTCAACAGAACGTCTCGTTCGGCGCCTTCAACGTCGATTTTGAGGAAATGAATCGGTAGTTCACCCCGCGCCTGGCAAATGCTGGTGAGCGAGAGCATCGTCATAGATCTTGTTTTGTGCGAGATCCCAGCTTCAAGGTGCCGTTGTGCAATGGTTGAATCTGTCGTTGACAGACCTGCGCTGGAAAGTTCGTAAAATGTAACGATGCCTGCTGTGTTTCCAACCAGCGCATTCAAGTTGGTGTCGCGAGGACGCTGTGCTTTGAGTCTTGCGTAATATCTGGCGGTTGGCTCGACGTTTATTCCGCTCCAGCCCATTTCATAGAAAGCATTGGTAACTGAAAGATTCTGTGGGTCTGCAGCGCCAACGTCAATATAAAAACCGTTTTTGACATTTTTTAACGCCCTATACAGTACAACATCTTCGTTATTTTGAGAATAAGACACAAACGTCATTTAAATTTCCAGTGTGTTAAAATTTTTGATGTCCTGAAAACACAAACTATTTTATAGTTTAGTCTTTTCAACGTATCTTCGTTATCTTATGGTGGAGTTCCTAGAAAACTGTCTTTTAACCATCGAGCCTTAACCATCTGCTACCATAAAAGAGCATTTCGCGCTATTGCATGATGGCGCGGTGAGGAGGGCCGGGTTGGTGCGCAAAGCCAAGTTCTATGGGCGTTCGACCTTGGCCGGATATCATACCATTAAGCCGCCCCTGAACACATGGTTGCACTTGGTGACTGTCGTTTAGCGACGCTGTGCCACCCAATCCCGCTCAAGAAACTGTGTGTTACGACGCGAAAGTGAACACGCTCAGGAGCTTTCGCTGTCGTGACGTGATTGTCCGACAGATTATCAGGTCGTTCCTGAAGTTGGGTTCCCTCTCACGTGGCATGCGGGGCACAAGGGATGGCGGACCCGATACGATTCGAACGTACGGCCTCTGCCTTCGGAGGGCAGCGCTCTATCCAGCTGAGCTACGGGTCCACAAAATGGTTGATAGCCTAAACTCGTCCAGCTTGTCACGCCCCCGCTCATTCCTGTTCTGCCAGCCACGCGTGGGCGGCCTGTTCGGCGGCCACCGGGCGGGTGGCGTTCACGATATAGGCCGTAATATCCCCGTTCGGGGCGGCGCGGTGCAGGTCTCGCGGCAGCAAATGATACCCGTTTGGGTAGAACGCCCGGATCGCCTGGGCCGGCAGGGCCCGCCAGATGGTGGCGGTGGCGCGCTGGGGCACCAGGTCGTCATGCGCGCCATACAGGAACAGGCCAGGTGCGTGGAAATGCGGGGCGGCGGCCAGGGCGTCGTCCATTAGGTCTACCAGGCCGCGCAGCGTGTCGAAGCGGGTGGTGCGCAGGGTGAGCGGGTTGCGGGACAGGGCAATCAAGGCTTCCTGGTTGTCGGACGGCGTTACACGCACCGGCCCGCGGCCCACTGTCATGCCCGGCACCAGCGTGGCCGCCAGCCACAGGCTGCTTTGCAGGAGGATATTCATCCGCGCCCGGCCCCACACGGCGGGGGCGGACAGTACATACGCGTCCGCATTGGGGGCGGTGCGTGTAGCGGCGCACATCAGCACCGCGGCGCCCATGCTTTCGCCCATCAGTACCAGCCGCGTCCCGGGGTGGCGGGCGCGGAGCAGGGCCGCCATTTGGGTGGCGTCACGGGCCAGGGCGTTGGTGCCGGCCCAAAGCCCGCGGCCGGGGGCCTCGCCGAAGCCGCGTTGGTCGGGCGCGTAGACCAGTATGCCTTGTCGGGTCAGGTCCTGCGCCGGGATTTCCCAGGCATCGCGGCTGTCGTTGAAGCCGTGCAGCGCCAGCACCACGGCGCGGACGTCCCCTTCCGGTCGCCACACCCGATAGGGCAGGCGCGCGCCGTCTGGCATCACGAAATAATCCGGCTGTTGGGCGGCGTGCATGATCGTGGGTCCTGGCGGCGTTGATTGGGCAACGCAGCCGGCCAGGGCCATAAGGCTCAACACGGCGGCGCGACGGCTGATGGGCGAGGTTGAATGCATGGTAACCATGGCTATCATGCGCGCCACGTGAGACAGAAGCATCTCTGTCTGCCCCCAGCCTTAAGGATTTCTCATGCCTGTCGGTGCCACCCCTCCCGGCGAAACATTCCACGTGGATGAACGCGTTGTTGCCTGTGATGGCGGCGATGGCGGTTTGGGCCATCCGCGCGTGTTCCTGCGCATCGAGGACCGGGAGGTCTCGTGCCCGTATTGTTCGCGCCATTACGTGCTGAACGAGGGCGCCGGTCACGGCGATGGCCACTGAACCAGCCATGACAGACGCGAAAACGCCGCACCTGATCCTCATTGACGGATCAGGTTTCATCTTTCGCGCCTTTCACGCGCTGCCGCCGATGACACGGCCTGACGGCACCCCCGTCAACGCCGTGTTCGGGTTCACCAACATGCTGGCGCGCATGTTGAAGGACCATATCGGCACCCATTTCGCGGTAATCTTCGACGCCGGGCGGATCACGTTCCGCAACTGGCTGTATGATAAATACAAGGCCCAGCGGCCACCGGCGCCGCCGGAACTGGTGCCGCAATTCGCCCTGGTGCGCGAAGCAACGCTGGCGTTCGGCGTGCCGGCCATCGAACTGGCGGATTGGGAGGCGGACGACCTCATCGCCTCCTATGCCCGCGCCATGAGCGAGATGGGCGGCAAGACCACCATCGTGTCGTCCGACAAGGATTTGATGCAGCTCATCCGTCCCGGTGTGGACATGATGGACCCCATCAAGCTGAAAACCATCGGCGATGCCGAGGTGTTCGAGAAATTCGGCGTGCCGCCTGGCAAGCTGATCGAGGTGCAGGCGCTGATGGGCGACAGCGTGGACAACGTGCCGGGTGTGCCGGGCATTGGCCCGAAAACGGCAGCGTTGCTGATTCAGGAATTCGGCAATCTGGAGGCGGTGTTGGCCGCTGCCCCCAGCATGAAGCCGTCCAAACGTCGCGATCTTTTGATCGAACACGCCGAAGCCGCGCGTATTTCGCGCCAGCTGGTGATTTTGCGCGAAGATGCGCCGCTGCCGTTGCCGGTGGATGCGCTGGCGGTGGCCGATATGCACCGGCCGACGCTGGTGGCGTTTCTGGTGGCGCAGGGATTTCGCAGCACCGTGCAGCGTTTGGGATTGGAGGAGGCGGCTGCCAAGATCGTGCCCCCCGCCGCCCCGGCGCCGCAGGGGTTGCAAGGCAATCTGCTGTTCGGTGGTGAGGCCACCCCGGCGCCCGCCCCTTCCGCGGATGGCAGCAGCTTTGGTCCGTATGAATGCGTCACCACGCTCGAAGCCCTGAACGCCTGGATTGCCGAGGCAACCGCCGTCGGCGTGGTGGCGGTGGATACCGAGACGGAGGGGCTGGATGCGATGCGCGTGCGCATGGTCGGCTTCTCGCTGGCCACGGCCCCCGGTCGCGCCTGCTACGTGCCGTTGCTGCATGAGAATGTCGGCGCGCAAATTCCGACCGAGGACGCCATCGCCGCCCTGCGGCCGCTGTTGTGCAATCCGTCGGTGCTGAAGGTGCTGCAAAACGCCAAGTTCGACATGATGATCCTGGCACGCGCCGGGGCTGGGGAAATTACCCCGTTCGACGACACCATGCTGATCTCCTACGCCATGGATGCCGGCGCCCACGGCCACGGCATGGACGAATTGTCCACGCTGCATCTGGGCCACACGCCGAAATCCTATGACAGCGTGACCGGCACTGGCCGCGCCCGCATTCCGTTCGCGCATGTGCCGCTGGACCGCGCCACCGACTATGCGGCCGAGGACACCGACGTCACGTTGCGGCTGTGGCACGCGCTGCACCCGTTGCTGCGGACCACGCAGTCGCTGGCGCAGTACGAACTGGTGGAGCGGCGGCTGGTGCCGGTGCTGTTGGCCATGGAGACGGCCGGCGTGAAGGTGGACCGCGCCGATCTGGAAGCGATGTCGGTGGATTTCGGCACCCGCATGGCGGTGATGGAGACTGATATTCACCGGTTGGCGGGCGAGACCTTCAATCTTGGGTCCCCCAAGCAACTGGGCGAAATCCTGTTCGACCGGATGAAATTGCCCGGTGGCAAGCGGCTAAAATCTGGCGCCTGGGGCACCGATGCGGCGGTGTTGCAGGATCTGGCGGACCAGGGCCACGAATTGCCGGGTCGGCTGATGGAATGGCGGCAGTTGGCGAAGCTGAAATCCACCTATGCCGATGCGCTGGTGGAGCAGATCAACCCCAATACCGGCCGCGTTCACACCAGCTTCGCCATGGCGATCACCACCACGGGCCGTCTGAGTTCGACCGATCCGAACCTGCAGAACATCCCCATTCGCACCCCGGAGGGCGCGCGCATCCGCCGCACCTTCATCGCCGAGCCGGGGCATGTTCTGGTCAGCGCCGACTATTCACAGATCGAACTGCGTCTGCTTGCCCACATGGCTGATATCCCGGCGCTGAAGGCGAGCTTCGCCAATGGCGAAGACATCCACGCCCGTACTGCCTCTGAAGTGTTCGGCGTGCCGATGGAGGGCATGGACCCCATGACCCGTCGCCGCGCCAAGGCGATCAATTTCGGTATCATCTACGGGATTTCGGCCTTCGGTCTGGCCCGCCAGCTGTCGATCGGGCCGGGTGAGGCGAAGCAGTATATCGACGCCTATTTCGCCCGCTACCCGCAGATCCGCACCTTCATGGACCGGACCGTGGCGCAGGCGAAGGAGCTTGGCTACGTGCTGACGCCGCTGGGCAAGCGCTGTTGGATTGCCGGCATCGGCGACAAGAACGGCGCAAGGCGGAGCTATGCCGAGCGGCAGGCCATCAACGCGCCGCTGCAAGGTGGGGCGGCGGATGTGATCAAGCGCGCCATGGTCAAGTTGCCGCAGGCGCTGCGCGACGCTGGTCTGTCGGCCCGACTGCTGTTGCAGGTGCATGACGAATTGCTGTTCGAAGCGCCGGAGGCCGAGGCTGTGGCCACGGCGGCGCTGGCGCAACGCGTGATGCAGGACGCCGCCGCGTTGTCAGTGCCGTTGCTGGTTGAAACCGGGATTGGACAGAGCTGGGCCGAAGCGCACTGACATCGAGGTGTCACACGACGAAGCCATTCTTCCGGTTGCAATTGCGAATGGTTCTCATTATCAACAAGCCACGCTCGTGATGAAAGTTCCTCCATGATGTTCCGCTCCACAGCTCTGACCATGCTGCCTCTGCTTCTCGCCAGCTTTCATCCCGAGGCGGCATCGGCACAAAGTGTGGCCAACGCCGACGCCGCAGCGACGCGCGTGGACACGGCGGATTTCTTCACCGGGATCTGGCGCCGTCCCACCCTGCTCGGCGATATGGGCGGGCTGCGAAATGCACTCGGCGCTGTCGGCGTGACGGTGGGGCTGACCGAGGCGACGGATTTTCACGGAAACGCCTCGGGCGGGCTGAAGCAGGGCGCCACCGTTGGCGGGTTGGCCACGCTGACCTTGCAACTTGACACCCAGAAGGCGTTCGGCTGGGACGGCGGGCTGTTCAACATCAGTGCCTTGCAGATCCACGGCCGCAGCCTCAGCCCGTATTATGTCGGCAGCCTGCAGACATCGAGCGGCATCGAGGCCACATCCACCACGCGGTTGTGGGAGGTCTGGTATCAGCAGAGCCTGCCGGATACCCGTTTCGATGTGAAACTGGGCCAGCAGAGCATCGATCAGGAATTCATGGCCAGCACGGGTTCGGCGCTGTTCGTGAACACCATGATGGGCTGGCCGATGGTGCCCTCGGCTGATCTGTATGCCGGCGGTCCCGCTTATCCACTGTCCTCGCTCGGCGTTCGACTGCGGGCGCAATCGCTCGGGCCTGTCACGTTGCTGGGCGGCGTGTTTCAGGACAATCCGCCCGGTGGCGCGTTCGCCAATGATGGCCAGTTGCGCGGCACCACCCGGTGGGGCGGCAATTTCAATCTGCGCACCGGAGCGCTGTTCATCGCCGAGGCGCAATATGCGATCAACCAACCCGTCGCCGGCGAGATGGATGACGGCAGCAAGCCCACCGGCCTGCCCGGCACCTACAAGATCGGGGCCTGGTTCGACACCGCCGGCTTCCCGAGCCAGACCATCGACACGGCAGGGGTATCGCTCGCCAGCGCCAACAGCACCGGCAATCCGAAGCTGCTTCGGCAGAATTACAGCCTTTACGGCGTGGCCGATCAGATGGTGTGGCGGCCGGATGCCGATGCTCCACAGGCCGTGGGCGTGTTCGCCCGTGTGATGGGCGCACCAGGCGATCGCAATCTCATCAGTTTCAGCCTCAATGCCGGCATCACCCTGAAGGCGCCGCTGCCCGGCCGTGACGACGACACGTTTGGCATCGGCTATGGGCTGGCAAAGATCAGCAACGGAGCGACCAACTTTGACCGCGCCACGGCGCTGACGGTGGCCGGATATCCGGTCCGGTCGAACGAGCAGTTCATCGAAGTCACGTATCAGGCCCAGGTGACGCCCTGGTTGCAGGTGCAGCCTGACGTCCAATACGTCATCGCACCGGGCGGCGGCGTGCTGAATCCGAACAATCCGGCAAAGAAGATCGGCGATGCCGTCATCTTCGGGGTTCGTACCAACATCACCTTCTGATCCGGTCAGGATCGACGGAGACTTTATTATGACGCGCACAACAATCTCGTTGTTTGCCGGCTGCTTGCTGCTGGCCACTATTCCTGTTGGCCACGCGGCCGAGCCGAAGGGGTTCCTGGAAGGGATCAAACGCCACAGCATCCTGGGGTCCACGGTTCCGGAAAATGGCGACCAGAATCCCTACGCCATTGTCGTGGCGCCGGTCTCGGCCGGAAAGATTGTGAAGGATGACGTGCTGATCACGAACTTCAACAATTCGACCAATCTGCAGGGCCTTGGTTCCACCATCGTCTCCTACAGTCCGTCCACCAAGAAGACATCGTTGTTCGCGCAGATTCCGCGTGATCTTGCGCAATGTCCGGGTGGGGTGGGGCTGTCGACGGCGATGACAATGCTGACATCCGGCTGGGTGATCGTCGGCAGCGCGCCCAGCCGGGACGGCACCACCAATACCAGGGGCGATGGCTGCCTGATCGTGCTCGATTCGAACGGCCAGGTTGCCGGCACGCTGGCCAATGCCGGCATCAACATGCCCTGGGGCAACATCGCCACGATCGACGACGGCGCCACGGCCACGCTGTTTGTCAGCAATGCCGGCTTCGGCTTCGGCTCGCCCGATGGGGAGCCGCCGGTGGTGCACGAGGCGACGGTGGTGCGGCTGCGGCTGTCCATCGAACCGGGCCAGAAGCCGGTGGTGCGCAGCCAGACGGTGATCGCCAGCGGTCTTGGCGCGCAGGCGGACAAGGACGTGTTTCTGGTTGGGCCCACCGGCCTCGCGCTGGGCGCGAACGGCACGCTTTATGTGTCGGATTCGGTCGGCAACAGCATCAACGCCATCCCGGATGCCGCCACCCGCGACACCAGCGCTGGCGTGGGCAGCGTGATGACGAAAGACGGCCTGTTGAAGCGGCCGTTGGCGATGGCCACGGCGCCGAACGGGCATTTGCTGGTGATCAACGGGCTGAACGGCCAGGTGGTGGAGATCGATCCACAGTCTGGCCAGCAGATCTATGCCCGCTGGATCGATGCCAACAAGGCCCAGACCCCGCCCGGCAGTGGCGACCTGTTCGGCATCGCCATGACGCCGAAGGGCGACGGGTTTTACTATGTGGAGGACGAGGTCAACATGCTGGTTCTGGCAAGATGAGTTGCCCGTTCGACCATGGTGGCCATCGGCCGTCCCGGCGGGGATTGCTGGCCGCGGCGGGTGGGCTGTTGGCGGCAGGTACGGCTCGCGCCCAGGCCACAGGTCCGGCATTGGCACAGGCGGCGGAACCCTTCCATGGCGTGCATCAATCTGGCATCGCCACCGCGCAGCAGAAGCATCAGACGTTTGCGTCGTTCGATCTGGTGGCGAAAAGTGGGACGGAAATCGTCGCCCTGTTGCGGGCCTGGACCGCCGCATCCATCCGGTTGACCGCCGGCCAGTCAGCGGAGGCTGGCGATGAGGATCTGAGCGCGGCGTCCGCGGATGGCGGGTCTGCCCAGGGCCTTTCGCCGGAGCGGCTGACGCTCACATTCGGCTTTGGTCCTGGCCTGTTCAGCAAAGACGGAAATGACCGCTATGGGCTGGCGGCCCAGCGGCCGGCGGCGCTGGTGGACCTGCCGACGTTTCACGGCGATCAGCTGGACCCGGTCCACAGTGGCGGAGATCTGTCCGTGCAGGCCTGTGCCGACGACCCGCAGGTGGCGTTTCATGCCATTCGTGTGTTGACGCACCTCGCGTCCGGCTCTGCCACGCTGCGCTGGTTACAGGCGGGGTTTCTGCCCAATACCCCAGCCGGCCAGACGCCGCGGAACCTGATGGGGTTCAAGGATGGCACCAACAACAGCCAACCCGGCCATCCGCCCACATCTGACATGCCGAGCGGGTTTGACGATGTGGTCTGGGCGGGCAGCGAGGGGCCGGACTGGATGCGCGGCGGCAGCTATCTGGTCGCACGCCGTATTCGCATTTCGCTGGAACATTGGGACAAGACGCCGGTCGACTTCCAGGAGGAGGTGATCGGCCGCCACAAGCGTTCCGGCGCGCCGATCGGCAAAAAGGCCGAGCACGACACGCTCGGTTTGGAGCGCGAGGACGACACCGGCGCGCCGGTCATTGCCGAGACGGCCCATGTGCGACTGGGTGCGCCGTCGGCCAATGGCGGCGCGCAAATTCTGCGCCGGGCGTATTCCTACAATGACGGCGCCACTTTCACGGCCGAACGTTGGCCGCCATGGCGGCAGGGTGTGATGCTCGATGCTGGGTTGTTGTTCCTGGCCTATCAGCGCGATCCCCGCATCGGCTTCATTCGCATCTTTGAGACCATGGCGAAGATGGACGCGCTGAATCAGTATACCACCCACAATGCCAGCGCCGTGTTTGCCTGTCCGCCTGGGGTGCGCGAAGGAGAATTTATCGGCCAGGCCCTTTTCAAGGGGAACGTTGTTTAATAACGACACCGTGAAAATATAAAGTTCAACGAACATAGGCTGCGGTCATGCTTGATTGACGAAAAATGGTGTTTGAAATGTTCGTTGATATTGGAAAACAACGCCGTGTTTTGTGAACGGACCACGCTGTCAGTTTCTGAAACCACACGCCGTGGTCGCCGTTGTTGCGATGAGGCGGGTTAAATGGCCTCGTTTGAAACTGTGCAGGGGAAACTCTACCAATGGCGAACTCCAGCGGAAACCAGGGCGGGTCGCGCGACCAGCAGATGAAGGCTGGTCAGCAGGGCCAAAAGCCGGGCGAGACCAAGGGCACGCAGGGCGGCACGCATGAGCAGCACGTCAAGGCCGGCCAGCAGAGCCACAAGAACATGGGCAGTGAGTCGAAGATGGGGGAGCATAAAGGCGCCCAGGGCGGCGGGCTTGGCCAGCAGGGTAAGCCGGGCGACAAGAGCCACTGACCGTTCCGGCAAAGCACGACGTGACATGGGCGGACGATGAAAATCGTCCGCCCATGCTTTTATGCTCTTGGCGTCAGGCGGCCTTCAGGGCGATGTCGTGCACATCCGCGCCGACATGGCCCAGGAACTGTTGGAAGTTCTTTTCGAACATCCCCACCAGCTTTATCGCGACGGTGTCATAGGCGGCCTTGTCGGCCCAGGCTGCACGCGGGTCCAGCACTTCGGACGGAATGCCGGGCACCGCTTCGGGGATCATCAACCCGAAGAAGTTTTCCTTGCGGAAGCTGACCTGGGCCAGCGAGCCATCCAGGGCCGCGTTCAGCAGCGCCCGGGTGTGGCGGATGGACATGCGGCTGCCTGTGCCATACGCGCCGCCCGACCAGCCTGTGTTCACCAGCCAGCAATCGGCGCCGTATTTGGCGATCATGTCCGACAGCATCTTGCCGTACAGTTCCGCCCGACGCGGCAGGAACGGTGCGCCGAAACAGGCGCTGAAGGACGGTTGCGGTTCAGCCCCCAGGCCCTTCTCGGTGCCGGCCACCAAGGCCGTGTAGCCGGACAGGAAGTGATACATGGCCTGCGCGGAGGACAGCTTGGCGATCGGCGGCAGTACGCCGAATGCATCGCAGGCCAGCATCATCACGTTGCGCGGAATGCCGCCCCGGCCGGACGGGACGAAATTGGGAATGAACTCCACCGGATAGCACGAGCGGGTGTTCTCGGTGTAGCGCTGGTCGGTCAGGTCCAACCGCCCACGGTCGTCTGACACCACGTTTTCCAGCACGCTGCCAAAGCGGTGGGTGGCGGCCCAGATCTCGGGCTCGGCCGTCTTGGACAGGTTGATGACCTTGGCGTAGCAACCGCCCTCGAAGTTGAACACGCCTTCGTCGGACCAGCCGTGCTCGTCATCGCCGATCAACGGGCGCTTCGGGTCGGACGACAAGGTGGTTTTGCCGGTGCCGGACAGGCCGAAGAACAGCGCCACATCACCCTCGGCGCCGATATTGGCCGAGCAATGCATGGGCACCACGCCCTTGGCGGGCAGGATCCAGTTCATCACCGTGAAGATGGATTTCTTGATCTCGCCGGCATATTCGGTGCCTGCGATGACGATCAACTTCTGGGCGAAGCTCAAGGCCACGGCGGTGCTGCTGCGCACGCCGTCCACCTCTGGCTGCGCTTCGAACAGCGGGGCATGCAGGATGACGTAATCCGGCTCGAACCCTACCAACTCGGCCTCGGTCGGGCGGATGAACATGTTGCGGGCGAACAGCGCGTGCCAGGCGGCGCAGGTTACCAGCCGCACCCGCACGCGGTGCTCAGGATCGGCGCCGGCGAACAAATCCTGGGTAAACAGTTCCTGGCCTTGCAGATAGGCCTGCACGCGGCTTTTGAAGATGGTGAAATGCTCTTGCGACATGCGCTGGTTCACGCGGCCCCAATCGACGTCGGCCTGGGTGTCCGGTTCGTCGACCACGAACTTGTCACGCACCGAGCGGCCGGTGTGCACGCCGGTGATGGCGATGAACGCACCGTCTTCCGACAATGTGCCTTCGCCACGACGAATGGCATGTGGAATGAGGCTCGATGCGGTGAGATTGGCATGCACGGCGCCGGTGTAATGCACGCCGGTCCCAGCCAACGGCTGCGGATGAAAGGCCATCGGTTCAGCGTTCATCCAGCGCTCCTCTAAAACATTTCGAAATGTCATGGTTTTCCATGAATTGCTTCTTGCATAGGTGCGAAGCACGGAACGGTCTAGCGCCGTTCGTGTGATGATATCGCAAACACATTCGAAAGTATCGTAACCTGCCGCTTAAGTTCCGATGTTGCGCGCTGACTGCGTCAGTCGTACGAGTTCAGTTCGTACGTCGCCAGCGTCTGCCACGGGGGCTGACCATGCAATGCGGCGGACAGCATCGCCGCACGCCAGGTCGCAGCCGTCCACGTCCACGGCAACCATGCGCCATTCGCCTGGAACGCCGGCCAGGAGCGCCAGCGCGTCCGCATGATCGTTGTTGCAATGGGTGCGGATGCCGTCCTCGGACGCCAGAAGGCGGGCCGTGGCGTCGACATCCGGTGTGAGATCGGCCATTCGCAGCCGGTGTGCGCGGGCAAACCCGCCGACCAGTTGGGCCGATTGGAGGCGGATGCGGACCAGCGAGAAATCGGTGAATTCCGCATACAGCGCGGCATAAGGATGCACCGCGAGCCACCGCGCCTTCAGCGCCGGGTCTGGCTCTGGTTCGGCGATGCCGGTGAGGCTCAGGCGCGGGGCGGTTTGCGGGTTCACGGACGTCGCCTCGCCCATCACCATCAGGGCGCAGCGTGGGTCGGCCCGCAGCTGGCGGGTGTGTTCGGACAGAGTGGAGATAAACATCAGCACCGACAGATCCGGCGCACAGGCGGGCGTTACCAGCGAGGCGAAGGGCTGGCCGTTGGTGGTTGTGGCCAGGGTGCCCACTCGTGCGGCCCGCAGAAGCTGCCTTGCCTGCCAAATAGGGGATGGGGCCGATGGAATTTCGCTCTCAGCCATATTTCGTTCACCCTTTTACCTCATTGCGCCACAATCTCATGCCATACCCCGACACGGAAACGGAGCGCTCGACGTGAAGCAGACAATCGCCCTGGTCGATGACGACCGCAACATCCTCACCTCTGTGTCCATGACGCTGGAGCAAGAGGGCTTCATCGTTCGCACCTACACCGATGGCGAGAGCGCCTTGCAGGGCATCATCGCCAAGCCGGTGGACCTTGCGGTGCTGGACATCAAGATGCCGCGCATGGACGGGATGGAGCTGCTGCAACGGCTGCGCGCCCGCACCGCCTTACCGGTGATCTTCCTCACCTCCAAGGATGAGGAGGTGGACGAACTGATGGGCCTGCGCCTGGGGGCAGATGACTACATCACCAAGCCATTCAGCCAGCGTTTGCTGATCGAGCGCATCCGCGCCCTGTTGCGCCGCAACGATGCGAGCAAGGCCGAGGGCTTGGGCGCGACGCCGGGCGGCATCATGGTGCGCGGTTCGTTGGCATTGGATGAGACCAAGCATCAATGCCACTGGAAGGGCAGCGACATCGCCCTGACCGTGACCGAATTCCTGCTGGTGAAAGCGTTGGCCGCACGGCCAGGCATGGTGAAATCCCGTGATCAACTCATCGACACCGCCTATGGCGACAGCATCTATGTCGATGACCGTACCATCGACAGCCACATCAAGCGGGTGCGCAAGAAGTTCCGCGCGGTTGACGACGATTTCAACCAGATTGAGACGCTTTACGGCATCGGCTACCGGTATAAGGAAGCCTGACCGGAAGGGAGTTTTGACCTTCATGCCCGATAGCGGTGCCGTCGCGCCCGTCTCCCGTGCCGACGTGGAACCGCCCGAGCCGCGGGTGCGGCTGATGTCGCCGTTGTTGCAGCGCATTCTACTGGTCAATCTGCTGCCCTTGGCCCTCCTGCTGGCGGCGCTGATGTATCTGGATCAATACCAGAACGGCCTGCTGGCCGCCGAGGTGACAACGCTGCGCGAAGAGGCGCGCATCTATGCCGGCGCCCTCAGTGAAGCCGCGGTACGGGAGGACACGCCGGACAGTCCACGCCTGGTGTCTGAAGTGGCGCGCCCTCTGCTGCGCCGGCTGACGGAACCGACGCCGAACGCCCAGGCCAAGCTGTATTCCCCCGAGGGCGAAGTGCTGGCCGACAGCCGCGTGCGCGAAGGCACATCCGGCGCGGTGGTGACGGAGCCATTGCCGCCGCCCGCCGATCGGGGGCGTCTGCTGGCGCTCGTGGGCCAGGTGTATGACGATGTGCTCAGTGTTCTGCCCCACTCCAACGAATCCTCATTGCTCGATATCGGCCGTCCGGCCGCCGGCACCGAATGGTCGCCGGATGTGCGCGAGGAGTTGCGGCTGAACAGCACCACGCCCGGGCGCCTCATTCCGCCGTATATTCGCCGCACTGACGAAAACCGACTGCTGGTGAGCGTGGCCGAACCGGTTTCGCGCAATCGCCGCATGCTGGGCGTGGTGCTGCTGACGCGTGAGGCGCGGGAGGTGGATGACAGCGTGCTGGCGGTGCGGCTGTCCATCCTGGCGCTGTTCACGTTGGCGCTCGGGCTGACGGTAATGCTGTCCTGGTATCTGTCGCTGACCATTGCCCGCCCTATCCTGCGCCTGGCCGGGGCGGCTGCGGCGATGCGGGAGGGGGGTGGCCGGGCCGGCGTGGTGCCGCAGCAATTGTTGCTGCGCGGCGACGAGGTGGGCGAACTGGCCCGTGCATTGTCGGAATCCGCCGGCGCGTTGTGGTCACGGATGGACGCCATCGAGCAGTTTGCGGCCGATGTGGCGCATGAGATCAAGAATCCGCTGTCGTCGATCCGCAGCGCCATCGAGACGCTGCGTCGGATTGATGACCCGGTGAAGCAGCGCCGGCTGACGACGATTATCGCCGAGGACGTGGGGCGGCTGGACAGGCTGATCAGCGATATTTCCGACGCATCGCGCATCGATGCCGAATTGTCGCGCGTGGCGACGGAGCCGGTGGATATCAAGCCGATCCTGAGCCTGCTGGCTGAGATCAACGAAACCACGCGTGACGATGACGGCGCCCATATCAAGCTGCATCTGGGTGAGGGGCGGCTGGTGGTGCAGGCCGTGGAAGGGCGGCTGGTGCAGGTGCTGCGCAACCTGATTGGCAATGCACAGAGCTTCTCGCCCGCCAATGGTGAAATCGGCCTGCGGGTGCAGGATATCGGCACCATGATCGAGATCGCGGTAGAGGATTCTGGGCCGGGCATTCCCGAAGCGAAGCTGGAGCATATTTTCGACCGGTTCTATTCCGAACGGCCGCAAAACGAGCGATTTGGCCAGCATTCCGGGCTGGGCCTGTCGATCAGCCGCCAGATCGTCGAGGCGCTGCGGGGCCAGATCGTGGCCGAAAACCGGCGTGATGAGACCGGGATCGTGGGGGCGCGCTTCGTGGTGCGGCTGCCGAAGGGGTAGCGTGCTTTCTGGCTGCCGTTAGCGGTTTTTTAAAAAAACTGGACCAGATTCGCGCCCATCGAAGGTGCGGGGCTGCTCATTGGCTGGTGTGGCCGCGCGCATCTTTCCAACGTCGGGCGTGTTCTGACATGCAGAAGGGTTGTTGCGATGGCTATGCCGAACGATGTGGCGATTCCTGCGAAGGCTGATGCCCGCTGGGCCAATCTGGTGACCAGTGGACCGAGTCAGCCCCCCAAGTCGCTGGCGCTTAAATTTATGCTCACGCGCATGAACCAGGATGTGAAACAGGATCCGTCGGCACAATCGGTCGCCAAGACCGTGGACGAGCTTTATGGATTTTTCATCAAAAATCCCAGAATGGTCGCTGTCGATTGTTCGACGTTTTTCGCTTAGCGCACATTTGCGCAGCGGACTTCAGCACCATGAATGGATCCGCCGCTTCCGGCATTTGAAGTGGCGTCGATCTTCTACGGAGATTGTATAAAGATGAACGAACTTTACGAGGCATCGGCTGTGGCCGAAATGATCATTGCCGGCAAACGTCTGTTGCTGGCAGGCGACGAGGCCTTGCTTGCCGCCTTGCCGAAGGGTGACTGGATCGGCGGCACGATCCCTTATTTCATGACGTCCGAGGGGGGCTTGCAGACCGCGAAACGCGTGTTCGTGACGGAAATTCCGCACGGCGCCACCACCGCCATCAAAACCTATGACACCTCCAGCCTTCCGGATCTTGCGGCTGACCATCCAGGCAATGGCTTCACGTTTTTGCTGCTGCCGGCGTTCTCGGCCGTGCATCTGGATTTTGCCAAGAACGTTGCGCATTACACGGGCGTGTTCGAGCGGCCTTTGGTGGGCTGGGTCACCGGCGTGGCTGTTGACGATATCGGCAGGGTTCAGCCGAAGGTGTTCGATGGCGCCTTCGGTCGCGCCAGCAGCGAACTGGCCGTGGCGATGCATGTTGAACTGCCCGCACATCAGCAGGCATCGGTTGATATTATCAACCTTTTCCGGCCCGGGGACGGCGACATCATCAGCTTCACAGAGGGCGGCTTCTCCGTCACCGAGGTTCTCATCAACGGCGCGCAGACAAATTTTGCCCGCTATCTCATCGACGGTGCGGTGGACACTCAACTTCCCCTGATTGCTGATTACAACGGCGCGATGGTCAATGTCTGTATTCGGGACGTCGACGCCGTCAGTGGAACCGTCAGCTTCTACGCCCCGGTGTTCGCTGGCGTCAGCTACCGGATGGCGGCGCCGATTGGTGATTACGTATCCAGCTTTGCTGCGCAATTGCATGGCGATCTGCCAGCGCCGGTGTTCTCGTGCAATTGCATCCTCAATTACCTCTATGCCGATCTGGCTGGACGCACGACAGCCCCGCTGACCGGACCGGTCACATTCGGAGAGATCGCCTACATGTTGCTGAATCAAACCGCCGTGTATCTCACCGTTCGCGACGTCGATTAGGGCGATCCAAACGTCGGACCGGCATCATGGAAGGCGTGTTATGCGCTTTTCCATGATGCCGGGTCGGTGTTCGAGCCGCACATCAGCACGCCCACAACCGCGCCAGGCGGCGGCACCCATGCTTTTGACAGCAAGGCAGCCAACGCGGTGACCCCACCGGGTTCAGAGACCAGGCGCAAGCGGTCCCATAGCAGCCGTTGGGCTGCCGTGATCGCATCATCCGTCACCAGCACGGCTGCCGCGATGAAGCGTTGCGCCAGTGGGAACATCTCGGCGCCAACCTGCTTGGCCCCCAGCGCATCGGCTGCCACACCGCCCACGGCGGCGAGCACAGGCCGCCCGGCCGCCAGGGCGTCATGCAGGCAGGGGCAGCCTTTCGGTTCGACCGATATCAGCGTTGTCCGCCCGGCATACCAGGCTGCCATGCCGCCGATGAGGCCGCCGCCGCCGGTGGCCACGAGCACATGCGTCACCTCTGGTGCATCGGCCTCAAATTCCACCGCCACCGTGCCCTGACCGGCCAGAACGGCGGGGTGATCATAGGCATGCACCTCCAGCGCGCCGGTTTCGGCCTGTCGGACCCGGCTGGCCTCCAGCGCTTCGGCGTAGGTGGCGCCGCCGCGAACCAGCATGGCGCCGAGGCTTTCTATGCGGTCCCGCTTGGCTTGCGGTGTCAGGTCGGGCACGAAAATCTCCGCCCGGATGCCAAGGGCGCGCGCAGCGTAGGCGACCGCCGCCCCATGATTGCCGCCGGATGCCGCGATCACGCCGGAATGGGGCATCGCGTTGGCCGACAGAATGCGGTTGAAAGCGCCACGTGGTTTGAAGCTGCCCGCGTGCTGCAACAGTTCCAGCTTCAGCGTGAGGGGATATCCCAGGTCCAACTCGTCGGCGCCAAGCCGGAGAATGGGCGTGTGGCGAACGCGGCCGGCGATGCGGCTTGCGGCTGTCTTGATGTCGGATGATGTGATCATCCGACGATTTTGCGGTATAAGCGCGCTGGCGCAAGCGGCGATTGCGCCAGTGTTCGGGGGGGGGGGGCGTCTGGCCGCGCGGACGGTCAAGCAGCCATGCTCCGCATGCGCATAATATGTCTCTTTCCATGAGCGCCACAAAACCCCATGTTCACGCGTCATGCAGATCCATGGAAGCTGTGTCTCCCGCGAAGGCGCCGGCGTTTTGCTGCTGGGCCCGCCGGGCTGTGGAAAATCCGATCTTGTGTTGCGGCTTCTGGAGTGCGGCTTCGTGCTTGTGGCGGATGACAGGGTAGATATTTCAGAGCATATCGCGTCTGCTCCCGCGTCTCTCGCGGGGCTTTTGGAGGTGCGTGGCCTTGGCATTCTGCAATTGTCTCACGTGAAACAATCCACATTGGTGCTCGTGGTGGAACTCGGCCAGACGACAGAGCGGCTGCCTGAGCCCCGGCGCCATGCGGCGCTTGGCCTGCCGGTGGTGAAGATCGACCCCATGACCGCCTCCGCAACCACCCGCGTGAGCCGCGCGCTGGATTGTGCGCTTGGCCATACACGGCAGATTGCCGGGGCGTTTCGCGCGTGAATCCGAGCCCTGTCCCGACACGCCAGCCTGTCGTGCTTGTCACCGGCCTTTCCGGTGCGGGCAAGGCGTCGGTGTTGCGCGCCTTGGAGGATCTTGGCTTCGAGGCGATCGACAATCCTCCCTTGGCCTTCATCGAGGAATTGGTGGCCCGTGCCGAAGCCGGGGGCGCCAAGAAAATTGCCGTGGGTGTGGACGCCCGTTCACGCGGCTTTAACGCTGAGGATGTGTTGGCCACACTGGCGCGCCTGCGTGCCAACCCGGAACTTCGCACGGAATTGATCTACGTTCTGGCTGACGATACCGTGCTTTTGAGCCGCTACACCGAGACAAGACGTCGTCATCCGCTCTCGCCGGCCGGTCGCGTGGCCGATGGCATAGCTGCCGAGCAGGCCCTTTTGGCACCGCTGCATGAGGCGTCTGACCTCGTGATCGACACCTCCGAACTGCCGCTGGCGGCGTTGCGGATGATCATCGATCGTCGCTATGGGACGGCTGAGGATGACAGCGGCACACCCCGCCCGGGGCTTGCGGTCTCTTTGGTATCATTCGGTTTTCCCGTGGGCCTTCCGCGGGAGGCCGATGTGGTGATGGACGCGCGTTTCCTGCGCAACCCTCATTACGATCCACGTCTGAAGCCCATGACCGGGCTCGATCCCGATGTTGGCGCCTATGTGGAGGCCGACCCCGATTTTGCAGAATTTTTTGATCGCTTGTCCGGAATGATCGGCCTGCTCTTGCCCCGCTTCCAGCAAGAAGGCAAAAAGTATGCGACGATAGCGATCGGATGCACCGGTGGACGGCACAGATCCGTCCATATTGTCGAGAAAATGGCGGCGACCCTCATTTATACAGGCTGGCGCGTGACAATTACCCATCGCGAACTGGCCCGAGAGGGTCTGCACGGTCGAAAACCGACACACGATATAACCCCGCATGGTGCCGATCTGGCCCATGCCTCGAAAGCCACATCATGATCGGGCTTGTGCTCGTCACCCACGGCCGCCTGGCCGAGGAACTCCGCTCCGCCATGGAGCACGTCGTCGGCGTCCAGCGAAACGTTTGCACGGTGTGCATCGGGCCTGATGACGATATTGAAGGCCGGCGCGCCGAAATCGGCCGCTGCATTGGCGAGGTCGACACCGGAGATGGCGTGGTGCTGCTGACCGACATGTTCGGCGGCACCCCCAGCAACCTGGCAATTTCGCAGATGGACCGGGCCGGGGTGGAAGTCATCGCCGGCGTCAACCTGCCCATGCTGGTGAAATTGGCCAAGGTGCGATCGGTGCAACCGCTGGCGGAAGTGGTGGATTGCGCCCAAAACGCCGGCCGCAAATACATCGCCGCCGCCTCGCACGTGCTGCCGCACTGCAAAGCCAACGGATCGTGTGGGTGAGCGAGGCTGATCCGGAAACCCCCGTGCCGGCCTCGATGCCGGGCACGTCCGTCATTACCCGCAAGCTGGTGATCTGCAATCGCCGCGGCCTGCATGCACGGGCGGCGGCCAAGTTCGTGACGATGGCCGAGCGATACGGGGCATCGGTGGATGTGATCAAGGATGGTCAGGACGTGTCTGCCCGTTCGATCATGGGGCTGATGATGCTGGGCGCTGGCCAGGGCAGCCTTATCGAGTTGCGCGCTGAAGGCTGGGACGCCAAGGAGGCGTTGGACGCGCTGTCCGCCCTGGTTGAGGCAGGCTTCGATGAACGGGACTGATGGTCCCAAGCCGGCCCGCCGCACGTCTGTGCGCGCATCCACGCGACATGCGCGTGCTGAACGCCACCTGACTGGCATCCCGGTCTCGGCCGGCATTGCCATAGGCCCGGTGTTCGGCGCCCATGAAGCGCCCACCGCCGTCGCCCGCCAGAAGATTCAGGCGGCTGACAGCCAGGCGGAAACCTCCCGGCTCGACACCGCCATTATGCAGTCGCGCAAGCAATTGCTGAAACTGCGCGCCCGGCTTGGCAATCTGCCGGAAGACAGCCAGGCCGAAATCACGCCGCTGATTGACGCCTATCTGCAAATGATCGGCCCGTCCCGCTTGGTGCGCGGCGCCCGCCGGCGGATTGGCGAAACACTGGTATCCGCCGAAACAGCGGTGATGGACGAAACCGACGCCATCGCCGGGGCCATCATGGCCATGCCAGCCGATGACGACGCCGCCGGCCGCAAGCGCCGTGCGGACGAAGTGCGCGAGGTGGGCCGTCGACTGGTGCGCAACCTCACCCACACGCCGTTCCGCAGCTTTACCGCCTTGCCCGAAGGCGCGGTGCTGGTGTGCGAGAGCCTGCGCCCCGCCGATGCCGCCTTGCTCGACCCGTCTCGCCTTGCGGGTGTTGCCACCGACGAAGGTGGGTCTGACGGTCATACCGCCATCATGCTGCGCGCTCTTGGCGTGCCGGCCGTGCTGGGTGTGGCGGGGCTGGGGCAGGCCACGCGGCCGGGAGAGGTCGTGGTGATCGACGGCGAGGCCGGCACCGTGGTCATCAATCCCAGTGCCGAGACACTCGCGGCCGCCCGTCGTGCCGTGACCGCGTTTGCCCGTGCGCAGCAAAAGCTGGCGCTTCTGCGCCGCCTGCCTGCCGTCACCACCGACCGCCACCCGATCGAGTTGCAGGCCAATCTTGAGATCCCGGCCGAACTGCCGCTGATCGCCCGGGCCGGAGCGGCAGGAATAGGGCTGTTGCGCAGCGAATTCCTGTTTATGAACCGCGAAACCCTGCCCAACGAAGACGAGCAGACCGAAACCTACCGGACCGTTATCGAGGCGATGGGCGGTGACCCCGTCACCATTCGTGTGCTGGACTGGGGCGGCGAAAAAGATATCGAGGCGTTGCAGAGCGAGGGCATGGTGCCCGAGGTGAAGGACGAAAACCCCGCGCTCGGTCTGCGCGGCATCCGGCTTTTGTTGCGGCAGGCCGATCTGTTCGAAACCCAGCTTGCCGCCATCCTGCGCGCCGCCCATGCCGGCCCCACGCGGGTGCTGCTGCCGATGGTGACCAACGTGGCCGAAGTGAAGCAGGCCCGCGAAATCTATGAACGCGTTGCGCGCCGGTTGCGCCGCAGGGGTGAACGCCTGCCGGATGTGCTGCCGCCGCTTGGCATTATGATCGAGACCCCCGGCGCGGCCCTGTCCGCGGATGCGTTGGCGCTGGAGGCGGATTTCTTCGCGCTCGGGACCAACGATCTGACGATGTACACCCTCGCCGTCGATCGCGGCGAAAGCGATGTCGCCGATCTTTACGACCCGCTGCACCCAGCCGTGCTGCGTCTGATCGATTTCACCACCCAGGCCGCCTTGCGCATGCGCATGCCCATTTCGGTGTGTGGCGAAGTGGCGGGAAACCCGAAAATGATCCCGCTGCTGCTGGGCCTGGGCTTGCGCAGCTTCAGCATGAACGCGTCGGCGATCCCCAGGGTGAAACAAGCCGTTCGGGCGGCGAACCTGGACGAATGCGTCCGCTTCGCCCGCAAGGTGATGGAGCAGACCGACCCCATCCAAATCCGCGACATGGTGTTAGGGCCCTAGGTCGGGCACCGCCCGACCCTTTCCACAACGCCGGGCGATGCCCGATTTACGCGGCTTCGGCGCGAATGGCGTCTCCCAGCACTTCGAAAATCCGGTCCACATGCTTGCGCTCCACGATGAGCGGTGGCGACAGCGCCACGATATCGCCGGTGGTGCGGATCAGCACGCCGTTGTCAAAGCAGCGATGGAAGATCTTGGTCGCGCGATCGGTGGGCGCACCGGGGCGGGATTGCAGCTCGATTCCGGCCACAAGTCCCATGTTGCGCACGTCGATCACGTTCGGCAGGCCGCGCATCGAATGGGCGCCGTCTTCGAAATACCCCTCCATCGCCATCGCCCGCCCGGCCAGGTCGTCGCTGCGATGCAGGTCGATGCTGGCGATGGCGGCTGCCGAGGCCAGCGGGTGGCCGGAATAGGTGTAGCCGTGGAACAGCTCGATGCCAGCGGGGGAGCCGTTGACGATGGTATCGTAGACCTTCTCATGGCAGGCCACGGCGCCCATTGGCACGGCGGCGTTGGTCAGGCCCTTGGCCATCGTCATGATATCCGGCGCCACGCCCAGGCGCTCGGCGCCGAACGGTGTGCCGATGCGGCCGAAGCCGGTGATGACCTCGTCATAGATCAGCAAGATGCCGTATTTGTCGCAGATTTCGCGCAGACGGTTCAGGTAGCCGACCGGCGGCACCAGCACGCCGGTCGATCCGGCCAGCGGTTCCACCATGACGGCGGCGATGGTCTCGGCGCCGTGCAGCGCCACCAGGTTTTCCAGCGCATCGGCCAGATTGGCCCCTGTTTCTGGCTGGCCACGGGTGAAGGCGCGGTCGAGGCTGTGGGTGTGCGGCAGGTGATCGACATAGGGCAGCAACGCGCCGAACTGCTTGCGGTTGGTGCCGATGCCGCCAACCGACATGCCGCCGAAGCCCACGCCGTGATAGCCGCGTTCCCGCCCGATCAACCGCACCCGGCTGCTTTCGCCGCGTGCCCGATGATAGGCGAGGGCGATCTTCAGGGCGGTGTCGGCGGATTCCGAGCCGGAATTGGTGAAGAAGATGCGATCCATGCCCTCGGGCGTGATCTCGGCGATCTTGGCGGCAGCCTTGAAGGCGATGGGGTGGCCCATCTGGAAAGTGGGCGCGAAATCCATGACGGCGGCTTGCTTCTGGATCGCCTCGGTGATCTCGCGGCGGCCATGCCCGGCGTTGCAGCACCACAGGCCGGCGGTGCCGTCGATGACTTCAGCGTTGTCCTGGGTGTAATAATACATGCCCTCGGCGCGGGCGAGCATGCGCGGGGCGGCTTTGAAGGCGCGATTGCCGGTATATGGCATCCAAAATGCGTCGAGATTGTTCGGCCGGGCGGAGATCTCGTTCATGGGGGCTGTCCTGGTGCGGGAATATGCGCTCAGGTTCGCGCTTCACGCGGCGCGCGGCAATAGGGGAGTGATACTGCCATGTCTGATGGAACGCTTTATTTGGGCACGAAGCGCTATTCCTCGTGGTCGCTGCGGGGCTGGCTGGCCGTGCGGCTGGCGGGGTTGGATGTGACGGAGGAAATGATCGCGCTCGCTGGCGGCTCCACGCCTGCCGTGAAGGCGGCGAGTCCGAGTGGGTTTGTGCCGTATCTGGTGCATGAGGGCGCTCGGGTGTGGGACAGCCTGGCGATCTGCGAATATTGCGCCGAATATCATCCGTCGCTGTGGCCGGCGGAGCGTAAGGCGCGGGCGCATGCGCGGGCGATTGCCGCCGAGATGCATTCCGGCTTTCGGGAATTGCGCATCAACATGCCGATGAGCCTGTTCCGCAGTGGCATTGGCGCCGGGCAGACACCGGCCGTGCTGGCCGATATTGCCCGGATCGATGCGATCTGGAGCGCGACGCGGACGAGATTTGGCGCGGGTGGCCCCTTCCTGTTCGGGGCAGAGATGGGGGCAGCGGACGCGATGTATGCCCCCGTGGTATTCCGCTTCATGACATACCAGCCGCCGCTTTCCGAAGTATCGCAGGCCTATTGCACGGCGATGCTGGCGCATCCTTTGATGCGTGCGTGGATGGAGCAGGCGCGTGTTGAGCCGGCGGATTGGTATATCGCGAAGATGGAAGCGCCCGCCGTCCCGTGAAGATCGCCATTGTTCTGCCGCCGCGCGAGATGTTCAGCCCCAGCGCCACCGGTGCTGTGGGGCTGTTGGCGCGGCTGGTGGCGCGGATGGGGGATGCTGTCGTTTATGGCATGAAGACGACTGATCCGTTCACGGATGTGCCGTATCAGCCGGTGCAGTTGGCCCTGCTGCCGTTGCGCCAGGCGCGGCGTTACGCGGCGGGGCTGGTGGCGGCGTTGCGGCGTGCGCCGCGCGATCTGATCGAGGTGCATAATCGGCCGGATATCGCATTGCATCTGGCACGGCGGTTTCCGAAAATCCCGGTCGTGCTGTTCTTGCACAATGACCCGCAGGGGATGCGTGGCGCGCGCACAGCCGCGGAGCGAGCGCATTTGCTGCGGGCGGTGGCGGCTGTGGCCCCGGTTTCGGCCTATCTGCGCAGCCGCTTGTTGGACGGGATCGCCTCGCCGCCAGCCGTGGAGGTGTTTCCGAACTTCATCGACCTTGCGGTGATGCCGGAGCCCGCACCTGAGCGCCGCATCCTGTTTGCTGGCCGCGTGGTGGCGGACAAGGGGGCGGACAGCTTCGTGGCGGCCTGCGCGCTGGCGTTGCCGCAATTGCCGGGCTGGCGGGCCGAAATGGTCGGCGCGGACCGGTTCGGTTCGAACAGCCCGGATACCCCGTTTTTGCGGATGCTTCGCCCGAAGGCGGCGGCGGCGGGGGTGGAGATGCTCGGGTGGCGCCCGCATGCGCAGGTTCTCTCGGCTATGGCGACGTCTGCCATCGTCGTCGTGCCAAGCCGTTGGCCGGAACCGTTCGGGTTGACCGCGCTGGAGGCGATGGCCTGCGGGGCGGCGCTGCTGTGCGCCCCGCGTGGGGGATTGGTGGAGGTGATGGGCGATGCGGCGGTGCCGGTTGACCCTGAAAGCCCCGCCGACATGGCCGCCGCCATCGTGGCCTTGGCGCAGGACGATGCGCGCCGTGCCGCCGTTTCCGCAGCCGGTTTGCTACGGGCGAAGTTGTTCTCGGCTGAGGGCGCCGCCGCGCATCTGGCTGCCCTGCGGCAAAGCGTGCTGGCGGATTGGCCCCACGGCCCGCGCCACCCTATATAAATAGTGAAAAATACCCCGGAGATGACGATGTCCGAAACGATCACTGCCCCGAAACCCGACCTCGTGCCCGTCACGGTGCTGACCGGCTATCTGGGGGCCGGCAAGACCACATTGCTCAACCGCATCCTCACCGAACAGCACGGCCGCAAATATGCGGTGGTGATCAACGAGTTCGGTGAACTCGGCGTTGATAACGACCTGGTGGTCGATACCGACGAGGAAGTGTTCGAAATGAACAACGGCTGCATCTGCTGCACCGTGCGCGGCGACCTCATTCGCATCGTGACGGCGCTGATGAAGCGCAAGGGCCGGTTCGACGGCATCATCATCGAGACGACCGGCCTCGCCAATCCGGCCCCCGTTGCACAGACATTCTTCGTCGATGAGGACGTGAAGGCCCGCACCCGGCTTGATGCCATCATCACCGTGGTGGATGCCAAGCACCTGCCGCAGCGCCTGCTGGACAGCACCGAGGCCGCCGAACAGATCGCGTTCGCCGATGTGATCGTGCTGAACAAGGTCGATCTCGTCACGCCTGAGGAACTCGATGCGGTGGAGGTGCAGATCCGCGCCATCAACCGCTCCGCCCGCATCATGCGCGCCGAGAAATCCAACGTGCCGATCAGCGAACTTCTGGACCAGGGCGCGTTCGATCTCGCCCGCGTGCTGGACCACATGCCGGCGTTCCTGGACAGCGACGAGCACTCGCATAACGACGATATTGCCTCGGTGAGCTTTGAGGCGAAGCGGCCGATCGATCCTGAGAAATTCAACGAATGGATCGGCGAATTGTTGGCGCAGAAGGGTCAGGACCTGCTGCGCACCAAGGGCATTCTGTCGTATGTGGGCGATGATCGTCGGTTTGCCTTCCAGGCTGTGCACATGATCGCGGATGGTGATTTCATCGGGCCGTGGAAGGGCGAGGATCGCACCAGCCGCATCGTGTTCATCGGTCGCAACCTGAACCGGCCGCAATTGCGTCGCGGCTTCGAAGCCTGCCAGGTGGCCTGAGATGGGAGATGTTCTTTCTGCCGACCACATTCTGGAAACCCGTGGCTCTTCCAGCAACTTTGACGCCTTCGTCATCGGCGCCACCTTCGATCGTGCCGGCGAGCAGGCGGCGTTCGGGCTTGGTGACGGCACCGTAAGGCTGCTGTCGCGCTCTGATCCGAACACCTGGATCACGGTCGATGCACATGATGGTGCGTTGTTGTCGCTGGCCCCAAACACCGCCCAGACGGGGTTCGTGACCGGTGGCGACGATGGCGCGTTTGTGCGCATCGCAGCCGATGGCAGCACCAGTCGTATCGCCAGCTACGGGTCGAAATGGGTGGAGCGGGTCCAGAGCTTTTCTGACGGGAAAACTCGTTTGTTGGCCTGCAGCGTTGGCAAGAAGCTGTTCGTAATGGACAGCGCCGGCACCGTGCTCAAGACGTTGGAACACCCCTCCACCGTCACCGGCATCGCCTTCGATGCGAAGGGCAAGCGCATTGCCGCCAGCCATTATAACGGCGCCAGCCTGTGGTTCGTGGCCAGCAAGACCGACAATCCCCGCCGGCTTGAATGGAAGGGCAGCCATACCGGCGTGGTGTTCAGCCCGGACGGCGACAATGTTGTCACCTCCATGCAGGAGAATTCGCTGCATGGCTGGCGTCTGTCCGATGGCCAGCACATGCGCATGAGCGGCTATCCGACCAAGACCACATCGCTGTCTTTCACACGTAACGGCAAATGGCTTGCATCGTCCGGTGCTGAATCGGTGGTGCTGTGGCCGTTCTTCGGCGGCGGCCCCATGGGCAAGTCGCCGACGGAACTTGCTGGTGGGGACAACGTCATTTGCACTTCCCTGGTCTGCCATCCGCAACAGGAAGCGGTGGCGGCCGGGTTCTCGGATGGGTTGGTGGTGATGGTTGATATCCCCAACGCCCGCATCCTGCCGGTGGCCGGCACGGGGCGTGGATCTGTGACTGCCATGGCCTGGAGCGCGGATGGCACCCATCTCGCGTTCGGCACCGAAACTGGGTTCGCCGCTGTTGTCGACTTCACCAAACGCTGAGGAATAATCTGCATGATCACGGAAAACGGTCTCAAGATGCCCAAGCTCGGGCTGGGCACCTGGCGTATGAAGGGCGATGAATGCACGGCTGCTGTTGAAGGCGCGCTGTCGCGGGGCTATCGGCATATCGACACGGCGCAGATGTATGGCAATGAGGACGCCGTGGGCGCTGCTCTTGCCAACACCGCCGTTGCGCGCAGCGATATTCACCTGACGACGAAAGTCTGGTGGGAAAACCTGGCGCCGGACGACATGAAGCGCTCCATGGAGAACAGCCTGACGCAGTTGCGCCAGTCCTATGTGGATCTGTATTTGATCCATTGGCCGTCGGCGACGATGGATCTGGCCGCGAGCCTTGGGCAGTTGGTGAAGTTCAAGGAACAGGGCCTGGCCCGTAATATCGGTGTTTCCAACTTCCCAATCGCACTCTTGAAGAAAGCGGTTGAAGAGATCGGTGCGCCGATCGCGGTGAACCAGTTCGAATATCATGTGCTGATCGATCAGACCAAACTCGTGACGTATGCGCGCTCGAAGGGCATTGTCGTGACGGCTTATTGCCCGCTGGCGCAGGGCCGGTTGGCGGATCATCCGTCATTGGTGGCCATCGCCCAGAAGCACGGCGTTTCGGCGGCGCAGGTGGCGCTGAAATGGCTGCTGGATCAGGACGGTGTGGCCGCCATTCCAAAGGCGGGACGAGCTGAGAGCCAGCAGTCGAATCTGGATGCTGCCAGGCTGGTGCTGGATGATTCGGATCGTGCGGTGATTGCCGCGCTGCCGAAGAACGAGCGTTTTGTGAACCCGGCCTTCGCACCGGCCTGGGACCTCGCCGCCTGAGCCGCAAGCCCGGCACCGCCACAGCGGTGCCGGGCTGTTGTCAGAAGATGATCCAGGCGTAGAGATAAAGTGTGTTGTTGTCGCTGGCGTTGCGACCGTAGCCGTCATAGTTCTTCGAGGCGCCGTTGAACTGCGTGTAGATCGTATATTGCACGCCCAGTTTCAGGTTGGCCCAGGGTGAGGCAAATGATTCAGCCTTTCCGAACGGCACCCAGCTTGCTTCAAGGGTGAACGCGTTGCTGCTGGGTTTGCCATTCGCGCTGCCGGTCAAGGGTGCCGATGCATACTGCAACGCATTCGCCGGACCCCAGGTTTTCTGCCAGCCGACCGTGGCGCCGTAGGTCTGCTGATAGTAGTAGCTGAGATTGGCGCGAAGCTGGTTCAGGCTGCCGTTGACCGAGCTTGATCCGCCGGTGTTGAACATCGCGTTGAGTTTTTGGTCCTCGTGGTTGAACACCCCCAAGGCCGAGAAGACGTGCGTACCGTCACCAAGATACTGATAGCCGGCATCTAACGCGTAGTCTGTGTACGTGTTGCGACCTTGCGAACCATCGCTTCTGAAGGTGCTGACGGTGGGGTTGATGTTGGACTGCAGGAAGATCGCGCCGACATACGCGGATTGGCTGTTCCAGTTCCACTCATAGGCCGCTCGGGCATAAGGCGCCGGATTGGCTGTGGCCCCTGGGCCATAGGCGTTGCCGGTGACGCTCAGCATGCTCGGACTGTGGGTGTTGTAGACGCCGGCTTCAAGATAGAGCGACTGGTCATACCAGCCATAGACCGTGGCACCGATCGCGTTGCCAATCAGCCCGCCTGCCAGCAATGGCTGTGCTGCTGGCGTGACGGAGAGTGAGGAGCCGACATACGGATAGCCCCATGCGTAGGAGCCGCCGAAGGGGTCCTGCACGGTGGGGCCGTTGTTGACATCAAGCCCCACACGAAGCTCGGATGTACCGACGGTGAAGGGCGACGATGCGCGGATATCGGTGTTGTCGAGGCGGAACTTGCTGGTGATGCCGCTGAGGCTGACCTGTGCGAGGCCGCCGACATTCTCGCTGACGCGCCCACCCAGGAACGCGCTGATCTGGTCCATGGCGAAGTTTCCGTTGGCGCCATAATGTTGGGCTGCCGGTTGGCCCTGGCCCTTTTCGGTGTTCGTGTAAGAGCCCAGGAACATGAGCGAAACCGGCACAGCGGCCTGCCAGCCCTCGCCCCCTTGCTGGGTGTAGCCAGCGATTTTGAAGTTGCGGCCAAACGCGGTCAATTGCGGGCCGTAGGCGCCGAGATGACAGGCAACGCAAGGTTGCCCGGTTTGAAGGGCAAAACTGGGAACCGCGTGAGCCTGTTGCGGCAGGAGTGACAGGACCGACACGCCAAGAAGAGCACCGATCAGGCGGCGGAGCATCGGGCTTCTCATGGCAATGCCTTTCCTGTGAAAACGACTCTCCAAGGCCTATTTCAGCGTTGCGAGGTATGCGATCAGATCGGCCCGCTTGGTGGTATCTTTCAGGCCGGCATAGGTCATGGTGGTATGTGGTACGACTTCGCGTGGGTTGGTCAGATACTTGTCCAACGTCGCCGCATCCCAGATCAGGGCTGAGTCTTTGTTGGCGGCCGAATATTTGAACCCGGCAACCTGACCTGCTGCACGCCCGGCGATGCCGGCCAGACTTGGGCCTGTCATGTTGCGACCTGGTTGAATCGAGTGGCAGATACTGCATTGGGACTGAAACACCGCCTGGCCTGCTGACGCATCGGCTGCGTGGGCGGGTGGTGTTGCGGTGACGCCGAAGGAGCAGGACAAGGCAGCCAGAAGAAAATACCGGTATGTCATTGGAAGCTCTCATATGAACGGCTTGAAAACATTATGTCTGCTGTCGTGCTGTTTCCTTGATCTACATCAGAAACGGGCATTGGGAATTCAGCAGGCGGCAGGGCGTTTCTGGCAGTGCTGCATAAACTGAAACATCCGAAATGATTATTCATTCCATTTTGTTTCGGTTTGCCGGGTTGCGTGTTTCACGCGTCCAGAATATCGATCGAAATGGATTTCACCAATGCCAGCACCGGCGCGCCCGGGGTGAGTGCCAGCCGCTCAACGGCATCGGCTGTGACGCGGGCGAGCACGGTGGCGGTGCCGATCGTGATTTCCACCAATGCCTGGTGCCGGCCGTGGTCCTGGGAGACTGCGCGGACGACGCCCTGCAGCACATTGTGCACGCTGATCGTAGCGGGCACTGCGCTGGCCAGAATCACCTCGCGTGCCGGAATGCGAACACGCACGGTGGGCGTGGCAGCGTTTAGCATCGGCACCAGTAGGGAGATGCCGTCTGCCTCAAGCAATGTCAGGCGGCGTACAGGATCGTGGCTGGAGACGCGTAAGGTGAGGATCGCTGCGGCGTCATCGCGGGCAGCGAGCGAAAGGCCAGTGCGAACGGCAATGTCGGACAGGGGGCCGGTGACGACCGCACGGCCCTGTTCGAGCAGCACCACGGTGTCGGCCAGTCGGGTGAGTTCATCAAGCGCATGCGTGACGTAGATGATGGGCAAGGCGGCCATGGTTTTCAGGCGCACCAGATAAGGCAGAATTTCTGCCTTGCGAGGGGTGTCCAATCCGGCCAGTGGCTCGTCCATCAACAAAAGGCGCGGCTGGCTCAGCAGGGCTCTGCCAATGGCCACGCGCTGGCGTTCACCGCCTGAGAGGGTGTGTGGGCGGCGGCACAGCAGCGCTTTGATGCCAAGCAGCGCCACCACGTCGTCGAAGCGGATCGGTCCCGCGGGCGCGCGGCGCAGGCCGTAGCGGAGGTTGGCCTGGACATCCATGTGCGGAAACAGCCGCGCATCCTGGAACACAACGCCAATGCGGCGCTGCTCTGGCGGCATGAAAAAGTGTGTGTCGGTGTCAGCCAAGACCACGCCGTCAACCGAGACATAGGTATGATCGGCCCGTAGCAACCCCGCGATGGCGAGCACGATGCTGGATTTCCCAGCACCTGACGGGCCGAACAGCACGGTGGTGCCGGGGGTTGGCGTATTGAAGTCGATATCCAGCGTGGTGCGTTCGAAGCGGTGGCGCAGGCGCAGCGCGATCATCGCCCGATCCGCGCTCGCAGGCGTCGGCCCAATGCTTCTGAGATGGTGAGGCCGGCAATCGCCAGGGTCACGGAGATGAGCGACAGGCGAGCAGCGACCTCCTCGCCGCCGGGGGATTGCAGGGCCGCGTAGATGGCCAGCGGCAAGGTTTGGGTTTGGCCGGGGATGTTGGCTGCGAACGTGATCACCGCGCCGAACTCGCCCAGGCAGGCAGCGAAGGCCACGATGGCACCCACCACCACGCCTGGCAGGGCCAGCGGCAGCACGATGCTGACCAAACGGTCCATCGGCCCTGCGCCCAGCGTGCGGGCAGCCTGCACCAAGGCGGGGTCCACCGCTTCCAGCGACAGGCGGATGGCACGCACCATAAGCGGAAAGCTCATTACGGTGCAGGCCAGCGCGGCCCCCGAAGTGGTGAACACAAGGCGTATGCCGAAATGGGCGAACAGCCAGGCGCCCACAGGTCCGCGTAGACCGAATGTCAGCAGAAGCAGCCAGCCAACCACGACCGGCGGCAGCACCAGGGGCAGATGTACCAGCGTATCCAGCAATCCTCGGCCAAAGAAGCGCTGGCGCGATAACAGCAGGGCCGTGGCGACGGCGAGGGGAAGTCCGAAGCCGATGGCCCGGGCGGCGACGGCGAGGGTCAGTCTGACAACCTGCCACTCATCCGGTGACAGTGCCTGCCACATCAGGCGTTCCCCGGCTTGGTCGCGTGCCCGCTCATTTCCTCACCGGCGTTGCGCGGCATCAGAAACGTGGCGGGGGCGGCCATCAGCGAGACGCAGGCCACCGCCGCGAAGGCGATACTGAAATCCGCAAGGCCGGGCTGGCCATGCCCGGCGGCGCGCATCGAGATTTCCAGCACCGCCGCGCCCATCGACACCCCCAATGTCAGCGAGACCTGTTGGATGGTGCTGTAGAGGCTGGTCGCCGCGCTCATTCGTTCACGCGGCACGTCGGCGTAGGCCAGCGAATTATAGGCGGTGAATTGCAGTGAGCGAAAGAAGCCGCCGAACAACAGCGCCGCATAGATGCCCGCAGCCGGCCAGGTGGGGCGGAACGCGGCACAGACCATCAGCAGCAGGCCGGAGATGATCGAATTGAACATGAGGGTGTTGTGAAAGCCCAAGCGGCGCAGCGCCGTCATGGCGGCCGGCTTCATCACCAACGCCCCCGCCGAACTGGCGAAGGTGATCATCCCGCTTTCCGCGGCGGAGCGGCCAAAGCCGATTTGCAGCATCAGCGGCAAGAGGAACGGCACGGCGCCCACACCAACCCGGAACAACGTGCCGCCCACCACGGAGACGAGGAAGGTGGGGATGCGCAACAGGCTGAAATCCAGCAATGGCGCCGGGTGTCGGCGGGCGTGCAGCGCATAGAGCAGCCCGGAGAGCGCGCCACCGCCGAGCATGGCCCATGTGACCCATGGCTCCACCATGCCACGCCCGGCGGTTTCCATGCCCACCATCAGCCCGGCCATTGTGAGCCCGGCCAGGAACAGCCCGCGGCCGTCCAGGCGCGCGCGCGTACCCTCCCGGACATCTTCCACGAACAATGTGACCAGAATGACGCCGAGGATTCCCACGGGAACGTTGATGTCGAACACCCAGCGCCAGGAGGTGTAGGTGATGATGAAGCCGCCCAAGGGCGGACCCACCACAGGCCCGATCAGGGCCGGCATGGACAACCAGGCCATGGCTGCCACCACTTCGGATTTGGGCGCACTGCGGAGCAGCAGCAGCCGCCCCACCGGCACCATCATGGCGCCGCCGAGGCCCTGGAGGATGCGTGCGAACACCAGGAAGCTTAATGTTTCCGCACGTCCGCAGAGCACGGAGCCGATGGTGAACACCACGATGGCGCCGCGAAAGACGTGGCGGGCGCCAAATCGGTCCGCCATCCAGCCGCTGGCGGGGATGAACATCGCCAGGCTGAGGAGATACGAGGTCAGCGCCACGTTCATGCGCACCGGGTCGGAACCGAATTCCAGCGCCATGGTGGGCAGGGCGGTGGCGATGACGGTGCCATCAAGGTTCTGCATGAACAGCGCACACGCCACGATCAATGCCGTGAAGCGTGTGCGCCGTTGGCGGAGCCTGGTTTCCTCGTCGAGCACCGTGTGGGTTACGGCACGAGCACCGTGCTGCCGGTGGTCAGGCGGGCTTCCAGCGCCCGGTGGGCGGCGGCGGCCTCCTTCAGCGGGAAGGTTTGGTTGACGCGAATGGCCACGGCGCCGCTGGCGACAACGGAAAACAGGTCGTTCGCACCAGCCACGAGATCGGCCCGCTTGGCGGTGTAGGTGGCAAGGGTGGGGCGGGTGATGAACAGGCTGCCCTTGGCGGTGAGAACGCCGAGGTCGAACGGTGGCACGGGGCCGGAGGCGTTGCCGAAGCTGATCATGAGGCCGAGCGGGGCCAGGCAGTCCAGGCTCGCATTGAACGTGTCTTTGCCGACGCTGTCATATACGACTGGAACCATGGCGCCGCCGGTGATGCGCTTCACTTCGGCCGGGAGATCGGCATGGCCGACGACCACGTGAGCTGCGCCGTGCGCGCGGGCCAGTTCGGCCTTCTCTGCGGTGGAGACGACGCCGATGACGTTCGCACCCAGATGCTTTGCCCACTGGCACAGGATCAATCCCACGCCACCGGCGGCCGCATGGACCAAGATCGTCTGGCCAGGCTGCACGGCAAACGTACGGCGCAGCAAGTACTGCGCGGTGAGGCCTTGCAGCATCATGGCCGCACCGGTGTTGAAGTCGATCGAATCTGGCAGCTTCACCAGCCGGTCCGCGGCGATCACGCGCTCGGTGGCATAGGCGCCGATAGGGCCGCCGGCATAGGCAACGCGGTCACCGGGGATGAGGTCGGTGACGCCGGCGCCGACGGCGACAATGGTGCCGCTGCCTTCCATGCCGATGGTGGCTGGAAGGGGAGCCTTGTAGAGGCCGGTCCGGAAATAGACGTCGATGTAGTTCAGGCCGACTGCGGCGTGGCGCACAAGGGCTTCGCCGGGGCCGGGCTCAGGGGTGGGCACATCTTCCCACCGCATGACCTCGGGGCCGCCATTGGCGTGAATCCGGATGGCTTTGGTCATATGCGTTCCAGTCTTGTCGGGTCAGTGGGATGAGATGTGGCCATGCGCTGTTCAAGCGCCAGCAGGAATCGTTTGGTGGTGAGGCCGTCGCCACCCGAGTATCCGCCCGGGCCGGTCGTGGCAACGACGCGGTGGCACGGGATGATGATCGGGATGGGGTTGTGGGCCATGGCGCCGCCGATGGAGCGGGCGCTGCCGCCGGCGATGGCGGCAAGGTCTGCGTAGCTGCGTGTTTGACCTGGCGGAATGTCGCGCAGGGCCTGCCAGACGCGGGTGCGGTAAGGGGTGCCGTGCGGGGCCAGCTTCATCGTGAACTGGCTGAGTTCACCATCGAAATAGGCTTGGAGCTGGAGGCGGGATGCGGCGAGCAGGGGCGTGATGGACTGGTCTCGTCCCCAGCCCCAATCGAGCGCCACGATGCTGCCATCCTCTTCCGAGAGGGTCAGGTCACCGACCGGGGTATGGAGTGAAAGCTGGGGCACGCTGGGTTCCGGATTTTCTGGACGCGGTTTCAGGACAAACATGGCGCATCTGAACCCAACTGCACAGAGGGGCAAATCGGGAGATCGAGAAGCGGATACTTTGCCCGATCGTCCGGCCATGCGAGGACTGCACATGCTTGCCGCCATAGACCTTTGCCGGAGTGTTTCGATGTCGACCAATGAACGCCGAGAGAGCGATCCTGCCCTGTATTTCGATGCGCATTTGTTCGTTTGCTGCAACCGTCGTCCGGATGGCCATGCGCGCGGGTCTTGCGCTGCCAAGGGATCTGAAAAGTTGCGTGACTATATGAAGGCGCGGGCGAAGGAGATGGGGCTGGTAAATCTGCGGGTGAATTCGGCCGGGTGTCTGGATCGTTGCGAGTTGGGCCCCTGTCTGGTGATCTATCCAGAGGGAATTTGGTATAAAATCGAAACAACCGCAGACGTTGATCTGGTGCTGGAGGCGCATGTGCGTGATGGCGGGCGGGCAGAGGCGTTGATGCTGCCGTGAGTGATTTCGGAAAAATAATGTTTTATATCACATAGATAAGTAATTGTTGGCAGCGGGTTATCACGATGCAGACGGCGTTTGGCGATACGATTTTTGCTGTGGCCTCCGGGCTTGGCCGGACAGCGCTGACAATCGTGCGGGTGAGCGGACCTGAGGCTGGGCGATATTTGTCATCCTTGTGCGGCCGGCTCCCCGTCCCGCGCCGTGCCACGTTGTCGGCCTTGCGTGATGAAGATGGTGACGTTCTGGATCGGGCGTTGGTGCTGTGGTTTCCAGGACCGGGCAGTTATACCGGCGAGGATAGCTGCGAGTTGCACCTGCACGGTGGCTCTGCGGTATTGGACGGGGTAGCGCGGGCCTTGACCGCATTGGGCGCAAGACCAGCGGAGCCGGGTGAGTTCACCCGTCGGGCCGTGACCTACGGTCGGATGGACTTGCTTGAAGCCGAAGCGGTGGCCGATCTGATTGATGCGGAAACAGCGCTCCAGCGTCACCAGGCGTTGCAGCAATTGGGCGGTGCGCTGAGTGCGGTCTATGTCGGATGGGCCGGGCGGCTTTTGCGGCTGTTGGCCCAGCAGGAGGCGTTGATCGATTTTCCAGATGACGATCTGCCGCCCGCGGTAGAGGCGGGGCTCGTGTCGGAGATTGCGGCGCTGCGGGATGCGTTTCGGGACCATTTGGTGGAGGCTTCGCGCGGGGAGCGTCTGCGTACGGGGGTGGTGTTTGCCATTGCCGGGGCGCCGAATGTTGGAAAGTCAACTTTGATCAACGCGCTGTGCCAGCGCGATGTGGCGATAGTCTCCCCACAGGCGGGCACCACGCGCGATGTGCTGGAAGCGCGGGTTGTGATCGAAGGGGTGCCAGTGACGCTGCTGGACACCGCTGGGCTGCGAGATTCTGACGATCCTGTGGAGGCAGAGGGGATCAGGCGGGCACGCGAACGCATGCGCCTGGCGAGCCTGGTGATTGCCTTGCAGGTATCCGGACATTCGGATCCGCTTGATCTTTCACATTCAGGCCTGCCTGTGCTGGCGGTGTGGACCAAAGCGGATTTGACGGGAAGTCTGGTGGAGGATGGTCTCGCGATCAGCGCCCATACGGGGGAAGGCATGGACCGCCTGTGGGCAGCGCTTGGCGAGGCCACACGGCGCCTGGCGGGTGTTGCGGCCTCGCCGGTGTTGACCCGTGAGCGACATCGGACCGCGTTGACCCGGGCGGTGGAGAATTTGACAGCGAGCCTCGATGCGCCCTTGCCGGAACTCCGAGGTGAGGAGCTTCGACTGGCCGTATTGGCTTTGGGGCGCATAACGGGGGCGGTTGGCATTGAGGATGTTCTTGATTCAATCTTTGGTCAGTTCTGTATCGGCAAATAATGCGGCATAACGGGGCGCATCAGCCTCGGGGTGATTCCGTCGTAAGTTGTTCGCCTGACGGCGGATGACGAGATCGCTTCAGGCTTATGTTTGATGCGCCGCTTTTTCTTTCTGGATTGGTGATGATTCAGAGAGGGTGGCCCTAGGGATATTGAGGCATATGCGCACGCGTTACGATGTTGTGGTGGTCGGCGGCGGTCATGCCGGGTGTGAGGCTGCGGCCTGCGCGGCCCGTGCGGGCGCTGCAACCTTGCTGCTCACCCATCGCCTGGACACGATTGGTGAGATGTCCTGCAACCCGGCGATTGGCGGGATTGGCAAAGGCCATTTGGTGCGTGAGATCGACGCACTGGATGGACTGATGGGCCGTGCGGCTGATTTGGCCGGGATCCATTTTAAGCTGCTCAATCGCAGCAAGGGGCCTGCGGTCCGTGGCCCGCGTGCGCAGGCGGATCGGGCGTTGTATCGCCGGGCAATTCAGACACTGCTTGCAGCTCAAGCTGGCTTGGATATTCGGGCGGCCTCGGTGGAAGATATCGAACGAGACTCCCAAGGGCGGCTGGTAGCACTGATGTGTGGGGATGGCACACGCATTGCCTGCGGGGCCGCAGTTCTGACGGCAGGGACATTTTTGCGTGGAATGACTTTCATCGGCGCCGAGCAGACGGCGGCAGGGCGGTTTGGGGAGGCGCCGTCGGTTGGGCTGGCGTTGTCGCTTGAACGCCTGAACCTACCGCTTGGCCGGCTGAAGACAGGAACGCCGGCGCGATTGGATCGGCGCACCATCGATTGGGACAATCTGGAGGAGGATCGTGGTGACGCGGTTCCGGAGCGGTTCAGCACGATGTCTGGCCCTGTCACCAACCCGCAGATCAGTTGCAGGGTGACAGGCACGACGGAACAGACCCACGCGATCATTCGCGAGAACCTGCATCTCTCTGCCGTTTATGGCGGGCAGATATCCGGGCGCGGACCCCGCTATTGCCCGTCGATCGAGGACAAGGTGACGCGATTTGCCGATCGTACCCGTCACCAGATTTTTCTGGAGCCGGAAGGGCTGGATGATCCGACGATTTATCCGAACGGTATTTCGACCAGCCTGCCAGCGTCGGTTCAAGCTGCAATGATTGCGACCATCCCGGGGTTGGAGCATGCGAAGATTATTCGCCCCGGCTATGCGGTGGAATACGACTATGTTGACCCCCGCGCGCTAGAGCCGTCATTGGCCCTGCGCGGGGTGCCGGGGCTTTACCTGGCGGGCCAGATCAATGGCACGACGGGATATGAGGAGGCCGCGGCCCAGGGCATCATGGCCGGGTTGAACGCGGCGCGGCATGCGGGTGGGCTTTCGGCGGTGACGCTCGACCGCGCAGAGGCGTATATCGGCGTCATGATCGACGATCTGGTAACGCAGGGCGTGTCCGAACCATATCGGATGTTTACGTCCCGCGCAGAATACCGACTGACGTTGCGGGCAGACAACGCGGATATGCGCCTGACCGAGCGTGGTCATTCGTTCGGCTGCGTGGGTGGTGAGCGGCACCGTGCCTTTGCTGGGTATCGGCAAGAATTCGAGCAAGCGATTGAGCGCGCGCGGCGCGAGACGGTTGGCCCGTCGGTTTTGAAGCTGTTGGGTGCCACCGTAAGGCAGGATGGCGTTTCCAAAACGTTGTTGGAGCTTCTTGGCCACGCTGGCGTTCAGCGCGACGTTCTTCTAACGCGATTTGAGTGGTTGGCCGATGTGTCTTCACGCGTGATGGAGCAGATGGAAAACGAGGCATTGTATGCTGGATATCTGGGGCGGCAGCAGGCGGAGATCCGAGGGTTTCGCCAAGAGGAGGGGGCAATGTTCGCAGAAGATATTGATTTCGGCGCAATCGGCGGGATCTCGGCTGAAATTTCCGAAAAGTTGACGGCCGTGCGCCCGGCGTCTCTTGGGGCGGCATCTCGCATCCAGGGAATGACCCCAGCGGCATTGGCGGCGTTGGCGCCACTTGCCGGGCGGGATCGAAAAGCCGTGACAGCAAAGTGTTTCACGTGAAACATCCACTCCCGGCGCATCTTGATGTTTCACGTGAAACACATGCGCGCCTGACGGAATACGCCAACCTGCTGTTGCGCTGGAACCGAACGATCAACCTCATTTCTCGCAAGGATGAGGCCAACCTCTGGGACCGCCATATCGCAGACGCGCTGCAACTCATCCCCTATTTGCCGGAAGACCTCACGGACGCGGTTGATCTTGGGTCGGGCGCAGGCTTCCCTGGCTTGGTGCTCGCGATCGCCACGAACGTGCATTTTCACCTGATCGAATCAGATCAACGCAAGGCAAGCTTTCTGCGTGAGGCGGCGCGGCTGGTTTCAGCTCCCGCCACAATCCACAATGCGCGGATTGAAGGCGTTCACCTGCCGCGTGTTCGTCTCGTGACGGCCCGTGCCTTGGCTCCGTTGCCGGCGCTCATTGCGTTGGCTGAGCCGTTCTTGGCATCAGACGGTGTTTTGCTGGCTCCAAAGGGTGGAAATGCCGACATTGAATTGACGGCAGCGCGCGAGCAATGGCACATGCGCGTTGAGCGCGCCCCCAGCACGACCCAAGACAGCGCATCCATTCTGCAAATTTCCGAGGTCAGTCGTGTTGGACAAGAATCCTAATGCAAGCGCGCTAAACGCGCGGCCAACGCTGCGTCGTGCAGTCGTCGTGGCGATCGCCAACCAAAAAGGCGGCGTTGGCAAGACCACCACCTCGATCAACCTGGCAACAGCCTTGGCCGGGGCGGGGCGCAAGGTTCTGCTGATCGATCTTGACCCACAGGGCAACGCGTCGACCGGACTTGGTCTGAGCCAGTCTGATCGGGGCGCCGGTACATACGCATTGTTGACCGAGGCGGTGGCGGTGATGGCGGTCACGCAGAATACTGCCGTGTCCAACCTGTCGATTGTGGCCGCGGAGCCGGATCTTGCCGGCGCGGAAATCGAACTGGTGGGGCGGGACGGGCGGGAATTCAAGCTGCGCGATGCACTTCGTTCTGGTGGTGAGCCATCTCAGGACCATGATTTCATTCTAATCGATTGCCCGCCCAGCCTCGGTCTTTTGACATTGAACGGGTTGGTGGCAGCTGACTCGGTTCTGGTGCCGCTGCAGTGCGAGTTTTTCGCCCTCGAGGGCCTCAGCCAGTTGATGCGCACGGTTGAGGCGGTGCGCCGCAGCCTGAACACAGGCTTGCAGCTTGAGGGTATCGTGCTGACTATGTATGACCGGCGCAACAATCTGTCAGATCTGGTGGCCCAGGACGCTCGCAGCTTCTTCGGCGAAAAAGTCTACACCACCGTCATTCCGCGAAATATCCGGATATCCGAGGCCCCCAGCCACGGTAAGCCTGTGATCATCTATGACCAGCGCTCCCCCGGCGCGCAGGCCTACCTGAAACTTGCTGACGAATTTTTGCGTCGCAACCCCGTGTCGATCGGACCAGCTTTATGAGCGCTAAAGAGACCAATCCCCGCCTCGGCCGTGGCCTCGCGGCTTTGCTGGGTGATGCGGGTGTGGGCGTTGGTGCGAAGAGCCCCACCACGGCCACGGGCGTGAAAATTATCCCGGTCGAGCATCTAGAGCCAAGTCCCTTCCAGCCGCGTGGTGCGATGGACCCCGCTGCACTGGCCGAGTTGGTTGATTCCATCAAGGCGCGGGGCATTCTGCAGCCCTTGTTGGCGCGGCCGCATCCCTCGGTGATCGGCCGGTTCCAGATCATCGCCGGTGAGCGTCGCTGGCGGGCCTCGCAAGAGGCCGGATTGCATGAAGTGCCGGTTCTGGTCCGTGACCTGAGTGATGCCGAGACGATGGCTGCGGCCCTGGTGGAAAACCTGCAGCGGCAGGATTTGAACGCGATTGAGGAAGCCGAGGGCTACAAGCGGCTGTTTGACGAGTTCTCAATGACTCAGGAAGTGCTGGCGGAATCCGTGGGCAAGTCGCGCAGCCATGTGGCGAACACGATGCGCCTTCTCAACCTCCCAGCTTCCGTTCGCAACGAGGTCAAGAAGGGGGCACTCACCCCCGGGCACGCTCGTGCATTGCTGGCGCATCCAGAGCCGGAAAAAGCCGCTATGGCGGTTATTTCGCGCGGACTGAATGTCCGTCAAACCGAAGCTCTGGCGAGCCGCAAAGGCTTGAACGCACGTAGTGGCGGTGCTGCGAAGGCGCGGGATCCTGAAACCGAAGCGCTTGAGCGGGATCTGTCCCAGCGACTCGGCTTGAAGGTTGATATCGCATTTGATGGTCGGGGCGGCACAATTCGTCTTGCTTATCGCTCGCTGGATCAACTGGACGGGATCGTGCGGCTTTTGAACGCGCATTAGATCTTTTGGGTAGGCGATCGTTGCAACATTAACTCAAAAACAAGAGGCTTTTTGAAATAAAAAATCGAGATTATTTTGTCACTTTTGCTATCCTCCGATAAGGGAATAAAAGTCATTGCTGTCGATGTTTCCTAGAAACTTTCAAATCAGGAAAATGCGCAATGTCAAACCAATCCAAAAATGCCGCTGGAGCCCAGGGGCTTGTCATGGAAAATCTTATTGGCCGGCTGTTGGCAAGCAGCATCGCTGGAATCCCAGTGATCTTGTTTGCTTGCGGTCTTGCGGCCATTGTGCTCGGCACCGTCGTGGCGTTGACGGTCGGCGTCTGAAGTCGCTTGGCGGTCTCATCCTTGCCCCTTTGCATTGGGTTCGAATGAGACCGCTTTGTCCGCGCCGGCTTTCTACCTAGCTGGCCCAGCGTGGCATCAGCCTTTCGGCGTTGCCACGCTCGATCAGTTTCAGCGCCTCAGACGCGAAAATCTCCTGCAAACCACGCACCTGTTCTGGAGCTGTACGATACGGATAGTCCGTGCCGAACAGAATCTGCTGCGTCGCGACCAACTTGGTCAGGGACGCCATGGCGATCGGGTTCGATGCCTGCGCCGTATCGTAATAGAAGCGCTGCAACTCGGCGAGAACGCCGGGGCCGGTGAACGCCTTGTATTCCGGATAGGCCACGATCTGCACCGTGAAGCGCTCTGTGAGCGACGTGATCGTGCCGCCAGCGTGTGAGAAGATGAAGTTGACATCCTTCGCCTTCGCCGACGCCCCGGAAAAGATCAGGCTGGCGATGGTGCGTGTGGTGTCGGTGCCATATTCGATCACCACAGACGGCACGCCGGCCAGATTGACGCAGCAATCCTGATTGCTCGGGTGTGTATAGGCCACGGCCTTGCGGCGATTCAGTTCCGCCATCACGGGCGCGAAGGCAGGATCGCCAAGCCATTTATTGCCATAGCTCGTCATGAACGCCACGCCGTCTGCCTTCAGAACATCCATCGCGTAGGCGATTTCCATGAGCGTCTCATCAACATAAGGCATTGGCAACAGCGCGAAAAATCCAAACCGTCCGGGATGCGCGCGTGTCAGTGACTTTGCGTATTCGTTCGATTCCCGTGCCACGGCCGCAGCATCCGCGGCATTCAGGAAGCCCACAGCTGGCTGGGTGACCGAAAGGATCGACGTGGCAATCCCGCCGCGCTCCATTTCCGCCAACGAACGCTCAGGCGTCCAATTGTTCACCGGGGGACTGTCAATTTTCGCCTTCTTGAGGGCCGTGATCCACGTCGGCGCCGAGAGATGGTGATGCACGTCAATCCGGTGCGGTGCTGGCTGTGCCATGGCCGTGCTAGATATCGCCCCCAGTGTGGCCGTGCCGGCCAGGAAGCCGCGCCGGCTCAAGGTCGGACCACAGCAGCGGCACGTTCCTATCAGACGCGAAAGCGGATGATTTTTTTCCATGGAGCCCCCAATGCTGCCGCTTAAATGCGGCTGTTTGTAGGAAGCCTGGGCATTGTCGCAATCGCGGTCAACACGCTTCACGCGCAGCGCCGCTTGCCCCGCCGAGACATCGCACTAGGATCTCTCGAATTGCCCTCTCGGAGATTATCCATGCCCGCCATCAACCGGATCGCTGCCAACGAAGCCGAACTCACCGAATGGCGCCGCGACCTGCATGCCCATCCGGAACTGGGCTTCGAGGAAGTGCGCACCAGCGACATCGTGGCGGCCAAACTGGAAAGTTGGGGGATCACCGTCACCCGCAAGATTGCTACCACGGGCCTGGTCGGCACGCTCAAGATGGGCACTTCGAACCGCGCCATCGGCATTCGTGCCGATATGGACGCCCTGCCAATGACCGAGGCAAATGAGTTCGCCCATGTGAGCCAGCACGTCGGCCGTATGCATGCCTGCGGGCATGATGGTCACACCACCATGTTACTGGGGGCTGCCAAATATCTGGCCGAGACCAAGAATTTCGACGGGACGGTCCACTTCATCTTCCAGCCTGCCGAAGAAGGCGGCGGTGGTGGACGCGTGATGGTGGAGGAGGGGCTGTTCGAACGCTTCCCATGCGACATGGTGTTCGGCCTGCACAACGATACCACGCTGCCCGTTGGTACCATGACGGCTGTGGCCGGCAGCGTCTGCGCCGCGTCAGACCGGTTCTGGGTGCGCATCACCGGCCGTGGCGGCCACGCGGCCGGGCCGCATCGCAGCATCGATCCGGTGGTGATCGGCAGCCACATTGTGCTTGCCCTGCAATCCATCGTTGCCCGGCGCACCAATCCACTGGATTCCGCCGTCATCTCCATCACCCAGTTCCACGCGGGCAGCGCCGGCAACGTTATCCCGGATGAGGCCTTGTTGAACGGCACTGTCCGTACGCTGAAGGCGCATGTGCAGGATGAGGTGGAGCCGCTGATGCGCCAGATCATTGAGGCCACGGCCTTGGCTCATGGGGCAACAGCCACGCTTGAATACACCCGCGGCTATCCGCCGGTCGTCAACGCCGCGGACGCCACTGAGCGTGCAGCACTTGCGGCTGGCAAAGTCGTCGGCGCCGAGCATGTCATCCGCGAGCGGCTGCCGGGCATGGGCGGGGAGGATTTCAGCTTCATGGCGCTCAAGGTGCCGGGCTGCTTCGTCCGCGTCGGACAGGCGCGCGGCGAGCGTGGCAGCGTGTCGGTGCATAATCCGAAATATGATTTCAACGACGAAATCCTTCCGCTCGGCGCTTCGCTGTGGGCCACGCTGGTGGAGCAGGAGCTTCCCCGCGAGTGAACGCACTCGCAACCTTTCTGCTGGCGTTCCCGGCGCTGTTTTCCATCGTCAACCCGCCGGCCGCAGCCTTCATCTTCAATGAGGTGACCAACGAGCTGTCGCATGCAGACCGCATGCGACTGTCCGGCAAGGTGGCTGTCTATTCGCTGTCAGTGATGCTGGTGTCGCTTTGGGGCGGCGCCTATGTGCTGAACTTCTTCGGCATTTCCCTGAGTGCGTTGCGGATCGCCGGTGGGGCGGTGGTGGCGCTGCGGGCATATGATCTGTTGATGGCGCCGGAACGCCAAGAGGCGCGTAAAGCTGAGCAGGCAGGGCTGGGATCAGACGAGATGGACAGCATGGCGTTCTTCCCGCTCACCATGCCGTTCACCACAGGGCCGGGCACAATCGCTGTGGCCGTGGCGTTGGGGGCAGAGCGTCCTGCAAGCGGCGGCGACCTGTTCGGCTTTTTTCTCGGCATGTCGGCCGCCGCCGCCGCTGTGGCTCTTTTGGTTTGGTTGTCTTACCGCTCGGCCGACTGGGTTGCGGCGAAAATCGGCCAGGCTGCGCGGCGAACCGTGTCGCGGATGTCAGCGTTTCTACTGCTGTGCATTGGCGTACAGATTCTCATTAACGGCCTCGAAGGCGAGATCTCGCGGTTTATTTCGACTTCGTACTAAATCGGATTCAAATTGAAAAGGAGCCACCCACTGGGTGGCTCCTTTTCTCCGCCCCGCCTTAACCCACGCGGTTCTCGATCAGTTCGCCCACCACGCCCGGATCGGCGAGCGTCGAGGTATCCCCCAGCCCGTCCGTCTCATTGGCCGCGATCTTGCGCAAGATGCGCCGCATGATCTTGCCCGAGCGGGTTTTCGGCAGGCCTGGCGCCCACTGGATGGCGTCTGGCGAGGCGATCGGGCCGATCTCCTTGCGAACCCAGGCGATCAGTTCCTTGCGGAGTGCCTCGGATGGCTCCACGCCAGTCCTGAGCGTCACGTAGGCATAGATGCCCTGGCCTTTGATGTCGTGCGGGAAGCCAACCACGGCCGCCTCAGACACATCCTTATGCGCCACCAGGGCCGACTCAACCTCGGCGGTGCCCATGCGGTGACCCGACACGTTGATCACGTCATCCACGCGGCCGGTGATCCAGTAATAACCGTCCTCGTCGCGGCGTGCGCCGTCACCTGTGAAATACAGGCCTGGGAAGGTGGAGAAGTAGGTCTGCACAAATCGTTCATGGTCGCCAAAGATCGTGCGCATAATTCCGGGCCATGGGGCCTTGATGCACAACATGCCGTCAGCGGCGCCAGCCAGTTCGTGTCCTTCCTGATCCACCAGAATTGGCAGCACGCCCGGCAGAGGCAGGGTGGCGGAGCCGGGTTTGAGGGCGATGGCGCCGGGCATCGGAGCAATCATCAGGCCGCCGGTTTCGGTCTGCCACCACGTGTCCACGATCGGGCACCGGCTGTCGCCGACCACCTTGTAATACCACAGCCACGCTTCCGGATTGATGGGCTCGCCAACGCTGCCGAGAATACGCAGCGATTTGCGAGACGTGGCTTTCACCGGCGCATCGCCGTCACGCATCAGGGCGCGGATGGCGGTGGGGGCGGTGTAGAAGATGTTGACTTGATGCTTGTCCACCACCTGCCAGAAACGGCTGGCGTCCGGATAACTCGGAACACCTTCGAACATCAGCGTGGTGGCGCCGTTGGCGAGCGGCCCATAGACGATGTAGCTGTGGCCGGTCACCCAGCCCACATCGGCGGTGCACCAGTAAATTTCGCCTTCCTGATAGTCGAACACCTTCTCGTGCGTGTAGCTTGCCCATACCAGATAGCCTGCGGTGGTGTGCAGCGCGCCCTTGGGTTTGCCGGTGCTGCCGGAGGTATAGAGGATGAACAGCGGATCTTCGGCGTTCATTTCTTCCGGCGCACATTCTGCCGACGCACCGGCCACCAATGTTGTGTAATCGAGGTCGCGGCCTTCCTGCATGGCCACGTTGCCACCGGTCACGCGCACCACAACAACGCTGGCCACATCCGGACACTGCTTCAGGGCGGCATCGGCATTGGCCTTCAACGGCACGGTGCGGCCACCACGGCGGCCTTCATCGGCGGTGATCAGCACGCGCACGCCGGCATCCTGGATGCGCTGGGCGAGGCTCTCGGGGGAGAAGCCGGCAAACACGATGGTGTGGACAGCGCCAATCCGCGCGCAGGCGAGCATCGCCACGGCGGCTTCCACCACCATCGGCAGATACAGGCACACCCGGTCGCCTTTTTTGACGCCGAGATCACGCAGCACGTTGGCAAGTTTGCAAACCTGCGCGTGAAGTTCGCGATAGGTAACCTTCAGCGAGGACTCGGGGTTGTCGCCTTCCCAGATGATCGCCACCTGATCGCCGCGTGTCGCCAAATGCCGGTCCAGGCAGGAGACAGAGGCGTTGAGCGTGCCGTCCTCGAACCACTTGATCCGCACGTCACCCGTGAAGTCGCCCGACACAATCTTGGTCGGCGGCTTCATCCATGCAATTCGCTTGCACTCTTCGGCCCAAAATGTGGTGGGGTCAGCGGCAGCGCGGGCCACCAGATCGTCGTACTGGGCCTTGTTCACATGCGTATGGGCCGCGATCTCTGGCCGGACTGGAAAAATTGTGTCTGACATCAGTATGCATCCCATGTTTCAAAAAATGACGTCGTTCAGGCCTTGATGAACGGGCAGCCGCCTTCGGACAGCGGTCGGAAGGCTTGCTCTGCGGGTGTGGTGGCGATGAGTTTCATCAAATCCCATTCGCTGGTGCTCTCAGACGGCTTCTTCACCTGAAACAGATGCACGTCGTGCAAATGCCGGCCGTCTTCGCGAATACGGCCGGCGCCGAACACGTCGTCATCGGTGGGCATGCGCTTCATGCGCTCCACCACGGCACGGCCGTCGGCCTTGGCCGCCACAATCCCCATATCGGCTACGGCCTTGAGGTAATGCAGCGTGGCGCCGTAGCAGCCGGCCTGCGTCATGTTCGGGGAGATCTTGGGGGTTTTTGGCTTGATGCGCGCGTTGAATGCGCGGGTGCGGTCGTTGAAATCCCAATAATAGCCAGACGAGGTCAAAATCCCCTGCGCCACGTCCAGCCCGGTGCCATGCACGGCGGTGGACTGGAACTGCAAGGCCGCCACCTTCATCGTGTCCAGCAGGCCGAATTCACGCGCTTGCTTGATGCAGTTCACGGTATCGCCACCCGCGTTGCACAGGGCCAGCACCTTCGCGCCGCTGCTTTGGGCGCGCAGCAGCATCGATGAGAACTCGTTTGTTTCCGGGAACGGATACGCCACGCGGCCGAGAACCTTGCCGCCGCCGGCATCGATAACCTTGGTCGCGTCCCGCTCCAGGCTTTGGCCAAACACGTAGTCGGCGACAACCATGAAATAGGTTGTCTCGCCGGCGCGCATCAGGCTGCCGATGGTGGATTTGGTCTGGCTGGCGGTGTCATACGTCCAATGCACCAGATTGGGGCTGCATTGTGCGCCGGTAAGGTCGGACGTGCCGCCGCCGGAATTGAGATAAACCTTGTTGCGCTCTCGCACGACGGTGTTGACAGCCAGCGCCACGGAACTGGTGGGCACGTCCAGCACCGCGTCCACGCCGTCCTGGTCCAGCCAGCGGCGTGCGATGGCGGCCCCCACATCCGGCTTGTTCTGGTGGTCGGCGAAGATGATCTCCACATCCAGGCCATGCGCGGACACACCGAAATCCTCCAGCGCCTGGCGGGCGCAGATCACGCCGGTCATGCCGGTGTCGTCACGATAGGGGCCAGACATGTCGCTCAGCAGGCCAATGCGCAGGATCGGCTTGGCAGCGCCCTGGGCGCGGGCTCGCGTGGCGAGTGCGGTGGTGGCCGTTGCTGCGAGCAATGCACGACGTGTCAGTTGCATCTGGCGTTTCCCCTGGGCGGGTGCTTTCGGCACCTCGTTCGTCTCATTCATAGACCGTCTTTGCGATTGCGTCAGTAGGAGCCGCATAAATGATGCGCATGTGGCGGCTACGCTACTTTCGGCGCAATGACATTGCGCCAGATCAAATCCCCGCTCAGGCTGGAAGCCCACCGAGATTGCATAGATAGGCCCATTGTTCCGCTGTGATGGGTGCGACGGACAGGCGCGACAACCGCACCAGCGACAGGTCGGCCATGGCCGGGTCGGCCTTGATGGCGGCGAGGGTCACGGGGTGGGGCAATGGCTGCACCGCCTTCATGTCCACGGCCACCCAAGGTTGGCCGGGTTCGGCTGAAGGATCTGGATAGGCCTCGCGCACCACCTCCACCACACCGACGATCTCCTTGCCGATATTTGAGTGGTAAAAGAACGCCCGGTCGCCCAGTCGCATGGCAGACAGGTTCAATTTGGCGGAGTGGTTACGCACGCCGGTCCATGGCTCGACGTCGTTTTCCACCTGTTGAGACCAACTGAACGCGTCTGGCTCCGACTTCACAAGCCAATAGGCGGTCATGGGATGTCCTTATGTCATTACCTCATAGGATAAGGGATCAGGACGCAGCTTCAAAGATCGGGATGGTGGGCCTATATGGGCATCGTGAACATCGCACCGGCACCATCGACGGCAGGGCGCAGCCTGCACCGCTTCGCCAACCCAGGTCGCTTTCTGCGGCTATCGGGGCGAATCCTGCCATACGTGGCGATCATCGGCCTCGTGGTGACCCTCGCGGGGCTGTATTGGGGCCTCGCCCTTTCGCCGGCTGACTGGCAGCAGGGCGATGCGGTGCGCATCATGTATGTGCATGTGCCTGCCGCGTGGCTGGCATCGTTCGGCTATGCCATGCTCGCGGCCTGCTCCATTGCATCCCTGGTCTGGCGGCATCCGCTGGCTGATCTGGCGGCCGCTGAAATCGGCCCGGTGGGCGCGGCCTTCACCGCGTTGTGCCTCGCCACCGGCAGCCTGTGGGGCAAGCCGATGTGGGGCGCGTGGTGGGTGTGGGATGCGCGGATGACCTCCGTGCTGGTGCTGTTCTTTCTGTATTGCGGCCATGTGGCGCTGGTGCGCGCGTTTGATGACCAGCAGCGCGGCTATCGGGCCGGGGCCATTCTGGCGTTGGTGGGCGTGGTGAATTTGCCGATTATCAAGTTCTCGGTGAACTGGTGGAACACGTTGCACCAACCGGCCAGCATCACGTTGTCAGGTGCACCCAGCATGGCGCCGGCGATGCTGTGGCCGCTGTTGCTGTGCGCCGTGGGCGGCATGTTCGGTTTTGCCGCCATTGTGACCGCCCGCACGCGGGCCGCCGTTATGGAACGCCGCATCCGCGCGCTGACCCTGGCACAGATCAGGGGTGCCGAGGCATGACGCATCTGCTCTACATCGTCGCATCCTATGGCCTGACGATTGTCGTTGTCGGCTGGCTGGCGGTTGGAAGCTTTCTGCGCACCCGTCGCGCCCGTGAACGCTTGGCCAAGATCGACCCCAGAGGCAATCGATGACCCGGAAGAACCGCCGCCTGCTGCTGGTGCTGGGCTGCGTGCTGGGGCTGGGATGTGCCACCATCCTGGTGTTTCTGGCGTTTCGCAGCACCGGCGAATTGTTCGTCGTGCCGTCCAAGATCGCGGCCAATGCGCCGAAGAACGACCGCGTGTTTCGTCTCGGCGGCATGGTCGAGGCGGGCAGTCTGCAACGCTTTCAGGACGGTACCCGCCCCGCGGTGCGCTTTCGCGTGTCGGACGGTGTGGCCAGCGTGAGCGTGGAATATGTCGGTATCCTGCCGGATCTGTTCCGCGAGGGGCAGGGCGTGGTGACATTGGGCAAGCTGCGACCTGATGGCAGTTTCGCCGCCCAGGAAGTTCTGGCCAAGCATGACGAGAACTACATGCCCGGCGACATGGCCGACGAATTGAAGAAAACCGGCTGGAAGCCCGAGCAGGGTGCGCCCCCGGCGGCGGCGCTGTGGAATGCCGCCAAGACCAGCGTTGCCACCACCCCAGCAAAGGCCGGCGGATGATAGCGGAACTTGGCCATTTTGCCCTGGCATTGGCGGTGGCGTTCGCCATTGCCCAAGCCATCCTGCCGCTCTGGGGGGCGCATCGCGGCGACTCGCGCCTGATGCAGGCGGCCCCGGCGCTGGCCTTGGGGCAGTTGATCGCCCTGGGCGTGTCGTTCGCCTGCCTGGTGTGGGTGAGCGTGACCGACGATTTCTCGGTGCTCAACATCGCCGAGAACAGCAACACGCTGAAGCCGTTGCTGTACAAAATTACCGGCGCCTGGGGCAGCCATGAAGGCTCCATCCTGTTCTGGTGCCTGATTTTGTCGTTCTGTGGCGGCGCCGTGGCGGTGTTCGGCGGCCCGTTGCCGGCCAGCCTGCGCGCCCGCGTGATCGGCATTCTGGGCCTGACCGCCTGCGGCTTCGAATTGTTCACCCTCATCGAGAGCAACCCCTTCGCCCGGCTATGGCCCCCGCCGCTGGATGGGCGGGACATGAACCCGCTGTTGCAGGACCCGGGTCTCGCCTCGCACCCCCCCATTCTCTATCTCGGCTATGTCGGCTTCGCGATTCCGTTCGCCTTCGCCGTGGCCGCCTTGCTTGAAGGCCGGGTCGATGCCGCCTGGGGACGTTGGGTGCGGCCATGGACGCTGGCCGCCTGGTGCAGCCTGACCGGCGGCATCGCGCTGGGGTCGTGGTGGTCGTATTACGTGCTCGGCTGGGGCGGCTACTGGTTCTGGGACCCGGTGGAAAACGCCTCTCTGCTGCCATGGCTGACCGGCACGGCGCTGTTGCACTCGGCCATCGTGGTGGAAAAGCGTGAGGCGTTGAAGACGTGGACGGTGCTGCTCGCCATCGGCACCTTCGCGCTGTCGCTGTCCGGCACGTTTCTGGTGCGTTCGGGCATTCTGAACTCGGTGCATTCGTTCGCCAACGATCCGGCGCGGGGCGTGTTCATTCTTGGCCTGCTGGGATTGGTGATCGGCGGCTCGCTGCTGCTGTTCGCCATTCGCGCGCCGAAATTGGGCGGCTCCGGCCTGTTCGCGCCGATCTCGCGGGAGGGTGCACTGGTTCTGAACAACATCCTGTTGTGTTCGATCGCCGCCGTGGTGCTGACCGGCACGCTGTATCCGCTGTTCGCGGATCTGCTGCTGGGCGTGAAGATCTCGGTGGGCCCCCCGTTCTTTCAGGCCACGGTATTGCCACTCGCCGCCCCGGTGTTCGGGGCGATGGCGGTGGCGCCGATGATGTCGTGGAAACGCGCCTCGCTGGGGCCGGCTTTGGTGCGGCTATGGTGGGTGGCGTTGATCGCCGTGGCCGTGGGCATGTTCGCCAGCCTTGGGATGAAGGCACTGCCGGCGCTCGCCATGGCGGCGGCGTGCTGGATGATTTTGGGCGCGCTGGCCGAGATCGTCGAGCGCATTCGCCTGTTCCGGGTGCCGTTTGCCAACAGTGTCTCGCGCCTGTTCGGCCTGCCGCTCTCCACCTTTGGCACCACTTTGGCGCATGCTGGCATGGGCGTGACGGTGGCCGGGATTGCCGGCATGTCCATGACCGTCGAGCAGATCGTGCTGGTGAAGCCCGGTGAGACGGTGCACCTCGCGGGCTATGACTGGCAGCTTGAGGGGATGCACGACGCCAAGGGCCCGAACTACAACGCCCGCGTCGCCACCATCCATATCAGCCGTGACGGCAAGCCGGTGGTGACGCTGTCGCCCGAGCGGCGTGCGTTCACCACCCAGACAATGACCACCACCGAGGCCAAGATCAGCACCAATCTTGTGCGAGACCTGTATGCCGTGCTGGGCGAGGAACGGGACGGGGCGGCCGTGCTGCGGCTGCATATGAATCCGCTGGCGCCCTGGATCTGGCTGGGCGGCCTTGTGATGGCGCTGGGTGGTTTCTGCTCGTTGATCGATCGCCGCCTGCGCGTTGCGGCCCCCACGCGGGCGCCGGCGACCACGGCACTGAAGGCGTCATGAACCGCAGGCTTCTGCTTCTGGCGCCTTTGGGCGTGGCCGCGATCGGCGGTGCGGCGTTCTACACGATGCTGCGCGGGATGAAGACCGGCTCGTTCGATCCGCGTGGCATTCCAAGCCAGATGATTGGCTGCAAACTGCCGGACTTTACGTTGGAGGGGTTCTCCAGCACCGACATCCTGGCGGTCCGCAAGCCGGTGGTGCTAAACTTCTTCGCCTCGTGGTGCGCGCCTTGCATAGACGAAGCGCCGATGCTGATCGCGTTGAAGAAGGCCGGCGTGCCGCTCTGGGGCATCGCCTACAAGGACAAGGCGCCAGCGACGGATGCGTTTCTGGTGCGCCACGGCAATCCGTTCACCCATCTCGCGCGGGATGCGGCCGGGCAGGTTGGCATTGAATGGGGAATCACAGGTGTGCCGGAAACCTATGTGATTGACGCTGAAGGCGTGGTTCGCTGGCGCTTCTCTGGGCCGTTGTCCAGCGAAGCGGCGGGCGTGGTGACGAAGTTGTCCCAGGCATGATCCGCGCATTGTTGCTCGCCGTGCTGCTGCTGGCGGCCGCTCCGGCCTGGGCCATCGGCGATCCGGCGGAGGCCTTGCCAAACCCGGTGCAGGAGGCGCTTGCCGTCGATATCGGCCGTGGGTTGCGCTGTCTTGTGTGTCAGAACGAAAGCATCGAGGAAAGCGGTGCCGATCTGGCGCGGGATTTGCGCAAGATCGTGCGCGCCCATGTGGCCGCTGGTGAGAACGAGGATCAGATCACCGCCTGGATGGTGTCCCGCTATGGCAATTTCGTTCGGCTGCGTCCGCCGGTGAACCCGGCCACGTTGTTGCTCTGGGCGTCGCCGCTGGTATCGCTGTTGATTGGGGCGCTGGCCGTTCTGGGCTTCCGCCGCGCCAAGGCCGCCCCGCCGCCGCCGCTGAACGAAGCCGAACAGAAACGGCTTTGTGGCCTGATGGAACCCTGACAGCAACATGCCCTTGGTCAATCCGGTTTTCCTGCTGTTCGCGGGCTTGGTGATTCTGGCTCTCGTGCCGTTGTTGTTCGTGCTGTGGCGCGTGCGTACGCCGCGCGGCCGTCGTGCCTCGGCCTTGGTGCTGCATCGGGCGCAGTTGGAGGAGCTGGACCGGGAGCTGGACGAAGGCCGCATCGGTGCGGTCGAACATGCCGGGGCCAAGCTGGAAGTGCAGCGCCGGCTGCTGGCCGTGGGCGAACTGAAGGACGAGACGGTGACATCCGCCTCACGCGGGCCGCTGATCCTGGCGCTCATTCTGGTGCCGTTGGCGGCTGGGGGCCTGTATCTGATTGAGGGCCGCCCGGACATGCCCTCGGGCCTGGAGGCCCGTCGGGACAGCACGGCACCTGAAGCGCAGGAGGCCGAGCGGTTGATCACCACCTTGCGCAGCCGTCTTGCGGCACTGGATCCAACGTCCGACGTCGCCAGCCAGGGCTATCTCCTGCTCGGCAACGCCGAAGCCAGCCGTGGCCGTTTGGCGGAGGCCGCCGCTGCCTGGCGCCTGGCGCTGCGGGCCGGTTTCAATCCTGGCCTCGCGGCGCAGGCGGCCGAGGCGCAGACGCAGGCGGATGGCAAGGTCACGGACGAAACCAAGGCGCTGTTCCGCCGTGCACTGGCCGAAGCCCCGCCGGATGCGCCATGGAAGGCATTGGTGGAGCAACGCCTCAAGTAGGTCGGGCACCGCCCGACGTCGACGCAATGTCGGGCGGTGCCCGACCCACGAGATCTCGTTCCCACGTCTCATCGGTGATGGCGCGGCCGAACGCGATACCCGGCACGCTGCCGATCAGGTGAAACCCCTCGCTGGCATAGATCGCGCGTGCGCCTTCCAGCATGCTCATGGTCCACAGCACCATGCGGCGATAACCGTGATCGCGGGCGAACTGGATCGCGGTCTGCGTCAAAAGGCGGCCCAGCCCATGGCCCCGTGCCGCCGGGTCGACGATCAGCAGGCGCAATTTGGCGATGTTGTCTTCCACGCCCACCACGAACACCGAACCGATCGGCATGCCGTCGCGTTCGGCAATCCAGGCGCCATCGCGCTGCGGATCAAAGTCCCGCATCACCTGCAGCACGATCTCGGCGACAGCCAGCTCGAAACTGCCGTCCAGCCCGTATTCGGCGGCATAGAGCGCGCCATGCCGCCCGATCACCCAGCCGAGATCGCCCGGCTGCAGGGGACGGAGCCGAATGGCCCCGTCCCCCAATGTCGTTAGCGTTCGATGCACATTGCAACGCCCATGCCGCCGCCGATGCACAGCGTGGCAAGGCCCTTCTTGGCATCGCGACGGCCCATTTCGTGCAGCAGCGTGATCAAGATGCGGGCTCCCGAAGCGCCGATCGGGTGGCCGATGGCAATGGCGCCGCCGTTCACATTCACCTTAGCGGTATCCCAGCCGAGATCCTGGTTCACCGCACAGGCCTGTGCCGCGAACGCCTCGTTGGCTTCCACCAGATCCAGATCGGCGGCCTTCCAGCCGGCCCGCTCCAGCGCCTTGCGGCTGGACGGGATCGGGCCGGTGCCCATCACCGACGGATCGACACCGGCGGTGGCGAAGCTGGCGATGCGGCCGAGCGGCGTGAGCCCACGGCGCGACGCCTCCTTGGCCGACATCACCACGAGTGCCGCAGCGCCGTCGTTCAGGCCCGAGGCGTTGCCGGCCGTGACCGTGCCCTCTTTGCTGAACGCCGGGCGCAGCTTGGCCATCACTTCGAGCGTGCTGTCGTGGCGGATGTATTCATCGGCATCCACCACGATATCGCCCTTGCGGCCCTTGATGGTGACGGCGGCGATCTCGTCGACGAAGCGGCCGGCCTTCTGGGCGGCGGACGCCTTGTTCTGCGAGGCGACGGCGAATGCGTCCTGCTGGTCGCGGGTGATCTGGAACGCCTTGGCCACGTTCTCGGCGGTGGTGCCCATGTGATAGCCGAAGAAGGCGTCCCACAGGCCGTCGCGGATCATGGTGTCGATGAAGGCGAGGTCGCCCATCTTCTGGCCGGCGCGCAGATGGGCGGCATGCATGGACATGCTCATGCTTTCCTGACCACCGGCGATGACGATGTCGTTCTCGCCGCTGCGGATCTGCTGGGCGGCAAGGGCCACGGCGCGCAGGCCCGAACCGCATACCTGGTTGATGCCGAAGGCGGTGGCGCTGTCTGGAATGCCGGCGAGGCGGGCGGCCTGACGAGCTGGGTTCTGGCCCTGGCCGGCAGTCAAGACCTGGCCGAGAATGACCTCGCCGATTTCTGATGCGTCGAGCCCGGAGCGGGCGATGGCCGCCTTGATGGCGGTGGTGCCGAGGATATGGGCTGGCACCGCGGCGAAGGCGCCGTTGAAACTGCCAACCGCCGTGCGGGCGGCGGATACGATGACGATGTCGTCCATGACTTGCTTCTCCCTGCGGATTGCGCCCCGCTTACGGTAAAACCTTAGCCGCTCGCCGGGGCTTGCGAAAGCGGGGGGCATGCCCGGGTATGGTGCGTGCCCAGGCGGCGAGCTTGTCCCAAAGCTCTGTTCGGGCCGAGGCGCCGGCCACCATGCCCACGTGGCCAGCCGCCGGGCGGATCAGAACGGCCTTTTTGATTGCTTCGGCCAACGGCATGGCGCTTTCGGGCGGCACAATCCGGTCACGTCCCGGAACGGCGACAAAGCAGGGTACGCGCAATTGCTGCGGCAGGATGGCGTGGCCGCCCACCCTCCATTCCCCGCGCATCGGCGCGTTGTCGACATACCATCGCCGCAGGCATTGCCGTGCCACGGGGGCTGCGAGCGGCACGCCGTCATTCACCCAGTCCTCGATCGACACGAATTGCCGGGCGCGGGCGCTGTCCTGCGCCATGCGGCCGAAACTGCGATATTTGTCGCCCACGCCGTGCGGATCGCCGAGGCTGAACATCATCTGCAGTGCATCGATCGGCAATGTGCCCGCCACGGACAGCAGCGGTTCCAGGCTTTCGACGAGCTGTGCCGTGATGCCCTGCGCCTCCGGGCGATCAGCGTGGAAGTCCCACGGTGTTGCCAGCAGCGCCAGCCCCGCCAGCGGCTCGGGGCGCAACTGTGCCGCCGCCAGGGTCAGCAACCCGCCCATGCAATAGCCCACCAGCGTGATCCGCCCGGCCGTCAGCGCGCTGGCGGCGGCGATGGCGTTGGCGAGGCGTGACTGAATGATGGCATCCAGGTCCATCTGCCGGGCTGCGGCGTCCGGCCAGCCCCAGTCCAGCAGCAGCACCCGCAAGCCGGATGCGGCCAGATAACGCGCCATCGAGCGGTCACGCGACAGATCCAGGATGGTGGCGCGGTTGACCAGGCTTGGCACCAGCAGCACGGCCGGCGCCTGGGTGGCGCCGCCATAGTCAAGCAGGCTTGCTTCGCCCTCGGACCACACCGCAGGCGGATTTTCCACATCGCGCACCCAGGGATGGCGACGATAGGCCGCAATGCCATGGATCAGGGCGGCGTCAGGCCCTGCTGCGCCGCCTTCCGGACGGGACAGGCGGGTGAGCAGATTCTGCCAGTTGTCGCTCGAGTTCGGCCACGCGCTCGCGGAGCCGTTGGATTTCAGCGTCGCCATCGCCAAATGCAGCAACAGGGGGCGTGGCCCCCGGCGCAGGCCCGGCCGGGGCGGCGTGTCCTGGAGGTGCGGCAGCGTTTTCGTTCCCGGCGGTGCCGGCATTCATCGACTCCTGAAGCGTCTTGGCGAAACCAGACCACGCCGTGGCCGCGATGGCCATGCCTTCCAGGGCCTCGCGATCGCTCGCGGTGGCCGCCAGTTCACTTTGCCAGATGGTCACCCAGTCGCTGGCGAGCGGGTCTGGCGGGCAAGCGCCGCCATCTGCTGCCTTCGCATTGTTCGGGTCCATTGTTTCTGTCGTTCCATTCAGGCCGTTTGTGGGCAGTTCATCACCGAACGCTGCGCTGCACCATTGGCAGAGTGTGAAGGCGTGCTATCGTCGGATCAGAAGTTCAGTGAGGACGTGATGTCTGAATTCCCCAAAGCGCCCGCTGCCGATGTCGACATGCAGCCTGTCGTGGTCAAGAAATACGCCAACCGGCGTTTGTACAACACTGAAAGTTCCAGCTACATCACGCTCGATACGCTGGCCGAGATGGTGCGCGTTGGGCGGGACTTCGTTGTGTATGACGCCAAGACCGGTGACGACATCACGCGCGGTGTGTTGACGCAGATCATCGTTGAAGAAGAGGGCAAGGGACGGGCATTGCTGCCCACCGGCTTTCTGCGCCAACTGATTGGTTTCTACGGCAATTCGATGCAAGGTTTGGTGCCGAACTATCTTGAGCAGGCCATGACCAGCTTCACCAGCCAGCAGGAGCAGATGGGCAAGGCGATGCAGCAGACGGTCGGCACCTTCTTCCCGTTCCGCGTGGACGAGGTGGGCCGCCAGAACATGGCCATGATGGAACGCGCGATGAGCCTGTTCTCCCCTTTCTACCCAGCCGACGGCACTGCCGACGGCAAGCCCGTCCAGCGTGCCACCGCCAAAGAGGCGGCCGGGCAGGCGGTGGAGGAGGAATTGGCGTCTTTGCGCGCTGAAGTGCAGACGTTGCGCAGCCAGTTGGCAGCGGCGCCTTCCGCACCCGCCACCAAAAGGGTTACGAAATGACCACGACGGCGTGGCCGCAGGCGCGCGGCGAGTTCTCTCTTGGCGATGTTGTCGTGCAATCGGGTGAGGTGATCGCCGATGCGCGCCTGGTGTGGAAGACGCACGGCACGCTGTCCTCGGCGCGGGACAACGTGATCGTCTATCCCACCAGCTATGGCGCCCAGCATCCGGATCTGGAATGGCTGATCGGGCCGGACAAGATTTTGGACCCGACCCGCTGGTTCATCGTCATTCCTGACATGTTCAGCGACGGGCTGTCCAGTTCGGCTGCCACCCACCCGGATTTCCCTGCGGTGGTGACGGCATGGGACAACGTGCAGGCGCAGATGCGGCTGTTGCGCGAGCAGTTCGGCATCGAGCGGGTGCATGCGGCCTACGGATTCTCGATGGGCGCGCAGCAGGCCTATCATTGGGCGGCGGCATTTCCCGATGCGGTGGATCACGCCATCATCGCCTGTGGCAGCGCCCGCACGGCGCCGCACAACAAGGTGTTTTTGTCCGCGCTGCTGCGCACGCTGGAGGCAGCGCCGGAGCATCTGGGCAATGGCCGCTTCAGTGCCGAGCCGCTGTTGGCCAAGCGCGCCTTCGGCCACATCTATGCCGGCTGGGGCCTGAGCCAGGATTTCTATCGTGCCGGGCTGTATATGTCGGTTCTTGGCGCGCCTGACCTGGAAACGTTCCTGGAACGTGACTGGGCGCAGCGCTTCGAGGCGCGGCCAGCCGCCAACCTCTATGCCCAGGCCGTGACATGGACGCATGGCGATATCAGCGCCAATCCGCTGTATGGCCATGACCTGCCCAAGGCGCTGGCCGCCATCAAGGCCCGGGTTCTGTTGTTGCCGAGCGAGACGGATCTGTATTTCCGCGTCGCTGACCACACGTCCGAACTGGCGCATCTGGCGGATGCACGGTTGTCGCCGATTCCCAGCATCTGGGGCCATCGGGCGGGCAATCCGGCGGTGATTCCGGAAGATTTTGCCTTCATCCGCGATGAAGTGCGCGCCTGGATCGGGTAAGCCGGGGATCGCGCGGGTCGGGCCACGTCCGACCCGCGCCGGCTTATTTGGCTGCCCACCCCACCAGTTCGGCGCGGGCGCGCTCCAGGTCATCCGGCGTGTCGACCCCGAACGGGGCATGTTCCACGCGGGCGCAGGCGATTCGCATGCCGGCTTCCAGCGCCCGAAGCTGTTCCAGGTTTTCCCGCTTCTCCAGCGGGGACGCCGGCAAGGCCACGAAGCGCGCCAGCGAGGTGCGGCGATAGGCGTAGATGCCGATATGGTGCCACAGCGGCCCTTCGCCCCACGGAATGGGGGCGCGCGAGAAATACAGCGCCGGGGACACCGCCCGCCCGCCATCGAATGCACACACCGCCTTCACCACGGAGGACGCGAATTTCTCCTCGTCCGTCAGAATTGGCGCCACCAGCGTGGCGATGTCCACTGTCGGGTCCGACAGCGGCGTCAGCACGGCGCGGAGCATCACCGGCGGGATGGTGGGCAGGTCGCCCTGCAAATTCACCACAACGTCATGTCGGCCTTGCGGATCGAGTTCCGCCAGCGCCGCCTGCACCCTGTCCGAGCCGGAGGGCAAGGACGGGTCGGTCATGATCGCAATGCCCCCGGCGGCGCGGATGGCGTCGGCCACCTCGGCTTCGGAGCAGGCCACTGCCACCGGGCCGATATCGGCTTCCAGGGCGCGGTCGAGCACATGCAGGATCATGGCGCGGCCATGAATATCGGCCAACGGCTTGCCGGGCAGCCGCGTGGAGGCCATACGCGAGGGGATGACGATGATTGGGTTCATGCCCGGCATTATGTGCGGCATCGCGCGCGGTGCAAACTGGAGGATTTTGGGTGATCGACAGCTTTATCGCAGCCGCCGAAGCCGCGGCTGACGTTGCCGCCGCCGTGGTGCGTCCGTTCTTTCGGGGCGGCGTCTCGGCCGATCTGAAATCCGATTCCAGCCCCGTCACCATCGCCGACCGCTCTGCCGAACTCGCCATGCGCGGCGTTCTGAGCCAGCGCTTCCCCGATCACACCGTGTCCGGCGAGGAATTCGGCGCCCACAACCCCGGCCAACGCTATCGCTGGGTGCTGGACCCGATCGATGGCACCCGCGCCTTCATCACCGGCCGCCCGCAATTCGGCACTTTGGTGGCGCTGCTCGATGGCGACACCCCCATCCTGGGCCTTATTGACCAGCCGATCACCCGTGAACGCTGGATCGGCGTGGCGGGCCGCCCCACCGTGTTTCGTGGTGAATTCGGCCGCGCCGGCTGCCGCCCCTGTGCCGTGCTGGCAGACGCCGAACTGTCCTGCACCAGCACGCAGATCTTTGGCGACGACCTGCCGCGCTGGGAAAATCTCAGCCGTGCTGTGCGCCGCACCAGCTTCGGCGGCGACTGCTATGCCTATGGCCTGCTCGCCCTTGGCCAGATCGACATTATTGCTGAAGCCACCATGCAGCCCTGGGATTGGGCGGCCCTGGTGCCGATCATCGAGGGCGCCGGCGGCAGTGTGACCGACTGGAACGGTGCCCTGCTTCGCCTGGATGGGGATGGGCGGGTGCTCGCTTTGGGGGATGCTGCTCTTCTGCCACTGGCCATGGCCGCATTGTCGGCTTGACCTGATGGCCCTGTCGATGCGTCCTATGAAGTCCACATCGTCAGGACATTAGAGGCAACCATGCACACGTCAGGACTGATCGGGGTTGTTTTCGCGGGGCTGGCGCTGCTGGCCCCCCATGCGACATCGGCCCAGGCATTGAGCCAGGTGGGGCCCTCCAAGCCGGGTTTCACCCGCATGCATGGCATGGCGCTGGTGGGCGAGTTGTCGCTGCCGCCGGATTTCAAGAATTTCCCCTATGTGAATCCGAACGCTCCGAAGGGCGGCGAGGTGTCCACGGCGGCGGTCGGCAGCTTTGACAGTTTCAACCCGTTCATCGTGCGCGGCTCGGCCGCCGCCGCCTCCCTGCGGGTGTTCGAATCCCTGATGGCGCGCTCGTCAGACGAGCCCGAAACCGCGTATGCCCATATCGCCAGCTTCATCGAGGTTCCGGACGACCATCGCAGCGTGGCCTTTGAAATCCGCCCAGAGGCGCGGTTCCACGACGGTCATCCCATCACCGCCGATGACGTGGTGTGGACGTTCAATACCCTGCGCACCGAAGGAAGGCCTTTCTACCGGCAGTATTATGCCGACGTGGACAGCGTGGCCGCAGAGGGGCCGCAGCGCGTGGTGTTCCGCTTCAAGACCGACCAGAACCGCGAATTGGCGCAGATTTTGGGCGAGATGCCCGTTCTTCCCAAGCACTGGTGGGCCGGGCGGGACTTCACCAAACCGCTGACCGAAGCCCCGCTCGGCTCCGGCCCGTATCGCATTTCCAAGTTCGAGATGGGCCGCACCGTCGTGCTTGAGCGGGTGCAGGATTATTGGGGCGCGAGGCTGCCGACCGCTATCGGCATGTCGAATTTCGACATCATCCGCACTGAATATTTCCGCGACGCCACGGTGGCGCTGGAAGCGTTCAAGGCTGGCCAGGTGGATTGGCGGTTGGAGAACAGCTCCAAGAACTGGGCCACCGCCTATGACTTTCCGGCGATGGCCAAGGGGCTGGTCAAGAAGGAGAGCATCCCTGTCCATCTGCCCACCGGCATGCAGGGCTTTGCCATGAACACCCGTCGCCAGATCTTTGCCGACCGGCGCGTGCGCGCGGCCGTGGGCGAGGTGTTCGACTTCGAGTGGATGAACAAAAATCTGTTCTACGACAGCTACACCCGCACCAGCAGCTTCTTCAGCAACAGCGACTTTGCCTCCTCCGGCCTGCCGGAAGGGGCTGAACTGGCGCTGCTGGAGCGGTTTCGCGCCAAGCTGCCGCCGGAGATTTTCACCAAGGCATTCTCCCTGCCCGTCACCGATGGCTCCGGCAACAACCGCGCCGGGCTGCGGCGGGCGCTGGAATTGCTGAAGGAAGCTGGTTGGAAGATCGTTGACCGGGCCCTGGTCAACGCCGCCGGCCAGCACTTCAGTTTCGAGATCCTGCTGGCTGATTCAGGCATGGAGCGGATTGCCCTGCCCTATAAGCAGAAACTCGAACAACTCGGCATGGAGGTGCGCGTGCGCACAGTCGACCCCGCCCAGTACCAGCGCCTGATGGACAGCTTCGACTTCGACATGACGGTGGACAGTATCGGCCAATCCTCGTCGCCGGGGAACGAGCAGATGGAGTTCTGGTCGTGCGTGGCGGCGAAGTCCGAGGGCAGCGCCAACAAGATGGGCATCTGCGATCCGGTGGTGGATGCGCTGGTGGCCGAGGTTCTGGCCGCCACCAACCGCAGCTCCCTGATCGCCGCCACTCGCGCGCTGGACAGGGTGCTGCTGTCGGGCAACTACATCGTGCCGCAATGGCATCTGGCCAGCGTCTGGATTGCCTATTGGGACCGGTTCGGCCAGCCGCCGCCGTCCAAATCGGGGCCGATCGTCAACGCCTGGTGGATTGATCCCGCCCGCGCCGCCATCGTCGACCCCGCCCGCCGTATGGGCCAATGACCGGATATCTGCTGCGCCGGTTGTTGTTGGTGATCCCCACGCTGTTGGGGATTATCGCCATCAACTTCGCCGTCATCCAGTTCGCCCCTGGCGGGCCGGTGGAGCAGATGATTGCCGAATTGCGCGGCAAGGGCGACACCACAAGCCGGCTGACCGGTGCCGGCAGCGTTGAGGTGACAGCCTTCAGTGACGGCGCCTATCGCGGCGCACGGGGGTTGGACCCGCATGTGGTGGAGGACATCAAGAAGATGTTCGGCTTCGACAAGCCGCCGTTGGAACGCTTCGAGAAAATGCTGGGCGATTACGCCTCGTTCGATTTCGGCCGCAGCTTTTTTCGCGATCAGACGGTGCTGGAGCTCGTGCTTCAAAAAATGCCCGTCAGCATTTCGCTGGGACTTTGGTCCACCTTGCTGGTCTATCTCGTCTCCATCCCGTTGGGCATCTCCAAGGCCGTGCGCGACGGCAGCCGGTTTGACGTGGTGACCTCGGCGGCGGTGCTGATCGGATATGCGATTCCGGGCTTCCTGTTCGCTATCCTGCTGGTGGTGCTGTTCGCCGGCGGCAGCTTTATGTCGGTGTTCCCGCTGCGCGGCCTGAACAGTTCCGGCGCCGAGACCTGGGGCCTGTTCGACCGCGTCATCGACTATGCGTGGCACATGGTGCTGCCCACGGTGGCGCTGGTGGTGGGCGGATTTGCCAGCCTGACGATGCTGACAAAGAACTGCTTTCTGGAGGAAATCCGCAAGCAATACGTCGTCACCGCCCGCGCCAAGGGCGCCAGCGAGCAGCGCATCCTCTACCGCCACATCTTCCGCAACGCGATGCTGCTGATCATCGCAGGCTTCCCGGCGGCGTTCATCGGCATCCTGTTCTCGTCGTCCCTGCTGGTCGAGATCGTCTTTTCACTGGATGGGCTGGGGCTGCTGGGCTTTGAGAGCGCCATCCGGCGGGATTACCCGGTGATGTTCGGCACGCTCTACATCTTCACGCTTCTGGGCCTGGTGATGCAGATCGTGGGCGATGTGATGTACACGCTGGTCGATCCCCGCATCGACTTTTCTGCCCGCCGCACATGAGCCTGTCGCCCCTCACCCAGCGCAGGCTGGCCATCTTTCGGGCGCACAGGCGGGGATTCTGGTCATTCCGGATTTTCGCGGTGCTGCTTGTTGCCAGCCTGTTCGCCGAGTTTCTCGCCAACGACCGGCCCTTGCTGATCCATTACGACGGGCAGTGGTTCGTGCCGGTGCTGACTGACTACAGCGAGGACGATTTTGGGCCGGACCTGCTCCCCACGTCCGCCGACTACACCGACCCCGTTCTGGCCAACTATATCGCCAAGAAGGGCTGGATGCTGTGGCCGCCGATCCCGTTCGGCAATGCCACGGTGATCAAGAACCTCGATTCCCCGGCCCCGGCGCCGCCATCCTGGCGCAATCTGCTTGGCACCGACGACCAGGCGCGCGACGTGCTGGCGCGGGTGATCTATGGATTTCGCCTGTCGGTGCTGTTCGGCTTCACGCTAACCATCATCTCCTCGGCCATCGGCATCGCCGCCGGGGCCTTGCAGGGCTTCTATGGCGGCGTGACCGACCTGCTGTTCCAGCGGTTCATCGAGATATGGTCCGGCATGCCGCAGCTTTATCTGCTCATCATCCTGTCCAGCATCATCACGCCCAGCTTCTGGATTCTGCTGGTGTTCCTGCTGCTGTTCAGCTGGATGGCGTTGACGGGGGTGGTGCGGGCGGAATTCCTGCGCGGCCGCAACCTGGAATATGTCCGCGCGGCACGGGCGCTGGGCGTGTCCAACCTGGCGGTGATGTGGCGCCACATCCTGCCCAACGCGATGGTGGCCACGCTGACCTTCCTGCCGTTCACCCTGTCGGGTTCGGTGACGATCCTCGCCAGCCTGGACTTTCTGGGCTTCGGCCTGCCGCCCGGCTCGCCGTCGCTGGGCGAGTTGGTGGCGCAGGGCAAGAACAACCTCCAGGCGCCCTGGCTGGCGATCACCGCCTTCGTGGTGCTGGGCGGCACGCTGACCTTGCTGATCTTCATCGGCGAAGCGGTGCGCGATGCGTTCGACCCGCGCAGGGTGGTCAAATGAACCTCGTTTCGGTCGACAATCTCAACATCTCGTTTGGCGACCGCCGCGTGGTGCGCGACGTGTCGTTCAAGCTCGACCGCGGCGAGACACTTGCGCTGGTGGGCGAAAGTGGCTCGGGCAAATCGTTGACAGCACTGTCGCTGTTGCAATTGCTGCCGCAAGGCGCTCTCAGCACCGGCACGGTCACGCTGGACGGCCAGCAGGTGATCGGGGCCTCCAACAAAACCCTGCGCCGTCTGCGTGGCGGTGTGGCAGGCATGGTGTTCCAGGAGCCGATGAGCAGCCTCAACCCGCTCGGCCGCATCGGCGCGCAGGTGGCGGAGGCGGTGATGCTGCATTCGCCGGTGCCGAAGGCCGAGTTGAAGAACCGCGTCGCCAGCCTGCTGACCCAATGTGGCTTCGCCGACGCGCAAAGCCGGCTGGATGCCTTTCCGCACCAGTTGTCCGGCGGCCAGCGGCAGCGGGTGATGATCGCCATGGCGCTGGCGAACGACCCGGAACTGCTGATCGCCGATGAGCCGACCACGGCGCTGGACGTGACCATCCAGGCGCAGATCCTGAAATTGCTGGCCGAACAGAAGGTGGCGCGCGGCCTGGCGCTGCTGCTGATCAGCCACGACCTTGCCATCGTGCGCCGCTATGCCGACCGGGTGTGCGTGATGAAGGAAGGTGTCATCGTGGAACAGGGCCGCGTGTGCGATGTGTTCGCCGCCCCGCAGCACCCCTATACCCGCATGCTGCTTGCCGCTGAACCCGGCGGCCGGCCGCTGCCCTTGTCGGCCGCGCCCGAGGTTCTGGTGGACGCGCAGGACATGCGCGTTCACTTCGCCATCCGCCGCGGCGCGCTGCGCCGGGTGGTGGGGCATGTGAAGGCGGTGGACGGCGTCAGCCTCAAGGTTCACGCCGGCGAGACGGTGGGGTTGGTGGGCGAGAGCGGGTCTGGCAAATCCACGATGGGCGCGGCGTTGCTGGGGCTGGAAGCGCGGGAAGGCAAGATCGTGTTCCGGGGGCAGAATCTGGACACGCTCAACACCGCCAGCCGGCGGAGCCTGCGCGCCCAGGCGCAGATTGTGTTCCAGGACCCGTTCGGCAGCCTGTCCCCGCGCATGACGGTGGGCGATATCGTTGCCGAGGGCCTTCTGGTGCACGCACGGGACCTGACCAGGCAGGAGCGCAACATCCGCGTGGGGGCGGCGCTGGAGGAGGTGGGGCTGCCTGAAGGCTCCGCCGTCCGTTACCCGCATGAATTCAGCGGCGGCCAGCGCCAACGCATCGCCATCGCCCGCGCCATGGTGCTGCAACCCCGCTTCGTGGTGCTGGACGAGCCGACCAGCGCGCTGGACATGTCCGTGCAGGCGCAGATCGTCACCCTGCTGCGTCGGCTGCAACGTGACCATGACCTTGGCTATCTGTTTATCAGCCACGATCTCAGGGTTGTTCGCGCCCTGGCCCATCGGGTGATGGTGATGCGCAGCGGTCGTGTGGTGGAGGAAGGCCTGGCCGAAGACCTGTTCTCCAACCCGCAGCAAGACTACACGAAGGCGCTGATGGCCGCCGCCTTCGCGCTGGAGCCGGATGCCACCGGTGTTGTGGCCGGATAAGGCTCGTGTTGGCCGAACCGGGGGTGCTTGCCACACCGCAGCGCCGTCCTCATGTGCCTCACACTGACCCATGGAGGACCACCGTTGATGACCCAGATCTCGCGCCGCCTTTTGTTCGCCGGCACCGCCGCCATGACCGTCGCCGCCACGTGGCGCAGCGGCATGGCCCAGGGGACGGCACCTGCAGGCCCGTTCACCCTGCCGCCGCTACCCTACGCGTTTGACGCCAACGAGCCGCATATCGACGCCACCACGATGATGATCCATCACGACCGCCATCACGCGGCCTATGTGGCCAACATGAACGCGGCCGCAAAAGACTATCCGCAGATCGCCGACCAGTCCTTGCCGGCATTGCTGTCGCGCATTGGAGAATTGCCTGAGGCCATCCGCACCACGGTGCGCAATTCCGGTGGTGGCCACGTGAACCACGCCATGTTCTGGACCATTATGGGCGGCAAGGGCGGCGCCCCCAGCGGCGAGCTGGCTGCTGCCATCACCCAGGAGTTCGGCGGCCTGCCGCAGCTTCAAACGGCCTTTAACCGTGCCGGTGCTGGCCAGTTCGGCTCCGGCTGGGTGTTCGTGACGGTGAACAAGGACGGCAAGCTGGCCCTGATGGCCCGCCCGAACCAGGACAGCCCGCTGATGGACGGCAACCGCGTGCTGATGGGCAACGACGTGTGGGAGCACGCCTATTACCTGAAATACCAAAATCGCCGCCCGGATTACCTGGCGGCGTGGTGGAACGTTCTGGACTGGTCTGCCATCGAAGCGCGTTACGCCGCGGCCAAGGCGGGAACGCTGGGTATCTGATCCCGCTCTCGAGAGGGTTCAGAATGTCGCCAGGCAGAAAATAGGAAGGGAAGCGGCGAGGTTCTTTTTTGAAAAAAGAACCGAAAAACGTCATAAATTTAAGTGCGTGGCGCGGCATCTGCCGCACCACGCACCGAAATGAACAGAAGTCTTTTTGCTTCTTTTTCTTCAGAAAAAGAAGATCCTCCTCTCCGGCTTCGCGTCTCTTACGCCGCGCTGGCCATCTCGCGCAGCACGTAATGCAAGATGCCGCCGTGCTGGTAGTAGTTGACCTCGTCCGCCGTATCGATGCGGCACAGCAGCGGCACATGGTCGATGCTGCCGTTGGAGCGGTGGATCGCGAGCGACATGATCTTGCGCGGGGCCAGATCGTCCAGGCCGATGATGTCGAGCACTTCGTCGCCCACCAGGTTCAGGGAGTGGCGCGTGGTGCCTTCCATGAACGTCAGTGGCAGCACGCCCATGCCGACCAGGTTCGAGCGGTGGATACGCTCGAAGCTTTCCACGATCACGGCGCGGGCGCCGAGCAGCATGGTGCCTTTGGCGGCCCAGTCACGCGACGAGCCGGTGCCGTATTCCTTACCGCCGAGAATGACGGTGGGGATGCCATCGGCCTTGTAGCGCATGGCGACGTCATAGATCGGCGCCACGTCACCGGAAGGCTGGTGCTTGGAGATGCCGCCTTCAACGCCGGGGACCAGTTCGTTCTTGATACGGGGATTGGCGAAGGTGCCGCGCATCATGATCTCGTGGTTGCCGCGGCGGGCGCCGTAGCTGTTGAAGTCTTTCGCCAAAATCTGGCGCTCGCCGAGATAGTCACCGGCGGGGGAGGTCTTGCGGATGTTGCCGGCCGGGGAGATGTGGTCGGTGGTGATGCTGTCACCGAGTTCGGCCAGGATGCGGGCGCCGAGGATGTCGGTCTTCACCGACGGCTCCATGGTGATGCCGTCGAAATACGGAGGGTTGCGGACGTAGGTGGACGTGTCCGACCAGCTGTATGTGGCGGCCGAGCCGGCCACTTCGATGGCCTGCCACTGCGCCGGGCCCTTGAACACTTCCGCATAGCGCTTGAGGAACTGGTCACGGCCGAGGCTGGCGGCCACGGTGTCGGCGATTTCCTTGTTCGAAGGCCAGATGTCCTTCAAGTAGACCAGCTTGCCATCGGTGGAGGTGCCGATCGGCGCGGTGGTGATGTCCTCACGGAGGTTGCCGAACAGGGCGTAGGCGACCACGAGCGGCGGGGATGCGAGGTAGTTGGCGCGCACGTTGGCGTGCACGCGGCCCTCGAAGTTGCGATTGCCGGACAGAACCGACACGGCCACCAGCTTGTTGTCTTCAATCGCGTCCACGATGGCGTCGGCCAGCGGGCCGGAGTTGCCGATGCAGGTGGTGCAGCCGTAGCCGACGGTGTTGTAGCCGATGGCGTCCAGGTCGGCGGTGAGGCCGGCGCGGTCCAGATATTCGGTCACAACCTGCGAGCCAGGGGCCAGCGAGGTCTTCACCCAAGGCTTCGGCGTCAGGCCGAACGCACGGGCCTTGCGGGCCACGAGGCCGGCGGCAACCATCACATACGGGTTGGACGTGTTGGTGCACGAGGTGATGGCGGCGATCACCACGTCGCCATGCGTCAGCTCGTAGTTGGTGCCTGCGACGGCAACGGTGGTGCCGACGTCAGCAGCAGCAACGCCGAGGGACTTGGTCAGCTCGACCTTGAACGACGAGGCGGCTTCCTTCAGCAGCACGCGGTCCTGCGGGCGCTTCGGGCCGGCCATGCTCGGCTCGACGGTGGACATGTCGAGTTCCAGCGTGTCGGTGAACACCGGGTCTGGCGTGGAGCTGTCGCGCCACATGCCCTGTGCCTTCGAATAGGCCTCGACCAGCTTGATGCGGCTCTCGTCGCGGCCGGACAAATGCAGATAGTCGAGCGTGATCTGGTCGACCGGGAAGAAGCCGCAGGTGGCGCCGTATTCCGGGGCCATGTTGGCGATGGTGGCGCGGTCGGCCAGCATCAGGTCATCGAGGCCCGAACCGAAGAACTCGACGAACTTGCCCACAACGCCGCGCTTGCGCAGCATCTGGGTCACGGTCAGCACGAGGTCGGTGGCGGTGGCGCCCTCTGGCATCTTGCCGGTGAGGCGGAAGCCGATCACGTCCGGGATGAGCATGGCGATCGGCTGGCCGAGCATGGCGGCTTCAGCCTCGATGCCGCCCACGCCCCAGCCGAGCACGCCGAGGCCGTTGACCATCGTGGTGTGGCTGTCGGTGCCGTAGAGCGTGTCCGGATAGGCGAAGGTGGTGCCGTCGACGTCTGCGGTCCAGACGGTCTGGGACAGGTATTCCAGGTTCACCTGGTGGCAGATGCCGGTGCCGGGGGGAACGACGCGGAAGTTGTCGAACGCTTCCTGGCCCCAGCGCAGGAACGAATAACGCTCGCCGTTGCGCTCGAATTCCACATCGACGTTCTTGCCTTCAGAGGCGGCGGTGCCGGAGAAATCCACCATCACCGAGTGGTCGATCACGAGATCGACGGGCACCAGAGGGTTCACTTTCTGCGGGTTGCCACCCAGGGCGGTGATGCCGTCGCGCATGGCGGCGAGGTCGACCACGCCGGGAACGCCGGTGAAGTCCTGCATCAGGATGCGGCTCGGCTTGAACGGCACTTCCTTGGAGGAGCTGCCGGTCTTGACCCAATCAACCACGGACTGGGCGTCGGCCACCACGTAGGACTTGCCGTCTTCGAAGCGGAGCACGTTTTCCAGCAGCACCTTCAGGCTCACGGGAAGGCGGCTCACGTCGCCCAGCGCTTCGGCGGCCACGGGAATGGAGAAGTAATCGTAATCCTTGCCCTCCACGGTCAGAGTGCGTCGGGTCTTCAGGCTGTCCTGACCGATGGATTTCATGAGATATCTGCCTCGATAAATGGCCTGCGTGACGCAGGCGATCCGAGGCCGATTGTTTTTCGGCGGGTTTCGACCGCGAGGCGGGCCGGGTGAGTAACGGCGTGTGCTTTAAACACAGGCACGTGCCGCTCGTCCACACGGCGCGCGGCGATTTAGGAGGGGATGGCGTGCTTCTGGTCGAGAATATTGCTGCCATTCGCGGCGAACGGCTGGTGTTTGGGCCGATCTCGTTCTGCGTGGACAGCGGGGGTGCCTTGCTTCTTACGGGACCTAACGGTTCCGGCAAGAGCACCCTGCTCCGAATTCTGGCCGGTCTGGGCCGGATCGAGTCCGGCCGCGTAACATGGAATGGCGAGGACGCGGCAGCCGACCGCACCGCGCATGGCGCCCGGGTGGCGTATATCGGCCACCAGGACGCCATCAAGCCGGGGCTGACCGCGGCTGAAAATCTCGGCGCCGGCGCTGCGGAAGGTTTGGCGGCGGTGGGGCTGGGGCATCTGGCGGACCAGCCGGCGCGCTTTTTCAGTGCCGGGCAGAAGCGCCGGCTCGCGCTGGCGCGGCTGGTGGTGCGCGATGCGCCGATCTGGCTGCTGGACGAGCCGACCTTGGGGCTGGACACCGCCTCGGTGGCGCGGTTCGGCGACATGCTGGCGCATCACCGGGCGCGTGGCGGCGTGGTGCTGGCGGCCACGCATCTACCGTTGCCGATGGACGATGTGGCGGAGTTGAGCCTCGTATGACCGGTTTTTGCGCGATGGTGGCGAAGGATCTGCGGCTGTCGCTGCGCCATGGGTCGGACAGCCTGGCGGCGCTGCTGTTCTTTGTGATCACCACGGCCTTGTTTCCACTCGCCATCGGCCCTTCCCCCGAGACGCTGGGGCGGTTGGCGCCGGGCATCATCTGGGTGTGCGCGCTGCTGGCCGCCCTGTTGCCGCTGGACCGGCTGTTCGGCGCTGATTTCGACGATGGCACGCTGGACCAGTTGCTGCTGTCCGGCCAGCCGGCGGCGGTGGTGGCGCTATCCAAGGCGGTGTCGCATTGGCTGGTGACGGGCCTGCCGCTGATCGTGGCGGCGGCCCCGGTGGCGCTGATGCTGAATTTGGATGCCGAATTGATCCCGATTCTGATCGCGGGGCTGGTGCCCGGCACGGCGCTGTTGTCGCTGTTCGGTGCCACCGGGGCAGCGCTTGTTCTCGGCGCACGGCGCGGGGGCGTTCTGCTGCCGCTGCTGGTGCTGCCGCTGGCCGCCCCGGTGCTGATCTTCGGCGTGGCGGCGGCCGATGCGGCGGCATCGGAGCAATCCTATGCCACCCCTTTGCTGCTGCTCGCGGCCCTGTTGGCGGCGGCCCTGCCGCTTTGCCCGTTGGCTGCCGGTGCGGCGTTGCGGGGGGCGGTGGAGTGAAGGTTAGCGACCAAACAGTCGTGTAAAGAATCCACCTGCCGGCTTGGGCTGCCCCTCCGCCACCCGCGCCGTCGTGCGCAGGGCGCTGCTCATCAGATGCCGCCCGGTGTCGCCCTCGGCGATTCGGGCGCGCTGGAAGGCCAGGATGGACTCCGAGCGTTCGTCCATCGCATCGCCCGCGATCACGCCGCAGCATTCCTCGGCGGCGGCGAGCAATCCGGCGCGGCGCATCAAGTCGATCAGGCGCAGGGCTGATTCCACGCCGTCCGGCTCGCCCCAGTTCAGCGCCGCCTCGCGTCGGTAATGCGCCGCCGCGTCGTCATCCTCGGCATCGTCGGCGGCCCAAGCAGCTTGCAGATAGGCGCCGGCGCGGTCGCCATCGCTGCAGATCATGGCATAGCGCAGGAACGGCGTGGCCGTTTCCGGCCGTGCGTGCAGGTCCATATAGGCCTCGGTTTCGACGATTTCCACGGAATCGGGCGGCAAATGCGCCAGATCAGGCCCCACTGCACCACAGCCCTCGCAGGTCTGCATCCACTGCCCGAGGGTGGAGCGCGTCGGCTCTCCCGGCCGCAGATCGAGGTCTGGGGAAATCTGCGGCGCTGGCGGGCGAAAGCGCGGCGGGCAGGGGGTGCCGCACAGGGCACAGTGGCTTGAATGGCTCATACCCTATCACTATCACCGCCTGAGCTCGAACTGGTAGGGGCTGGCGCTGGTGGTCAGCGGGTCCAGCGCCAGGCGATGCTCCAATGGTGGGAAGGCGCGGCTGCGGCAGTCCGGCCGATCGCACAGCCGGCAGGACAGGCCGATGCCCACAGCCGCCGCCTCCAGGTCCAGTCCGTCGCCATAAACCAGGTCTGGCGCGTGGCTGATGTCGCAGCCCATGGCCAGCACATGCATCGGCGCAGGTTCCCCCCATTTCGCCGCGGGCTGTTCCACGGCGCGGGCGAAGCAGAGGAACGTGGCGCCGTCCGGCAGGCGGGCCACCTGCACGCGGATGACGCCGGGCGTGGCGAACGCGCTGTGCACCACCCAGCGCGGGCAGGTGCCGCCGAACCGTGCGAACGGGAAGCCGGCGGCGGAAAATCGTTTGGAGACGTTGCCGGCAGGGTCCACCCGCAGGAAAAAGAACGGAATGCCGCGCGCGCCGGAGCGTTGCAGCGAGCACAGCCGGTTGCACGCCTGCTCGAAGCTCACCCCGAACCGCGCCGACAGCGCATCCAGATCGTGTCGCAGCGTCAGGGCGGCCTGTAGAAAGGCGGCGTAGGGCATGAGCACGGCGCCCGCCACGTAGTTGAGGAACGCCACGCGAAGCAGCGCCTCCGCCTCCGGCGAACTGGGGGCGGCCATGGCCACCATCTCGTCCACCGTGTCGCGGGCTTCCAGCAGGGCCAACTGGAAGGCCAGGTGAAATCCCCGGCTCTCGCGCGGCAGCATTTCGGACACCATCAGCCGGCGTGTCTCTGGCTCGTAGCGTCGCAGCGTGCCGGGCAGCGGACCGACCACGATGGAAATGCCGTGGCGCTGGCGCAGCCGTTCGGCGATGGCGTGATTTGTCTCGGAGGGTGCTACCGCCAATTCCGCCGTCAACGCTTCGGCTGCGGCCTCTAGCGCTGGGAAATGATTGGCGTGGTCGTTGAAGAAATCCCGCACCTCCTCCGTCGGCAGCAGGATACGACGGCCGGAGGCCAGGGCGATGCCGCCGGAATCGTCGCGGGCCACCCGAAACGCCCTATACAGCGCCAGCACCGCGCGCGCCGCCGCCGGGGCGGTGCCCGCCAATTGGGCAATCTCGCTGTCCACCACGGTTTCTGCGGCGAGCAACGGGTCTGAGAACACCTCGCGCAACTGGTTTTCCACCTGCCGTTCGGCCGAGCCGGACAGGGCGGCCAGATCGACGGCCAGTGTCTCACTGACCTTGATCAGCAAGTTCGCCGTCACCCCGCGCTGGTCGTGTTCAATCAGGTTCAAGTAACTGGCGGATATGCCCAGGCGCACGGCCAAAGCCTGCTGCGTCAAACCGCGCTCGGTGCGAATGCGCCGAATGGTGCGGCCAATCAACGGGCGAGACATTTGAAAATCCTTTACAGATTTACGCGGTCATTGGTCAATTCAGCCACTGGTTTGCATGTATTGGGGCAATATATGGCTACTTCTCGCAGGCGCAATGTGAATAATTAACATCATCAACCCATGCCAAGGAGATCACCATGCGCCCTTCCCCCACCATCTGCCGCAGCCCTGACGGCATGAGCGGCACCCCTCGCCAAGACCCCGAGCGCTTCGCCGGTATCCGTCGTGACTACATCCCAGCCGACGTTGAAAAGCTCGCCGGCAATTTCCGGGTCAAGCACACCCTCGCCGAAATGGGCGCCCAGCGTCTGTGGCATCTGCTCAAGACCGAGCCCTTCGTGAACACCCTCGGCGCATTGACCGGCAACCAGGCGGTGCAGCAGGTGAAGGCCGGGCTGAAGGCAATCTATCTTTCAGGCTGGCAGGTGGCGGGCGATGCCAACTCGGCCGGCCAAATGTATCCCGACCAGTCGCTGTATCCGGTGGACAGCGTTCCCCAGGTGGTCAAGCGCATCAACAACGCGCTGCGCCGCTGCGACCAGATTGCCAAGATGGAAGGCGACACGTCCACCTATTGGATGGCGCCGATCGTGGCAGACGCCGAGGCCGGGTTTGGCGGCGCGTTGAACGCCTATGAACTGATGAAGTCGATGATCGAAAACGGCGCCGCCGGCGTGCATTTCGAGGACCAACTTGCCAGCGAGAAGAAATGCGGACATCTCGGCGGCAAGGTTCTGGTGCCGATCAGCCAGCACATCCGCACCCTCAACGCCGCCCGGCTTGCGTCGGATGTGGAGGGCGTGTCCACCGTGCTGCTGTGCCGCACCGACAGCCATTCGGCCCAGCTGCTGACCGCCGACGTGGATGAGCGCGACCGCCCGTTCATCACCGGTGAGCGCACGGCCGAGGGTTTCCACCGCATCAAACCAGGCTGCGGCGTGGATTACGCCATCGCCCGCAGCCTCGCCTATGCGCCGTATTCCGACCTGCTGTGGTGGGAGACGAGCGAACCGAATCTGGAGGAAGCCGAGCGCTTCGCCAATGAAATGGCCAAGCACTATCCGGGCAAGATGCTGTCCTACAACTGCTCACCAAGCTTCAACTGGCAGAAGAAGCTGCCGCCAGACAAGATCGCCGAGTTCCAGCGTTTGATCGGTGCGATGGGCTATAAGTTCCAGTTCGTGACGCTGGCCGGGTTCCACAGCCTGAACCACTCAATGTTCAAGCTCGCGCATGGCTACAAGGATCGCGGCATGGCGGCGTATTCGGAACTGCAACAGGCCGAATTCGCCTCCGAAGTGGATGGCTACACCGCAACGCGCCACCAGCGTGAAGTGGGTGTGAGTTACTTCGATGCGGTGGCGATGGCGGTGTCGGGTGGCAAGTCCTCGACCACGGCGTTCGCTGGCAGCACCGAGGCCGATCAGTTCCATGATCACGATGCTCCTGCCGCCCCAACTGCCCAGCAGACGGCCCCGCCGAACAACCACGACCATGATGACGGCTTGGTTCATGCCCATGAATGGGCCACCAGCGCGCCGCAGACGCGATAATCTCAGCGTCGCGGAGGTGAAAATAGGGTCTGGTGCGGCGTGCACCAGACCCTATTCCTTGTCGTCAGAGGCAGAGTTTCAGGCGAAGACCTTCTTTTTCTGAAGAAAAAGAAGCAAAAAGACTTTCATTCGTTGATCGCCGGAACACGGAATCTGCCGTGAAAACTTTCCAATGAATGAAGTTTTTTGGTTCTTTTTTTCAAAAAAGAACTCTTCCCCTTACAATCACATCTCGGCGTAGGCGCCGTTGTGCCAGATGTAGAATACGTAGTCAGACACGGTCACGTCGCCCTTCTTGTCGTATGAGATTGGTCCCAGGACCGTGTCCCAGGTGCCGGCGCGCAGCACTTCGGCCACTTTCTTCGCGTCGGTGGTCTTGGCCTTCTCGGCAGCCTGCGCCCATTCCTGAATCGCGGCGTAGGCGTAGAGCACGTAACCCTCGGGATCGATCTTCTTGTCGGTGAATTCCTTCACCACGGCAGCCGCCGTCGGGCGACGGCGCGGGTCAGAGGCGAAGGTCATCAGCGTGCCATCGCCATCGGCGCCGGTCACCTGCCAGAACTCGTTGGTCACCAGCGCATCGCCGCCCATGACGGAGACGTTCATGCCCTGCTGCTTGGCCTGCTTCAAAATCAGGCCGGTCTCGGTGTGGTAGCCGCCGACATAGATCAGCTCGATGCCGGCCTGCTTCATGCGCGAGACGAGAGCAGAATAGTCGCGCTCGCCAGGAACATAGGCGGAGTACATCGCCTCCTTGGCGCCGGCCTTGTTCATGGCCTTCTTGGTCTCGTCCGCCAGGCCTTTGCCGTAGGCGGTGTTGTCATGCAGGATCGCAACCTTGCGGCCCTTGAATTCCTTGGCGATGTAGTTGCCGGCAACGGCGCCCTGCTGGTCGTCACGGCCGCAGGTGCGGAACGTGTTCCAGCTGCCCTCTTCGGTGAATTTCGGGTTGGTGGAGGCGGGCGTGATCTGCAGGATGCCTTCCTCGGTGTAGACCTTGCTGGCCGGGATCGAGCTGGACGAGCAGAAATGCCCGGCCACGAACACCACCTTGTCGGCGGCGAACTTGTTGGCGACGGATACGGCCTGCTTCGGGTCGCAGGCGTCATCGCCGATCGACAGTTCCAGCTTCTTGCCGAGAACGCCGCCCTTGGCGTTGATGTCGGCCACGGCCTGCTCGGCGCCGGCCTTCAGCTGGGCGCCGAACGCTGCGTTCGAGCCGGTCATTGGGCCGGCGGTGCCGATTTTGATCTGGGCCTGTGCTGGAGCGGCGGCCATCACGCCGAGCATGGCCATGGCGGCCACACTGGCAAAAAGAGTGCGTTTGAACATGATGTCGTGTCCCCGTTACCATTCTGAGCCGCGCCTCGTGCGTGGCAGGCCTGCACGATAGGCGCATCAGCGGGAAGTGCAACGGGTGGGGTGTAAGGTCGTTCGCCTGCGATGCCGGCTCGCATTCAACCACCGCGGACCGTCACCTGCGGTGGTTCGCGATGGTGTCAGTCTGCTTTGAGGACTTCACCAACCAGATAAAGGCTTCCGCAAATCAGGACCCGCGCGCTCGGTGTTGCGGGCAGGTGTGACAGTGCTTCGGCAACCGTCGTGCCGGGGTGGGCCACCCCGCCGGACGCCGCGATGATATCCTCCACCGGCAACGCCAGATGCTGCCCCGGTTCGGCCACCGCCCACAGCGTGGTGGCATGCGGGATCAATGGTCGCAAAAACTCAGCCGTATCCTTGGCCTTCTTCATCCCCACGATGATGTGCAACGGCCTGTCTGACCACCCCGCCACATGCTCGGCCAAGGCCAGTCCGCCGCCGGGATTGTGGCCGCCATCCAGCCAAAGCTCCCACCCCTTGGGCAGCTTTGCCGCCAGCCGCCCGGTCAGGCGTTGCATCCGGCCGGGCCATTCGGCGGTGGCGATTCCCTTGACGATTGCGGACTCTGGAATAGCCAGTCCGGAGGCGCGGATGGCAGCCACGGCAATGCCCGCGTTGTCATGCTGGAACGCGCCGGGAAGGGACGGGGGCGGCAGGTCAAGCGCGCCGAAGCGGTCGGTGTAATGGAGGCCGGTGGGCGTTTTGGTGATCGTCCAGTCGCTGTTCCGTGCTGCCACCGACGTGCCTACGCGGGTGGCTTCGGTGCGGAACACCTCCAGCACCGAGTCCGGCTGAAGCCCCGTCACCACCGGCACGCCCGGCTTCATGATTCCGGCCTTTTCGGCGGCGATGATCTCGATGGTGGGGCCGAGCAGTTCGCGGTGGTCCATCGAGATTGACGCGATGGCGCAGGCGGCCGGGTGCTGCACCACGTTGGTGGCGTCGTGTCGCCCACCCAAGCCCACTTCCAGCACGCACAACTCCGCCGGCACCCGCGCGAACAGCATGAAGGCGGCGGCCATCAGCACTTCGAACACCGTGATGGGTTCGCCGTTGTTGACCTGCTCCACCTCGGCCAGCGCAGCTTCCAGTGTGGCGTCGTCGATGATCTCGCCCGCCAGGCGGATGCGTTCGTTGAACCGCACCAGATGCGGCGAGGTGAACACATGCACCCGCAATCCCGCCGCCTCGCCGATGGCGCGCAGGAAGGCGCAGGTGCTGCCCTTGCCGTTGGTGCCGGCCACATGGATGACCGGCGGCAGCCGATGCTGCGGGTTGCCCAATGCCGCCAACAGCCGGTCCAGCCGGACCGTGCTGAGGTCGATCATGCGCGGATACAGCAAGTGCAGCCGCTCGATCACCGCGCTGATCCGGCCTTGCAGCACCCGGTCTGGCGGGTTGTCGCTCATCGTTATGCCGCTTCGAGGGTCCGGACGCGCAGCAGGCTGATCAGCCGCGCCAGGGTTTCCGGCAGGTCCTGCCGCTTCGTCACCATGTCCAGAATGCCGTGGGCCAGCAGGTATTCGGCGCGCTGGAAGCCCTCGGGCAGCTTTTCACGCACCGTCTGCTCAATCACGCGCGCACCCGCGAAGCCGATCAGCGCGCCGGGCTCGGCAATTTGGATGTCGCCCAGCATGGTGAAGCTGGCCGTCACGCCGCCGGTGGTAGGATCGGTCAGCACCGTGATGAACGGCAGGCCGGCTTCTTTCACCACGCGCGAGGCGATGATGCTGCGCGGCATCTGCATCAGGCTGACAGCGCCTTCCTGCATGCGCGCACCGCCGGAGGCCGTGAACAGAATCAACGGCACGTCCTGCAACACGGCCAGACGGGCGGCGGCGACGATGCCCTCACCCACCGCAGCGCCCATGGAGCCAGCCATGAATTCGAACGCCATCACGCCCACCACAGCCGCGTGGCCGCCGATCTTGCCGTGCGCCACCATGATCGCGTCATCGAGATGCGTGGTGTCGCGCGCTGTCTTGAGCCGGTCGGTGTAGCGCTGGCTGTCGCGGAATTTCAGCGGATCGGCCGGGGCCTTCGGCAGTTCGATGCGGGTGAAAGAGCCCTCGTCGAACGTCCAGCGCAGCCGCTCCGATGCGGTGGCGCGCATGTGATGGCCGCAACCGGCGCAGACCTTGCGGTTCTTTTCCAGCTCGGTGTGGAAGATCATCTGCTGGCAGGACGCGCATTGCACCCACAGATTTTCCGGCACATCGCGCCGCCCCAGCAGGGTGCGGATTTTGGGGCGGACGTATTCGGTGATCCAGCTCATCGTATGGTCCTAGAAGATCTTACGCATTTAGAGAGGCGTTTCAGGGGAAGGTCTTCTTTTTCTGAAGAAAAAGAAGCAAAAAGACTTTCACTCATTTGGGCGTGTTTCGCGGTATTTGCCGCGAAACACGCCCAAACGGTTGAAGTTTTTTGGTTCTTTTTTTCAAAAAAGAACAATCACTTCCGCTTTTTTAGGCAGTAACGCGCGCGTTGCGCACCGCTTCGGCGAGTTCGCGCACCTGATCGAGAACGCAGCGAACCGTGTCTGGCCCGGCGCGGCCATGTTCGTCCAGGCTGGCGGACAGCGTGTCGAGCAACGCCGAGGCCACCACGGCGGCATCGGCGGCGCGCACGGCGGCGGCGGCCTGGGCAGGGGTGCGGATGCCGAAGCCGATGGCGACCGGCAGGTCCGTCACAGCGCGGATATGCGGAATGGCTTCGGCCAGCTGGTCCGCCGAGGCGGTGCGGGTGCCGGTGACGCCGGTGATGGACACGTAATAGACAAAGCCCGAACTGCCGTTCAGCACCAGCGGCATCCGTGCGTCATCGGTGGTCGGCGCGACCAGACGAATGACGTCGATGTTGCGGGCGGTCGCGTGCGGCAGCAGCAGGTCGGCCTCCTCGCTCGGCAGATCGACCACGATCAGGCCGTCCACGCCGGCAGCGGCGGCATCGACGGTGAAGCGCTCCACGCCATAGCTGTCGATCGGGTTGAGGTAGCCCATCAGCACGACCGGCGTGGTGTCGTCCTCACGACGGAACTCACGCACCATCGCCAGGGTGTGGGCCATGGTGGCGCCGGCCTTGAGGCCACGGATGGCGGCCAGCTGAACGGTGGGGCCATCGGCCATCGGGTCGGTGAACGGGCAGCCGATCTCGATCAGATCGGCACCGGCGCCAGGCATGCCGCGCAGGATTTCCATCGAGGTGGCGGCATCCGGGTCCCACGCTTCGAGGAACGGGATCAGTGCGCCGCGGCCCTCGGCCTTGAGGGCGGCGAATTTGGCGGCGATGCGGCTCATAGCGAGACCCCCAAGGCTTCGGCGACGGTGAAGATGTCCTTGTCTCCGCGGCCGCACAGATTCATCAGAATGATCTGGTCCGGCTCCATCAACGGCGCGATCTTGGCGACGTGGGCGATGGCATGGGCCGGTTCAAGGGCGGGAATAATGCCCTCGGTGCGGGTGCAGAGCTGGAACGCTTCCAACGCCTCGGTGTCGGTGGCGGACACGTATTCCACGCGGTGGATGTCATGCAGCCAGGAATGCTCTGGCCCGATGCCGGGGTAGTCCAGGCCGGCGCTGATGGAATGCGCCTCCTGAATCTGGCCGTCCTCGTTCTGCAGCAGATAGGTGCGGTTGCCGTGCAGCACGCCGGGGCGGCCCATCGACAAGCTGGCCGCATGCTGCATCGTGTCGATGCCATGCCCGGCCGCTTCCACGCCGATCAGACGCACGGAGGTGTCGTCCAGATACGGGTGGAACAGGCCCATCGCGTTGGAGCCGCCGCCGATGCAGGCCACGGCCACGTCCGGCAGGCGACCCTCGGCGGCCATCATCTGAACCTTGGATTCCTCGCCGATCACCGACTGGAAATCACGCACCATCATCGGATACGGATGCGGGCCAGCGACGGTGCCGATGATGTAGAACGTGTCCTCCACATTCGCGACCCAGTCGCGCATGGCGTCGTTCATCGCATCCTTCAGCGTGCCGGCGCCGGAGGTCACGGGGCGGACTTCGGCGCCCAGCAGCTTCATGCGGAACACGTTGGGCGATTGGCGGGCCACGTCCGTCGCGCCCATGTAGACGGTGCAGGGCAGGCCGAACAGCGCGCACACCGTGGCGGTGGCCACGCCGTGCTGGCCGGCGCCGGTCTCGGCGATGATGCGGGTCTTGCCCATGCGCTTGGCCAGCAGGATCTGGCCCATGCAGGAATTGATCTTATGTGCGCCGGTGTGGTTCAGCTCATCGCGCTTGAAATACACCTTCGCACCGCCCAGAACCTTCGTCAGGCGCTCGGCGAACCACAGCGGGCTCGGGCGACCCACGTAATCCTTCAGGTAGTAATCCAACTCCTTCTGGAAGCTTGGATCGGCTTTCGCGGCGGCATAGGCCTGCTCAAGCTGCAGTACCAGCGGCATCAGCGTCTCGGCCACGAAGCGGCCGCCGAAATCGCCAAACCGTCCCCGTGAGTCGGGTCCGTGGCGAAGCGAATTCGGAAGGGGGGCGTTGTTCAATTGCGTCACTCCGGTCACGGCGGTGTCATAGCTCAGGCAGAGGGTTGGGTCACGCCTTGCGCAATGCAACCCAGGCTGCAGCCAACATAAGGACCATTCCCACCGCGTCCACCGCGTGCAGGGCCTCGCCGTTGATGGCCAGCCCCAGCAGAACCGCAATGATCGGCGAGACGAAAGCATAGCTGCCCGCCTTGGTGGCGCCCCAGTCGCGGACCAGCACCAAAAACATCGTTGATGCGCCGAGAGCGGCGGGGCCGACCAGAAACAGCCAGGCGAGCCACGGGCCTGCGCCCCAGCGCAGATTGAGGGCGGCGACGGACCTTGGCTCGAACAACAGCGAGATAGCCAGCAGTGACACGCCGCCCATGGTGTTCATCAGCCCGGCAATGAGAAACGGCGAGATCGTGCCCATCATCGGCCGTGCCAGCACGGTGCCGGCGGAATAGGTGAGAGTGCCCAGCACGATGAACCAGGCGCCCATCAGCGCCGCACCGTCCAGCCGGCCAGAGAGGGCAGCCGGACCGAACAGGGTGAAGATCCCGAACACGCCAAGCACCATGGCCAGGGCGATGCGCCGCGTCATGCGCTCCTGGCGCAACGCCAGCGCAAAGCCCAGCAGTGACAGCGGCGACAGTGCGCAGGTGATGACAGCCCCGAGCCCGCTGCCGACGCTGCGCAGGCCGTAGAGCATGAGAAGCTGGTTGGCTGTGATCAGCAGCATCGTCACGGCCATCATGCGCCAGGCGAAATGCCACGGAATGGCCAGACGCCCCTCGCGAAACCAGACCCACCCCAGCAGGATAATCCCTGCGGTGGACCAGCGCAGGCCGGAGAACAACGCGGGCGGCACCGTGGCGGTGCCGCCTTTCATGGCGATCCAGGTGGAGCCCCAGACCACGCACAATGTCAGGAACATCAGCCGCTGGCGCAGCACGTTGCTCATGCGTGGCGGCTGGCGGCCACGAAGGCGCGGATAAGAACGGCGCTCTTGACCCCGGGTGCGGATTCCACCCCGGATGCGACGTCCACGGCGGACGCTCCGGTGATGCGGATGGCTTCGGCCACGTTGCCTGGTGTTAGCCCGCCCGCCAGAAGCCACTCGAAACTGGGCTTCCAGCCGGACAGGATGCTCCAGTCGAACAGGGTGGCGTTGCCGCCGGGGCGGGTTGCGTCTGGCGGAGCCTTTGGTTCGATCAGCAGGGCGTCGGCGCCTTCGGTGTCCTGCGGCAAGTCGGCGGCGGCGGACACGCCCACGGCCCGCCAGACTGCGATGCCAGTGCGGGCGCGGATGTCACGCACGCGGGCGGCGGGGGCGTAGAGTTGCAGCACATCTGGGTGCAATTCCGCCACGGCGGCGTCCACATCGGCATCGGACGGTGACACCAGCAGCGCCACCCGTTTCGGGCCGCCGGGATGGCGCGCCGACAGCGTTGCCGCCTGTGCGGGCGTGACGAAGCGGGGCGAGCGGGCGAAGAAATTGAACGCGATCCAGTCCGCACCGGCGGCCACGGCGGCGTCGAAACCCACGGCCTCATTGAGGCCGCAGATCTTGACCCGTGTCACGCACTCAACTCGGCGGCGATTGCGGCGGCGGCGGCGGCGGGGTCAGCAGCCTGGGTAATGGAGCGACCGACCACGATCCAGTCAGCACCCGCGGCGGCAGCGTCACGCGGGGTCATGACACGGGCCTGGTCGCCCTGGTCGCTGCCGATGGGGCGGATGCCGGGCACCACCAGCACGGGGCCGGGGCCGATGGCGGCGCGCAGCATCGCCACTTCATGCGCGCTGCACACCAGGCCGTCAGCGCCGGCATCGAGGGCCAGTCGGGCCAGTCGGAGCACCTGCTGGCGGGGGCCGCCGGCCACGCCGGTGGCGTGCAGGGCCTCGGCGTCCAGACTGGTCAAAACGGTCACGGCCAGCAGTACCGGGCGAGCGTCGCCAGCGGTTTCGGCGGCGGCTCGGGCTGCGGCGATCATGGCAGCACCGCCGGCCGCGTGCAGCGTCAGCATCGCGGGGCGCAACGGCAGCACGGCGCGCACGGCGCCAGCCACGGTGTTGGGAATGTCGTGCAGCTTGAGGTCCAGGAACACCGGCTGGTCGTTGATCAGCCTGATCCCGGCGGCGCCGTTGGCCAGGAAGAATTCCAGCCCCAGCTTGATCATGCCGCAATGCGGCCCGATCGTGCGGGCCCAGGCCAAGGCTTTCTGCGGGTCTGTGGTGTCCAGCGCCGCGATGAGGCCGGTTGTCATACCGGCGGCGGCAGGGCTGTGACCGACGAGGCAGGCACGGCAAGGCGCGCCTTCAGTTCGGCCACTTGGGCTTCAAGCATCTTTACCGCGTGTTCGGCCCGGCGGGCGCGCAGGCGAGCGCTCACCGAGGACAGCCACAGCATGAGGGCACCCAGCAGGAACGCCACCGCCATGGCCAGTAGGATGGTGATCGACAGCGGCATGTCCACTGTCAGGTCGGTGGGCCACAGGCCGATATGCACCGGCGTTGGGTTGGACAGGGCGAACAACACCAGCAGGAACAACAGCGGCGCGAAAATCAAAGCCCGGATCATAGATCTGTCCTTATGGTTCGCGTCACGCGACCGTGGACGGCTTGCCCCGGTTCACGCGTTCACGCAATTCCTTGCCCGCCTTGAAGAACGGCACGACCTTTTCGTCAACCGGCACGGCCTCGCCGGTGCGCGGGTTGCGGCCTGTGCGAGCATCGCGTTTCTTGATGGTGAAGGCGCCAAAGCCCCGCAATTCCACACGTTCCCCACGGGACAAAGCGGCGGTGATCTCGTTGAAGATCGTGGCCACGATGGTTTCCACGTCACGCGCCAGGAGGTGCGGATTCGCAGCCGAAAGCTCGGCGATCAGTTCCGATTTCGTCACGCGACGCCTCCTGTTAATCCGTTGCCAAAGGCTGCCAGAGCGCTTGCGCGCCGTCAAGAGCAACCCCTTGATACAGAACGGTTTTCAGGGTGTCACTCAGAAACGGCGCCAAAGTGTCAGCCATCACTCTTTCGGTACGGCTGGTGGTGCGCAGATCGCGGATCGGCATGTCGGCAGAGATTTTGGCGTTGGAGTCCAGCCATTTGCGCGCATCGGTCTCGGTGCCCAGCGCATCCACAAGGCCCAAAGCCACGGCTTGACGGCCGGTATAGACCCGGCCGTCGGCCAGTTCGCGCACCCGGTCCGGCTCCATATGGCGGCCGGTGGCCACGATGGTGACGAACTGGTCATACATATCGGCAATCAGCCCACGCAGCACGATTCGCCCGCCGTCGCTGAGCTTGTGAGTCAGGCTGGGCTGGTCTTTCAGCGGGCCGGACGTGAGGGTTTCGCTGGAAACGCCCACTTTTTCGAGCAGGCCGGAAATTTCCTGGGTTTGCAGTAGCACGCCGATCGACCCGGTGATGGTGCCGGGGCTGGCGAACACGCGTTGCGCCGGCATGGCAATCATGAAGCCGCCCGATGCCGCCACGGAGCCCATCACGGCCACCACGGGCTTCTTGGCGGCCACACGCGCAATGGCGTCATGCAGCGCTTCGGAAGGATGAACGCCGCCGCCGGGGCTGTTGATCTGCACCACGAGGGCGCGAGCGGAAGTGTCATCGGCCATGGCGTCCAGCGCCTTGACCATCTTGGCTGTGTCCGAGATCGCCCCGTTCACGGTCAGTCGCGCCACATGGGTGCGCGGCACCTCAGGCGCCACGACGATGATGGCGCAAACCACCACCGCCGCAATCGCAGCAATCCGCCAAAAGAACAGGCGGCGCTTGAGGCGCCGCCTGTCGATCAGCAAATCGGTCTCAAGAGACAAGTCTTAGCTGTCCTGCTGGTTGCGGCGACGGATCGCTGCACCAAGGATATCGCCCAGCGAAGCTCCGCTGTCAGACGTGCCGAAATCGGCGATCGCCTGCTTGTCTTCCTCGATCTCCTTGCCCTTGATGGTGAGCGAGAGCTTACGCGAAGCGCGATCCACGGCCACGATCCGTGCATCGACCTTCTCGCCGACCGAGAAGCGGTCGGGACGCTGTTCGCCCTTGTCGCGTGACAGTTCGGCGCGGCGGATGAAGCCGGTCAGAACGTCGTCGACCTTCACTTCGATGCCGTTGGTCTGCACCGCGGTCACGACGCAGGTCACGATATCGCCCTTGTGGACGCGATCCAGAACCGAAGCGGCCGGGTCATCATGCAGCTGCTTGATGCCGAGGCTGATGCGCTCCTTCTCCACGTCGACGTCGAGCACCTTCGCCTTGATGATGTTGCCCTTGTCGAACTTGGCCATCGCCAGCTCGCCGGCTTCGTCCCAAGACAGGTCGGACATGTGAACCATGCCGTCGATGTCCGCGCCGATGCCGATAAACAAGCCGAATTCGGTGATGTTGCGGATTTCGCCTTCCACAACGCTGCCGACCGGGTGGCCTTCGACGAACTCTTCCCAAGGATTGCGCTGAACCTGCTTGAGGCCCAACGAGATGCGGCGCTTCGAGCTGTCGACGTCGAGAACAAGAACCTCGACCTCCTGGCTGGTGGCGACGATCTTGCCCGGGTGGACGTTCTTCTTGGTCCAGGACATCTCTGAAACGTGCACGAGACCTTCAACGCCTGGTTCCAGCTCCACGAAGGCGCCGTAGTCAGTGATGTTGGTGACGCGACCGGAGTATTTCGCACCAGGCGGATACTTGGACGTCACGCCTTCCCAAGGATCGGCTTCGAGCTGCTTCATGCCGAGGCTGATACGCTGGGTCTCGGAGTTGAAGCGGATGACCTGCACCTTGACGGGCATGCCGATCTGCAAGGCTTCCGAAGGGTGGTTGATCCGGCGCCAGGCGATGTCGGTGACATGCAGCAGGCCATCGACGCCGCCGAGGTCCACGAACGCGCCGTAATCGGTGATGTTCTTCACAACGCCGTCGAGGATCATGCCTTCCTTGAGGCCCTGGATCAGCTCGCTGCGCTGTTCCGCACGGGTTTCCTCAAGCACGGCGCGACGCGAGACCACGATGTTGCCGCGCGCGCGGTCCATCTTGAGGATCTGGAACGGCTGCGGGGTGCCCATCAGGGGGCCGACGTCGCGGACAGGGCGAATATCGACCTGCGAGCCGGGCAAGAACGCCACGGCGCCGCCGAGATCGACGGTGAAGCCACCCTTCACGCGGCCATAGATCGTGCCGTTGACGCGCAGCTGCGCCTCGAAGGCCTTCTCCAGGTTGGTCCACGCCTCTTCGCGGCGGGCCTTCTCGCGGGAGAGCACGATGGAACCGTCACGGTCCTCATAACGCTCAACGTAGAGTTCAATATGGTCGCCCGGCTTCACCTCGGTGGCAGCGCCTGGGGGGCCGAATTCCTTCAGCGCCACGCGGCCTTCGGACTTCAGCCCGACGTCGACAATGGCGAATTCTTCGGTGAGGCGGATCACAACACCGGTAACAACGGACCCGTCAAAGCCAGTGTCGCGGCCGAGGGTCTCGTCGAGCAGGGAGGCGAAATCTTCGCCACCCATGTGGTCGTTTACGTAGGAAGCGGCTGCTGATGCCATGAGGAAGGGTTTATCCTTGCGCGGCTTTTCTTGCGAAAAACCGTAACGTTTGCGCGCGATGCATGCACGACTTGCCCACGCGCAGAGCGCGGGCCGGATGGGTGGAGCCGGAGAGATACGCGCCGGGCGGCCAGAGTCAAGATAAACCGGCGTTTTGCGGTGGTCGGGCGTCGCCCGGCATTCGGAGGCGCCGTGTCGGGCGGTGCCCGACCTACGGGTGTTTGTGGGGGATCTGTTGGAGGGCGATGGCGAATGTTTCGTCGGCGTCAAGGTTGGTGGTGTCGATCACGATCGCGTCGCTGGCCGCCATCAAGGGCGCGGCGCTGCGGGCTTCATCTGCCGCGTCCCGGCTGCGGATTTCGGCGGTGACGGTGGCGAGGTCGCAGGCCACGCCCTTGGCCTGCATTTCCTTCCAGCGCCGCACGCCGCGTGCCTCGGGGCTGGCGGTGACGTAGAGCTTCACCTCGGCATTCGGAAAGATCACCGTGCCGATGTCACGCCCGTCCAGCACAGCGCCTCGGCCTTGGCCGAAGCTGCGCTGGAAGTCCAGCAACGCCGCGCGAACGGCGGGGATGCTGGCCACTTGGCTGGCGGCGCGGTCGGCATCCGGGCCACGAAGATCGGTCCGTCTGGTGTCGCTTTCCGACAGGGCGCGTGCCGCCGCTGTTGCGTGGGCCGGATCGGCGGGGTCGCCGCCGGCATCCAGAACGCGCCGGCCCGTGGCGCGATACAGCAGGCCGGTGTCCACGAACGGCAGATCGAAATGCGCCGCCAGCCTGCGGGCCAACGTGCCCTTGCCGGCGGCGGCGGGGCCGTCGATTGCGATGATCATTCAGGCGGTCCGCAGCGCGTAGACGCCATTGCCGATGGTGCCATTCAGCAGATCGACGAATCCCGGAAAACTCGTCTCAATGAAGCTGGCATCGTCAATCGCCACCGGGGCTGCCGTGGACAGGCCGAGCATCAGCGCGCTCATCGCCAGGCGGTGGTCCATATGTGTTTCCACACGTCCGCCGCCGGCAGGTGCAGCCCCGTTGCCCCACACCAGAAGGTCGTCACCGTCGATTTCCACGCGGATGCCGTTCACCGCCAGCATGGCGGCGGTGGCGGCGAGCCGGTCGCTTTCCTTGACCCGCAATTCTTTCAGGCCCCGCATCCGCGTCATGCCGCGTGCCGAGGCTGCGGCCACCGCGAGCACCGGATATTCGTCGATCATCGACGGCGCCCGGCCGGGCGGCACGTCCACTGCCTGCAACTCGGCGTATTCCGCTATGATGTCGCCCACTGGCTCCCCACCCTCGACGCGCGGGTTCTCGATGCGCAACGCAGCGCCCATTTCGCGCAATGTGGTGAACAGCCCGGTGCGCAGGATGTTCAGGCCAACGCCCGCAATCACCACCCGCGAGCCGGGCACCAGCAAGGCTGCCACGATCGGGAAGGCGGCGGAGGACGGATCGCCCGGCACCACCACGTCGGCCGCATGCAGATGCGGTTGGCCGCGCAGGGTGATGATGCGGGAATGGCCATCGGCCTCCACCGTCACCTCGGCGCCGAAATGGCGCAGCATATTCTCGCTGTGGTCGCGCGTGGCCTCGCGCTCCACCACGCGGGTGAATCCCGGCGCGTTCAGGCCGCACAGCAACACGGCGGATTTCACCTGGGCCGACGGCATCGGCACCACGTAATCCAGCGGTAGCGCGTCCGTCGCACCCTCAATGGCCAGGGGCAGGCGGCCCCCGGCGCGGCCGGAAAAGCGGGCGCCGCAGGCCGACAGCGGATCGGTGACGCGGCGCATCGGCCGCGAGCGCAGGCTGGCGTCGCCGGTCATCACTGAAAAGAAGGGGTGGCTGGCCAGAATACCGGACAGCAGCCGCGCAGCGGTACCGGAATTGCCCATGTCCAGCACATCCGCCGGCTCCACCAGGCCGCCGACGCCGCGCCCGGCGACCATCCAGACAGCGCCCTCCTGCACCACTTCGGCGCCGAGGGCGCGCATGGCGGCGGCGGTGCGCAGCACATCCTCGCCTTCCAGCAGGCCGGTGATCCGGGTTTCCCCCACCGCCATCGCGCCGAACATCAGGGCGCGGTGGCTGATGGATTTATCACCGGGAACGCGCAGGGCGCTGCCGGGAGAGGTTGCGAGCGGGGCGGTCGGGCGGGCCGAGATCAACGGCCGGGGAGCGTGTATTTGCATGTGCCGACGCCTAGCACGGAGGTTTCATGTTTGACAGTTGCGAACTTCGATGGCATGGGGCGGCCCTTCACGAATGTCCCGCGGCCAATTGCGCGGGTTTCGGCCCATTCCCAGTTACTTTCATGCGAGGCGATCGATGGCGAAGCCCGAACTCGGCACCAAGCGCGTCTGCGTCTCTTGCAGCGCACGCTTCTACGACTTGACGAAAGTCCCGGCTGTCTGCCCGAAATGCAGCACGGAACAGCCTCCCGAGCAGCCGCGCGTGCGCCGTTCCGGCGGCAACGTGATGGAAGAAAAGCGCCGGGCGAAGGTGTTGCCGGTTCCAGGCATCGAAGACGCTGACGTGGAGACCGACGCCGAGGAAGTTGAGGAAGCCGAGGAAGACGTCCTCGACGATACCTCGGATCTCGAAGACAGCGCCGATGCGATCGCTGAAGTCGAAGTCGAAGTCGAAAACGGCGAAGAAGAACGCTAAAGCCATCGGGGTGAAGGGCGGTGCCCTTCACTCCGATGTGCCAAGCCCGGCCTATGGCGGCGGGTTGATGCCCCAGCGGCGGAATTTTTCGACGATTTCAGGGTCGATCTTTTTGGCGGCTGCGATGTCCTTGGCTGAATCGGTTCGGTTGAACCGCTTCAGGTAGGCAAGACCGCGCCCATAGAGGCTGCTGGCCTCGTTGGGTGCCAGCCGCAGCGCCGCGTCGTAGTCGGCGATGGCATCTTCGGCCCGGTCCATCTTCAAATAAGTGAATGCGCGTGTGTCCAGGATGCCGGCTGTGGCCGGCTGCAGGATGAGCGCTTCGTTGCAATCGGCCAGTGCTGCTGGTATCGCCCCGGTGACGGCGCGATACCAGCAGCGGTCGTTGAACGCCCGCGCATCGTTCGGCTTCAGCTTGATCGCCTCTCCCAAATCGGCGATGGCCCTGTCCAGTCGGCTTGAATGTCCCAGCGCGAACGCCCGGTCGTTATAGGCCTGCTGGTAGGTCGGCTGCAGCTTGATGGCGGCGTCCAGATCGGTGATGGCGCTGTCATAGGCGCCCTTGCGGTTGTACGAGACCGCACGGCTGGCGAGGGCCACGGAATCGTCGGGCTTCAGCCGGATGGCCTGGCTGAAATCGGCGATGGCGCGGTCGTCATCGCCCTTGCGGCCAAACGACAATCCGCGCAGGCGATAGGCCACCGAACTGTCCGCATAGTCGGTGATGGCCTGGCTGTAATCGGCCAACGCCTCGGTGTCCCTGCCGGACCGCTCATAGGCAAAGCCACGGGCGAGATAGGCGGAGAGCACGTTCTCCGTCGTGCCCTTGGCGCCGTTGATCACCGAGGTGCAGGCGCTGATGGACAGGTTGATCTGGCTGATCGTGCCGCACCAGGCCCAAAGCTGTTCGCGCGATTGGGCCTCCGCCGTCAGCGGGGCCAGGGCGATGAGGGTAAAAAGGAGGATGGCGCGAAGGTGCCGCATGGCTCGGTTCCGGTGGTGTGACCCGGAATGATTATCCGTTTTCGTGCGGTTTGTCGCTACCCTCCCGGCGCCAGCAGAACACGATTGACGTGCGACAGCCGTGCCCAGGTGTCGGCCCATGCCCGGTGGAACGCGGCCGGGCTGGTGCCGGATTGCGCCAGATCGGCGCCGATCTCGGCCACGCTGTGGACACCGTCGATCCGCCGCAGGATGGCCGCGGCCAAAGGCGGCAGCGGCACCGGCACGCGCAGGCCGTGGAACACGAATGGCAGCGTGCCGTCCGGCCGGATGGCGGCGGCGAGGTCAAGCGCCGACATCTCCCGCGCCGCCGGCACGGCAGTCGGCAGCATCGCATCCGGCATGGTCACAGGCTCGGTGGTGCGGCGGCAATAGGCGATATGGGTGCTGATATTGCCCGCCAGCGCCTCGGCCAGCGCGGCCCGGCCGATCGGGTCCATGGCGGCGGCGAGGGCGCGCAATTTTGGGTCGGTCACATAGGCGGCTGGGTCGTAGCGCATCGGCTCGACGAGGCAGGTGATCGACAGCCCGGCCTGGTGCAGCAGGGCAGCAAAGGACGCCACGTCGTAAGCCTGGTCGCGTGGGTTCAGCAGCAGGTCGTAAAGGCCCGCATCGCCGCCGGTGATGTGGTCGGCGAAATTGCCGTTGGCACGCAGCCATGCCGTCTCCGGCAGGTTGCGCATCACGCGGCGGGCCACATCCAGCCGTGCGGCGGGTGGTTCGGTTTCGGGCGCCAGACGGCGCAGCGCGTCTTGCAGCATGTAGACGCCGGTGCGGCCATGCGGCGCGTACACCATCAGCCCCATGCCGCCGTCCGGCGCCAGGGCAGACATCAGCGCGGCGAGCCCCTCCGATGGTTCCGGCAGATGGTGCAGCACGCCGCAGCAATCGATGTAGTCGAACAGGCCCAGGCCGAGCGTGGGCAGGTCGAGCAGCGAGCCGAGGCGGAAATCGATGTTGGTCAGCCCGCGCGCCTCTGCCCGGGCGCGGGCGATTTTCATCGCGGGCGCGGAGCGGTCCAGATAGGTCACGCTGCCGGGCCGTCCGGCGCGGGCCATCTGGGTGGCGAGCATGATCGTGCCATCGCCGGTGCCGCCCCCGGCCACCAAGGCGCGCAAGGGCGTGGTGGTGGAGCGTGCCGCGCCGAATACCCAGTAATCCACCTCACGCAGATGGCTGGGGCTGCCCACGACGAGGCGCTTCGCCTCGTCGCGCGGGTTGCGCTCCGGATATGGATAGGCTTCGTACTGGGCGGCGAGATGGGTGTCGGTTGCGTCGGTCATGGATGCTGTCATAGACCACGGATCGGTCCATCCAAATGGGGTCATTTGATGCAGGATCTGCTTGAGTGGAATGTCGCGGTTTATTGCATGAACGAGGCGGCGCGTCTGCGCGGCTGTCTTGAGTCGCTCGCGCGCGCCCTGGGCCAGCGACGCTATCTGATCACCGTGATCTTCAACGGCACCACCGATGGCGGCATCGAGATTGCCCGCGAGATCGGACGGGCGGGTGTGCCGATGGAAATCTATCGGATCGGCACGCCGGACAAGTCCAACGCGATCAATCGGTTTTTCTACGACCTCCGCAAGCCGGCCCAGTCTTATGCCGGGGTGGATGGCTATGTGCATATCGGCGCTGATTCCTTCACGGCGTTGGAACAGCGGCTGGCGGAAGCGCCGCATGCGCTGGCCATGTCCGGCTCGGCCATCACCGGGCGCAGCATGAAGCGCTTCACGGCGGAAACATTGGCCAATGGCGGCCGCCTGCACGGCCAGTTCCACGCGCTGCGCCCGGCCTTCGTGGACGGGCTGGTGGCGCGCGGCATCAAATTGCCGATCGGCCTGTATTGGGGCGATGGGCTGATGTGCAGCATGGCGGCGCATCATCTGGACCCGCTGGGCGAGCCGTGGGACAACATGCGCTCCCAGGGTGCGGCCGGGGCGGAATACAGCCTGCCGCCGCTGTCGCCCTTCAGCGCCGACGACATTCGCCGCCAGTTTCGCCGCAAGGTGCGACAGATGCGCGGCCGCATTCAGAACGAGGCGATCAAGGCCATCATCTATAAATCCGGCTACGAAGGCCTTCCGCTCGACGCCGATGCGATGGCCGATGCCTATATCGAAACCCATGGCCGCCCGGCGGTTGCGCTGGCGGACCGGCCGTTCCAATGGCTGGCGCTGCGCCAGATGAAGGCGCAGGCGGCGCGGAAGAACCCGGATTTCACCCCGTATCAGGTGGCATTGTGACGCGACCGGACGGCACCAAGGCGCGCGGCTATTTCGGCATCGGCGCCGAGGGCGTGTCGAAATCCGCCAATGTCGGCGCCCTGCTCCGCACCGCGCATGCGTTCGGCGCCTCGTTCTGCTTCACCCTCGGCGCCGGGTTTGATGCCCGTGCCGCCCGCAGCGCCGACACCTCTGACACCGCGACGCATGTGCCGATGTGGCGGTTTCCGTCCATCGAGGAGATGCAGCTGCCGCAAGGCTGCGTGCTGGTGGGCATCGAACTGACGGATGACGCGGCGGACCTGCCGTCCTTCCGCCACCCGTTGAATGCCGCCTATGTGCTGGGGCCGGAGCGGTCCAGCCTGTCGCCGGCCATTCTGTTGCGCTGCAAGCATGTGGTGCGCATTCCCACCAGGTTCTCGCTGAACCTGTCCGTGGCCGGGGCATTGGTGTTGTATGACCGGCTGATCCAGCACGGACGATTTGCCGACCGTCCCGTCATGTCCGGCGGCGGCGGTGCGCCCCCGGTGGCAGGCGGGCACGGCAATCCGGTGTTCCGCAAAACGCTGCCTGGCTGGATGAAGCCGCCCGACGCGACCGAGACATGAGAACGCGGTGCTTGTTTGCGGAGGGCCGCCCCCGTATCTGTTGTCCATGCGCTCATTTTCATTCCTCCTGATCCCGGCGTTATTGCTGGCCCACACGGCCTTGGCTGAAACCAAGGCCGCGTCCAAACCTCAGCCCAAGCCAGCGGCCGCGACCAACGCGCCCAAGCTTATCGGCAAGTTCGACGACTGGAAGGCGGCCACGCATGTGGAAGCCGGCCAGACCGTGTGTTACGCGTTCACCACCGCCCAATCCTCGGCGCCGCCGCTTGGCGGTCGCGGCGATGTGAACCTCACGGTCACCCAGCGGCCGCAATCGGCCCGTGATGCGGTGGCGCTCAGTGCCGGTTTTGTCTACGCGCCCACCAGCACCGTGGCCGTTCAGGCCGAGGCGACGGCGATGGAATTCTACACCGCCCAGCGTTCGGCCTTTGCCCGCGACGGCAAGCAGGCGGTGCAGGCGTTCCTGAAGGCAAAGCAGGTTGTGGCGCGTTCGCCCAACCCCAAGGGCGGTATCGTGACCGATCAATTCAGCCTCAAGGGCTTCACCGCCGCCTATGCCGCCATCAATAAGGCGTGCCCGGTTGTCGAAGCCAAGCCTGACGCAAAGGCCCCGAAATGAGCGTGCTCGATCTCACCGAGGCGGAACGCGTTCGCATTCTTGCCAAGACCGCCAAGTTCAACCCGCCCCCGATCCAGACCGCGGACGGCCGACGTGAGCTGGTGGGGCTGGACCGCACAGAACTCACCGCCGAACTCGCCGCCATCGGTGAGCCGGCGTTTCGCGCCAAGCAGCTGTGGCACTGGATCTATCACCAGGGCGTGACCGATTTCTCGGTGATGTCTTCCATCGCCCGCCCGTTGCAGGAAAAGCTCGCCGAGCGTTTCGTCATCGGCCGCCCCGAAGCGGCCCTGGTGCAGACCAGCAAGGACGAAACCCGTAAGTTCCTGTTCCGCTTCCGCGACGGCCAGGAAGCCGAGACGGTCTACATCCCTGACCGCGTGGCCGATCGTGGCGCCGTGTGCATCTCGTCCCAGGTCGGCTGCACGCTGTCCTGCCGGTTCTGCCACACAGGTACGCAGACCCTCGTTCGCAATCTGGGCGCTGCCGAGATTGTCGGCCAGTTCATGGCCGCGCGTGACAGCTACGGCGAGTGGCCCAGCCCGCACGGCGAAACCCCGCGTCTGCTGTCCACCATCGTGCTGATGGGCATGGGCGAGCCGCTGTACAATTACGAAAACGTCGCCAAGGCGATGAAGATCGTGATGGACGGCGAGGGCATCGGCCTGTCCCGCCGGCGCATCACGCTATCCACCAGCGGCGTGGTGCCGATGATGGACCGCTGCGGCACCGAACTCGGCGTCAATCTCGCTGTCTCGCTGCACGCCGTGCGCGACGATCTGCGCGATGAGATCGTGCCGTTGAACCGCAAATACCCGATTGCCGAACTGATCGCCGCCTGCAAGCGCTACCCGGCCGCCAGCAATGCCCGCCGCATCACGTTCGAATACGTGATGCTGAAGGACATGAACGACAGCGAGGCGGATGCGCATGAGCTGATCCGCCTGATTGCCGGCATTCCCGCCAAGGTGAACCTGATCCCGTTCAACCCCTGGCCCGGCAGCCCGTATGAGACCAGCACCCAGCAATCCATCGACCGCTTTGCCAAGATCGTGATGGATTCCGGCTTCAGCAGCCCGGTTCGCACCCCGCGCGGCCAGGATATTCTGGCGGCCTGTGGCCAGTTGCGCACCGAGAGCCGTCGGGAACGGGGCGAGAAGTAGCTCAGTAAGGAGGTCCAGGAGGCCCTGCCTCTTGGACCTCCGCTGAGGGCGGGGCTCTCAGAACCCACTCTATTCAGATCGTTTTATCTGGTCTGACGCCGAGGCCTCTACCCGCCCGCATTTCCATTGCGCGTGCGGGCGGCGTTGCGACGCAGAAGGAACTCTCGGCCCACTTTGACGCTGGGCACGTCGTCGTATTCCACGATGTCGGCCGTGGCGTAGGTTTCGCTCCAATGATCGGGGATGAAGCTTCCGGTGCCGACCACATCGATGGGCGCTTTGGCGTCCGCCATCACCCGGCATTTGTCGACACCGAAGCCAGAGGAGGCGACGATGCGCACGCGCGGGAAGCCGGCTTCATCCAGGGCTTCGCGCATGCGCCAGATGGCGGCGGCGGACACGCCGGTGCCGACAAGGGTGCGCAACTCAGTGTCTGACCGGTAGCGGCGGATGGCGCCGGGGGCGCGGCGTTCCAGCACGGCATAGCTTTCGGCGGGGTCGAGCCCTTCGAGGAAACGGCCACCATGGGTGTCCAGTCGCACGGACAGCGTGCCGGCGGCGGCAAGTTCGGAGAAGCGCTCGCAGACCGCCAGGCCGTCAGTGATCTCACGGCCGAAATAATCAACGAGGACGGTGAGATTTTGCTCGGGGAAGGTCTCGTTGAACATCTCGGCGGCGCGCACCGTGGTGCCGGCATAGCCGATCAAGGCGTGCGGCATGGTGCCGAAGCCGTGCGGTGCGCCGAAATAATGCGCGGTGCCGTCAGTGGCGTTGCCGATAAAGCCGCGTGCGCCCTCGCGCTGGGCGGCGGCACTGCCGACGGAGGCCGCGTAGGCCATCATGTCCTGCATCTCGGCCCCGGCGCAGTGCCGTGCGTCCATGGCCAGAAACGCCACCTGCGGCAGGGCCAGCGCCATCTGATAGGCGTTGTGCGCGGCCACGCAGGCAGCACCGGTCTTTTGCAGCAGAATGGTTTCAAGATCGGCGAGTTTGGCGAGGCTGCCGGTGATGTAGACCAACGGCTCGCCAGCGCCGACCCAGCACCCTTCCGGGTGCGTCAGTTCAACGTCGAACGCTGTGTTGCGCGCCGCCGCCGCCCGGTCCAGCCAGTCGAGCGCCAGCCGGGGCGCCGAAACCACCGGCCGCCGCAGGAACACGGCATACGTGACCCGTCGGTCACCAAACCGTTCCACCACGGCGCGGGTGCGGTTGAAATAGACATCGGTACGTGCGGCGATGTCGGCGTTCAGATCCGCCCCGGACGTGGTGGTCATCGGGTTACTGCGCGGCCACGGCGGGCGCGTGATCCGGATGGCGGCGGGCCTTCAACTCCTCGGCCACCAGGAAGGCGAGTTCCAGCGACTGCTCGGCATTCAGCCGTGGGTCGCAGAAGGTTTCGTAGCGCCCGCCCAGATCCTGCATGGTCAGGCCATGGGCGCCGCCGATGCACTCGGTGACCTCGCGGCCGGTCATTTCCACATGCACGCCGCCGGCCCAGCTGCCTTCGGCGGCGTGGACGTCGAAGAAACTGCGGACCTCGGACAGGATGGCGTCAAAGCTGCGGGTCTTGACGCCGGCATTGGCCGAAATCGTGTTGCCGTGCATCGGGTCGCACAACCACACCGCACGACGGCCGTCCTTACGGACGGTGCGCAGCAGCGGCGGCAGCAGGCGGTCCACCTTATCGGCACCCATGCGGCAGATCAGCGTCAGGCGGCCGGGTTCGTCATGCGGGTTGAGGATGTCGATCAGGCGGAGCAACTCATCGGGGTCGGTGGTCGGGCCCACCTTGATGCCGATCGGGTTGCGCACGCCGCGCAGGAATTCCACATGCGCGCCATCCGGCTGGCGGGTGCGGTCGCCAATCCAGAGGAAATGCGCCGAGCAGGCATAGGTGTCGCCGGTGGTGCTGTCGACGCGGGTCAGCGCCTGCTCGTACGGGAGCAGCAACGCCTCATGGCTGATGTAGAAATCCGTTTCGCGCATTTCGCGGGTGGTGTTGGACGTCATGCCGCAAGCGGCCATGAACGCCAGCGTCTCGTCGATCCGGCCGGACAGGTCGCGATACCGGGCGGCCAAAGGCGAACGCTCGACAAAGCCCAGGTTCCAGCGGTTCACTTCATGCAGGTCGGCATACCCGCCCGAGGCGAAGGCGCGCAGCAGGTTCAGCGTGCCGGCGGACTGAAAATAGCCCATTTCCATGCGCGCAGGGTCCGGAATGCGGCTTTCGGCGCTGAATTCCGGGCCGTTGATGATGTCGCCGCGATAGGTGAGCAGCGTCTCGCCGTCTTTGGTCTCGGTCTCGGAACTGCGCGGCTTGGCAAATTGGCCGGCCATGCGGCCCATCTTCACTACCGGCACGGAGGCGCCGAACGTCAGCACCACGGCCATCTGCAGCAGCACGCGGAAGGTGTCGCGGATGTTGTTGGCGTTGAAATCAGCGAAGCTCTCGGCGCAATCGCCGCCTTGCAGCACGATGGCCTTGCCGTCCTGAACCGTGGCCAACTGCGCCTTCAGCCGCCGCGCCTCGCCGGCAAACACCAGCGGCGGGTAAGAGCCGATCTTGCTTTCCATCGCCGCCAGCTTCGCCGGGTCCGGATAGGCTGGCACCTGGCGGATGGATTTATTGCGCCAGGTTTTAGGCGTCCAGTTTTCTGTCATCGTCGTTTCCACAGGATGCCCAGGCGCAATCTGCGCATGGGAAAGGCAATCAGGCGACTATATTGCCCGAATAATGGCGCATGGCTACTCAGCCCGCGCCATCACCCGGCACACATGTTCAACCCGCCACGCGCGTGCGGGTTCGCATGGTCACGAATTCCTCGGCGGCGGTGGGGTGAATGCCCACCGTCCGATCAAAATCAGCCTTGGTGGCGCCGATATTGATGGCGATGGACAGGCCTTGGATAATCTCCGGCGCATCCTCCCCCATCATGTGCGCGCCGACGACGCGCTGGGTGGCCTGGTCGACGATAAGCTTCATCAATGTGCGGCGCGAACGGCCACTGAGGGTGTGCCGCATGGGGGTGAACTGACTGATATAGATGTCAGCTGGCCCGGTCGCTGCCGCCTGCGCCTCGGTCAGCCCCACGGTGGCGATTGGCGGAATGGAGAAGATTGCCGTTGCCACCCGGTCCAGCGCCCATTCGCGGGGGCCACTGCCATAGAGGGTTTCGGCCAGGGAATGCCCTTCGGCGATAGCAACGGGCGTGAGGTTCAGCCGGTCCGTCACATCGCCGATGGCATAGATGGTGGGCACATTGGTCACCGAGCCGTCATGCACCATCACCGCACCAGAGGCGGACACTTCGACCCCGGCGGCTTCCAGGCCCAATCCGCGCGTATGCGCCGTGCGGCCGATGGCAGCGAACACCAGGTCGGTTTCGATGGCCATGCCGTTGGCCAGATGCACGGTCTTGACGCCGCCCTCCGCCGTGACGGACGTGACCGCCGAGCCGCCATGCACGCACACACCGTTTTGCTTCAGCGCCTCCATCAGCCCGACGCGCAAATCCTCGTCAAACCCGCGCAACGGCAGGTCCTGGCGCATCACCAGGTCCACCTCGGCACCCAGGCCCGCGAAAATGCCGGCGAATTCCACCGCGATATAGCCGCCGCCCAGCATCGCCACCCGGCGGGGTCGCTCAGGCAGGAAAAACGCGTCATCGGAGATGATGCAATGCTCGGCGCCAGGGAAGTTGGGCGCGGATGGGCGCCCACCGGCGGCAATCACGATGCGCTCGGCGGTGATCGTCTGGCCGCCGACATCGAGCGTGTGGGTGTCGATGAACGTCGCGCGAGCGTCGAAAATCTTCACACCGGCCGAGCCCAGCATTCGCACATAGATGCCGTTCAGGCGTTCGATTTCGGCGTTCTTGGCGGCGATCAGGGCGTTCCAGTCATGCTGGCCCGGCACGGCGGTCCAGCCGAAACCGGCGCTGTCGGGCACCGCGTTGCCGTATTCGGCCGCCATCACCATCAGCTTTTTCGGCACGCAACCCACATTGACGCAGGTGCCGCCCCAGAACCGCTCCTCGGCCACCGCCACGCGGGCGCCCAGACTGGCCGCGATGCGTGCGCAGCGCACACCGCCGGAGCCGCCACCAATGACGAACAGGTCGAAATCATAGCCCATGAAACTTCTCCGGCGTTGCAGGACACATATGGCTGCGAATTCGGCGCCTGATCAGGGTCGCCCCACACAGCACGGCCATGCGCGCCCTATCAACCACCGTCGCCTGGCTAAAAGCCTACTCGACTGTGACAGATTTTGCGAGATTCCGAGGCTGATCAACGTCAGTGCCCTTCAGCACCGCCACATGATATGCCAGCAACTGCACCGGAATTGCATATAGGATCGGCGCCACGAACGGGTCCACCGTTGGCAGGATGATGGTCTCGACCGCGATGCCCGCCAGTTTCGCGGCACCCTCGGCATCGCTGAACACGATCAACTGGCCACCGCGGGCGGCGGCTTCCTGCAGATTGCTTGCGGTTTTTTCAAACAGCGGACCGCTGGGGGCGATGGCGATCACCGGCACGTTGCGGTCGATCAGCGCGATCGGGCCGTGCTTCATCTCGCCGGCGGCATAGCCCTCGGCGTGGATGTAGCTGATCTCCTTTAGCTTCAACGCGCCTTCCATGGCGATGGGGAAGCAACTGCCACGGCCGAGATACAGAACGTCGCGCGCTTCGGCGATGCGGGCGGCGATGCGCTGGATATGCTCGTCATGGTCCAGGATTTCGGCGGCGCGGCTGGGCACCTCCAGCAAGGCGGTGGTCAAGCGTGCTTCCTCGGCAGCCGAGATGGTGCCACGGGCGCGACCGGCGGCCAGGGCCAGACACGCCAGAACCGCCAGCTGCGCGGTGAACGCCTTGGTGCTGGCCACACCGATTTCTGGCCCGGCGATGGTGGCAAGCACCACGTCGCTTTCGCGCTCCATGCTGCTCTCGGGAGAATTGACCACGCTCAGCACGTGCTGGTTCTTGGATTTCAGATAGCGCAACGCCGCCAGCGTGTCGGCGGTCTCGCCGGACTGGCTGACGAGAATGCCCAGCCCGCCCTCCTCCATCGGCGGCGTGCGGTAGCGAAATTCGCTGGCCACATCGGCGTCGCACGGAATGCCGGCCACGTTCTCAAACCAGGTGCGCGCCACCAGCCCCGCATAGAACGCCGAGCCGCAGGCGCTGATGGTGATGCGCTTGATGCTCGCCAGATCGAATGGCAACGGTGGCAGACCCACGGCGCGGGTGGTGGGGTTGACCATCTGGTGCAGGGTGTCGCCCAGCACGGAGGGATGCTCGTGCAGTTCCTTTTCCATGAAATGACGGAAATTGCCCTTGCCGACGGCGGCGCCGGTCAGCGCGGTGCGGCGGATTTCGCGCGTCACCTCGGCCCCGTCCTCGCCGAAGAACTGCGCGCCGTCCTTGCGCACGATCACCCAGTCGCCGTCTTCCAGATACGCGATGCGCTGGGTCAACGGCGCGAGGGCCAGCGCGTCGGAGCCGATGAACATCTCGTCCTCGCCAAAGCCCACGGCCAACGGCGCGCCATGGCGGGCAGCGATCATCAGGTCAGGGTGGCCTGCGAACACCACGCCGATGGCGTAGGCGCCGGTCAGGCGCGGGAACGTGGCCGCCGCCGCCTGCTGCGGCGTCATGCCCTGGGCCAGATACAGATCGAGCAGTTGCGCCACGGTCTCGGTGTCGGTCTCGGTGACGAACACCTGGCCCGCCGCCTGCAACTCGGCCTTCAATTCGGCATGGTTCTCGATGATGCCGTTGTGCACCACCGCCACGCGGGCGGTGCCGTGCGGATGGGCGTTGCTCTCGGTGGGGGCGCCGTGCGTGGCCCAGCGGGTGTGGCCGATGCCAGTGAACCCGGCCAGCGGCAGGCGCTCCAGCACAGCGGCAAGGTTGCCGAGCTTGCCCTCGGCGCGCCTGCGATCGATGGCAACGCCGTCGATCGTGGCAATCCCGGCGCTGTCATAGCCGCGATATTCCAGGCGCCGGAGGGCTTCCAGCAGAACGGGGGCGGCGGGATTCGAGCCGATGACGCCGACGATGCCACACATATCAAAGATCCTTATTTCTTCGTCCGGCTGGCGCGAAAGGCGGCGGCGCGACCCGGCAGCTCCACCTGCTTGGCGCGGCCGAATGCCATCGCATCGGCCGCGACATTCATCGTGATCACGCTTCCGGCGGCGGTGAAGGCGCCATCGCCCAGCGAAACCGGGGCAATCAACACCGAAGCGGTGCCAACGAACGCGCCAACGCCGATGTCGGTGCGGTGCTTGGCAAAGCCGTCATAATTGCAGGTGATGGTGCCGGCGCCGATATTGGTGCGGGCACCGATGGTGGCATCGCCGAGATAGCTGAGATGGTTCGCCTTCGCGCCATCCCCCAGGCTGGTGGCCTTCAGTTCGACGAAATTGCCGACATGCGCCGCCGTGCCGATGGTGGTGCCCGGCCGCAGCCGCGCATACGGGCCGATGACGGCGGCGGGGCCGACATGACAGCCTTCCAGATGGCTGAAAGCGCGAATCTGCGCGCCTGTTTCGATGGCAACACCCAGACCGAACACCACATGGGGCTCCACCGTCACATCGGCGGCGATGCGCGTGTCATACGAGAAGAACACTGTCTCAGGCGCCGTCAGCGTCACGCCGGCATCCATCGCGGCCAAACGCAGCGCCTGCTGGACGGCGGTTTCAGCCTCGGCCAGCTCCGCGCGGGAATTGATGCCGCGCAATTCGGCGAACGGCGCCTCGACCGCCGCCACGTTGCGGCCATCGGCACGGGCCAGCGCCACCAGGTCGGTGAGGTAGAACTCACCCTTGCTGTTGTCGGCCTTCACCGCCCGCAGCCAGCTGCGCATGGCTTCCGCATCGGCGCAGAGCACCCCGGCGTTGCACAGGCCGACGGCGCGTTCATCGGCGCTGGCATCGGCATATTCGACGATGCTGGTCACGTAGCCATCGGTGCACAGCACGCGGCCATAGCGGGCGGGGTCCTGCGGGCGCATCGCCAGCAAGGCCAATCCGACATCGCCAGCCTCACGCCGGGCCAGCAAAAGGCGCAGGGTGGCGGCCGAAATCAACGGGTTGTCGGCATACAGCACCGCCACCTCGCCGTCCCCGAACAGCGCCTCGGCCTGCAGGGCTGCGTGGGCGGTGCCGAGCCGGTCGTGCTGCACCACCACGGCGTGCGGGTGGGCGGCAGCCTCCACCTGCTCCATGTCTGGGCCCACCACCACCACGATGCGGTCGAACACCTGGGCGCAGCTATCCAGCAAATGATGCAGCATCGGCCGGCCTGCAATCTTGTGCAGCGTCTTCGGCAAGGCCGACTTCATGCGGGTGCCGAGGCCGGCGGCGAGGATGATGGCGGTGGTGCTCATGGAAAACCCCGGTAGCGGTGCAAAGGTGCCCGTGTCAAAGGGAGGGTGGATCACTCTTCGTGTCGCAGCGCAATAAAGCTGAGCAAGGAACAAACAAATGTCACGCTGGCTCGTCCTCGACCTCGACGGCACCCTGGTCGACTCTGTGCCAGATCTGGCATCCGCCCTCAACCGGCTGATGGCCAGCCGCGACATGGCGTCGTTCGACGCGCCCGCCGTGCAGGCCATGGTGGGCGATGGTGCCCGCGCCCTGGTGGAACGCGGCTTCGCCGCGCGCGGGGCCGTGATGGATGAGGCCGCCTACACCGCGTTCCTGGCCGACTACACCGAGAACGCGGCGGTGGACACAATTCCCTATCCCGGCGTGCGCGCCACGCTAGAAGCCCTGCGCGTTGCTGGCTGGACGCTGGCCATCTGCACCAACAAGCCCGAAATCCCCGCCCGCGCCCTGCTGCGCACGCTGGAACTGGACGGATTTTTCGCAGCCATCGGCGGCGGCGACACTTTCCCCACCCGCAAGCCGAACCCGGCGCATCTGCTGGCCACCCTGGCGGCCTGCGACGGCGACCCGGCCCGCGCGGTGATGGTGGGCGACCACCACAACGACATTCACGCCGCCGCCGGCGCGGGCGTGGCCAGCGTGTGGGCAAGCTGGGGCTACGGCGTTGACGTGGACGGCGCCACCGCCAACGCCGCCACGTTCAGCGATCTGACAACGATCCTGGAATCACTCGTTCAGCCGTCGTAGCACCCAGCCGAGCGGGCACGCTGGCGCACCAGCGCCAGCACCGTCTCGCAATTCGGCATGGTCTGGCCCACGAAACCGCCCAATTCCACCACAGCACCCAACAACGCGTCGATCTCCATCGGCCGGCCGCGTTCCAGATCCTGCAACATCGACGTTTTGTGAACGCCCACCTCGGCTGCGCCATCGATCCGCTTGTCCACCGAGATGGCGAACTTCACGCCCAACGCCTCCGCCACACCCTGCGCCTCCACCATCATCGCCCGGCAGATCGCCCGCAGATCCGGCCGGCCGGTCAGAATATCCAGCGTCGCCCCGGTCAGCGCCGAGATCGGGTTGAAGCAAAGATTGCCCCACAATTTCACCCAGATCTCATCGCGGATCTTCGGCCGGATCGGCGCCTTCAGGCCCGATGAGATCAGCAGCTTTGAAATCGCCTCGATGCGCGGCGAGCGGCTGCCATCCGGCTCGCCCAATGAAAAACGATCCCCGTAGGTGTGCTCGATCACCCCCGGCGCCACGACCTCCGCCGCCGGATACACCACGCAGCCAATCGCCCGCCACGGCGGCAGGATTTCCGACAGCCGCCCACCGGGATCAACGCTTTCAACCCGCTTGCCCCGATGCGGGCCATCCAGGCCATAGAAATACCAATACGGCACGCCGTTCACCGCCGTGATCAGCGCCGAATCCTCATCCATCATGGACGCGATATCCTCCGCCGCCGCCGGCAGGGAATGCGCCTTCAGCGTGACGATGACGTAATCCTGCCGCCCCGCCTCGAACGCCGAACCTACGCAGCGCGGGCGCACATTGATGGTCTCGCCACCCGAATGCATTGTCACGCCATTCGCCTGCATCGCCGCCAGATGCGGCCCACGGGCGATGAACGTCACGTCCGCCCCCGCCTGCGCCAGCTTCACGCCCATCATGCCGCCGATGGCGCCGGCACCGAAAATCGCAACCTTCATGCCGACAGCCCCAGCTTCGCGGCCAGGCCGATGCGCATCAGCTTGCCGGTGGCGCCCTTCGGAATTTCAGCCAGAAACACGATCTTGCGCGGCACCTTGAACGCCGCCAGCCGCTCGCCGGCGAAATCGCGGATCGAATGCTCGTCCGCCACCGCGCCCTCACGCAGCACCACGGCAGCGGCCACCTCCTCGCCCAATTTCGGGTGCGGCATGGCGAAGGTCAGCACCTGCGCCACATCCGGGTGGTCCATCAGCACGTTGTCTACCTCCAGCGGCGACACCTTCTCGCCGCCGCGATTGATGATCTCCTTCAGCCGGCCGGTCAGGCGCAGATAGCCCTCAGGGTCGAGATAACCCTCGTCGCCGGTGCGGAACCAGCCATCGGTGAAGCCTTTGGCGTTTGCCTCCGGATTGTTCTCATACCCGGCGGTGACATTGCGGCCGCGAATGACGATCTCGCCCAGTTCGCCCGACGGCATCATCTCGCCGCCCTCGCTCATGATCGCGATCTCCGGGCCAGCGGCGATACCGACCGAGCCGGGGAAATGGGCACGCGGCGGCAGCGGGTTGGAGGCCATCTGGTGCGCCGCCTCCGTCATGCCGTAGCTCTCGATCACCGGCACGTGGAACACGTCCTCCAACTCCATCATCACCTGCGGCGGCAGGGAGGCGGACGACGAGCGAATAAGCCGCAAACGGCCGCGCGCGATCAGATCCACATTCCGCCCGGCCAGGGTCAGCAGCGTCTGGTGCATGGTCGGCACCGCGGTGAACCAGGTGGGGCGCACCTCGTCATACGTGGCAAAGAACTTGAACGCGTTGAACCCCGGCGTGCAGGACACCGAAGCCCCGGCCGCGACGGAGGACAGCACCGCCGCGATCAACCCGTGGATGTGAAACAGCGGCATGATGTTGAGGCACACATCATCCTGTGTCAGCGCCAGCGACACGCCGATATGCATGGCCGACGCCGTCACGTTGATCTGGCGCAACGGCACGATCTTGGGGCGAGAGGTGGTGCCCGACGTGTGCAGCACCAACGCGATATCCTGCGCCTCGGCCGTCCCCGGCAGGTCGGGCGTGCCCACAAGGTCGGATTCCAGCGAGAAGTCACCGGCTAGCTCACCCGGCACCAGTTCCACCACCGCAATGCCCTTGGCCGCCGCCACCGCGCGGGCCGGCGTGTCCATGCCCTGCATCACCACCAGGCATTTGGCGTTCAGATCCGAAAGATAAAAGTCGAACTCATCGGCCTTGTAGGCCGGGTTCAGCGGCGCCGTGGTGGCGCAGCACGCGACGGTGACGAACAGGGCCGCCATCTCCGGCCCGTTCGGCAGCACCATCGCCACCCTGTCGCCCCGCCCGATGCCCATGGCGTTCAGCTTCGCCACCGTCCGATCCGCCAGCGCCCGCAGGCCGCCATGGGTCAGCCACGGGCGGCCGGGGGCGCCGATGGCCGGCGCGTCATCGGCGCCGTGGGCGAGCAGTTCGGTCATGGTGTCGCAGCGGTAGTCGGTCATGAGACTCTCCGTGAAGCACAGTCGGGACAAAAATCGGCGTGTCGCACAGGTGAGCGCGTCTTACGTCACAGGTAAAGCAGCGCCCGGCGACATGCGAGCCTGAGCCGAGGCAATGCGCTCCGCCGCCTTCTCCGCCATGGACCGGCGAATGAACGCCCGGCGCATCGGCTTCAGCACGAACATCCCCAGCACCGCCGCCAGAATATTCACCCCGGCGGCGGCATACAGCACGGCCATCCAATCGCCGGTGACGTCGCGCAGCACACTGGCGAACGGCACCAGCAGAACCGCCGTGCCCTTGGCGGTGTAGAGCATGCCGTAATTGGTGGCCGCGAACTTGCGCCCGAACGTGTCGCCGCAGGTGGCCGGGAACAGCGAGTAGATCTCGCCCCAGGCAAAGAACACCATGCCGGTCAGGATCACGAACATCACCGGGTCGTGCGCATACGCAATCAATGCAAAAATACCGATGCCTTCCAGCAGAAAGGCGATGAACATGGTGTTCTCCCGTCCGATCTGGTCAGACACCCACCCAAAGAACGGCCGCGTCAGCCCGTTCAGAACACGGTCGATCGACAATGCGAAGGTCAGCGCCGGCAAGGTGATCCACATCATCGTCACCGGCGTCTTGGCCACGCCGAAATCCACCGCGATCACCGCAAGCTGCGCCGTGGCCACCAGCCCGCCCGCGCCCACCAGCACGAACATCAGATACATCACCCAAAACACCGGCTCCCGCGCCACCTGTCCGGGGGTGTAGTCGCGCGTGATGTCATGCAGCCGCGAAGGCCGCGTGGCGTTCATGCCGCCCGGGGACAGCGGGGTGGAATGGCCGGAATCGATCCCCGGCGGCGTGCGCAGAACCAGCGCCACCAACGTCACCACAATCCCCTGCATCAGGCCGAAATACAAGAACGTCGCCTCATAGCCCGAGCTTGCGATCATGTTGGAAATGGGAATAACGGTCACGGCTGAGCCAGCGCCGAACCCGGCCGCCGTGAGGCCCGCCGCCAGGCCGCGACGGTCTGGAAACCACTTCAAGGCGTTGCCCACCGTGGCGCCATACACGAACCCGGCGCCGATGCCGCCCACGGCCGCTGCCACGTAGAGAAAAGCCAGGCTGTCGGCAGTGCTGTTCATCACCCAGGAGGCGCCGATCAGCACGCCACCGGCGCCCACCGTCCATTTCGGGCCAACCCGATCAATGACGTAGCCTCCCAGCGGCAACAGCCAGGTTTCACAGATGACAAAAACCGTAAACGCCCACTGGATCGCCGGACGGCCCCAGTGATGGGCCTGATCGATCGGCAGCACGAACAGCGTCCAGCCATATTGGAGGTTGGCGATCGTGATCATGCAGACGATGCCGAGGATTAATTGTCCCCAACGCGATTTCAGTGCGGATATCATCGTTTGGGGGCTCCTGGATGAACGCGGGGACGTCATCAAATTAACATTTCGTTGTGCACTGCGCAATAATTTAACGTCTTAAATCGGCTGAAATTCGACATAATAAAACAATCAGATGCGGAAATTTGAAATGTTTGTCACGCCATGAAGCGCGCCCGTCCCGCTGTTGCGCCACGACGTCGCCCCGGTCTGCACCTCGAACTGGCCCTGACCGGCCGCGTGGCGGGGCTTGATGAAGTCGGCCGTGGCCCTCTCGCTGGGCCCGTGGTCGCTGCCTGCGTGGTGCTGCCGCGCAAACTCCCCAAGGGGCTGGCCGACCTGCTCGACGATTCCAAGCGGCTCACCCCTGCCAGCCGCGCCCTTGCCTACGAAGCACTCCTGGTTTCTGACGCCCAGATTGGCGTGGGTGCGGCTTCGGTGGGGGAAATCTTGCGCCTCAACATCCTGCAGGCCAGCCTGCTCGCCATGCGCCGTGCCTTCAGCCGCCTGCACCCCGCCCCGGACGCTGCCCTGGTCGACGGCAACCGTGCGCCCGGCCTGCCGTGCCTCACCGAATGCGTGATCGGCGGTGACGGTATCAGCCTGTCCATTGCCGCCGCCTCCATCGTGGCGAAAATCGTGCGCGACCGCGGCATGGCCCGCCTAGACGCCCGTTACCCGGGATATGGATGGACCGCCAACGCCGGATACGGCACTGTCACTCATCTCGAAGGCCTCGCCCGGCTGGGCATCACGCCTCATCACCGAACCGGTTTCGGGACGGTGCGGCGGATGATGGGCGGATAAACTCACCGTGTAGAAACCCCTGCCACCACAAGGAATTTCCTAAAACGAAAGGTGTCCAGAGGCCCTGCCTCTGGCGGGTGCAGGGCAGAGCCCTGCCGCTTTCTTCCCCCATCCGCCCGCGCACCGATTGACGCGGTCACGATTGACGTGGCCTCACAGGGGTTGTCACCATTCATATGAACCCGGGAGCAGCCACTGCCATTGGAGATCACGCGCGAACTGCCGCTGGACCAAATTCTACTGGGCGATGCTGTGCGCATGTTGCGCATGCTTCCCAGTGCCTCGGTCCATTGCGTGTTCGCCGACCCCCCTTACAATTTGCAGTTGCGCGGAGAGCTGCGTCGCCCGGACGACAGCCTGGTCGACGGCGTGGACGACGATTGGGACAAGTTCAGCGACTACGCGGCCTATGACGCCTTCACGGTGGACTGGCTGACCGAATGCCGCCGCGTGTTGCGCAAGGACGGCACGCTGTGGGTGATCGGCAGCTATCACAACATCTTCCGGATCGGCGCCATCCTGCAGGATCTCGGCTTCTGGATTTTGAACGATGTGGTGTGGCGCAAATCCAACCCCATGCCGAACTTCCGTGGCCGCCGCTTCACCAACGCGCATGAAACCCTGATCTGGGCCGCGCGGGGCCAGGACAGCCGCTACAAGTTCAACTATCAGGCCATGAAATCGCTGAACGACGACCAGCAGATGCGCAGCGACTGGTTCATCCCGCTCTGCACGGGCGGCGAGCGCATGCGCAACGAGCACGGGCTGAAACTACACCCCACCCAGAAGCCGGAAGCCCTGCTGCACCGGATTTTGCTGTCCAGCACCCAGCCCGGCGACATCGTGTTGGACCCGTTCCTGGGCACCGGCACCAGTGCCGCCGTGGCCCGCCGCCTGTCGCGCCACTACATCGGCATCGAGCGCCACCCGGCCTATGTGGAAGCGGCCCTCGGCCGCGTGCGCCGCGTGCGGCCGGTGGCCGATGACGGCGTGCTGACCACCCCCACCAAGCGCGAGCAGGTGCGCATTCCGTTCGGCAGCTTCGTGGAGAGCGGCACCCTTCCCGCCGGCACCACGCTGTATGACCGCATGCGCCGGACCACGGCCATTGTGGTGGCTGATGGTTCAATCCGCGTTGGCACCGCCCAAGGCTCGATCCACAAGATGGGTGCGGAGGTGATGAACGCCCCGTCCTGCAACGGCTGGACGTTCTGGCATCTGGAACGAGACGGCGCCCTTGTGCCGATCGACGTGCTGCGCACGGAAATGAAGCCCGCGACCTGACGCGACAGCCGCGCTCTCCAAGGCGTGGCGTCAGCCCTTGGAGGCAACCCAGGTTCGACTCCAGCAACGTGTCGTCCGGGCCAAACCCGAATGCCACAAGAACTGCGGACATACACGCCCGATAAAGTTCGAGCACCGGCCCAACCAAGAACGCGACATTCCGACAAACAACATTGATCCATTATTTACATAATGTTACTGCGCGCGACACCACAAGGATGGTAGGACGCAACTTTAGAACAATGGCATTTAATGTTCTCTGCGAAATTTTTACTGCCGGTCGTGTGGGCAGAGCGAAGAGGCGTGGTGGGCACTGAAGGATTCGAACCTTCGACCCGCTGATTAAGAGTCAGCTGCTCTACCAACTGAGCTAAGTGCCCGCCTTTTCGCGGCGACTGTGGGAAGAAATCCACAGCGGAGCGGCTATGTAGCAACGTCGAACTGATTTGGAAAGGGCTAACCGCAATTGGTTACGCGGCTTGCGCATAGCACCATCCCATGATGGTAATGCAACATCGTGAGAGAATGGGAATCGGCTTGGCCTATGCGCTGCAACAACTGATCAACGGGGTCACCCTCGGCTTAATCTACGGGCTGATCGCCGTGGGCTACACCATGGTGTACGGCATCATCGGCATGATCAATTTCGCCCATGGCGACGTGTTCATGATCGGGGCCTTCCTGTCGCTGATCGCCCTCACGGCGCTCGCGGCCCTTGGAATCACCTCCGTGCCGCTGGCCCTGGCCATCACCCTCATCTTTGCTGCCGCCATCGCAGCGCTCTATGGCTGGGCGATCGAGCGGATCGCGTATCGGCCGTTGCGCGGGTCGTTCCGACTGGCGCCGTTGATCAGCGCCATCGGCATGTCCATCGCGCTACAGAACTTCACGCAGGTGGCGCAGGGCGCGCGGGACAAGAATATCCCCGATATCCTGCCTGGTGGTTTCAACATCTTCGAGCAGGACGGCTTCGTGGTGCAGCTCACCTGGATGCAGATCGTCATTGCCGTCGTCACGCTGTCACTTCTGGCGCTGTTCACCTGGCTAGTGACCAAAACCTCCCTCGGCCGCGCCATGCGGGCGTGCGAGCAGGATATGAAAATGACGTCGCTGCTGGGCATCGATGTGGACCGCACCATCAGCCTCACATTCGTGATCGGCGCAGCTTTGGCCGCCGTCGCGGGCATGTTGTTCCTGATGTATTACGGATCGATCAATTTCTACATCGGCTTCAACGCCGGGGTGAAAGCCTTCACCGCGGCGGTGCTGGGCGGGGTGGGCAGCCTGCCGGGGGCGGTGATCGGTGGGCTGGCGATTGGGCTGATCGAGAGTTTCTGGTCCGGCTATGCCACCGTTGAATACAAGGATGTGGCGGCGTTTTCGGTGCTGATCATCGTGTTGATCTTCAGGCCCACCGGGCTGCTCGGGCGCGCGGACGTGGAGAAGGTATGAAAGCGGCACTTCGCGACGCGTTTCTGTCGGCGCTCGTCTCCCTCGGCCTGTTTGGCGCCATGGTGGGCCTGCGCACCAATGTGAGCAGCAACGGCAAGCTGGAGCTGATCGCCCGGCCCGAAGTGGTGGCCATGCTGGTGGCGCTGGTGTTCGTGGGCCGGTTGGCGATGGTGCTGTGGAAGGCCCGCGCACCGGTTACGACCGCCAAGAAACCCGCCGTGTCGCCCTGGTTCAATCTGGGGCGGTTCGCTGGCCCGGCGCTGCTGGTGGTGGCGATCACCATGCCGTTTTACGCCAGCCGCTACATGATCGACACCGGCATCGTGGTGCTCACCTACATCATGCTCGGCTGGGGGCTGAACATCGTGGTGGGCCTCGCGGGGCTGCTCGATCTTGGTTACGTCGCGTTCTACGCCGTGGGCGCCTATTCCTATGCGTTGCTGGCGCAGACCTTCAGTCTGGGTTTCTGGACCTGCCTGCCGCTGGCCGGGCTGCTGGCGGCGTTCTGGGGCATGTTGCTCGGCTTTCCGGTGCTGCGCCTGCGCGGCGATTATCTCGCCATCGTCACGCTGGCGTTCGGTGAGATCATTCGCGTGGTGCTGCTGAACTACGCCTCGCTCACCGGCGGGCCGAACGGTATTTCTGGCATTCCGCGCCCCACTTTGTTCGGCCTGACCTTCACCGCCGGTGGTGGCGAGGGCAGTTTTGCCGATTTCTTCGGCCTTGAACCGAGCGTGACCCAACGGGTGGCATTCTTGTTCTACGTCATCCTCGGCTTGGCACTGCTGACCAACTGGGTGTCCATGCGCCTGCGCCGGCTGCCGCTAGGCCGGGCGTGGGAGGCGCTGCGCGAGGACGAGATCGCCTGCCGTGCGCTGGGCATCAACGTCACCACCACCAAGCTCACCGCGTTCGCCATCGGCGCTGGGTTCGGCGGGCTGGCCGGCGCGTTCTTTGCCACGCGCCAGGCGTTCATCAGCCCGGAGAGCTTCACCTTCATCGAGAGCGCCATCGTGCTGGCCGTGGTGGTGCTGGGCGGGCTGGGCAGTCAGCTGGGCGTGGCGCTGGCGGCAATCGTGATGATCGGCGGCGGCGAGTTGTTCCGTGATTTTGCCGAGTATCGGATGTTGATCTTCGGCGTGGCGTTGGTGGTGGTGATGGTGGTGCGTCCGCGTGGGTTGGTGTCGGGCCGCACGCCTTCGGTGTCGCTTGGGAAAACCCAGACGATCTCGGCCGATATGGTCAGCCAGGGGCACGGCTGATGGCGGCACTTCTGACAGTCGATGGATTGGTCATGCGGTTCGGCGGATTGACCGCCGTGGGCGGCGTGTCGTTCGAGGCGCATGCCGGGGAGATCACCGCCCTGATCGGCCCGAACGGGGCCGGCAAAACCACGGTGTTCAACTGCATCACCGGGTTCTATCGCCCCACCTCCGGCAAGATCAGCGTCAGCCATGATGGCGGTGATTTCGAACTGGCGGGCATGCCGGGCCATGTCATCACCCGCCGCGCCCATGTGGCGCGCACGTTCCAGAACATCCGGCTGTTCTCGGGCATGACGGTTCTGGAAAACCTGCTGGTGGCGCAGCACAACACCGTCATGCCGAACGTGGCGCGCGGGTTGCTGTCGGTGTTCGGCCTCGGCGGCTACCGGGCGCTGGAGCAGGATGCGGTGGCCAAGGCGCGGCACTGGCTGGATCTGGTGGGGCTCGTGGCCCGTGCGGACGAACCGGCCGGCAGCCTGCCCTATGGTGCCCAACGCCGGTTGGAGATCGCACGCGCCATGTGCACCAGCCCGCGCCTGCTCTGTCTCGACGAACCGGCCGCCGGATTGAACCCCCGCGAATCCGACGAACTGTCTGGCCTGCTGCGCACCATCCGCGCCGGCGGCTGCTCCATTTTGCTCATCGAGCACGACATGGGTGTGGTGATGCGCATTTCCGACCACGTGGTGGTGCTGGACCACGGCAAGAAGATCAGCGACGGCACCCCCGCCCATATCCGCCAGGACCCGCATGTGATCGCGGCCTATCTGGGCGAGGGCGACGAAGGCCTGGAAGAGACCGCCGCATGACCGCCCTTTTGGAACTGCACGGCGTCACCGCGTTCTACGGCGCCATCCAGGCGCTCAAGGGCATCGACCTGGTGGTCAATTCCGGTGAGATCGTCACCCTCATCGGCGCCAACGGGGCCGGCAAATCCACGTTGATGATGACCATCTGCGGCACGCCCCGCGCCCGCGATGGCCAGATCGTCTATGACGGCACCGACATCACCCAGATGCCGACGCACGAGATCATGCGCCGCGACATCGCCCAATCCCCCGAGGGGCGGCGCATCTTTCCGCGCATGTCCGTCTACGAAAACCTGCTGATGGGCGCCCATGGCCGCCCACCGGACGAGGCCGACGAGACGATGGAGCAGGTGTTCACCCTGTTCCCCCGCATGCGCGAACGCCGCGAACAGCGCGGAGGCACCCTGTCAGGCGGTGAGCAGCAGATGCTGGCCATCGGCCGCGCCCTGATGAGCCGGCCGAAACTGCTGCTGCTGGATGAGCCGAGCCTGGGCCTGGCGCCGTTAATCGTGAAAATGATCTTTAACGCCATCCGCGAACTCAACCGCACCACCGGCCTGACCGTGCTGCTGGTGGAACAGAACGCATTCCAGGCGCTGCGGCTGGCGCATCGGGGCTATGTGCTGGTCAACGGCACGATCACGATGGCCGGTACTGGAACCGAACTCCTGGCCCGTCCGGAGATCCGCGCCGCCTATCTGGAAGGCGGCCACTAGGCGCAGCCAACAAGGCCAATGGAACATTACGTTCGCCTGCCTCGTTAAGTGCCTGACCAATCCGGTCTGTCTCTAGTGAAGGAGAGCGGTCATTGTTCCGGCACCCAAAAATCTGGATCGTTGTAGCGGACGGCGAACACGCCCGGATTGTTGTTCGCCAACCGGCCAGCAAGAACCTCACGATCGACGTGGAACTTGCCTCCCCCACCGCCGGGAGTGACTCATCCGACCTCGGCACCGATCGGCCCGGCCGGTCCTACGAAAGCGTCGGTGGCGCCCGGCATGCGATCGAGCCGAAGCACGATCTGCATGACATGGAAAAACAGAATTTCCTTCGCACCGTCGCCCAGCGCGTCAACGAGGCGGTGGTGGCCAACGAGCTTGAAAGTCTGCTGCTCGTCGCGCCCCCGCACGCTTTGAAATCCATGCGAGACGCGCTGTCGCCGGCCGCACGCGCCATGGTGGTGGGCGAGTTGGCCAAGGATCTGACCAAGCATCCGATCCTTGAACTTACCGATCACGTCAAAGAGTGGATCAGCCCGGCCTAGGGTTTCAGCGAACGCAGCAGCGGCGGCATCACCACCATTGTCACCAGCAGCGTCGCCCCCAGGCTCAGCAGCAACAATGCGCCCATGCTGGCCGTGCCAGGATGGGCGCTGAGCGCCAGGGAGCCGAACGCCGTCGCGGTGGTGAGGGCAGAGAACAGAATGGCCCGTGCGGTGGCGCTGTCGAGATAGCTGAGCGCTCCGGCGCGCCAGTTCATGACGAAATAGATATTGAAGCTTACACCCACCCCCAGCAGCAGCGGCAGGGCGATGATGTTGGCAAAATTCAGCGGCAACGGCAGCAGCACCGCCACGATCACCGTGAGCAGGGCCGACAGCAGCAGCGGCGCCATTACCAGCGCCACGTCCAACGGACGCTTCAGCACCACGAACAACAGCACCGAAATCGCGATCAACGCGCCGATGGCGGCCGTCTTGAAGGCGTGGGTGATGGTGCCGGACGTCTCGACGATGGTCACGGCTGAGCCGGCTGCATCCGGCGCCATGGTGCGCACTTCGGCGACGAAGGCGTGCAGGCCGGCGCTGTCACGTGCGGCGGGTTTGCTCAGCGCTTGCACGCGGATGCGCCCGTCTGGCAGGCGCCAGTCCACGGCGATGTCGGGCGGAATATTGGCCACCGTCACCGGTTGCGCGTTCAACGCCACGCGCAACCTGCGCAGTTGCAGCGGCAGGAAGCGCGTCAGCGAGGCGTTGACGGCCATCAGCGTGGCATCCGGCGCCCCGGCCAGCGCCTTGAGATCGGCCATGATCGGCAGGATCGGTGCGGCCGCCGGGCCGGAGCCGCTGCGCTCCAATTGGGCCAGGGCGGAACTGGCGGCAAGGCGGATATCGCTGGGCAGCACGGGCGCCGGCGCCGAACGCTGGGCCAGGGTGGAAGCCAGGATGTTGGCCGCGTCGGCCAGCAACGCCATCTTGGGCGCCTGATCCGGGGGCACGAAGCTCGACAAGGTCAGCACGTCCGCCACCAGCGGCAATGTGCGCAGCCGGGCGGCCAGCGCGTCAGCCGCTTCAAGGTTCGGGGCGATGATGTCGACCGAATAGGGGTTGGTCAGCGGGTCGCTCATCAGGTCGTACAGCGTCCGCATCGCCTCGGTGTGCGGGTCCTTGGTGTGCAACGGGTCGCTGTCGAATGTCAGGCGCGGCAGCAGCACCAGCCCCACCAGCCCCAGCAAAGCGGCAACGCCGAGAACCAGTCGCCCCCGGCCGTGAATGCGCTGTTCGAGGGAAGCGGCCCATGCGAAGCCGATCTCCTCGCCCTCGCTGCGCGGATGCAGAAGGGTCAGGCAGGCCGGCAGGAAGATCAGCGTGCAGGCAAACGCGAACAACATGCCGAATCCTGCAATCAGGCCCAGCTCGGCCACGCCGCTGAAATCGGTCGGCACAAAGGCCAGGAAGCCCGCGGCCGTGGCGATGGCGGCCACCATGATCTGTGGCCCAACGCGGCGGGCGGTGGCATCCAGCGCCAATTCCGCCGAGCCGGTCACGTGGCGCATCTCACGGGCGCGTACACTGAACTGGATGGCGAAATCGACGGCGATGCCCACGAACAGCACCGCGAACGCCACCGACACCAGATTGAGCTTGCCCACCACGATGGCCGCAAATCCTGTGGTGATCAGCAGGCCCAGCACCAAGGTGGCCAAAATCGGCACGATCAGCCGCCAGGAGCGCACCGCCAGGGTGAGCCACACCAGCACCAGCACGAGACTGCCGATGGTGCCGACGGCGGCACCCTGGGCCACGGTGGCGAATTCCTCATCCGCCAGCGCCACATCGCCGGTCAGGCGCACATGGGCCAGGCCCGAGGCCACGAATTCCAGCTTCGCCGCCGCCGCGCGCAGGGCATCGCTGGCGTCGCCGCCTGGTTCCAGCGCCCCAAAATCCAGCTTTGGCCGCACCAGCACGAAGCGGTAGGGCCCGGCCTGCTCGGACAGCGAACTGGCCAGCAGGTTCTGCCACGACAACGGCTCCGGCTTGCCGGCGATCGCGCCGGCGAGGGATTTATGAAAGGCATCCAGCGCCGGGGCGAAGGCCGCCAGATCCGCCTGGCCTTTCTCAAGCCCGAGGCCGATCAGCCCCAGCGCCGCGAACAGCCCCCGCGCCGATGGGTCGGCCGCGAGTTGGCCAAGGAAGGGCTGCGAGTCGATTGTGCTGTCCAGCAGCGCGCCGAGTGGCTTGGCATCGAGGAACAGCAGGCCGTTCTGCTCCAGATAAGGCGAGGCATCGGGCCTTCGGGCAGACACGAAATGCACCGTGTCGCTGGCGATGGCGGCCTGCAGATCCGCGGCCGTCTGCTCGGCCACTTCCGGCGAGGCGCCGTCGACGACCGCGACCAGCAGATCCTTGAACTGCGGAAAGGCCTTGCTGAACGCGATGTCCTGTTGCCGCCACGGCAGCGATTGCGCGAATAGCTGGTCGGTATCGGTGGACACGCCCAGCCGCGTGGCCGAGGCCCACAGGCACAGCACGCCCAGCAGCACGCCCAGGAACACGGTCAAACCGGCGCGTTTGCAGGAGCGCGCGACGATGGCGGCAAGCAGGGGCGAGAGAAACATGCGCGGCGTTGATCCGGATTTGTCTGCGGGAGAGCGCGGACGAGGGGATAGTCCGTCCGGCTCCCCGGGTCTACCGGGCCGTGCGGGGCATGGTTGTGTTGACAGCCAGCATTTGTGTCATATTTGAAAACAAATGAAGGAACACAAGATGTCTGGCACCATGACACACCCTGCGCGCACGCGCGCGCCTTTTCGCGCTGACCACGTGGGCAGCCTGCTGCGTCCGCTGGCACTGCGCAACGCCCGGGCGGCCCGCGTGCTGGGCGAGATCTCCGCCGAGGCGCTGCGCGACATCGAGGATCGCTGCATCCGCGAGGCCATCTCCCGCCAGGAAAGCATTGGCCTGCGCGCTGCCACCGACGGCGAATATCGCCGCGCCTATTGGCATTTCGACTTCCTGCAGGAGCTTGAGGGCGTCAGCCTCGTCACGCCCAAGACCATGGTGGAGTTCAAGGGCGGCGTGAAACTGCCGCACAGCCTTCAGGTCGATGCCAAGGTGGGCTGGCGCAAGCCGGTGATGGTCGATGATTTCCGCTTCGTGGCCAATGCCGTCACCACCGCCGTGGCCAAGCAGACCATCCCCTCGCCCAGCGTGCTGCATTTCCGCGGCGGGCGTCAGGCGATCGACCCGTCGATCTATCCGGATCTGGACGGGTTCTTTGCTGATCTCGGGCAGGCCTACCACGGTGCGGTGCAGTCCTTCGCCGATGCCGGCTGCAAGTACCTGCAACTGGATGAGGTGAACATCGCCTATCTGTGCGACCCTGAGCAGATCGCCGGCCTCAAGGCGCGCGGTGAGCATGTGGAGGGGCTGCTGGAGACGTATGGCGCCATGATCAACGCCGCCATCGCCGGACGGCCGGACGATATGGTGGTGTCCATGCATCTGTGTCGCGGCAATTTCCGCAGCACCTGGGTGGCCCAGGGCGGCTACGAGCCAGTGGCGGAGGTGTTGTTCAACCAGGTGGGCGTGGATGCGTATTTCATGGAATACGACAGCGAACGCGCCGGCGGGTTCGAGCCGCTGCGGCTGGTGCCGCGTGGCCACAAGGTGGTGGTGCTCGGCATTATGACCAGCAAGACCGGCGAGCTGGAATCAGCCGACGATCTGAAGCGCCGCATCGATGCCGCGTCGAAGTTCCTGCCGCTGGAACAGCTGGCCCTCAGCCCGCAATGCGGATTTGCCAGCACCGAAGAGGGCAATCTGCTCACCGAGGACGAGCAGTGGCGCAAGCTGGAACGCTGCGTTGAGGTTGCGCGCGATATGTGGGGCAGTGTGTAAGAAGGGGCGAGGGACGAAGCCGTGCCTTCCTTCTTCACCCGTCCCGGATAAACCATTACCATAGGCGCCATGGCAGATCTTTTGAGAATGGCGATTGCGCAGATCAATCCGCATCTGGGGCAGATCGAGACGAACCTGGCCCTCATCCGCGCCGCGCGCGCGGAGGCGGCGGATCTTGGGGCTGACCTGGTGGTCACCCCCGAGTTCTCGATCGCGGGGTATCCGCCCGAGGATCTGGTGCGCAAGCCCGCCTTTCTGGCGGCGTGTGCAGCGGCCATTGACCGGCTGGCGGAGGATACCGCCGATGGTGGGCCCGGGTTGATCGTGGGTGGGCCGTGGCAGGTTGGGGATTTGATCTACAACGCCGCCTTCGTGCTGGATGGCGGGCAGATCATCGCCCGCCGCGCGAAGCATGAACTGCCGAATTATGGCGTGTTCGACGACAAGCGAGTGTTCGACGCGGGGCCCGCGCCGGGGCCGGTGGTGTTTCGTGGGTTCCGCATCGGACTGATGATCTGCGAGGATTGGTGGTATCCGGCGGTGTCGGAAACCCTCGCGGAGAGCGGCGCGGAGATGCTGCTGTCGATCAACGGCAGCCCGTGGCAGGACAACAAGCATTCGGAGCGGGTGGCGCTGGCGGTGCCGCGCGTGGTGGAAACCGGGCTGGCCTTTGCCTTCTGTGGCCAGGTGGGCGGGCAGGACGAACTGGTGTTCGACGGGTCGAGCTTTGTGCTCAATCCGGATCGGTCGTTGGCCTGCCAGATGCCGCATTTCGAAAGTGCGATCACCCTCACCGAGTGGGAATATGTCGGTGACAAGCTGGTCTGCATGCCGCAGCCGCTGCCGGACGAGCCATATCGGCATGAGCTGATCTATCGCTGCATGATGCTGGGTCTGGCCGATTACGTGAACAAGAACCGCTTCCCAGGTGTGATTCTGGGCCTGTCGGGCGGAATCGATTCAGCGCTGTCGGCCGCCGTGGCGGTGGATGCGCTGGGGCCGGACCGGGTGCGCACCTTTATGCTGCCCAGCCCTTACACGAGCCAGGACAGCCTGGACGACGCCGCCGAATGTGCCCGCCTGCTGGGTATTTCATGTGAAACAGTGCCGATCACTCCGGCGATGGAGGCGTTTGGCGAGGCTCTTGCGCCCATCTTCGTGGGGCGTCAGCCGGATATCACCGAGGAAAACATCCAGTCCCGCGCACGCGGGCTGATCCTGATGGCGATTTCCAACAAGCTGGGCCACATGGTGCTGACAACCGGCAACAAAAGCGAGATGTCGGTGGGCTATGCCACCCTCTACGGCGACATGTGCGGCGGCTTCTCTGTGCTGAAAGACGTTTATAAAACGTTGGTGTTCGAGCTGTGCGACTGGCGCAACGCGCATTTTCCGGAGGGCGGCCTTGGTCCCGACGGTGAGGTGATGCCGGATCGGGTGATCACCAAGCCGCCGAGTGCGGAGTTGAAGCCGAACCAGACCGACCAGGACAGCCTGCCGCCCTATGAGGAACTCGACTCCATCCTGGCTGGGTTGATCGAGGGCGAGCAAAGTGTGGACGCTCTGGTTCAGCGCGGCCATGACCGCGCGACGGTGCTGCGGGTTTGGCGTATGCTTGACCGCGCGGAATACAAACGCCGTCAGGCGCCACCCGGCGTGAAGATCACGCAGCGGGCGTTCGGCCGCGACCGCCGCTACCCCATTACAAACGGATTCACGGCTTTGGTTTCATAAATGAGCGAAATTCACATCCCCGATCTGTTCGCCCCCGAGGGTGGATGGCGGGTGCGCATTCTCGATCTGTCCGGCGGGGCTGAGGACAATATTGTTGAGGAAATCCGTGGCTTTCCCACGCTGATGCAGGCGAATGCGTTCGCCCGCCGCTATGTGCGCGACAGTGTAGAACTGTGTCGTGCCACCGGCGCCGTGGGCAAGCCGGTGCTGGATGTGTGGTTCGCGTTCGGTGAGGACGCCCACGCCATCGATGCCGGAGACGACACCTGGCGCAGTGCTGCTGAACTCGCCGTATTTGCCGATAGCCCGGCTTCCGCCGAGGACCGCGACTGGCGTTCGTTGGACCCCCGCACGGCTGGCGACGACGACGATGACAGTGAGACTGCTGACGAGGATCAGGTATGAGCGTCGTTGTTCGGTTCGCCCCATCGCCCACCGGCTATCTACATGTCGGCAACGCCCGCCCGGCGTTGCTGAACTGGCTGTTCGCGCGCAAATCGGGCGGCAAGTTCATCCTCCGGTTCGACGACACCGATACCACGCGCGGCACCCAGGAATACGCCGACGCGATTGAGCAGGATCTGTCGTGGCTAGGGCTGACCTGGGATGAGAGCTATCGCCAGTCCGACCGTCTGGCGTTGTATGAGGCCGCCGCCGAGAAGCTGAAGGCGTCCGGCCGGCTGTATCCCTGCTTCGAGGGTGAGGCCGAACTTCAGGCCAAGCGCGACTATCGCGTCAAGCGCGGCCAGCCGCCGATGTATGACCGGGCGATGCTCAAGCTGACCCCAGAGCAGCGCGAGAAGGCCGAAGCGGGCGGCAAGCGGCCACATTGGCGCTTCAAGCTGTCCAACTACAGCATTTCCTGGCCGGATCTGGTGCTGGGCAAGCGCGAGGTGAAGCTGACGGCCGTGTCCGATCCGATCCTGATCCGGGCCGATGGCACGCCGCTCTACACCTTCTCGTCGGTGGTGGATGACATGGAGTCCCGCGTCACGCATGTGTTGCGCGGTGAGGACCACATCACCAACACCGGCGTGCAGCTTGATATTCTGGAAGCGCTCGGCGGCAGCCGTGCGAAATTCAACTTCGCCCATTTTCCGCTGCTGACGGCGGGCGATGGGGCGAAGCTGTCCAAGCGCACGGACAGCATCTCGCTGCGCAGCCTGCGCACGGATGGCGTGGAACCGGGCGCGATCATCGCCTATCTCGCAGCGCTCGGCTCCTCGGCCGACCCGGCATTGCTGCCGCTGCCGGCGTTGGCGAAGAACTTCGATTTTGGGCGGTTCTCATCGTCCTCGGCGAAGTTCGATATCGGCCAGGTGCTGGCGCTGAACCGCAAGTTGCTGCACGGGCTGGATTTTGCGTCTGTGGCCCCGCGGCTGCCGGCCGGCGCCACAGAGGCGTTCTGGCTGGCGGTGCGCGGCAATCTGGACCTGCTGTCCGAGGCGCGCGGCTATTGGGATGTGGTGGCTGGCTCCATCGTGCCGCCGGTGATCGAGGGCGAAGGCGATTACCTGCGCACAGCCCTCGAATTGCTGCCGCAGGAACCGTGGGATGATGCGGTGTGGACCACCTGGACCGACGCCATCAAGGCGGCCACCGGTCGGAAGGGCAAAGCGCTGTTCATGCCGCTGCGGCTGGCATTGACTGGCGAAGAGCATGGCCCCGAATTGAAGGCGTTGTTGCCGCTGATGGGGCGTGCCCGGGCGGCGCAGCGTTTGGCGGTGGCTTCAAGCTGAAGCCAGGGCCAGGGGATGTGAATCCCCTGGCCAAGCGCTCTCAGATCCGACCCATCAACAGCAGAATGACGATAACGAGCAGAATGACGATAACGAGCAGAACGAGCCCGAGGCCACCACTTGGCGCGTAGCCCCAGCCGGAGCTATGCGGCCACCTTGGGAAGGCACCGATCAACAGCAATACAACGATAATCAGCAGAATGGTGGACATGGATGATCCTCTCTTGGTCAAACGCCAATAGGTGGGGGACCAAGTTTACGGTGCGTGTTTGATGGCGCTCTTTTCGAGGGCTTTGCCGCCCTGGGAGATATCCTCACCAGCGCCGGCGGTCGTGTTACAGGCGCTCAGGACTGGCAGGGCCGCCAACAGCATAAGAACTGCTACGATTTTTTTCATTTTACTTGCTCCGTGATAATAAACGCATCACTGAAGTTGTAATGATGGACGTGCGATAAAGTTCCTGTAAGGCGTTCAGTCTTTCTCGCCGCCGCGCACCGGCTGCGGCAGGCGGTTGCCCTTGGGGGCAAGCGGACAGACGAAGCGGGGCGCATGGGCGCAGGATGGGGCGTAGGCGAAGTTAAAATCCAAAATCACCCGTCCGTCCGGGGCCTCCCCCAGGTCGGCACTCTTGATGGTATCGAGCAGATAGCGCCCACCACCATAGGTTTCGGTGCCGCTGGTGGCGTCTGTGAATGGCAGGAAAACGCCGCCGCCATAGCCGCCGAGCCAATACAGCGTCAATTCGCCGCCGAGCGCGGGGGCTAGTCCGTGGGTGCGGGCAAAGGCGATGGCCTCGACGCTGCCATCGTCACCCGCCGGCAGATGCAGGCTTTCGGATTCTGTCGGCGCCAGTGTCACCAGAAATCGTAGCTCCGGGTCGTAGGAATAGAGATCCAGGCCCTTGAAGCGGGCGCGGGCCTGTGGCTCCAGCGGTGATTGCGGATGCTGTGCGAACAAATCATCACGCGTGATGCGCCAGAGCTTCCAGGCTTCCTCCGCGTGTGGGGCGCGCCTGATTTCGGCATACAGGTCGGCCACACGACGGCGCCAATCCCACAGCTCTCCATGGGAGGCGGCGGTCACAGATCACCGTAGGCGATGTGGTCCATGTGTGAGAACGCAGCGCGCACATGCGGGCTGCACAGGGCCTGGAGTTCACCCTCGTGCTGATAAGCAGGCATCAGCCGATCCAGGATCGCGTCGCGCCCGGCTGCGGGGTGGACGTAAATCTCGCTGACGCCATAGGGCAATTTTTCGGCCAGCAGCAACAGCCGCTCCTCAGTCATGCCGCCGGACCAGGCGAGACCGAACACCTGATCGTTCACCGTAAGACCCACGCGGCTTGCCTGGCGCCGGAGAACGCGGGTCCAGGCGTGCATGGCGCGGGCACCAAGGCTGGGGGCCACGCCGCACGCGGCCATCACGTCGACCGGCTCGGCCGGAATACGCATGGCGCGCAACCCGTGCGACCAGCCGGCATCGATCATCATGGCGCCCACGGTAGGGTGCAGATGCATATGCTTGTGGGCGTCGGCGTGATCCAGCGTGAGACCGGTTTCAGCGAATGCCGCAAACTGGGCCGCAATCTCCGCGCGGAGTTGCCGGCGGATCTCGGGCAGGAAGAAGTATCGCAGCCCCAGCCGCAGCTGGTCTGACGGGAATTCCCCGTTGGCATCGATCAGATCGGGCACCTCGGACACCGGCAAGATCGGCCGTCCCTCGATGACAACGAGATGCAGGCCCACTCTCAGGCCGGGCATGGTCTTGGCCCGGCGCACCGCATCGTTGGCGGCGGCGCCGCTGACCATCAGGCTGGCGGAGCCGAGGAGACCGTCGCGGTGTGCCCGCTCGATCCCCTCGTTGACAGCTTCCGACAGGCCGAAATCATCGGCCGAAAAGATAACCTTGCGGCGCACTTTTAGAAATCAGGCGGCCTGATTGCGCTCGCGGAGGAACTGGAAGAATTCCACGCCTTCGCGCAGGCGACGCTTCATCATCTGCGGGCTGCGGATCATCTCACCCACGATGGAGGCGATCTTCGGTGCGCGGAAATAGAACTGCTTGTAGAACACTTCAACGCTGTTGAAGATTTCGGTATGCGACAGATGCGGATAATGCAGCGGGGCGATCTGGACGCCATGATCGTCGATCAGTTCGGCGTTCTCGATATCCAGCCAGCCGTTTTCGACGGCCTGCTTGTAGAGGAACGTGCCCGGATACGGCGCTGCCAGCGACACCTGCATGGTGTGCGGGTTGATCTCCTTGGCGTAGGCGATCGTCTCCTGGATCGTCTCCTTGGTCTCGCCGGGCAGGCCGAGGATGAAGGTGCCGTGGATCTTGATGCCGAGTTCGTGGCAATCCTTGGTAAACTTCTTGGCCGTCTCGATCAGCAGGCCCTTCTTGATGTTGTGCAGGATCTGCTGGTTGCCGCTCTCATAGCCCACGAGCAGCAGGCGCAGGCCGTTGGCCTTCAGCACTTCCAGAGTCTTGCGCGGCACGTTCGCCTTGGCGTTGCACGACCAGGTGACGCCCAGCTTGCCGAGTTCCTTGGCGATCTCCTCGGCGCGCGGCAGGTTGTCGGTGAAGGTGTCGTCGTCGAAGAAGATTTCCTTCACCTGCGGATGGGTCTGCATGATCTTGGCGACTTCGGCTGCCACGTTCTTGGCCGAACGGACGCGGTAGTTATGCCCGCCCACCGTCTGCGGCCACAGGCAGAACGTGCAGCGGCTCTTGCAGCCACGGCCGGTGTAGATCGACACATAGGGGTGCTTCAGATAGCCGATGAAGTAATCTTCGATCTTGAGATCGCGGCTATAGACGTCGCTGACGAAGGGCAGCAGGTCCATGTCCTCAATGATCTCACGATCCTTGTTGTGGACAATCGTGCCATCGGCGGCGCGATAGGAAATGCCGTCGATGGTGGACCAGTCCTGGCCCTCGGCCACGTCCTTGATCGTGAAGTCGAACTCGTTGCGCGCCACGAAGTCGATCGACAGGCCCTGTTCCAGGCTTTCCTGGGCCTGCACGGCCACTTTGGCGCCGACCATGCCGATCTTGAGCGTGGGGTTGGCGGCCTTCAATGCGGTGGCCACCTTCACGTCGGAGGCAAAGCTGGGGGTGGAGGTGTGGATGATGCACAGCTCATGCTTCTTGGCGGCTTCGATCACCGTCTCCAGGCTGATGCGTGCCGGCGGCGCGTCGATCAGGGTGGAGCCGGGCACGAGGGCGGCCGGCTGGGCAAGCCAGGTCGGGAACCAGAAGCTCTTGATTTCGCGCTTGGCCTGATAGCGCGAGCCAGCGCCGCCGTCGAAGCCGTCGAACGAGGGGGGCTGCAGAAACAGGGTCTTCATCATGACAAAACAGTCCCTTGGGGCTGCGACACGGGCTCTGTGTGCCGGGAGATTTCAGGTTCAGTGGGTGCGGAAGCGCGGGTATGCATCATCTGGCCGCGCCATTCCACTTTATCGCTCGCATAGCTGGCCAGGATGATGGCCATGGACAAGGCATCGCGCAGCGGCAAAAGCATAATTGGCGCTGGTGTGGCCAGGCCGCGGGCCACGAGGCCCAGTGCGCGGTCGATGATTCGGGCGGTCAGGGCCCGTGCGATCCAGGCCACCACAAACAAGGCAGTGGCCCAGCCAGAGCCGGACAATGCGATGGCCGCAGCCGCCCAGAACAATGGGAACTGGATGGACGACAGCGCAAACGCCACCGGCACCAAGGACAGAATGGTGCGGGACCAGCGCAGTTCGTGCGCATAAAGCGCTTTGATTCTGGCCTCTGGCACCGTGGTGGCCGGGATGGTGGTGGCGATGCTGATGCGCAATCCCTGCTGGCGCACCAATTGGCCGAGCACATTGTCATCGGCCAGATGATCCACCAGGGCGCGCAGGCCGCCGATTTTTGCCAGCGTGTCGCGCCGTAGCGCCATGGTGGCGCCCAGGCAATCCTCGCGGCCGAGATCGCGAGACATCAGCGCCCCGGGCAGGAAGCCGTGATTGATGGCGGTGGCGCCCAGCCGTGCGGCGAGCGAAGTGTTGGCGGCAAGGCCCGCGTAGAGTGTGGTGACGAGCCCGACCTGCTTGTCATCAAACGCGGCCATGATGCGGTTGAGATAATCCGGCGCGCAATGCAGGTCGCTGTCGGCAATCACGATCATGTCGTGGTGTGCGGAATCGAACATGTTGATCAGGTTCGATATTTTTCGGTTGCGCCCATGTTGCGTCGGGTTGATCACCAAGGCGATCTCGCGGTGCGAATAGCGCGATTGCATCCGGCGCACCACGGCGATGGCCGCGTCGTTATTGTCCTGCACGCCGAAGACGATCTGGAAGTCCGGATAATCCTGGTCGCACACGCTGGACAAGGCCGCTTCGAGCAGCGGCTCGTCGCCATAGAGAGGCTTGAGCAAGGTCAGCGGGGGCAGGTTTTGCCGGGGGGCGGGCGGTGCTTTGGCAAAGCGGCGCACAGACCTTACGCCGGCCAGCGCCTGGCCAATGCCCGCCACGGCCAGGAAGGCTGCGACCAGCGAAACACCTGTCAGGATGCCAGGCATCTGCACGTCAGGGAGCGCCGCCGGCTGCCAGGCTGACCACTTTGCCGCGCAGACTTGCGATCAATGGACCAGCGTCGCTTTGCGCGAGCAGCCCGCGGAAATCAGACCTCGTGACAGCCACGCGGCTGATCGTGCCGTCCAGCAGAATATCAACCACACGCCAGCCGCCTTCAGCCTCATGCATCACGTAATCCAGCTTTGTCGTGTCGCCGCCCGAGCCCACAATCCGGGTCTGCACCACGGTGTCCTGACCAACGCTGCGCGTGTCCGGTGCAATGATGAATTTTTCCCCAGAGAAGGAATCGAAATTCGCCACATAGCTGGCAACCGTGAACTGCGTGAACACGTCCATCAATTCGGCCTTCTGAGGCTCCGAAATGGCGGCCCAGCGGGCTGGGCCAATGGAATTGCGCAGAATCAACGGAAGGTCGAAAACCTTGGTGGAGATGGGCGTCAGGATGGCCATGCGGGCGGCGAACGGCGTGGCGCGCCCGGCCCGCATGATCTGGATCAGGGCTTCGTTGAGGGCGCTGACAGGATCAGCCGGTTCGGCGTTTGCCGGAAACGACATGATGCAAGCTGTTGCGATCATTGATGAAATCAGCGCGCGGCGGGTGATCATAATGCTTTTCCCAGCGCGGACAGAACGGTCTCGACCACATCCTTGGCCGTCAGCCCGGCGTCGATCCACTGCTTGGCCGGGGCG
>JBBART010000015.1:0-116019 GCA_040399685.1 Acetobacteraceae bacterium
TGGAAACTTTTGGACGCTGTTACCTGGAAACTTTTCGACGCTGTTTGACAGATCACGACCTGGATTGCGCGAGTGATTCCTTGCTCGGCGCAGAAGGCTGCGTATTCCCGCCCCCATTTCGTTTTCAGCGCGTGGGCCTCGTCCGCGAAGCCGTGCCACCGGCGGCGCTGGCGCCCAAGGAACTCGCGCAGGGCGCCGCAGGTGGCGAGGTCAAGCACGGTGTCACCATGGACGGCGGCGTGAACCTCATCATCGCGGAGACCACCGGCAAGGAGAATTTCGGCCGTACGTTCTGCTTCCGCGCGCCGATGCCTGGTGGCCACGGAACGGGCGGGGTCGCGCCTGCGCCTAGCCCCTGAAAACGCCAGTGGATCGGGGAAGCCACAGCCAAATTTGTTGACAGCTTGGGGGAGGTTGGAGCGGCGGTCGAAACCTTGTGGGTCCGGCCGCCGAGGGCTCACCTACCGCCCAGAGGAGCGGCGGAATCCTTGAGGTAGTCGCATCGACGGCGCATGCTGGTTCCGTTCAACAAAACGCCGGGTCGAGGGCTTGCAGGCCCGATAAAACCCGGCGTCTCTATCGTCTCGTGTTATGCAGGCAACGCGCAAGCGATAGCTACGCTGCCGCCGCGATTTCTGTTGGTTCGTCTGGGTCTTCAAGCTTGCGCCTCATTTCAGAGCTGATGGCATTAACGTAGCGCAGCAGGGCTGAATCAGATTTGTGACCGGACTGCCGTTTCATTTCTGCAATGGTAAAACCGCGAGCCGCGAGCCTTGAAAGCGCTTCGTGACGAATGTCATGAAGATGGAGGTCGATAATACCCGCGCGCTTTATTGCGCTGTCCCAGCGCCACGCCACGGCATCAGCATTCAAGTTGAACACCTTCGTCATGGGTGGCGGGCTCTCAATTGCGGCCATACGCTTCTGCAACGCGGCGTCTGCTCGGCGTGTCAGCAGCACTCGGCGGGGTGCCTTATTCTTGGAGGTGGGGCGCCTGCATTCCGGCCCGTCCTCAGAGTGGACACACTGGCTGACTCTGATATCAAGGATTTCGGATCGGCGCATTCCGGTTGCCAGCGCGACCGCAAAGAAAGCCAGCATCTGCTCGCCGTCCGGCCCGGCGGACAGCTCCTGAACGATAAGGTCTTCCTCTCGGAGAGATTTTCCTTCTCGGCGAATTGTCCCAAGGCGCCGGTCGCGGCCGTCGGGCATTTTAGGCAGCGGAATAGCCGCTGCCGGGTTGATGAGTCCTGTAAGTCCCCACCCCCAAAGCTCATCATACTTTTCATCTGCCGGGGTAGCGGCAAGGGCGTAAAGTGCTGAAATGCGGGAAAGGTCATTCCGGACCGTTGACGCCGCGCAGTCCTCGCCTTTTGCCTTACCCTTCGTCTTTTTCCGGGTTTTCATCCAAGCAATAACATCCGCTCGGTTTAAGATCGTCAATCGCTTGTCTGCGAGGCGAACGACCTTGCCGTCGGGGTAGATGACCTCGCACGCCTTCCACATCTCAATGCGGGCACGTTCCTGCCGCCAGCCCTTTCGGTGTTCGGTCACGTGCCGGTCATAATGGTCGAGCGCCTGGCGCAAGGTCCAATCCGAACGTGGATTCAGATCGGCGTCGATCTCCGCCTGCGTGGGTGGCTTGGGAACGAGTTCGTCGCCTGGCTTCAAAGTTCGGCGCCGACCGCGAAGAACCCACTCCTCCCGATTGAACGGGAGGCGCCTAGCATGAGCGTCTTCAATTGCCCGCTCGCAACCTTCGGCCCACCTCTTTGCCATATCTTTGATGTCAAAGGTTGCGGACACGGTGACGTCACCACGCCGCACAGTTGCTGTGTAACGAAAGCCGCCCTTACGCTTCCGCTTCTGAAAACTCGTCGCCATCCGCCCTCCGCCTGCAACCAACGTGCAACCAAAGGAAATCTATGTCGAATCCTTGGCGGAAAACAGGGAATCTTTTCCGGTTTTGTAAACCGAAGGTCGCGGGTTCAAATCCTGCACCCGGCACCAGGGCGCAAGCGCGCCTACCTTGTTCGACGGACTGGGCGATTCAGGTTCTATCGGAATCTCTGTCATTCGCACACATTTGTATTTTTTTACGGCGGACATTCGTTAACAAATTAATTAATACCGTTGCAAATCACACCTCCACATGGGAGAAGTTTGTTAACCTTTGGAGAGTGTGAGATGCGCAACGCAGTGATTGGTGGGGTTTTTTCGGTTCTTCTGATGTCGACAGTCGCACATGCTACGGCGACCGATATCGCGCTCAACAAGACGATCGTGGCTGTAAGCAGCGAATTTTCGTCGGATTATTCAGCGGCTTATGCCGTTGACGGCTTTAAGGGCGACACCACCAACGCTGGCGTGTATCCCTATTGGCTGACGGCCAATGGCGTGACCACGGGCTGGGTGACGATCGACCTTGGCGCTGTCTACAATATCACCAGCTTCCTGGTGTCCGACACGCATAACGGCAGCTATGTCGACCGCGGGACGAACGCGTTCTCGATCGGCGTTGGGTCCACCGCAGCAGAAAGCCAGAGCAACGTTACGGCGAGCAGCAGCTTCTCGTTGTCCGACTGGCAGAACCTGACTGACAAAACCGTCACCGCCAGCGCGACGGGCGAGTTCGTGACGTTCAACATCCTGAGCGCCTACGGCAACGGCTTGAACGACCCGAATGGTCCTTACGACACCGCGAACGGCGGCGGACTCGGCGAACTGGCAGTGTTCGGCACCCTCGCCGCCGTTCCTGCACCTGAGCCGATGACGATGGCACTGCTCGGCACGGGGCTTCTCGGTCTTATTGCAGCGCGCCGCCGCAGCGTCTGATCGTCCGCCTCACTATTAAGTTGAAAATGGCTGGAAAGATAAAACATCTTTCCAGCCATTTTTTTGATCTTTTTTGATCGATCGGATGATCCGCCTGCCGTAAAAGACGGAATTGATATCGCACCCTGCACACAAACATCCCATAAAGTGTTATGATCTAAATGATGTCTGTTTCTGGAAAAATTATCCGTTCCGCCTATCGGGAACAGCCGATCAGCTTTTTTGTGACCGACGAGAACGACGTTATCCAAAGCTATCATTCCCACGGCCTGTTCTATGAGCCAGAAGAACTCGCCATCATTGAGCGGCACTTCCCAAAAGGCGGCGTGTTTTTGGATGTCGGATCTAACGTCGGCAACCATGCGATATTTGCGAGCAAATTCCTCTACCCATCGCAGGTGATTGTCATCGAGCCGAACCCACGCGCGATTGACGTGTTGATGGCCAATATCGATCTCAATGCCATGCGCCGGACAGTCGATACGTCCTTGATTGGAATCGGCCTGTCGAACACCAACGGATGGGCCACGGCCAACGGCCCCGAAGGCAATCTCGGGGCAACACATCTGTCCGCAAGTGAAGACCAAACCGAGATTCGCCTTGCACGCGGCGACGATATGATTGGCGGCCGCAAGATCGACTTCATCAAGATCGATGTGGAAGGAATGGAAATTCTGACCCTGGAAGGACTGCGCCAAACAATCGCAGCCCAGCGCCCAATCATGTTCGTGGAAGTTGACAATTACAATCACGACGCGTTCATGCAATTTGTCGTCGATTCAGCCTATACGATACACGAGCGCTTCCGCCGTTATGAGGTGAACGAAAATTTCCTGATTATACCCGCTGAGCGATCCGGCCGGTCCGCCTAGGCGATACATTGAAGTCCAGCCGGACGCTTCTCCAGGGCAAAGCAACGGCCACCGGCCGGCTTTGCATGCCAGAGTGGCGAGGGCCTCACCCCAGGGCAGCACACCCGCCAAACAGGCTGTATACCTCGCCATATTCTGGTTTTTGATCAGGTCCCGTCCCATCGCCGTTTATGTTGCAGTCGCGTTGACCAGCCTATCAGGTAGGGCTATGCACGGTCACGTTTCGTATATGGAGTGGCACCGCGAATGACCGACATACGAGAAGCGCTGTTCGTCGGGCGCACCACCGATGGCCGAACGGTACGTCGTCCGTTGTCGCCGCATTTGCAGGTTTATAAACCGCAGATCACCTCGGCCCTATCCATTTTCCACCGCATCACCGGCTGCGCCCTCTCGGCAGGCACGTTGCTGCTCGTGTGGTGGCTGGTCGCGGCGGCCACGTCCGGCTCGGCGTTTGCCACGGTGTCGGGCGTCATCCACACCTGGGTCGGCCATGTGGTGCTATTCGGATGGACCGCGTCGCTTTGGTATCATTTCTCCGCCGGCATCCGCCATCTGTTCTGGGATGCGGGTTATGGTTTCGAGCTGCCGCAGGTGCATGCCAGCGGTCGCCTCGTGCTGATCGCAACCGGCGTGTTGACCCTGTTGACCTGGGTTATCGGCCTGGCGGTCGCATAGGGAGAATGAAGATGACAAGTACCCCAACCCAGAAGATCATGCGCTCCGGCCTCGGTCGCGCCCGCGGGCTTGGTTCGGCGAAGTCCGGCACCGCGCATTGGTGGGCCGAGCGCGTCACCTCCGTGGCGCTCGTGCCGCTGACATTGTGGTTCATCCTGATGATGTTCCGCCTGGTCGCGGCCCCGCGCTCGGCTGTTGTGGCCTGGGCGTCCAACCCGATCAACGCAACGTTGCTGCTCGCGCTCGTCGCGATCACATTTCACCACATGGCGCTGGGGTTGCAGGTCGTGATGGAGGACTACATTCATAGTGAGAAGGCTCGCTTGGGTTCGATCCTTGTCATGAAGGGCGTGACCGCATTGCTCGCGATCGCCTCTGTCGTGGCGGTTCTGAAGCTCGCGTTGGCCGGCTGAAACCTAGAAGACGGATAAAATCCCCATGAACGCCATCACGAAGCCATCGATCGGTGCCTATAACGTCATCGATCACACCTATGACGTGATTGTGGTAGGCGCCGGCGGCGCCGGCCTGCGCGCCACGCTGGGCATGGGGGCCGCCGGCCTCAAAACCGCCTGCATCACCAAAGTGTTCCCCACCCGCAGCCACACCGTGGCGGCACAGGGCGGCATCGGCGCCTCGCTCGGCAACATGGGCGAGGACAACTGGCGCTGGCACATGTACGACACCGTGAAGGGGTCGGACTGGCTGGGCGACCAGGACGCGATTGAATATATGTGCCGCGAGGCGGCTCCCTCGATCTACGAGCTTGAGCATTTCGGTGTGCCGTTCAGCCGCACCGAGGATGGCCGCATCTATCAGCGCCCCTTCGGCGGCCACATGCAGGATTACGGCAAGACCCCGGCGATGCGCGCCTGCGCCGCTGCTGACCGCACCGGCCATGCCATTCTGCACACGCTATATCAGCAGAGCCTGAAGCACGAAGTTGAGTTCTTCGTGGAATACTTCGCGCTCGACCTGATCATGGACGAGGAAGGCGCCTGCAAGGGCGTGATGGCCTGGTGCCTCGAAGACGGCTCCATCCATCGCTTCCGCGCCCAGCAGGTTGTGTTGGCGACCGGCGGTTATGGCCGCGCCTATCTGTCCTGCACCTCGGCTCACACCTGCACCGGCGACGGCGGCGGCATGGTTCTGCGCGCCGGCCTGCCGACGCAGGACATGGAATTCGTGCAGTTCCACCCCACCGGCATCTTCCCCGCCGGCTGCCTCATCACCGAGGGCGCCCGCGGCGAGGGCGGATATCTGACCAACTCCGAGGGCGAGCGCTTCATGGAGCGCTATGCGCCGACCGCGAAGGATCTTGCCTCGCGTGACGTGGTCAGCCGTTCGATGACGATGGAAATCAACGAAGGCCGTGGCGTGGGTCCGAACAAGGATCACATCCTGCTGCATCTGGAACATCTCGGCGCTGACCTGCTGCATGAGCGCCTGCCAGGCATTTCCGAGACGGCGAAGGTGTTCGCCGGCGTGGACGTGACCAAGGAAGCCATCCCGGTGCTGCCGACCGTGCATTACAACATGGGCGGCATTCCCACGAACGTTCGCACCGAGGTTCTGCGCCCGACGGCCAGCAACCCGAACGCCATCGTGCCTGGCCTGATGGCCGTGGGCGAGGCTGCCTGCGTGTCCGTGCATGGCGCCAACCGACTCGGCACCAACTCGCTGCTCGACCTCGTGGTGTTCGGCCGCGCTGCCGCCCATCGCACCGCCGAGATCATCAAGCCGGGCGCGTCCCAGGCTCCGCTGCCGTCCCGTGCCGGCGAGAATTCGCTGGAGCGCCTGGATCGCACCCGTCACGCCAAGGGCTCCACCAAGGTTGCCGAGATGCGTGACACCTTGCAGCGCACGATGCAGGCGCATGCGGCCGTGTTCCGCAACTCCGAGAGCCTGACCCAGGGCGTCGACAAGATGAAGAAGCTGTGGGGCGGCCTGAGCGACATGCAGGTGACGGATCGCAGCCTGATCTGGAACAGCGACCTGGTTGAGGCGCTGGAGCTCGACAACCTGATGGGCAACGCCATGACCACGATGGTCTCGGCCGAAGCCCGCAAGGAAAGCCGTGGCGCCCAGGCGCATGACGACTTCCCGGATCGGGACGATGCCGAGTGGATGAAGCACAGCCTGTCGTGGTGCGATGACAACGGCAACGTTCGCCTCGGCTATCGCCCGGTGAAGATGGAGACGCTTACCAACGAAGTCTCCGTGTTCCCGCCCAAGAAGCGCGTCTACTAAGGACCCCTGCAGATGGCCGAATTCAAGCTCCCCAAGAACTCCAAGGTTCAGAAGGGCAAGACCTTCAAGGCTGCGGGCGCCGCCAATCCGAAGATTTTCAGCATCTATCGCTGGGACCCCGATTCAGGGGAAAACCCACGGATGGATAATTTCGAGCTGGATCTCGACGCCTGCGGCCCGATGGTTCTGGACGCGCTGGTGAAGATCAAGAACGAGGTCGACACCACCCTCACCTTCCGCCGCTCGTGTCGTGAGGGCATTTGCGGTTCGTGCGCGATGAACATCGACGGCACGAACACGCTGGCGTGCCTGAAGCCGATCGCCGACGTGAAGGGCGATGTCCAGATCAACCCGCTGCCGCATATGCCGGTGGTGAAGGATCTGGTGCCCGATCTGTCGCACGCCTACGCGCAGTATCGCTCGATCGAGCCTTGGTTGCAGTCCGACACCCCGGCCCCGCCGGATGGCGAGCGCCGCCAGTCGAAAGAAGAGCGTTCGAAGATGGACGGCATGTGGGAGTGCATCCTGTGCTTCTGCTGCACCACCTCGTGCCCCAGCTATTGGTGGAACAGCGACCGCTATCTCGGCCCGGCCACGCTTCTGGCGGCCTATCGCTGGATTGCCGACAGCCGTGACGAGCGGACCGGCGAGCGTTTGGATGCGTTGCAGGACCCGTTCAAGCTGTATCGCTGCCACACCATCATGAACTGCACCCAGACCTGCCCCAAGGGCCTGAACCCGGCAAAGGCGATTGCCGAGATCAAGACCTTGATGCTCGAACGCCAGTCGTAACATGGCCTTTCGCGGCGACCTTGCCTCGCCCAAGGGGCGGGCCGCCGCGTGGTTCGACAGCCTGTTCGTCGACCATGCGGTGCTCAGACTGCTCTGGGACAACGTGGCCGAAGTGGTTCCGGGCAAGCTGTATCGCTGCAATCATCCCTCACCGGGCAGACTTGCGCGGCTCACGCGCAAACTTGGGCTGGTCACGCTCGTCAATCTGCGCGGCCATCGCAAATGCGGCAGCGACGCGCTGTCACGCGATGCCGCATCCCAGCTTGGGCTCGTGCATATCGATATGGCGTTCGAAAGCCGGGGCGCGCCGCACCGCGAGCGGATTCTGCGGTTCGCGGAGATCTACCGCACGCTGAAGACACCGGCGCTGATGCACTGCAAATCGGGGGCTGACCGTGCGGGACTGGCCTCCGCCTTGGCGATCATGTTCGAGGGTGGCAAGTCGACCGATGCGCTGAATCAGCTTTCGCTGCGTTTCGGCCATTTCAGCGGCTCCAAGACCGGCATCCTCGATGCGTTCTTCATCCTCTATGGCAAGACAGCCGAGGGGCGCGTGGGTTTCCTGGATTGGGTGGCCACCGAGTATGACGAGGACGCCTTGCGGGCCAATTTCAAGGCGTATGGCCTGTCCAGCTTCATCAACGACCGCATTCTGGTGCGCGAATAGCGCTCAGGCGGCGAGTCGCTTGAGGAAAGCCGAAATCCGGTGACGCCGGATTTCGGAGCGGGCGGCGGCGTCTCCGGTCATATAATTGAGCTGGAGGACATGGCGCGGCCCCACGAATGTCTTGTGGCCATGCCACGCCGTGCTGCTGTTGGGAAACACCAGCAGTGTGCCGTTCACCGGCGGCACCTCGACCACGAATTCATCCAGCGTCTCCGGGCCACGCAGCAGGCGCAGGCAACCTTGATGCGCCTCCCAGGACGCGGATTGGTGGTTGAGGTAGAGCAGCACCGTCACCCGCTTGCTGGTAGAATCGCAGTGAATGCGTCCGTCCTTTTCCCGTGACCGGCCGCGAAGTGTTGTCATGCAGGCCGCGCCTGACAGGTCGATGTCGAATTTCCGTGCGATGATGTCCCTGAAGGCCGTGCCGTGAAGCGCATCCAGCAACGCCCGCGCGTTTGAGCCAAAGCGGAGCGAGTCAATCGGAAACGATCCGCCGCGCGGGATCTGCGGAAGATCGGTGATCACAGACCCAAGCTGCGATCGGGGAATGAAATTGGGCAGGATGACATGGGGAAACGGATCATTCGAGATCGGCGCCATCTCCAGCGCATCCAGATCGATTCTTTCCATATCGAACTCCTGACAAACTCTCGTTTTACTTTCGCAAAATGTATTGTGACTTTCCGGCCATCTCCACGCATCTGCGACACCCTCATACCGAATCGTCAAACAGATTAGTCTATTTGGCGGAACGTTCCCCGTCATGGACCACAGGCGGTGGCCACGCCTTCAACTCACGCCGGCTCACCGCACGCCCAGCGGTTCCCCAAAGGATAAATTCCCGCTATCTCGCAACGCACCATGGACACTCACGCCCCCCTCGACGACCTGAGCGCTGGCCCGTTGCCGGCCTATCGTGCCCGTATCGCCCGCGGCGAACTGGCGTCGGACCCTTCGCAGGCGCTCGCTATCGAGCGGTTGCAGGATCTGTGGGCCAAATTGCGCGGCTATGACCCCGCGGCCGCCGCCCCCACCGCCAAGGCCGGGCTGCTTTCGCGCTTCCTGCGCCGCAAGCCCACCGAGGGCGCGGATGAGCCACGGCCCAACGGGCTGTATCTCGTGGGCGAGGTTGGGCGCGGCAAATCCATGCTGATGGATCTGTTCTTCGCGGCCGCCGACGTGAAGCGGAAGCGCCGGCTGCATTTCCACCAGTTCATGCAGGACAGCCACAAGCGCATCCATGCATGGCGCAAAGCCAATCCCAACGAGGCCGACCCCATTCCGCCGCTGGCCGACGTCATCGCTGCCGAGGCCGCGTTGCTGTGTTTTGACGAGTTCCAGGTGAACGACATCGCCGACGCCATGATCCTTGGACGGCTGTTCCAGGCCCTGTTCGACCGCGCCGTGGTGGTGGTGACCACCTCCAACACCACGCCGGACAATCTGTTCAAGGGCCAGCCCGGACGCGATGCGTTCCTGCCGTTCATTGGGCTGATCAAGCAGAACCTGGATGTTCTGGTGCTGGAAGGCGGCCGGGACTTTCGCCGCGCTCGGCTGCGCGGCATGGCCACCTGGCATGTGCCGGCCAACGGCCGGGCCGAACGCGCGCTGGACACCGCCTTTGCGGAACTGACCGGCCATGCCACGCCCCGTTCCGAGATTTTGACCGTGATGGGCCGCAAGCTGGAAATTCCCGTCGCCGCCGAGGGCGTGGCGCGGTTCGATTTCGAGACATTGTGCGGCCAGCCGCTCGGCGCCGGTGACTATCTGGCCCTGGCCACCCATTTCCACGCGCTGGTGCTGGACGACATTCCCGCCCTGTCGCCGGACAATTACGACCGTGCCCGCCGTTTCATCGTGCTGGTTGATGCGTTGTACGATCATCGGGTGAAGATGGTGGCCTCGGCCCAGGCCTATCCGGACCAGCTCTACCAACGCGGCGAGGGCGCCACGGCGTTCGAGCGCACGGCCTCGCGGCTGGAGGAAATGCAGAGCCAGGCCTATCTGGCGCTGCCCCACTTGACATAACGCGAAGCCAGCCAAGCGGAATGTTTTGATGTGCGGTTAAATTGAGGCGGGGCGTCTTGCCGCCATCGCGGTGATGGGTTAGCAAGCCCTGCCTTCCGGGCGGCCCGGGTGCTCGGCGGGCACCGTTTTGCTCTTGTATCGCGCATTTGAATTCCTTCACCTTGGAATTTGAATTCGGGCGATATGAGGATCATAGCCAAACGCGTTTCCCGTCACCCGTGGAGGACCCCCCGCATGGCTCGCAACAAGATTGCCCTTATCGGCGCCGGCAACATCGGCGGCACGCTTGCTCACCTGATCGGGCTCAAGCAGCTCGGCGACGTCGTCATGTTCGACGTGTTCCCAGGTGTTGCGTCCGGCAAGGCGCTGGACATCATGCAGTCCGGTCCGGTCGATGGTTTTGACAGCGCCATGAAGGGCACCGGCGATTACGCCGACATCGCTGGCTCGGACGTGGTGATCGTCACCGCCGGCTTCCCGCGCATGCCCGGCATGAGCCGCGACGATCTGCTGACCAAGAACGCCGGCGTCATCGCCCAGGTGGCCGAGGGCATCAAGGCCCATTGCCCGAACGCGTTCGTCATCGTCATCACCAACCCGCTCGACGTGATGGTGTGGGTGATGCAGCAGCGCTCCGGCCTGCCCGCCAACAAGGTTGTCGGCATGGCCGGCGTTTTGGACAGCAGCCGCTTCCAGCTGTTCCTGGCCCAGGAATTCAACGTCTCCGTCGAGGACGTGACCGCCTTCGTGCTGGGCGGCCATGGCGACACGATGGTGCCGCTGACGCGTTATTCCACGGTTGCCGGCATTCCGGTGCCTGACCTGATCAAGATGGGCTGGACCACGCAGGAGCGCATCGACGCCATCTGCGCCCGCACCGCCAATGGTGGCGGCGAGATCGTGAAGCTGCTCGAAAAGGGCAGCGCCTTCTATGCCCCTGCCGCATCCGCCATCGCGATGGCTGAAGCCTACCTGCTCGACAAGCGCCGGGTCCTGCCCTGCGCCGTGCAGCTGAACGGCGAATACGGCCTGCACGACATGTATGTCGGCGTGCCCGCCGTGATCGGCGCCAATGGCGTCGAGAAGATCATCGAAGTGGAATTCCTCCCCGAGGAGAAAGCCATGTTCGACAAGTCCTGCAACGCCGTGAAGGACCTCGTCGAGGCCTTCAAGAAGCTGGGTGTCTGACGCATGAACATTCATGAATACCAAGGCAAGGAACTGCTGAAGCAGTTCGGCGTCACCGTGCTCGACGGCTATGTGGCCTGGACCGCGGACGAAGCGGCCGAAGCGGCAGCCAAGCTGCCAGGGCCGGTCTATGTGGTGAAGTCCCAGATCCATGCCGGTGGCCGTGGCGCTGGCAAGTTCGAGAACGACCCCAACGGCAAGGGCGGCGTTCGCCTTGCCAAGTCGATCGAGGAAGTCCGCGAGGCGGCCGCCGCCATGATCGGCAAGACGCTGATCACCAAGCAGACCGGCCCTGCCGGCAAGGTCGTCAACCGCGTCTATGTGGAAGCCGGCTGCGACATCAAGCGTGAGCTTTATCTGTCGCTGCTGATCGACCGCGCCACCTCGCGCGTGACCGTCATGGCCTCGACCGAAGGCGGCATGGAGATCGAGGAGGTGGCCGAGCATCACCCCGAGAAGATCCTGCGCGTGGCGGTTGACCCCGCTTCGGGCATCTCGTCGTTCCACGGCCGCCGCCTGGCGTTCGCCCTGGGCCTCGAGGGCAAGCAGATTGCCACATTCGGCAAGTTTGTGGACGCGATGTACAAGGCGTTCATCGCGCTGGATTGCGCCATCGTCGAGATCAACCCGCTGGTCGTGACCGGCGCTGGCGAGATCGTGGCGCTGGATGCCAAGGTGTCGTTCGACGACAACGCGCTCTATCGCCACCCCAAGATCGAAGCGCTGCGCGACGAGGCTGAAGAGGACCCCAAGGAACTCGAAGCCGCCAAGCACATGCTCAACTACGTGGCGCTTGATGGCGTTATCGGCTGCATGGTGAACGGCGCTGGCCTGGCGATGGCCACGATGGACATCATCAAGCTGTATGGCTCCAGCCCCGCCAACTTCCTCGATGTCGGTGGCGGAGCCACCAAGGAGCGCGTGACGGCCGCGTTCAAGATCATTCTGTCCGATCCGAACGTTGAGGGCATTCTGGTCAACATCTTCGGCGGCATCATGCGTTGCGATGTCATCGCCGAGGGCGTTGTGGCAGCCGCCCGCGAAGTGTCGCTGAGCGTGCCGCTGGTGGTGCGTCTTGAAGGCACCAACGTTGCCCTGGGCAAAGAGATCATGGCCAATTCGGGCCTGCCGATCATCTCGGCCGACAATCTCGCTGACGCCGCGGAAAAGATCGTTCGCGCCGTGAAGGAAGCCGCATAATGGCCATTCTCGTCAATCGCAACACCCGCGTCATGACCCAGGGCTTCACCGGCGCCCAGGGCACGTTCCACGCCGAACAGGGCATTGCCTACGGCTCGAACTATGTCGGCGGCGTCACCCCAGGCAAGGGTGGCAGCGTGCACCTGAACCTGCCCGTGTTCGACACCGTGTATGACTGCGTGACGCAGACCCAGGCCAATGCCTCGGTCATCTACGTGCCGCCTCCGTTCGCCGCCGACGCCATTCTTGAGGCGATCGACGCCGAGCTGCCGCTGATCATCTGCATCACCGAAGGCATTCCGGTGCTGGACATGGTGCGCGTGAAGCGGGCGCTGTCCGGCAGCAAGTCGCGCCTGATCGGGCCGAACTGCCCCGGCGTGATCACGCCGGATGAGTGCAAGATCGGCATCATGCCGGGCCACATCCATCGTCGCGGCAAGGTTGGCATCGTGTCCCGCTCGGGCACGCTGACCTATGAAGCGGTGGCGCAGACAACGGCAGCCGGCCTCGGCCAGAGCACCTGCGTCGGCATCGGTGGCGACCCGGTGAAGGGCACTGACTTCATCGAAGTGCTGGAGATGTTCCTGGCGGACGTTGAGACCGAGATGATCATCATGATCGGTGAAATCGGCGGCCAGTCCGAGATCGACGCAGCCGAGTTCATTGCGGCGTCGAAGACGACGAAGCCTGTCGTGGGCTTCATCGCCGGTGCAACCGCCCCTCCGGGCCGTCGCATGGGCCATGCAGGCGCCGTGATCTCCGGCGGCAAGGACACCGCGGAAGCGAAGTTCGAAGCCATGCGCCTGGCCGGTATCCATGTGGCCGAAAGCCCGGCATCGTTGGGCTCGACCATGCTGCAGGCGATTCGCGGCTAACAACGACGGACATGTTTCCGCCGCATTTCCTATGCGGCGGAAGCATTCCAGCGATCCTCCCAGCGGGCGGATCGCTTTGTTGTTTAGGGGTATAGAACCGGCGGGCAACCTGACGCATTGTGTTGGTTTGCCGGAAAAAGGGAAACATCCGATGGCTGGCGTCGACATTCTCGCAACCGCGTTCAACGGCGGGAACCTCGCCTATCTCGCAGACCTCTATGCCCGTTGGGTCGCAAGCCCCGGCAGCGTGGAAGCTGGTTTTGCCGATTTGTTCGAAACGATGGGCGATGACGCCCGTGCGGTGCTGACCGACAGCGCCGGTGCCTCCTGGGCGCCGCGCACATTCGATGTCAGCGAGCCCGCGCCCCCAGCCAAGCCGCCCACCAAGGACGCCAAGCCAGTTCCCGCAGTTGCTCCTGCCGTGCCGCAGGCCGATATCCGTGCCGCCACCAAGGACAGCCTGCGCGCCTTGATGATGATCCGCACCTATCGCGTGCGCGGCCATCTCGAAGCCCGACTCGACCCGCTGGGCCTGCAGGTGCCGAAGCCGCACCCCGAACTGGACCCCGCCACCTATGGCTTCACCGCGGCCGACATGGATCGTGAGGTCTTCATCGACCACGTTCTCGGCTTCGAGACCGCCACCCCGCGCCAGATCCTGCAAACGCTGCGTCAGACGTATTGCGGCCCGATCGGCGTTGAATTCATGCATATCCAGGACCCGGAGCAGAAATCCTGGATTCAGCGTCGCGTGGAGGGCGCCCCGTGGGCGACCGCGTTCGGCCCGGACGTCAAGAAAACCATCCTGCAACAGCTGACCGAGGCCGAGGGCCTGGAGGCGTTCTGCCAGAAGCGTTTCGTCGGCACCAAGCGCTTCGGCCTTGAAGGCGGCGAAGTGACGATCAATGCCGTGCAGACGATCATCAGCACGGCCGCCAAGGCCGGTGTGAACGAGATCGCCATCGGTATGTCGCATCGCGGCCGCCTGAACACGCTCGTGAACGTGGTCAAGAAACCTTACACCCAGCTGTTCAGCGAATTCGGCGGCAACTCGTTCAAGCCGGACGACGTGCAGGGTTCGGGCGACGTGAAATACCATCTCGGCACCTCGACGGACATCGAGATCGAGGGCCGCATGGTGCATCTGTCGCTCCAGCCGAACCCGTCGCATCTCGAAGCGGTCGATCCGGTGGTGGTCGGCAAGGTGCGCGCCCGTCAGGACATGGCCGGCGACACCAGCCGCCGCCGTTCGGTGATGGGCATCGTGATGCATGGCGACGCCGCGTTTGCCGGCCAGGGCCTGGTGTATGAGACGCTGGCGATGAGCCAGTTGATCGGCTACCGCACCGGCGGCACCATCCACGTCATCACCAACAACCAGATCGGCTTCACCACCGTTCCGCTGCACGCCTATTCGGGCCTGTACTGCACGGACGTGGCGAAATCGATCCAGGCGCCGATTCTGCATGTGAACGGCGACAACCCGGAAGCCGTGGTGTGGTGCGCCCAGTTCGCCGCCGAGTTCCGCCAGGAATTCGCCGGCGACATCGTGCTCGACATCGTCTGCTATCGCCGCCACGGCCATAACGAGACGGACGAGCCAGCGTTCACGCAGCCGATCATGTACAAGGCCATCAAGGACCTGAAAACCACCCGCACGCTGTATGCGGAAAAGCTGATCGCCGAGGGCGTCATCACCGCCGCCGACGCGACAGCGATGTGGGACGGTCTGATGGCGACGATGGAAGAATCCTACACCGCCGCGAAGGCCTACAAGCCGAACAAGGCCGATTGGCTCGAAGGCCATTGGTCCGGCCTGAAGCAGCCCGACGATCAGGCTGAGTGGACCGACGAGCCGACCGATCTCAGCACCGACGATCTGGCCCGCATCGGCGGCGCTATCAGCCAGGTTCCGGCCGCGTTTAACGTGAACCCCAAGATCGCGCGCCAGCTAGAAGCCAAGCGCGTGGCAATGGAGACGGGCCAAGGCATCGACTGGGCCACCGGCGAGGCTTTGGCCTTCGGCGGCCTGCTGCTCGACGGCCACCGCATCCGCCTGTCTGGCGAGGATTGCCAGCGCGGCACGTTCAGCCAGCGCCACGCGGTGCTGATCGATCAGGCCACGCAGGACGAATACACACCGCTCAACAACATCGCGGCCGATCAGTCCAAGATCGAGATCTACAACTCGCTGCTGTCCGAAGTGGGCGTGCTTGGGTTCGAATACGGCTACACTCTGGCCGATCCGCGCAGCCTGGTGCTGTGGGAAGCCCAGTTCGGCGACTTCGCCAACGGCGCACAGGTGATCATCGACCAGTTCCTGGCCTCGGGCGAGACCAAGTGGCTGCGGATGTCCGGCCTCGTGCTGCTGCTGCCGCATGGCTACGAGGGCCAGGGCCCCGAGCATTCCTCGGCCCGCCTGGAGCGTTACCTGCAACTCTGCGCCGAGCGGAACATGCAGGTTGGCAACCTCACCACGCCGGCCAACTATTTCCACGCCCTGCGCCGCCAGTTGAAGCGGAACTTCCGCAAGCCGCTGGTGCTGATGACGCCGAAATCGTTGCTGCGCCACAAGCTTTGCGTGTCGCCTTTGGCCGATTTCGGCCCGGGCAGCCGCTTCAAGACCGTCATCGGCGAGATCGACACGATTGCCGCCGGCACGGACGTCAAGCGCGTCGTGCTCTGCACCGGCAAGGTTTACTACGACCTGCTGGCCGAGCGTCGGGAGAAGGGCATCGCCGACATCGCCATCGTGCGCGTAGAGCAGCTTTACCCGTTCCCGGTGATCTCGCTGCCGAAGGTGTTCGCCCAATATCCGAACGCCGAGATCGTCTGGTGCCAGGAGGAGCCTGAGAACATGGGCGCCTGGAGCTTCGTCGACCGCAAGATCGAAGACGTTCTGACCGCCATGGGCACGCCGAAGCGCCCCCGCTATGTCGGCCGCATTGCCGCCGCCAGCCCCGCCACGGGCCTGGCCAAGGTGCATGCCGCCGAACAGGCCGCTTTGGTCGCCGAAGCCCTTGCACTGAGCTGATCCAAGCTAATTTCGAACGTGCCTCATCTCACCTAGGACTGGACCGACCTTCATGTCGACCGAGATCAAAGTGCCCACGCTGGGCGAAAGCGTTACCACCGCAACCATCGCCCGTTGGCTAAAAAAAGTGGGCGACGCGGTGGCCGCGGACGAGCCCTTGGTGGAACTGGAGACCGACAAGGTCACCGTCGAGGTTCCCGCCCCCGCCGCCGGCACGCTCAGTGAGATCATCGCCCAGGAAGGCGCCGAAGTTGAAGTCGGCGCCGTGCTCTGCATTCTCGGCGAAGCCGGTCGCACGGTCGCCCAGCCTGCCGCCAACCCGGCCGCTGGCGTGAACCCGCCGCCGACGCCGTCTGGCCCGGTGGCACGCCCCGCCACCCCGCCGGCCGATCTGGCCGCTGGCCACGCCCCGCTGCCGGCTGCCGCGAAGATGATGCAGGAAAACGCCATCAGCAGCGCTGCCCTGAGCCAAGGCACCGGCAAAGACGGCCGCGTGACCAAGGGCGACGTGCTGGACTTCCTGGCCCGCCCGGCCGCCGCCCCGGTTGCCGCCGCCGCTCCAAAGACGCCGCGCGCGCCGGAAGAAGGCGAGGAGCGGGTGAAGATGACCCGTCTGCGCAAGACCATTGCTGCGCGCCTGAAGGAATCGCAGAACACCGCCGCCATGCTCACCACCTTCAACGAGGTGGACATGGGTGCGGCGATGGCGCTGCGCGCTGAGTACAAGGACGCGTTCGAGAAGAAGCACAACGGCGTTCGCCTGGGCTTCATGAGCTTCTTCGTGCGCGCCTGCGTGGCCGCCCTGAAGGAATTCCCGGCCGTCAACGCCGAGATCGACGGCGACGATCTGGTCTACAAGAGCCATGTCCACATGGGCATCGCCGTCGGCGGTGCGAACGGCCTGGTTGTGCCGGTTGTGCGTCATGCGGACGGGATGAGCTTTGCCCAGATTGAAAAGGCGATCGGCGATTTCGGTCGCAGGGCGCGTGACGGTCAGTTGAAGATCAACGAACTCTCGGGCGGCACGTTCACCATCACCAACGGTGGCGTGTATGGCTCGCTGATGTCCACCCCGATCCTGAACGCACCGCAGGCCGGTATTCTGGGCATGCACAAGATCCAGGAACGCCCGATGGCGATCGGCGGCAAGGTTGAGATCCGCCCGATGATGTATCTGGCGCTGTCCTACGATCACCGGATCATCGACGGCAAGGAAGCCGTGTCGTTCCTGGTGCGCGTGAAAGAAATGATCGAAGACCCGCGTCGCCTGTTGCTCGACCTGTAAGAAAAGGAAGGCGAGGGGCGCTGCCCCCTCGACCCCCGCTAAGGGCGGAGCCCTTAGAACCCTAAATGATATGAGGTCCAGGGCTCGGCCCTGGCGGGGGTCGAGGGGGCAGCGCCCCTCGCCTTCCTTGCTTTCCAAAGGGACAAACGCATGAGCGACCAATTCGACGTCATCGTCATCGGCTCCGGCCCGGGCGGCTATGTGTGCGCCATTCGCGCCGCACAATTGGGCCTGAAGGTCGCCTGCGTTGAAAAGCGCGCCACCCTCGGCGGCACCTGCCTCAACATCGGCTGTATCCCGTCCAAGGCGCTGCTGCAATCCTCGGAGAACTACGAGGAAGCCACCCATCATTTCGCCGATCACGGCATCATCCTCGGTGAGGTGAAGCTCGATCTGGCCCGTATGCACGCGCGCAAGGCCGAGGTTGTCGGCGCCAACACCAAAGGCGTGGAATTCCTGTTCAAGAAGAACAAGATCACCTGCCTCAAGGGCACCGGCGTTATCACCGCGCCGGGCAAGGTTTCGGTCGACGGCACCGAATACGCCGCCAAGCACATCGTCATTGCCACCGGCAGCGAGAGCACGCCGCTTCCGGGCGTGGAAGTGGACGAGACCACCATCGTCACGTCCACCGGCGCGTTGGAACTCTCGGCGGTTCCGGACCATCTGGTTGTCATCGGCGGCGGCGTGATTGGCCTTGAACTGGGCAGCGTCTGGTCGCGCCTCGGCGCCAAGGTGACGGTGATCGAATATCTCGACCGCCTCATCCCCGGCACGGACGACGAAGTGGCCAAGGCGTTCCAGCGCGTGCTGAGCAAGCAGGGCTTCACGTTCAAGCTCGGCGCCAAGGTGACCAAGGCTGTCAAGACGGCCGAGGGCGTGGAACTGACCGTCGAACCCGCCAAGGGCGGCGATGCCGAGACGATCAAGGCCGACGTGGTGCTGCTGGCCATCGGCCGCCGCGCCTACACCGAGAGCCTGGGCCTTGCCGCCGTGGGCGTTGAGACCGATGCGCGTGGCCGCGTGGTCACCAACGGGCATTTCGCCACCAACGTGCCCGGCATCTACGCCATCGGCGACGTGATTGCCGGGCCGATGTTGGCGCACAAGGCAGAGGACGAGGGCGTGGCGCTGGCAGAAATGCTGGTGGGCCAGGCTGGGCACGTGAATTACGGCGTGATCCCGGGCGTGATCTACACCTGGCCGGAAGTGGCCACCGTGGGCAAGACCGAGGAAGAACTGAAGGCGGAAGGCGTGGCCTACGCCGTCGGCAAGTTCCCCTTCACCGCCAATGGCCGCGCCCGCGCGATGGGCATGACCGATGGCTTCGTGAAAATCCTGGCCGACAAGCGCACCGACAAGCTGCTCGGCGCGCATATCCTGGGCCCCGACGCCGGCACGCTGATCGCTGAAATCGCCACCGCCATGGAGTTCGGCGCTTCGTCCGAGGATGTGGCCCGCATCTGCCACGCCCACCCGACCTTGTCCGAGTCGGTGAAGGAAGCCGCCCTCGCCGTGGACGGCCGCGCGCTGCACATCTGATGGCAACACCTCTCGCGCTGACCATGGGAGACCCGGCCGGGATTGGGCCTGAGATCACCCTGGCGGCGTGGGAGGCGCTGCGCGGCGGCCATCCCTTCGTGGTGATCGGCGATCCCGCGCTCTACCCTGGCTGTAGGATTGTGGGCTCCGCCGCCGAGGCCGCAGATGTTTTCCCAGACTTCCTCCCTGTCCTGGCCCTGCCCCTGGCACGCCCCGCCACCGCCGGCACGCCGGACGTGGGAAACGCCCATGCCGTCATCGAGTCGATCCTGCGTGCCGTTCGGCTGACGCAGGCGGGCGATACGTCCGCCTGCGTCACCAACCCGATCAGCAAGGCGATTCTCCACGGCGCCGGCTTCGCCTATCCTGGGCACACCGAATATCTCGCAGCCCTGACCGACACCGTGCTGCCGGTGATGATGCTGGCGGCCCCTGCCCTGCGTGTGGTGCCGATCACCATCCATGTGTCGCTGCAACGCGCGATCCTGGAACTGACGCCGGCCATGATCATCGACACCTGCCGCGTGACGCATACGGCGCTGCGCCGTGATTTCGGCATCTCCCATCCCCGCCTTGCCATTGCCGGCCTGAACCCGCACGCGGGCGAAGACGGCGCCATGGGCGATGAGGAAGCGCGCATTATCCAGCCCGCCATCGACCAGTTGCGCGCCGAAGGCATGGATGTGACAGGCCCCTGGCCGCCCGACACCATGTTCACCGCCCGCGCCCGCCCGCAGTATGACGTGGCGATGTGCATGTATCACGACCAGGCGCTTATCCCGCTGAAAACGCTGGATATGGATGGCGGCGTGAACGTGACATTGGGCTTGCCGATCATCCGCACGTCCCCAGATCATGGAACAGCGTTCGGCATTGCCGGGCTCGGCCAGGCCGACCCTGGCAGCCTGATCGCCGCCATCGACCTCGCGGCCCAACTGGTCGCCCGAAAGGAAATTATCGCGTGTTGAGATTGGGTGTGAACGTCGATCACGTGGCCACGTTGCGCAATGCCCGCGGCGGGCTGCACCCCGATCCACTGGCGGCGGCCAGGCTGGCCATCGCGTCCGGTGCTGACGGCATCACCATCCATCTGCGCGAGGACCGCCGCCATATCCGCGACGCCGATGTGGCCGCCATGCGCCACGGCATCACCGCGCCGTTGAATTTCGAGATGGCGGGCACCGACGAGATGGTGCGAATCGCCCTTGAAACCCGCCCGAATGCCTGCTGCATCGTACCGGAAAAGCGCACGGAAGTGACGACCGAAGGCGGGCTGGACGTGGCCGGCCAGCATGCCAGCCTGCGGCCGATGGTGCAGGCACTGAAGGCCGCCGGCATCCGGGTGTCGCTGTTCGTGGATGCGGATGCCCACCAGTTGCGCGCCTCGGCAGATATCGGCGCCGATATCGTGGAACTGCACACCGGCGCCTATGCCCATGGCGACGCCGGCGCGTTCGAGCGCCTCGCCACGGGAGCCACGCTGGCGCATTTGCTCGGCCTGGAAGTACACGCCGGCCACGGACTGACCTATGACAACGTGGCAGCGGTGGCAGCCTTGCCGCAGGTGATGGAACTGAACATTGGCCATTTCATCATCGGGCAAGCCGTCTTCGACGGGCTTCCCACCGTTATTCACACGTTTCGGGCCTTGATGCGTGCGGCACGCGGCTGATCGAGGGACCTCTTTATTGACCGGAACCTGAGGCTTTCAGCCGGATTGTAGCGAGGGGCCGTCAAGAGCGCTGGCGATTGACGGATCTCGCCCCTCAGTTGCGCGCCATTCACCGATTGGCGCTCCTTCCGGAAGGATCAATGCCATGTTGCGTACCACAGTCACTGCTGCTGCGCTGACACTGACGCTTGCCACGTCACCCGCTTTCGCCCAGGGCGGCGGCGACAATTCTGAAGTGGGCATGTGCCGAAACCGACTCGAACAAACGCAATTGCTGACACAGGCGCAAAAAGACGAGGCGAAAAAGGCTGCTGCGACCAAGCAGTGGCAGTTGGCCCAGAAAGCGATGACCAGTGGCAACGCAACCGAATGCCTGGTGCAGTTGGACCAGGTTGACCGGATCTTAAGGTAGGCTGCAACCGGCTTTAACGACGCGGCATTCGGCGTGGGTCCGCACCACGGGCCCGCGCCGTCTCCTATGCAACCCCTTGTCTGTGTTCTTCGAAGCTACCGGGATGCTTGTCGCCCGCCACGCTCGGCGATTTCACCACCACGCAACACGCGGCCGTCACCGCGTGAAAGCCCGTCGCTTCCCCAGGCTCGATCACGATGACATCACCGCAGCCCCATCGCTGGCCCATCATTTCGATATCACCCTCGATCACGACAGTGATTTCAGTCGCAACGCGGTGATGATGTTCCCCCTCGCGCATACCGGCGGCATAACGCTTGATGGCCACTTCGCAGGCTGACATCTGGTGCGCAGCGGGGGTGAAGTCGCCCACGAACCAGCCGCCCAGCATATCATCCATCCGCATGTGCCTCATGCGTTCGCCCACTCCAACGACTCAGCCTCGAAGACGGATGCCTGGCGGCGGGATTTCAGCGGGTGATAATGCCGCGCCTCGATCTCGAATGCGCCAAGCCGCTTTTGACGCAGCACCATCTCGTTGAGGGTGAGACTCACGAAAAACCGCCCATCCACCTGGGCGTCCTTACGGATCATGTCCTGCGCCGCGCGGATGAAATCCCCGCCCCGGCGATACCATGTGAAGCCGGCGCTGGCGTGGCGCGAGATGGGGTGCTTCTCCGCCGCCTCCACGATCAGCCCCTCCTCCAGCCGGACATGCGAATAGCGCGGGTGGAGAGATGGGAACGTGACCACGCCCGCATCCAGTTCCCGGGTCCGGAAATCGCTGATAACGCCGCTCGGGTCCACGTCCAGATACTCGTTGCTGTTCAGCAGCAGCAACTCCCGGTCCGCATCGATATGCGGCGTGCAGAGCAACGCGGTACACGCCGCCCCGCCCGTCTCTCCCGCCACCGACACCACGGTGGCGCCAGGACATGACAGGCCGATCACGCTGTCGATCCGAAAGCGCCGGATATCCTGGGCGCGCACTGCGAACACCATCGCAGCACCCAGGGTGTGGCCGATCTGGGCGAAGCGTTCCACCAGCAGCACGCCGTCATTCTCCACCAGCCACAAGGGCGGCGCGTCCGGCTCGCTCGCATGCCCGGCGCCCAACACCAGCATTTTCATGCGGCCATCGCGTGCTGATGGTGGGACATGTGTTGATGAATGACGGCGTAGGTGACGTCATCCACGCTGTCCACCTGCAGCACATGCGCCCCGGCTGCCCGGGCGGCGCGCACGCCGTTGTCGTGATCTTCGACCACCAGGCATTCCCATGGCTCCACGCCAAAGCGGCTTATGGCTTTAAGATAGATTTCCGGGTCCGGCTTGGGGTGCGCCACGTCCTGGTTCGACAAGGTGAACGCCAGATACGGGTCCAGTGCCGCGCGTTGCATCATCATGTCGATGGTGGCGCGGACGGAATTCGAACAGACCGCGATCTGAATGCCCTGCGCGTGCAGCCGGCTGAGCGCGTATTCATGGATGAAGCGCGGCCGGCATTGGGTGGCCACCAGTTCCATGGTGTAGAGCTGCTTCATATCGTTGATGAAATCGTGCAGATCCTGGGGAATCTTGTTCTCGGCTGACAGCATTTGCAGCTTCCGTCGCGTCGGCAGGCCATCGAAGCTGGTGAGGTGGTCATGCCGGCTGATCTGGCAGCCGAACAACGCCAATGCGCGATTCAGCGCCTGATAATGCCAGTCCTTTGCCTCGATCAGCACGCCGTCCATGTCGAACGCGATGGCTTTGATCACGCGGTCCTCCCGAAGAAGCTGCACGCATCCTCGGGCAGATCAGTGCACAGCATCAGTTCGGGATTGTCCTTATTCTGCGAGGCCAACAAACGCGCCCACAGCGCCAGATGGCAGCGCCCGTGCAGTTCGGACGACACGATCGCCACGCGCTTGCCGTCATGCAGGAAGCCGGCAATGTCGGCCTCGGTGAACCAGTCGGACACGAAGCCATCCACCCAGACGCCGATGGCCTGATCATACAGCGCCGGCCGGCGTTCGTATTCACTGGCACGGGTGAAAACCGGCAGGCCCAGCCGGATCTGCACCACAGCCTCAGGCACCGACATGTCGAAGGTGAACCAGTTTGACGCCCCCCAGTCCCGAAGCTGCGTCTGGAGCGCCCGGGCAAGGCCGTCGGACTTGATGTTCAGCGCCAATGGCAAGCCGCGGCCGTTGAGGATATCGAGCAAGCTCGCCAGCAACATCGCAGACGCATCGGCCATATCGTGGGAGATCACCAATTCTCCAGCCCGGTCCCGGATATCTGTCTCGGTGCCGAAGCCGAGATCGAACGACCGCTGAAACGCAACCGGCTGGTTCTTCTCGCCACCGTCCCGCCAATAGCCACGATGGCTGAGGATGATCACCTCATCGCCCCGGCGATACGACGCGACAGGTCTGTCGCCAGGAAGCGGTTGAGATCGGTGGGAATGCCCAGGCCATACATGCCGCAGCCGTCAGGACCGATATCGTGCACCCCAATGGCAGCACCCTCGGCAATCATGTGGTTATAGGTCGGCGCCACGTAGAACTCGCCACCCACCCGCTCACCATGCGCCACCATAAGCTCGGCCGCCGCCACGAAGTCACAGCCATGGATGAAATTGTAGATGCCAACGGTGGCAAAGCTGGAAATCGGCTGCTTCTCCGCCACCTGCATCACCAGACCCGCCTGGTCCAACGCCACGTAGGACCATTTTGGATCCCGCGCCTGCATCGTCATGATCAGACCGTCCAGCCCGTGCCGGTCGAGTGTCTCCAGATACGGGTTGATGTCGATATCCACATACTGGTCGCTGTTGGCGATCATCAGGCTGGCATCGGTGTCGATCAGATGTCGGGCCGCAAGCACCGTGCAGGCGGCTCCTTCGGTCTGGCCGTCCAGCAGCACCACCGCGCAACCGGGCGCCCATTCGGTCAGTCGCCGCCCCATGTCGTAGGCCTCGTCATGGGCACGCTGGCAGATGAAGATGAAGCGATGCGGGCGCACGGGACGAATATTGCCGATCACCATCTGGATCATCGGCATGCCATGCACGTCGACCAGCGGCTTCGGTAGACGATAGCCGGCCTTTGCGAACCGGCTGCCGCGGCCCGCCATCGGCACCACGATATTCAACATCGACTGTCCATCCGGCTCTTACGGGTGATGAACATGCCCATTTGGAGGATGTCACGCGAGTACGGTGAAGTACGGGCAGCTCCACAACAAAAAACGCGGGACCATACAGGCCCCGCGTTTCTCATTTCGTTCAAGACGCATCAGAAGCGATCAGGCCGCCTGGGCTGCCTCAATCATCGCGCGTGCAGCCTGCATGCGCTCCATTGCGGCATCCAGGGCCGGCATGTCGGTCTTGCTAGCGGCGGCATAGGCTGCCTCCGCTGCGGTCAAACGGGCCTGGCCTTCGGTGCGGCTGACATCGGCAACTTCCGTCGCCTCGGTTGCCAGCACCGTCACCCGCGTCGGTGTCACTTCGGCGAACCCGCCGGAGACGTAAAGCTGTTCCGTGACGGCGTTGCCCTGATAGAGGCGGATCGTGCCAGCACGCAGCAGCACGATCATCGGGGCATGATCCGGCAAGACGCCCATCTCACCCTCGGCGGCCGGAATCACCACCATGTCCACAGTCTTGGACAGCAGCAGCTTTTCCGGGCTCACGATTTCCAGATCGAACGGCATTGTCTTTTCCTTAGATCAGGCCGCGGTCTTCATCGACTCGGCCTTCTTCACGGCGTCCTCGATGGTGCCGACCATGTAGAAGGCGTTCTCGGGAAGGTGGTCATATTCGCCGGCGACGATCGCCTTGAAGCCGCGAACCGTGTCGGCCACCGACACCAGCACGCCCGGGAAGCCGGTGAACACTTCGGCCACGTGGAAGGGCTGGCTGAGGAAGCGCTGGATCTTGCGGGCGCGGGCCACGATCAACTTGTCTTCTTCCGACAGCTCATCCATGCCGAGAATGGCGATGATGTCCTGCAGGGACTTGTAGGTCTGCAGAACGCGCTGAACGTCGCGGGCCACCTGGTAATGCTCTTCGCCGACGATGCGCGGGTCCATCGAGCGCGAGGTCGAGTCGAGCGGGTCCACGGCCGGGTAGATGCCGAGCTCGGCGATCTGGCGGCTGAGCACCGTCGTGGCGTCCAAATGGGCGAACGAGGTGGCGGGCGCCGGGTCGGTCAAGTCGTCGGCCGGCACGTAAATGGCCTGCACCGAGGTGATCGAACCCTTGTTGGTGGACGTGATGCGCTCCTGAAGGGCGCCCATGTCGGTCGACAAGGTTGGCTGATAACCCACGGCGGAAGGGATACGACCCAAAAGGGCCGACACTTCGGCGCCGGCCTGGGTGAAGCGGAAGATGTTGTCCACGAAGAACAGCACGTCCTGGCCTTCTTCGTCGCGGAAGTATTCTGCCAGCGACAGACCCGAGAGAGCAACGCGGGCGCGGGCGCCCGGCGGCTCGTTCATCTGGCCGTAAACCAGCGCCACCTTGGAACCGGCGGTCGAGCCGTCTTCACCGATCTTGATAACGCCGGCGTCGATCATCTCGTGATACAGGTCGTTTCCTTCGCGGGTGCGCTCACCCACGCCGGCGAACACCGACACGCCGCCATGCGCCTTGGCGATGTTGTTGATCAGTTCCTGAATAAGAACGGTCTTGCCCACGCCGGCGCCGCCGAACAGGCCAACCTTGCCGCCCTTGGCATAAGGGGCGAGCAGATCGACCACCTTGATGCCGGTGACGAGAATTTCTGCCGAGGTCGACTGCTCAGCGAAAGACGGCGCTGCGCGGTGAATCGGGTAGTGCATGGCCGTGTTGATCGGCCCCTTGTCGTCGATCGGCTCGCCGATGACGTTCAGGATGCGGCCCAGCGTCTCGGGGCCAACCGGCACCGTGATCGGGGCGCCCGTGTCGACAACTTCCTGGCCGCGAACCATGCCTTCCGTGGCATCCATCGCGATGCAACGCACGGTCTTTTCGCCAAGCTGCTGGGCGACTTCAAGCACGAGCTTGTTGCCGTTGAGCTGGGTGACAAGGGCGTTCTGAATGAACGGAAGCTCACCGTCGAACTGCACGTCCACGACGGCGCCAAGGATCTGCGTCACGCGCCCGACATTGTTGCTGGCCATAATCGACTCCTAAATTTCGCGACGGATCAGAGGGCTTCGGCGCCCGAGATGATCTCGATCAGTTCTTTGGTGATGTTCGCCTGACGCGCCCGGTTATAGGTCTGCGACAGACGCTTGATCATGTCGCCCGCGTTGCGCGTGGCGTTGTCCATCGAGGTCATTCGCGCGCCATGCTCGCCCGCCGCTGATTCGAGCAGCGAACGGTAGATCTGGATCGCGAGGTTCTGCGGCAGCAGCTTCGCCAGCAGATCTTCCTCATCAGGCTCATATTCATAGACTGGCAACGGCGTGCCTGGCGGCACTTCGATCGAGACCTTCGTCGTCGGCAGCGGGGTCGGGATCAACTGCATTTCGGTCGGGATCTGGGCGATCACCGAGCCGAAGCGGTTGTAGACCACGGTGCAGACATCGAACGAACCTTCGCCGAGCATGGCCGTCACCTTGAGGGCGATGTCCTGCGCGTCGTTGAAGTTGATCGACTTGCGGCCGGCATAGGAAATGCCTTCGTCCAGCAGGTTGGCGCTCATCTCGCGGCGCAGATAGTCACGCCCCTTGCGGCCGACCGTGAGGATTTTCACGGTCTTGCCTTCGAGTTCCAGACGACGCGTCACATTGCGGGCCAGACGGCCCACGTTTGTGTTGAACGCGCCGGCCAGACCGCGATCGGCGGTGACGACGACAAGGAGATGGACCTTGTCCGCCCCCGTGCCGACCAACATGCGTGGAGCAGTCGGGCTGCCCACGACGCTTTCGCCAAGCGAAGCCAGCATCCGTTCCATGCGCTGGGCATAGGGACGGGCCGCCTCGGCCTGGCTCTGCGCCCGACGCAGCTTGGATGCCGCGACCATTTTCATGGCCGACGTGATCTTCTGCGTCGATTTTACGGAGTTAATCCGTACGCGGAGCGTCTTTAGGCTGGGCATTGCTTAAACCCCGATCAGACGAACGACTTGGAGAAGCCGTCGAGGAACGCGACGAGCTGCTTCTCGACATCCGGCTTGATCTGCTGGTCGTTCTTGATCGACGCCACAATGCCGGGATGCGAAGCGTGCAGCTCGGCGAGCATGTTGCGCTCGAACTTGCCGACGCTGGAGACCGGATGCGAGTCCAGATAGCCGCGAACACCGGCGAACAGCACCAGAACCTGTTCTTCGAGCGGCACCGGCTTGAACTGCGGCTGCTTCAGAAGTTCCGTCAGGCGCGCACCGCGGGCCAGCAGCTTCTGGGTGGAGGCATCGAGGTCAGACGCGAACTGGGCGAAGGCCGCCATTTCGCGATACTGCGCCAGTTCCAGCTTGATGCGGCCGGCAACCTGCTTCATCGACTTCAGCTGAGCGGCCGAGCCGACGCGAGACACCGAGATGCCGACGTTCACGGCCGGGCGGATGCCCTTGAAGAACAGTTCGGTCTCCAGGAAGATCTGGCCGTCGGTGATCGAAATCACGTTGGTCGGGATGTAGGCCGACACGTCGCCGCCCTGCGTCTCGATGACCGGCAGAGCGGTCAGCGAGCCGGCGCCCATGGCGTCCGACATTTTCGCGGCGCGTTCGAGCAGGCGGGAGTGGACGTAGAACACGTCGCCCGGATAGGCCTCACGGCCCGGCGGACGGCGCAGCAGCAGGGACATCTGGCGATAGGCCACGGCCTGCTTGGAAAGGTCGTCGTAGAAGATGACCGCATGCGCGCCGCTGTCGCGGAAGAACTCGCCCATGGTGCAACCGGTGTACGGTGCGAGGAACTGCATCGGAGCCGGGTCCGAAGCGGTTGCTGCCACGACGATGGAGTATTCCATCGCGCCCTGCTCTTCGAGGGTCTTGACCAGCTGGGCCACCGTCGAGCGCTTCTGGCCGATGGCGACATAGATGCAATAGAGCTTCTTGCTCTCGTCGCCGTGCAGGTGGCCTTCGCGCTGGTTGATGATCGTGTCGATGATCACCGCGGTCTTGCCGGTCTGACGGTCGCCAATGATCAGCTCGCGCTGGCCACGGCCGATCGGGATCAGGGCGTCGATCGCCTTGATGCCGGTCTGCATCGGCTCATGCACGGACTTGCGCGGAATGATGCCCGGGGCCTTCACTTCAACGCGCGAACGCTCGCCAACGATCGGGCCTTTGCCGTCGATCGGGTTGCCGAGGCCGTCGACCACGCGGCCGAGCAGGCCACGGCCGACAGGCACGTCGACGATGGTGCCGGTGCGGCTGACGGTGTCGCCTTCACGGATGGCGCGGTCGTCGCCGAAGATCACGACGCCGACATTGTCGGTCTCGAGGTTCAGCGCCATGCCCTTGAGGCCGGCGGACGGGAACTCAACGAGCTCGCCGGCCATGACGTTCTGCAGGCCGAAGATGCGGGCAATGCCGTCACCAACCGACAGAACCTGGCCGGTCTCGGACACGTTGGCTTCGGTGTCGAAGGAAGCAATCTGCTTCTTGAGGATTTCCGAAATCTCGGCAGGACGGATTTCCATCACGCGGCTCCCTTCATAGCGTACTGCAGGCGCTGCAGACGGCTTTTGATGCTGGTGTCATAAAGGCGGGCGCCGATCTTGACGATCAGGCCACCCAGAATGGATTCATCGACGCGCTTGGCGATATTGACCGTGCCGTAGCCGGCCTCGATGAGGCGTGCGAGGAGCTGCTGCTCCTGCACATCGGTGAGCGGATGGGCCGACGTGACCTCAGCCATCACAACGCCGCGCTTCTCTGCCACAAGGGCTGCGAAGCGGGCGACGATGGCGCGCAGGAAAGCGAGCCTGCGGTTGGCCACGACCACACCCGTGAAATCGGTGATGATCTTGGTGAAGCCCTGCTCGACCAGAACCGCGTGCATGGCTTTCTGGGCCGAGTTCACGTCGATGAGGGGGCTTTCGAGGAGACGACGCAGAAGTGGGCTCTCGTCGATCAGGCGGCCGAGGCCGTCCATCTGATCAACGGTGTGATCGAGCAGGTTCTGGTCGCTGGCGAGGGAGTACAGAGCGGTGGCATACCGATCCGTGAGTCCACCGCCGCTGGAAATCATGGAGGCGCCAGAGGCCAAGAGTGCGTTTCCGTCTGCTGGATCACCCGCAGAGGCTGCGGGTGATCTGGTGCGTCACGTGACGTTTCACTGACGGCTGGGCGTCTAGCATGGGGTTTTTGGCTACGCAACGGCTGCTGACGTTTCAAGACCATTCGTTTTGTCCGTTCGTTGCACCCAAATGGCCGCCAATGGACGGGGTAACGCTGGCGCGGCCCATTGCGGATGACCACCCAAGAGAAATTTTGCAGGCAGTTCAGGTCGCCCCTCGAACACACCAAGGGCCGCCTTTGCACGCGGAGTGCCCCCAACGGGCGAGTCTCAGAATAGACAACGCCGGGATGACGAGAAGGACACGGAGCCGGGCAGGTGCTGCAAGCTGCGTCAGGTTCTTGCTACAGGAAGCTGACCGGATCGACGTCCACGTCCACACGCACAGAGCCCGTTGTCTTGATCGGCGCGAGCCACGCCCGCAGCAGCGGCTGCACGGCGATGTCCCGCCGCGTTTTGAGCAACAGCCGCCGGCGATGCCGTCCGCGCAGGATGGCCAAGGGCGCGGGGGCCGGGCCAAGCACCAGGATGCCGGGTCCGCTTGGCGCTGTGCGGCCCAGTTCGGCCGCGGCCCTGTCGGCAGCATCGGCGCTGTCGGCACTGATGATCAGGGCCGCGAGGCGCCCGTAGGGCGGCCAGTGGCCTGGGCGTCGCTGGGCGGCCTCGTTCTCCATGAAGGCGGCCAGGTCGCCCGCCTTGAGCGCCTGCATCACCGGATGCAGTGGGCTGAACGTTTGCAGCAGCACCTTTCCCGGCGCTTCGGCGCGCCCGGCCCGGCCGGCCACCTGGTGCAGCAGCTGCACCGTGCGCTCGGCGGCCCGCAGGTCGCCGCCGGCGAGGCCCAGATCGGCGTCGATCACACCCACCAGTGTCAGATGCGGAAAATGCCAGCCTTTGGCGACGATCTGGGTGCCGATGATGAGATCGACCTTGCGTTCCTCGATGGCGCGGGCCGCCTCGCCGGCAGAGGCGGGGCCGGGCAGCGTGTCGCTGGCCATCACCAGAATGCGGGCATCGGGGAAATGCCGCACGGCTTCCTCGGTGATGCGCTCCACGCCGGGGCCGATGGCGGTGAGGCTGTTCTCGGCGTTGCAGGCGGGGCACAGCGTGGGAATCGGCTCGTTGTGGCCGCAATGATGGCATTGCAGCTGGCGACGGGCGCGGTGTTCCACCAGCCAGGCGGTGCAGTTCGGGCATTGCACCCGGTGGCCGCAGCGCCGGCACAGGGTCAGCGGCGCATAGCCGCGGCGGTTGAGGAACAGCATCGCCTGCTCGCCGCGCTCGAACGCCGCGTTGACCTCGTCGATCAACGGCTTGGACAGGAAGTCGCCGCGCTCGGGCGGGGTGTCGCGCAGATCCACCAGCACGATCTCGGGCAGGGTCGCGCCGCCGTGGCGGGAGGGCAGATGCAGGCGCCGATATCGCCCGGCCTCCACATTCGCCACCGTCTCCAGGCTCGGCGTGGCAGAGGCGAGGATGGCGGGCGCATTGCACAACCGGGCACGAACGATGGCCATGTCGCGGGCGTGATAGACCACGCCGTCTTCCTGCTTAAACGACGTCTCATGCTCCTCGTCGATCACCACCAGGCCGAGATCGGGGAACGGCAGGAACAGGGCCGAGCGCGCGCCCACCACCACCGTCGCCTCGCCGGATGCCACGGCGCGCCAGGTCTGGCGGCGGGTGCGGCTGGACAGGTCAGAATGCCATACAGCGGGGGCCGCGCCGAAGCGTTTGGTGAAACGGTCCAGCCATTGCGAGGACAGGGCGATCTCCGGCAGCAGCACCAGCGACTGGCGCCCTTCCCGCAGGCAGGCGGCGATGGCCTCGTGATACACCTCGGTTTTGCCCGAGCCGGTGACGCCTTCGAGCAACGTGACCGAAAATGCCCGCGCCGTCACATCGGCACGCAGGGCGGCGGCGGCATTTTCCTGATCCGGCGACAGCGTGGGGCCGGGCCGGTCGGGATCAGGACGGTGAAAGCCCGGCAGGATGGGCATCGGCGCCGGCAGCAACAGCCCGGCATCGGCCATCGCGCGGAGGACGCCGGAGGAGACGCCGGATGCCTTGGCGAGTTCGGACCCGATTCGGGGCTGGTCACGCGCCAACTCGGCCAGCACCGCTGTGCGTTGCGCGGTGGTGCGGATATCGGGGGGGGTATCGGCCAATCGCCACCCCATCACGGGCCGATCCGGCTGCAACGCGTTCACCCGCAGCGCCATTGCCAGCACATCGCCGGGCGGACTGAGCGTGTAGGACGCAATCCAGTCAATCAGCCGACGCAGATCTGGCAGCATCGCCGGCGCGTCCAGTCTGGTCGAAACCGGGCGCAATCGGTTGTCGCCAACGCTGCCATCGGCCGCGCCGTCCCACACCACACCCACCTCTTCCCGGCGGTTGAGCGGCACCATCACCAGATCGCCGGGGTGCAGCACCATGCCGACGGGCACGCGGTAATCGAACGGTCCCGCGAACGGATATGGCAGCAGCACCGGCACGCGCGCCGGCCCCGCCGGGGTCTCCCCCAGCAAATCCTGTTCGTCTTGGTTTCGGATTTGACGTCGCATCCTGTATGGTCTGCCCGAAAGTGGCCGGCAGCGGCAGGCCCAAAACCGCAGGACAGCGCGCATGAAATTCTTCGTCGACACCGCAGACACCGCCGAGATCAAGGCGCTCGCCGCCTCCGGCCTGCTGGATGGCGTGACCACCAACCCCAGCCTGATCGCCAAATCGGGCCGCAAGATCACCGAAGTGATCGCCGAGATCTGTGGCCTGGTCGAAGGCCCGGTCAGCGCCGAAGTGGCCGCGACCGAATATGACGCGATCATGCGCGAAGCCGCCGTGCTCAGCAAAATCGCCACCAACGTGTGCGTGAAGCTGCCGTTGACGCCGGACGGCCTGCGCGCCTGCCGTACCCTGTCGGGCGAAGGCACCATGACCAACGTGACGCTGTGCTTCTCCGCCGCCCAGGCGCTGCTGGCCGCCAAGGCCGGCGCCACGTTCATCAGCCCGTTCGTCGGCCGCCTCGATGATATCGGCCAGGACGGCATGGAGCTGATCTCCGACATTCTGGAGATCTATGACAACTACGAAGCCCTTGAGACCGAAGTGCTCGTAGCCTCCGTTCGCAGCCCGATGCACGTCATCCTGGCCGCAAAGCTCGGCGCGCATGTGGCCACCCTGCCGCCGGCCGTGCTGCGCTCGCTGTATCACCACCCGCTGACCGACAAGGGCTTGGCCGCGTTCCTGGCGGATTGGGCCGGCACGGGCCAAACGATCGCCTAAATGGGGCAATCGCCCCCAACCGGGATGCCGGATGCTGCCGCAATGATCGCCTATCTGCGCGCGCATCCGCATTTCCTGGCTGAAAATCCGGACCTCTACCGCGCCCTCGTGCCCCCTTCGCGGGTGCACGGGGTCGCGTTGGCGGAACATATGGCGGCCATGATCGCGGCCGAACGGGCGCATGCCAGCGCCATGGCCGGGCAGGCCGACATGGTGCTCACCGCCGGTCGCGCCGCTGCGGGCCTATCCGCCCGCGTGAACGAAGCCGTGCTGGCGTTGATCCAGGCGCCCTCGCTGATGGACTGCATCGCCAACGAATGGCCCGCGTTGCTGGCGGTCGATGCGATTTCGTTGTGCATCGAGGCCGATCGCCCGGGCTTGCGACGCCTGCCGCGGGGTAAGGTGTGCCATTTGATGGGCCATTGCGCCGTGAAGTTCGACCCCGATCCAGACGATTCGGCGCTGCTGCACGGCGAGGCAGTCGGGCTGGCGCGGCATTCGGCGCTGATACGCGTTCCCGGCAACGGCCCGCCTGCCCTGCTGGCCTTGGCATCGAGGGACGCGGCTACGATCGATCCGGCGCAGGGAACGGCGGCACTGGCCTTTCTCGGGCGCGCCGTGGCAGCATCGCTGGCGCGCTGATGCAGGCCGAGATCGCCCGGCAGAATTTCCTGTCCTGGCTCGCTTTGGAACGTCGCGCCTCGTCGTTGACAGTGGAGGCGTATGCGGCCGATCTCAAGGTTTTTCTTGGATTTCTAACCCAGCATCTCGGCACTGAACTGGATCTGGCGGCCCTCACAACCCTGCGTGCCGCCGATTTCCGCGCCTGGCTCGCCAGTGCGGCCAATGACGGTCGTGGCCGGGCCACGCGGGCGCGGCATGTCTCAGCGGTACGCAGCTTCTTCAAGTTCCTGGCGCGCCATCATGGCGTGGACAATCCGCAACTGGCCCTGCTCGCCGCCCCGCGCCCAAAACAGCCGCTGCCCAAGGCGCTCAGCCCCGACCAGGCGCTCAGCGTGGCGCGGGATATCGGCCAGATGCATGACGGCAATATGGCGCTCCGCGACGTGGCGCTGTTCAGCCTGCTGTACGGCAGCGGCCTGCGCATCGCCGAAGCGCTGGCGCTGGACGTGCGCGACGCCCCGCGCACCGGGTCGGACAACGCGCTGCGCGTCACCGGCAAGGGGTCGAAACAACGCATCGTGCCGGTGCTGGCTGCGGTGCGAGACGCCGTGGAGGCCTGGCTGCGGGTGCATCCCAACCGCGCCCCCGACAGCCCGCTGTTCCTCGGCGCGCGCGGTGACCGGCTGAACCCCGGCGTCGCGCAACGGGTGATGCGCGAATTCCGGGCGCTGTCCGGCCTGCCAGACCACGCCACGCCGCACGCGCTGCGCCATTCCTTCGCCACGCATCTGCTGGTCGGAGGCGCTGATCTGCGGTCGATCCAGGATCTGCTCGGCCATGCCAGCCTGTCCACCACGCAGCGCTATACGTCGGTGGACACCGTGCAGTTGATGGAGGTCTGGCGGCGGACCCATCCCAAGGGATAAAGCGGAAGCACGGGGTTCTTTTTTGAAAAAAGAACCAAAAAACTTCGTGACTTCAAACGCGTGGCGCTGCGTCTGCCGCACCACGCGCCGATATGAAAGGAAGTCTTTTTGCTTCTTTTTCTTCAGAAAAAGAAGATCTTACCGACCTCGTTCCTACCGCGGACGCGCCTGCTGCGGACGCGCCTGCTTCGCCGGCTGTTGCTGCTGGCGCTGCTGCTGGCCGTGATTGCCCTTGCCGCCACCCAGCACCGGGGGGCGCATCGTGGACAGACGCGCGGCCTCGGAGTGATACGGGTGATCGGTCGACATCGGCACCGGCTGGCCAATCGTGCGCTCAATGGCGTGCAGCCAGGCGCGATGCTCCGGCTCGCACAGCGACACGGCCAAGCCCTCGCGCCCGGCGCGCGCAGTGCGGCCAATGCGGTGGACGTAGCTTTCCGGAATGTTCGGCATGTCGAAGTTGAACACGTGGCTCACATCGTCCACGTCGATCCCGCGCGAGGCGAGGTCGGTGGCGACCAGAACCGGAACCGCACCCGACTTGAAGCCCGCAAGCGCCCGCTCGCGCTGGCCCTGGGACTTGTTGCCGTGGATGGCTTCGGCCGGCGAACCGGCGTTGGTCAAAGCCTCGGCCACCTTGTTGGCGGTGCTCTTGGTGAGCGTGAAGATGATGGCGCGGCTAACTTCCGGCGCCTTCACCAGCAGTTGGATGAGGGCCAGCTTGTTCTCGGCATCCGTAAACATCACGGTCTGGCCGATGCGGGCCACCGTGGTGGAGGGCGGAGTGACTTCCACGCGCGCCGGGTTGCGCAGCAGGCTGCCGGCCAAGGTGGCGATGGCGGTGGGCATGGTGGCCGAGAACAGCAACGTCTGGCGTTCCACCGGCATCAGCGCCACGGCCTGCCGGATCGGCTTGACGAAGCCCATGTCGAGCATCTGGTCGGCTTCATCCAGCACCAGCACATAGGTCTCGCCGAGATCGATATGGCCCTGGCCGATCAGGTCGAGCAGGCGGCCCGGCGTGGCGATCAGGAAGTCGACGCCCTTGGCCATCGCGTTGACCTGATGAAACTGGCTGACGCCGCCGAACACGACTGTATGGGTCATGCCGAGGTTCTGGCCGTAGGCGGCGATGCTCTGGTCAATCTGCGAGGCAAGTTCCCGCGTCGGCGCCAGGATCAGCACGTTGGCACAGCGCGGCGGCGCCTTGCGGTGCTTGGCAGCCAGCCGATGCAGGATCGGCAGCAAGAAAGCAGCGGTCTTGCCGGTGCCGGTCTGCGCGAGGCCAAGCAAATCCTGGCCCTTGAGCAGCAACGGGATGGCCTGCGCCTGAATCGGCGTCGGCGTGGTGTAGCCCTGCTCCGTCAGCGCCTCAAGCAGCTTGGGGTTCAGGTCAAGATCGGCAAATGTCGGGGCGATCGTTGCAATATGACTCATAGGCTATGTGTGCCTCCTCGGCACGATTCATCTGCGTGGCCGATGGCTGCGCGGTGGGTATTTTAAATTATATGGCAGAGTGCCTGCCCAACCGGGCGGTCACGCGTCTTGTCACGCAGGCTGCGGCAAAAAACAAGAAGCCCACTGTCTTGCCTGCCACGCGTGGCAGGCCTCGCGTCACATCACTGGCGAAACACCCTGTCGCACGGCGCCAGGGCGGCGCTGCCGTCATCTGTGGCAATCACGGCCGTCACCAGGACGCCAGACGGCTCGGCACGAGCGACGTTGCCTACGATCCTGTTTGACGGAATGCAGCTGCCGCCCGTCACCTCAAGCACCAATGCGCCGATCGGACGCACCGCCGGCCTGCGGTCAGGCCGGCCGCAGACTCGTTCCTCGGTTTGCGACCAACATCAGGCAAGGAGATGCGGCACCATGTCGACCACACGAACCAGGCCTTGCATCACTTCCCCACCAAGCTCGCCGCGCAGCACGAACACAGTGCCGTCAACAGCATCTCGTGCCGCGGCGGGGGCACCGCCCCCGTTGCTGCCTCCAGAGTGCCGATTCACCGCATCGAATGGCCGGAGCCTGCTCCGCCGACACCCATGGTGCAATGGCGCTGAAAACCACCGAAAGACCGGCCCCGCCAGCTAACCCCGCCACGCGTTTCACCGTCGCGCCGGTGCAATTTAACATTCGGGTGATACCTGTCGCCACCTGCATGTGATCGGCGCGATCATCCACAACGGCGCGGCTCACCACGTCCTGCCCCCCCCATCCGCGCCACCGCCAACCACGCAAAGCACCAAGCTCCCCGCGTCGGGGGAAGCGTCATTCCGCCCCTGCCTGTCATTCCGTCTCACAGCAATCGCCGCACCACGATTGCACCCGCTCGTTCCCGCCCCTAAAACACCCGCTGCATTCGAGGGAGCCAGATCATGGCAGCCTACCAATACGTCTACGTCATGAAAGATGTCACCAAGGCCTTCCCTGGTGGACGCGAAGTTTTCAAGGGCATCACGCTGTCCTTCCTGCCCGGCGTGAAAATCGGCCTTCTCGGCGTCAACGGCGCCGGCAAATCCACGCTGCTCAAGATCATGGCCGGCCGCGAGACCGATTTCGGCGGTGAAGCCTGGGCCGCCGAAGGCGTCCGCGTCGGCTACCTCGAACAGGAACCGCATCTGGACCCCGACCTCACCGTCGCCGGCAACGTCATGCTCGCCTTCGGCAAACTGAAGGCAGCCCTCGACCGGTTCAACGAGATCTCGAACCTGTTCTGCGAACCGATGACCGATGACGAGATGAACACCCTGCTGGCCGAACAGGCCGAGCTCCAGGAAATCATCGACAGCGAAGACGGCTGGGAACTCGACCGCCGCATCGAAATTGCGCTGGACGCCCTCCGCTGCCCAGCGCCAGACGCCATGGTCGACAAGCTCTCCGGTGGCGAACGCCGCCGCGTCGCCCTCTGCCGCCTCCTCCTCGAAAAGCCGGACCTTCTCCTGCTCGACGAACCAACCAACCATCTGGACGCCGAATCAGTCGCCTGGCTCGAAAAAACCCTGCGTGACTTCACCGGTTGCGTGATCGTGGTCACCCATGATCGCTACTTCCTCGAAAACGTCACCAACTGGATTCTCGAACTCGAACGCGGCCGCGGCTACCCGTTCGAAGGCAACTACTCCTCCTGGCTGGACCAGAAGCGCAAGCGCCTCCAGGTCGAGGAAAAGGAAGAAACCTCCCGCATGCGCGCCCTGGCCGCAGAATCCGAGTGGATTCAGTCCAGCCCCAAGGCACGCCAGAGCAAATCCAAGGCCCGTATCCAAAAATACGAGGAGATGCTGCAAAAATCGAACGAGCAGCAGATGGGTGTCGCCGAAATCGTCATCCCATCCGGCCCCCGCCTCGGCGGCACCGTCATCGTGGCCGACCAGCTGCGCAAGAGCTTCGGCAACCGCCTGCTGATCGACGACCTGAACTTCAAGCTCCCCCCGGGCGGCATCGTCGGCGTCATCGGCCCCAACGGCGCCGGCAAAACCACCATGTTCCGCATGATCACCGGCGAGGAAACCCCAGACGGCGGCACCATGACCATCGGTGAAACCGTCAAACTCGGCTATGTCGACCAAAGCCGAGACAGCCTCGACCCAGAAAAAACCGTCTGGGAAGAAATCTCCGGCGGCACCGACGTCATCCATCTCGGCAAGCGCACCGTCGCCAGCCGCGCCTATGTCGGCGCCTTCAACTTCAAAGGCTCCGACCAGCAAAAGCGCGTCGGCATCCTCTCCGGTGGCGAACGCAACCGCGTCCATCTCGCCAAGATGTTGAAGTCGGAGAGCAACGTTATCCTGCTCGACGAACCAACCAACGACCTCGACGTCGACACCCTGCGCGCCCTCGAAGAAGCCCTGGCCGAATTCGCCGGCTGTGCTGTCATCATCAGCCATGACCGCTGGTTCCTCGACCGCCTGGCCACCCACATCTTGGCCTTCGAAGGCGACAGCCACGTGGAATGGTTCGAAGGCAACTTCCAGGACTACGAAGCCGACAAACGACGACGCCTGGGTGCCGCCGCCACCGAGCCGCACCGGATCAAATACCGCCCCCTCCAACGCTGACCTGGGCGGGTTCATGGATGCTGGCCCAAGCAAGGCTCCAGCCGTGCCCTCCGCACGGCCGGAGCACCCATGAACCCATCCTGGAACCTCCAAACCGGCCGCCTCTGGCTGCGGCCGGTCGGATGGGCGGATCTCGCCGACCTGGTCGCCCTCAAAGGTGACCCACGGTCCTTCGCCATCATGCTGGGCGGCATTCGCCCCCCCAACCTGGCGGCCGATGAACTCGCCGCCGACATTGCCCTCTGGTCCGCCTGCGGCTTCGGCATGTGGGCCGTCCGCGCCCTCCAGCCAGACCGCTTCATCGGCCTCGTCGGCCTGGAACGCCGCCAAGATGGCCGCGGCATCGCCGTCCGCTTCGCCCTGCGCCCAGAAGAACAAGGCCTCGGTTACGCCAGCGAAGCCGCCGCCGCCGCCCTCCGCTTCGGCCACGAACGCGCCGGACTGTCCCGCATCGTGGCCATCTCCCGCGACGACAATTTTGCCTCCCGCACCGTCCTGGGCGCCATCGGCATGCAATTATGCGAAACATTCCAACGCGATGGGGTCAATTTGCTGGTGTTCGAATCCGTCAGCCACCCCCACGCCACCCGTCGTTGCGAGCCCCTTGGCGAAGCAATCCAGAGCCACAACCACACGTCGCGCCCCTTAATTAACAAACCGGAACAATAAGGCCGCAATTCTCCCCACACCCTCATCCGCCTTTCCGAATGCCCTGCCGCCGCGCGGCCGCAATCACGCCCCTCGGCAACGGAATCCGGCCAAAATCAACAACCGGGCGCGGCACACGAACCCGCGGCTGCACCACCGGCGCCACCTCGGCCAGCACCGCCTCCCCCGCTGGCCGAGGCCGCAGCAGCGCAGCCTCCACCGCCAACATCCGGCACAACGGCCGCAAGATCCGCCCCGCCTGCGGCGCCGCCATCAACAGCGCCACCATCTCCGGCTGCGCCAGAATCACCCGCAACTGCGACCCATATCCCGCCGCCCGATACAAGGCGATCCGCACCAGCCAGCCAAACCCACGCGGCAAACCCAACCCCAACGCACCCCGCGCCGGCCCACCACCCCCAGCCCGCCCAACACCCTCCGCACGCGCCAAAACCCGCCATAGCCGCCCGGCCTGAAACCGCGCCGACAGCCGCTCCATATCCCCGCAAATCCCACCCAACCGCCGATACAGCAGCATCATCAACGCCGGCCCCAAAAAACCCCAACCGCCCACAGCCCCACGCAACGCGCGGATCACCATCGACAGATCAAGATACGGGGAGGGAGATGCGGATAAATTCACCCACCAGCAAACACCACGCGACCTGGCCACATGCAACAAAAATCCCCCCGCCCGGCCTCCTGCCGAGATCAGGCGCACCACGATCATCGTGCGATCAACAACCTTCGGCATGTTCCTGAAAATCAGCGCCAATGCCTCAGCAATCGCGTTCAGCCACTGGGGCTCACACACAAGATGCAAGATTAATCTCACGTGGTACTTTTATTTTAATATCAAAACAACAAGAACGCAACGAACTCCACAAACGGCTTTGACCAAGGTAGTCTTGATATCAACCTAACGCGAATATCAGATGACTTTTTCTGCACTTTTTTGGACCAATACACCAAGGCAGCCCAACTTAAAAAATTTTCCTCCAGAAAACCCGATTCTGTTAAGTATATTAGGGAACGATTAACTTTTCCCCGATAAATCCAAAAAACAGGGTTGCGGGCCAGTTCATCGGGCTCTGCCCGAAGCGCCACCACCACAAGCCCATCTGAATCGGGGGAATACAGTCATGTTTGCGCGCAAATCGGCCCACAACGAGATTCTGCAAAAAGCAGAATGGCTCGACACCTTGTGCATCCACGGCGGGGTCGGCTTGTGGGACGCCGTGCTGCACAACGGCGACGCAGCACACCCCCAATCACGATGGACATGGTCGCTACAATTCCGCCGCCTGCTCGGCTACAGCACCGAAGCGGAATTTCCAAATGTCATGGCGAGCTGGTCTGACCGGCTGCACCCAGACGATGCCCCGGCAACCTTCGCCGCGTTCACCGCAACGTGCAAAACCGGCATCAGCTACGACGTCACCTACCGGCTCAAGGTGCGTGACGGTTCCTATCGCTGGTTCCGCGCCACGGGCGGCGTTGTGCTGAACGAGCAGAGGCACCCCCGCCGCGCGTGCGGCTCCTTGATGGATATTGATGCGGCGATGCGGGCTGAGGAGACGAAAAAAGCCTTGCTGCAAAAAGTGGTGGCGGATTTCCAGACACAGATCGGTGCGTTGGCACAGGCGCTTTCCGGCGGGTCCGCCGAGTTGGAAGCAACCGCCCGCGCAATGTCGGACACCGCAACCCAAACGAATTCTTTGGCTGCGAATGTCGCATCCGCCGCAGAAACGGCAAGCCACGGGGTCGCCACGGTTGCAGCCGCGGCTGAGGAGCTGTCCACATCAATCAACGAAATCAGCCGCCAGGTGAGCCACTCCTCGAAAATCACCGACTTGGCAGTTTCGGAAGCCCAGCGAACCAACACAATCGTGCTTGAACTTGCCAACAGCGCCGAGCAAATCGGCCTCGTTGTTGGACTCATTGCCAACATTGCCGGGCAAACCAACCTGCTGGCGCTGAATGCCACCATCGAGGCCGCCCGTGCCGGAGATGCCGGAAAGGGCTTTGCCGTCGTCGCCTCGGAAGTCAAAAACCTGGCAAGTCAGACCGCGAAGGCAACGGAGCAAATTGGCGGGCAAATTTCCCAAGTTCAGTCCGCGACGAGGGACGCCGTCAGTGCCATCAACAAAATCACCGCAACAATCGCAGAAGTGAGTTCAATTTCGATGGCGATTGCGACCGCTGTTACAGAACAAGGCAATGCAACGGCAGAAATTGCGCGCAATGTGCAGCACACATCCGTCTCAGCCCAGGAAGTGACTGTCAATATCTCAGGTGTGAGCCAGGCAGCGACCGAGACGGGGGCAGCAGCCGGCAAAGTGCTGAACGCCGCAGGCGGCCTGTCCCGGCAAGCCTCCTCGCTCACAAATGAGGTCAGCAACTTCATCGCTGAAATTCAGGCCGCGTAGGCTCCCCGTCGGTCCCGTTGGAAATCAGCATGGAGCCTGCCAGCCCCCTTCGGCGACGGAACCCGCCTAAAATCCAAAACCTTCCGCGCCCCGCGAACCCGAGACGCCACCATCCACCCGGGGCCGCAGCAACGCCATATCCACCGCCAACATCCGGCACACAGGCCGCAAAATCCGCCCAGCCTGTGGCGCCGCCATCAGCAGCGCCACAATCACCCCGCAACTGCGACCCAGATCCCGCCACCCGATACAAAGCCATCCGCACCAGCCACCGCATATCCCCGCACGCCCCAACCACCCACGGCCCCACGCAAAGCGCAAATGACCGTCAACAGATCCGAACACGGGCAGGGAGATGCGGATGAATTCACCCACCAGCAAACACCATGCGCCCCGGCCACCTGCAACAAAAATCCCGCCACGCCGGCCCCTCATGAACGATCAAGGGTCTTGCGCGACGATGTCATCTGACGAGACCAACCGACAAAAGCAGCTGACTGAACCTTCGTCTCAGAACGTCCCCACAAAACGTTCTGGCAACGGCCACAGAACGCGGCTCCAGATGTTCATTTCCGTCTTGTATTCAAGCTCCTCACGGCCGTGTGCCGACAGGCAGATGCGCTCCCGAAAGCGACGGTAGTGTTTGCAGGTTTCGTTCATCGCAACATCTTCAATCGCGGGCTTGGACGACCAATGCAGAAAATCACCCAACACGGCTTCATCATTGACCTTGTGGGGGTGCTGGCCATCGATGGCATTGGTCCATTCGACCGATCGCCGTTTGACCTGCCGGCGCAACGCGATCTCATAATCAACTTGCGCCAGATGCATGTTGAACAGACCGGCGAAGACCGGCGGGCCATCATACGAATGAAAGCCAGGCGACCATTTGATCGGCTTGCGCATGACGAGCGGCTTGGCCATGGCAGCCGTCGGATAAATCCACCGCCGCTGGGCCGAAATCACGCCCTCGGGGTCCAGTGCAACGTCATGGTTCATCCGGTGCAGCACATTCACCCCGAAAGCAGTCAAAACCTTATGCGGCGAAAGACGCAACAGCGTGATCAGATCGGGCGCGATCGCCGGGTCGACGACAAGCATTTCATCCACATCCGTATAAGCAAACGCATCATACCAGGTCAGCATCGAACTGCAGAACTCCGACAGGAACCTGCCACGTTTCGCCTCGTCCATCGGTGAACGCGGAATCCGCATCACGTTGACCCGACCGAGATTGTCCGTGCTGCCATCGTTGCTGCCATGATCCAGCACATAGCAGTTCTCCTCACCGACGGCAGCGGCATAGTGCCGTCGCCAGATCGGCAGGAAATCCGCCTCGTTGTAGACCATTGTGGCAACAGCGAGAGATTTCTGCATGGTGATGGTGCTGGCCTGTTCTGTGTGGTCACGTGCGTTGGATGCGGCTTTGGCAAAGCCGCCGGGAGGCCTGCTCAGTCCATGCTGTCAAGCGCTGCGGTCAATTGCTCAGGCGTTATGCTGTATGATGCGTTCCAGTCGAGTTCCGGACGTTCGGCTGTCGGCACATGCGTGCCAATCAGGTATCCAAATTTTAGACCCGTTACGCCGGCGACCGACCAGAATGCAGGCTGGACGCAAGCTTGGTTGAAAATCTCCAACACTTTCGTCCCAGGCCTGCAAAACAGGATATTGGTCAGCCCGGCGCCATGCTCGGCAACCACATGTGTCGCTCCCTGCATCGCGGCAATTTGTTCGACGAGTGTCATCGCATCCGGAACAAGGATCTTATAGCCACGTCGCAGGATCAGATCCTGCAACGCCTCAAAATTAGCAAGCTGGCGCAACCCGGTCTGGCGATGGATGAACAGCCGATCGCCATACGCAGAAACCGACGGTGCCATCCGCGAGGCCCGCGCGACCAGGGTCCTGGCAACATCATGCACGTAAGGCGGCACGCTCCAAAGGTCGGTGGAACTCATCAGCAGCACGCTCTGGAAATGAAGGACTTCATCGCTTTGGATCGTGATGATCGACTCGTTGGCGATCCCCAGCAACTGGATTGTCTGATCCTGAAATGACCCTGGCTCGAATTGCGGCAACACAATTTTAACGTGCCCGCCGGCAGAAAACCGCTCCGCGAAAACGGCCAGCTTGGGAACGCTCTCCTGCAGCCAATGCGCGTAGTTCCGCCAAGAGCCGGTAAAACCAATCATACACTGCAATTTGGCCGGGGCGCACCGCGCCTGCATCGTGCGCTTGAGAACAATACTCTCAGTTGCAACCATGCTCTCGGTCACTGAGTCGGGGTGCCAGTACATGATGTGCCGAATACTGTCACGGACCACCTGACCGGCCTGCAACACAATACCGTCCGTGCCAATCAAGCACACGTCAGGGACCCGGCAAACGCCCAACCTGTCCGTGGCATACGTCCTGAACTGCTGCTCCTCCATAACATGCGCGAAGGGAGCAAGCGTGCCGTCGCTGGGAGAGGTGATCAGAAAATCCGGTCGCACGACGGCCGCGCGGTCCGCGATATGCAGCACGATCTTGGCGACACCGGTCTCGATATAGGTCTCCAGGAAATGTCCGGTCTCCGGAGTTTGCCGGACAACAGGGGCCAAAGACGAGATTTCGGCCTGCATCACATCAGTCCGAAACGTTGCCAGGCAGCGCACCCGGCGATGAAAGGCCCATCGAGCATCGGATCATGCCTCCTGACGACGTTCATTGAAGTGCCATTCTGCGATGTCGATATGCCACCGATCCGTGGGCACCGTTGCCAGGCCATGAATGGCAACGCTTGCAATGACGGTGGTCGCGCCGCACCGCGCCAAATATGAAAAGTCCATATCATGGCTGCAGACAAAATGAACCTCGCAAAAACACAATGCCAGAACGGCCAGCAACGAAATACGGTTGGCGAACAAAAAACCATCATCAAATATAACGATCGCACCGTCCTCCGCCGTCGGCGGACGACATCCATAGGCAATTCGCGCCCCGATTTCCGGCACAGGTTCGTTGTCGCCGGACACATCGCGGCAAGCCTGCCAAACGTTGTTCGAATCCGCCACCATCGCGGTCTGTGCAACAGCCTCGGCAGAGCGTTCGGTCATTCCCTTCAGCGCGCCGATTCCTGCCAAAGCCTGCAACAGCGAGCGGCCAACCGCCTCTCCAGTCACATCCGCCCAGCCGAAACCAGCGACCGGGGCCCATTCCACTCCAACCGGCCCGGACCTCAGAACCGCGGACAGATCAACAACGCGCTGTCCCACACCCGCCTGGCGGGATGCCTCCAACAGCCGTGTTGCAGGGCAATTTTCGGGGTAGCCAACCGAAAGGGGGAAAAACTCGGGGCAGACGCTGAAATGTGACGGCGCGATGGCCTGCAGGAAGAACACCGAATATCCCCCCAGAAGCGCCGACCGCTCTACAATCCGCATGGTCCACGCCTCAACGCTCGCGGCGGGAAGCGATGCCGCGCCTTCGCTGAGTCCAATGAGCGCTGTCGTCTCGGCAGCAGGATAGACCCATCCGTTCGCGCCGATGAAATGTTCAACCATCGCTATATCCTGCAGGGCCACCGCAATGTCGTGTCGATGACGCTTCTCATCATCAAGCGCACCGCATGCGGATCTCGTTCATCTTGGCATGGGAAATCTTGCACCATGCGTCCTTCATGCCCTCATGTGCTGCCGCCACGTCCTCTAACGGGACCGCGTGGTTCACAGGGAACAGAAAGAACTCATAGCGCGGATCGCCAATCGGAAGAAGATCAACCTTGGGATATTGCAACGGATTAAGAATACCGTCGACCGGCATATAAACGCGCTTGGCATTTGAAAGCCAGGCCGCCGCCCAGGAGAACGTGCTGACAGATGTCACAAGGCTGCTCGCCCGGCGCATCACCTCGAAATCCCACATCGGCCCCTGCGTTTCGAGGAACAGGGCGGTCGGGAACGCCTCACGCAACGAATCGGTGTAGAGATTGGCTTCAAGCTGCCCCATGAAAACCGGGGAAAGCCCGGTCGCCTCGACAATAAACTTATAAAAATCAACCGGAATCAACACGTAATCAGCGAAACGACCCGTCACCACGTCGCCACTTCGAACGTTGATCACCAAAAATCTCTCATCAAAGACCGGCACGCCATGCAGATCCGACGTGAGGATCGATTTATACACATCGACGGGAAGAAAATTTTCCATCCGCTGGCCATAGCCGCGATAAACGACCCTGCTGCCAGGATGCGTCGCCAGGAACTGGCTGACCGAAAACATGTCGATGCTCTGCTCATCGCCCACGACCAGGTCGCTCCATCCGGGCACGTGCGACCCCGTAGAACGCCCCCATTCGTCCAGGTCCACGCCAGACATGGCGCAATCGCCGGCCTTGTTTGCAACCGCAAGCGCCAGCATGAAAAGAATCATGCGGTTGCCCAGATTGCCCTTGGACTGAACATGGAAACACGACATCGTACCGGGCGGAAATTGTGCCTCGGATGGAATTTCAGAATCGATTCCAACCAGGGCAAGCGTCCAGATCGACAACGCCAGCGCCTGCGGACGTCCATCCTCATCAGCCTGCATGACCGGGTCCGGATGAAGGAACTCAATCTCCAGCAAACGATCGACCGACACCAGTTCACCGGGAATGCTGAATCGCAGCTCCGCCATGTTGTCGAGCGTCTGTTCCAGCAAGGTTGTGCCAGCAACGCGGACAAGGATCTTCTGGCTAGGATAACGCCCGGTCGGCCAGAACGGCCCAACAACCGCCACGACATCAAAAGAGCGGCAACGCCGGGGCGGTGGAGGCAGACTCACCACGCTTCGCTCGCCGATCATCCATCGCCCGAACGGAACGCAATCGCCCCATCCCTCTCCAATGATTCTATCGCTGGCGGAAAGATCGGAAAAATTTATCTCGTATTGGCACATTCAAATTCACCTAATACGCGGCGCCAGAAACAGGCTTTTCGATACACCGACCGAGCAGCCGAGACGTTCTAGATGGCAGAAATATCAAAATTCAGCCCCTTTTTGCAACATCGCAAAAAGGGGCTGAATGAAACAAAATCGCGGCTCGCTGTGGCCTCCAACCCGGCCAGAGGCCTCCTCAGCCCGTCGCCGCCTGCTGCTTCAACGCATCAATCAACGCCCGCACGCTGTTGTTATTCCGCGACAGATAGGACGCATAATCGTTCCGCTGCGTCAGGCGCAGGCTCGTGCCTTCCGCAATCACGTCCACAATCCGCAACTCGCCGCTCTCGGCGTTCACCAGCCAATCAACGCGGCTTGGGGCAGAGTTGGGCCGCGTGACGGTGGTGGTCACAGCCACGCCATCCTCACGCGGCACGGTGCGCACCAGCGTGATGGAAACACCCTGGTAGTCGCCAACCTTGCCCGTGATGTTTTGCACCAGCACGCGGTGGAACAGGTCGATATACTCCGCCTGCTCCGCCGGGCTCGCAAGACGCCAGAAGCGACCGAGGCAGAAGCGGCCAACAGAGTTCACATCCACCGCACGGTCGATGATGGTCTGCAGCGCCGAGGCCTTGTCCTTGGTCGAGTTGCCGCTGTTCACAGCCGCGGTCAGCTCACGCACGGTCTTTTCAATAAAGACCGCCGCCTGCTCCGCCGGCTGCGCCTGGGCTGCCCGCGTCAGAGGCAATGCCGCCAGGGCGATGAAAGCGCTTCCAAGAAGGCTGCGCCGGGTAAGATCATTCAACATGGGTTGGGGTGCCGTTTCGAATTCGGGATTCATGGCTTGGTTGCTCCCACCGGAGTTGCGGGCGAAGCGGCGGGTGCCACAGACGAGAACCACGCAGGAACAGTGGCCTGATCGCCTTCACGCACCGTATCAATCTGCGATGCGCGGCGCTGACGATAGAGGCTGCGGATCGTGGCATAAGGGTCCAGCGCCTGGCTGGTGATCTTGTCGAGGTCGTCCAGCACCGCGGCCCGCGCATCAAGGGCCGACAGGCCGGTTTTGGAATAGCCGAGCGCATCCACCGTCGGTCCGCGACCAATCCAGGACAGCGGGTTCACAACATAATCCACACCCATACCCGTGGCCTCACGCGGGCTGGAGGGCCCAAAGATCGGCAGGAACAAATACGGGCCGTTGGGAATACCCCACAACGCCAAGGTAATGCCGCCATCGCTGTCATGGTCCGGCCAGCCCAGATCGCTGGCCACGTCAAACACGCCGCCAACACCCACGGTGGTGTTCAACAGCAGCCGCATGAGGGAATCACCGGCCCGACGCGGCCTGGCTTCTAACATGTCGTTAAAAAGCTGCACCGGCGTGCCAAGATTCACCAGAACATTATGCGTGTGGCTGCGCACAGTTTCGGGAAGCACGGCGCGATACCCAATCGCCAAGGGGCGCAGCACAACCTTGTCGATGCCGTTGTTGACGGCATAAAATACCCGATTCGTCGGCTCCAGCGGGTCATTCGTCTCACGAAAATCAGCAAGCGCGTCCGGATCACTGGCCGGCGGCGGCGTTGCGCAGGCCGACAAAAACAGCGGACCCGCCACTGTGACTGCGAGAGCAAGCCAGGATAGCTTTTGACGACGTGGAGACACTGGCATGGAGATCCTTGCGGAAAAAGCAGATCGCGATCGTCGGGTGGCACGAATAAGAAAGTCTCGCTACCGGCGCATGGTGAGGCTTCTATCACTCTCAAGCCGCAACGTCATGCTCCTTGCAACCCATACGCGGGTGAACGAATTGTCATAACCACTCAAAACCCCACACGTTCCTTATTTTGGCGCGCAACGAGGGCTTGCCCATAATTTTTATACCTCATAAACATATCTTTATGAACAACAGCACCACGACAGCAGGGGCGATGAACCACCCCACCTCCCTTTCGGCGCCCCAGCACGGCTGGCGTCGCGGCCCGCTTTTGACCGGCCTGCCGCCACTGGATTCCACCCTCACGCCGCCGGCCTTGTCGTTCGAGTTCTTCCCGCCCCGGACCGAGGCGCTGGAAACCCAGCTCTGGAGCTGCATTCGCCGCCTCGAACCGCTCGCCCCGCGCTTCGTCTCCGTCACCTATGGCGCTGGTGGCAGCACCCAGGAGCGGACCCACCAAACCATCACCCGCATCGCGGCCGAGACCAACCTCGTGCCGGCCGCCCACCTCACCTGCGTCGCCGCCAGCCGCGGCGAGGTCGACGATGTGGCCCGGCGCTATTACGACGCCGGCGTCCGCCACATCGTGGCCCTGCGCGGCGACGTGCCCGGCGGCGGCGCCTATGCCCCCCACCCAGACGGGTATGCCTACGCCAGCGACCTCGTGGCCGGCCTGCGCCGCATCGCCGATTTCGAAATCAGCGTGGCCGCCTACGCCGAAACCCACCCGGACGCCCTGAGCCCGGAAGCCGACCTCGACAATCTGAAGCGCAAGCTGGATGCCGGCGCCACCCGCGCCATCACCAACTATTTCTTCGAGACCGACACCTACCTCCGCTTCCTGGACCGCTGCCTCGCGGCCGGCATCACCGCGCCGATCGTGCCCGGCATCATGCCCGTGTCCAACTTCGCCCAGGCCGTGAAGTTTTCCGCCATGTGCGGCGCCACGGTGCCGGCGTGGATGGGACATATGTTCGAAGGCACAGAAGATGACGCCGAAACACGGCGCATGGTCGGCGCCGTCGTCGCGGCCGAGCAGGTTCGAATTCTGCGCGCAAACGGGATTGACCAGTTTCACTTCTACACGCTCAACCGTCCAGACCTGACATACGCCATCTCCCACATTCTGGGTGTAAGGCCAAAGACACCCGCGCATAACCTGCCGGAATAAGATTACGGAAAAGTGAACGGCGCTAACCTGCTAACAACAGGCGGCGCCATCACTTCGGGCCTCGCCTCCTCGCGGGTCATCACGACCTGATCGTGGAGCGTGTTATGAACAACACATTGAACTATGCCTTGTTGATGGCCACCTCCATCGCCGGCGTCACACTGGTTCATCTCAGCCAAGCCACGCCAGCCCGCCAGGTCCACGCCTGCCTGGCGATCGGACACGACGTATGCTTCTCAGGCACAACCGAATGGGTGGCCAAGGCCGCCGAATCGTTGCCGCGTCAGCCCAGGATCATGATCGCAATGGCTGGCCAAGCCATCTGACCCGCCGGTAAATCGGCCCCAGCATGAAGGGGCTGAGGAACAGCGGGAACTGCACGAGTGCGAAAAACAACGCAATCCGAGGGTCCGCCCCCAACGGCAGAACCGCCAGATACAGCGCCATGTTGCGATTGCCCGCCATCAATCCGGCCGACGCCGCATGGCGCACGCCAATCCACAGAAAGGCCACCGTGGTGACGATGTTAAGCCCAAAATCCGCAACGAAGGCGGCAACGGTCGCCTGAGCCACCCAGACGGGGTCGGCCAGCAGCCGGGCCTGCAGGCCGTCCATCACGGCAAAACCATAAAACACCACCAACCACACCACCGCCCCATCCAGCGCCGGCCCGATCGGCGCCAGCCGTGCTGGCCCAACCACCCGGCGCAGCGCCGCCGAGACCGCGAACGGAACCCCCACCACCACCGCCAACCGCGCCATGAACGCGCCCACACCGATATGCAGATCCACACCCGCCAGCAAATGCGCCAAAGGCGGGCCAGTCAGCGGCACAACAGCGATGCTGGCCAGCGTGGCGAGCAATGTCAGCTCCGGGTCCAACCCCACCAACCGCGCGAAGGCAGCGCCAGACGTGGCGGCGGCGCCCGTGGCAAAAATCACCACGCCCGCGGCAATGGCCGGATCAAGCGGCACCAGCCAGATCACGAACGCCGCAATAAACGGTGAGACCAACATCTGAAACAGCACGATCGCCACCAGCCGTCCCGGCTGCTTCAAATGCGCGAACGCCTGCGGAATATCGATACGCAGCAGCACCAAGGTCACCAACAGCACAACATTGGGGGTGATGAACCACACCATCGCATGTGCCAATGGCGGCACAAGCAAGCCGCCAAACACGCCAACCGCCAGCAGCGCCGAGCCATGTCGCGCCGACCACGCCAGAAAGCGCATCGCAATGTTGGTCATGTTCGCAACACGTTCTATATCCCTGACGGCATTGCGGATGAATCCACACTCTTATGAGCGACTATCTCTCACGCTTGAACGCTGAGCAACGCGCCGCCGTCGAGCATGTGGACGGGCCGCTGCTGGTGCTGGCCGGCGCCGGCACCGGCAAGACACGGGTCCTCACCACCCGTTTCGCCCATATCCTCCTCACAAGGCGCGCCTTTCCCAGCCAGGTCCTGGCCGTCACCTTCACCAACAAAGCCGCCCGCGAGATGCGCGAACGCGTCAGCGCCATGCTCACCGAGCCCGCCGAAGGCCTGTGGCTCGGCACCTTCCACGCCCTCTGCGCCCGCATGCTGCGCCGGCACGCCGAACATGTCGGCCTAACCTCCAGCTTCAACATCCTCGATACCGACGACCAGATGCGCCTGCTCAAACAGGTGATGGAAGCCGCCCGAATCGACCTCAAACGCTGGGTGCCGCAGGCCCTGATGGCCATCATCCAACGCTGGAAGGACCGTGGCCTCACCCCCGCCCGCGTCACCCCGGCCGAGGACACCGACTTCGCCGGCGGCCACGCCATCGACCTCTACACCGACTACCAGGCCCGCCTGCGCGCCCTGAACGTGGCCGATTTCGGCGACCTCATGCTCCACGTGGTGGAAATCCTGCGCGCCCAGCCAGACATCCTGGCCGATTACCACCGCCGTTTCCGCTACATCCTGGTGGACGAATACCAGGACACCAACACCGTCCAATATCTCTGGCTCCGGCTTCTGGCCCAAAAGCCCGATGGCGGCCCCCAGAACATCTGCTGCGTCGGCGATGACGACCAATCCATCTATTCCTGGCGCGGCGCCGAGGTGGAAAACATCCTCCGCTTCGAGCGCGACTTCCCCGGCGCCCGCATCGTCCGCCTGGAAGCCAACTATCGCTCCACCGCCCCCATCCTTGCCGCCGCCGCCGGTCTGATCGCCCACAACGAAGGCCGCTTCGACAAAACCCTCCGCCCCGGACGCAAGGACGCCCAAGGCGGCCCCGTGGAACTCGTCGGCCTCTGGGACAGCGATGAAGAAGCCCGCATGGTCGGTGAGCGCGCGGAACAGTTGCACCGCACCGGACACAAATTGTCCGAAATGGCCGTGCTGGTCCGCGCCGGCTTCCAGACCCGCGCCTTCGAGGAACGGCTGATCAGACTTGGCCTGCCCTATCGTGTCGTGGGCGGATTAAGATTCTATGAACGCGCCGAAATCCGCGACGCCATCGCCTATGCCCGACTCGTGCAACAGCCGGCCGACGATCTGGCGTTCGAGCGCATCGTCAACACGCCCCGTCGCGGCGTCGGCCCCACAGCGCTGCGCAGCCTGCACGAAACCGCCCGCGCCCGTGGCATCGGGCTGATCGCGGCGGCCAGCGAACTCATCGAAGCCGGCACCCTCAAAGGCAAATTGCGCGACAGCCTCTCCGCCTTGCTCGCCGGCTTCCTGCGCTGGCGCGAACAGATCGCCCGCGAAGGCCACATCGTCACCATGCAGGCCGTGCTCGACGAAAGCGGCTACACCGACATGTGGAAAGCCGACAAATCCGCCGAAGCCCCCGGCCGGTTGGAAAACCTGCGCGAATTCGTCCGCGCTTTGGCCGATTTCGACACGCTGGGCGGCTTCCTCGACCACGTCTCGCTGGTGATGGAAAACGAGGAACGCACCGAAACCGACCGCCTCAGCATCATGACCATGCACGGCGCCAAAGGCCTGGAATTCGACACCGTCTTCCTGCCCGGCTGGGAAGAAGGGCTGTTGCCCAGCCAACGCAGCATGGACGAAAGCGGGCTGAAGGGGCTGGAGGAGGAGCGCCGGCTCGCCTATGTCGGCATCACCCGCGCCCGGCAGCGCGCCATCATCAGCTATGCCGCCAACCGGCGCATCTACGCCAACTGGCAAAGCTCCATCCCCAGCCGATTCATCGACGAACTTCCGGAAGACGCGGTCGAACGCTCGGGCAGCGCCCAGATCCAGCGCGAACGCATGCTCGCCGCCCCCGCCTTCGGCAGCGCGTTTCCGCTGGTCGCCCGGCGTCAACACACAATCGAGTCGTGGGAGCAGCCGGCCCGGCCAGCACAGTCGGCCCAATTTGCCGTGGGCGCGCGGGTGTTCCATCAAAAATTCGGCGCCGGCACCGTCACCGGCGTTGACGACGACAAGCTAGACATCGAATTTGACAAGGCCGGCGCAAAGAAAGTGCTCGACCGTTTCGTGGACCCAACATGATCAAGCACAAGCTCAGCCGCCACGCCACCGCCCTCGAAACCATCAGCGTGACGATCCCCGAAGACGCCCTGGAAGCCTACGAATTGGCCCTGGGCGAAGCCTGCGGCACCATCGGCTTCTTCCTGGACGAACCTACCCGCATGTGGACGGTCGAAGGCGTGAAGGACCAGGGCAAGTTCGAGCTGGAACTCACATCCGGCCTCGCCATCGCCAGCCTCATGACCGGACTGAACCCGGAGGTCACCCGCTCCATCACGCCCGCCGATGGCTGGCTCGCCCGCACGCGTTCGGCCTTTCCGGAACAACTGGTGGGCAAGCGCTTCGCCATTCGCGGCACCCACCTCACACAGCCCGCCGCCTTCGGCCGCATCCCCGTCACGCTGGATGCCGGCGTGGCGTTCGGCTCCGGCGAACACGGCTCCACCCGCGGCTGCCTGCGCGCTTTGGAACTGGTGGCCTATCGCAAGCCCCGCCGCATCCTCGATCTCGGCACCGGCTCCGGCATCCTGGCGATGGCGGCCGCGAAACTGCTGAACCGCCCGGTGCTGGCCACCGATATCGACCCCTGGTCGGTCCGCACCGCCCGCGACAACGCCCGGCGCAACAACCTGCACCCGCGCATGAAATTCCTCCGCGCCGATGGCTGGACCAGCCCGGTGCTGTCCACCCACGCGCCGTACGATCTGATCTTCGCCAACATTCTGGCACGTCCCTTGACGCTGATGGCCAAGCACCTCACCGCCAACCTGGCGCCTGGCGGCACCGCCATCCTGGCCGGTCTGCTCACCAGCCAGGCCAACTGGGTGGCCCATGCGCACAACCTGCGGCTGGAGCGGATGCTGGTCGAAGGCCAATGGGCCTGCCTCATCCTGCGCAAGGCAGGCTAACATGTGATCGCCGAAAGTCGGCCAGCTCTGCAAAGGGTTGAAAATTTCAGCCGGCAAAGAAAATGCAGGCAAGCGAAGACGTTCTTTTTTGAAAAAAGAACGATTTTTTACTGCATCTCCTCATGCCACGTGCGGCGATCGCGTTCGATGAGGGCGATGGCTGAGGACGGCCCCCATGTGCCGGAGGTGTAGGGGCGGGGGCCTTCGCGGCTGGCGTTCCAGCTGTCGAGAATGGGGCCGATCCAGGCCCAGGCGGCGGTGACCTCGTCGCGGCGCATGAACAGGGTTTGATTGCCGCGCACGACATCCATCAGCAGCCGTTCATAGGCATCCGGATTGCGGTTGGTGAAGACGCTGGCGAAGCTCATGTCCAGCGGCACGTGTTGCAGGCGCATGCCGCCGGCGCCTGGTTCCTTGATCATGAGCCATAGTTTTACGCCTTCGTCCGGTTGCAGGCGGATGACCAGGCGGTTGGGGCGCAGTGTGCCCGCGCCCTCGCCGAAGACGGAGTGTGGGACGGGGCGGAAGGCCACCACGATCTCGCTGACGCGGGAGGCGAGGCGTTTGCCGGTGCGGAGGTAGAACGGCACGCCGGCCCAGCGCCAGTTGGCGATGTCGGCACGCAGGGCGACGAAGGTTTCCGTGGTGCTGGCGGGCTCGCCCAGTTCTTCCAGATAGCCGCGCACCGGGCCGCCGGCCGAGGCGCCGGCGCGGTATTGGCCGCGCACCGTGGCCTCCTGCGCGTGATCGCCGGTGAGGGGCACGAGCGATTTGAGGACCTTCAGCTTTTCGTCGCGCACGGCGTCGGCCGAGAGGGAGGTGGGGGGTTCCATGGCGACGAGGCAGAGGAGCTGGAGGATGTGGTTCTGCACCATGTCGCGGAGCGCGCCGGCGGTGTCGTAATAGCCGGCGCGGCCTTCGACGCCCAAGGTTTCGGCCACCGTGATCTGCACGTGGTCGATATGCGCGGAGTTCCACAGCGGTTCGAACAGCGCGTTGGCGAAGCGCAGCGCCATCAGGTTCTGGACGGTTTCCTTGCCGAGGTAATGGTCGATTCGGTAGACGCGGTCTTCGGGGAAGCTGCGGCCGATGGCGTCGTTGACGGCGTGGGCGGATTCGGGGCTTTTGCCGATGGGTTTTTCGACGACCACGCGGGCGTTGTCGGCGAGGCCGCAGCGGCCAAGGCTGTCACAGATGGGGCCGAACAGGTCTGGCCCGGTGGCGAGGTAGAAAACGCGGATGCGCTGGCTGTCGCCCAGGGACGTGACGAGTTCGCTCCAGCCGGCTTCGCCTTGGACGTCCACCGGAACATAGGACAGCCGCGCCAGGAAGCGTTGCAGGGCTGTGGCGTCCCGGTCCTTGGGTTCGACATGCGCTTCGAGTGCTGCGCGGGCCATGTCGCGGAAGGCGTCGTCAGACAGGGGGCGGCGCGAGACGCCGATGATGCGCGCGTCTTGGGGAACCTGGCCATCGGCGTCGCGATGGAACAGGGCGGGGATGAGCTTGCGGATCGAAAGATCGCCGGTGGCGCCGAACACCACGAGGTCGAACGGGTCGACCGGAATTACCTGTGCGGCCATGAGGCCTCCTGCATGCGCTATTCAAGGGTGATGGTAGCGCCTTCGTTGTCGTGCGTCATGTGTCAGGGGGGCTGGTCTGCCGGGCGATGCCGGGTTCATGATGCGCTCCAGTTCCTAACCGACCATGAACGGATCTCGGCCCCATGACTGCAGCAGACGCCATTCGCGCCTATCATGATGAACTGACGGCCATTCGCCGCGATCTTCATGCGCATCCTGAGTTGGGGTTCGAGGAGACCCGCACGTCGGACATCGTTGCCGCCAAGTTGGCGGAATGGGGGATCGACGTGCATCGCAATGTGGGCGGCACCGGGTTGGTGGGCGTGCTGCGCAAGGGCAACGGCGCTGCGAGCATCGGGTTGCGGGCGGATATGGATGCGTTGCCGATTTTGGAGGCGACGGGCCTGGACTATGCCAGCACCAAGCCGGGCACCATGCATGCCTGTGGCCATGATGGGCATACGACGATGTTGCTGGGGGCGGCGCGCTATCTGGCTGAGACCGGCAATTTTAACGGCACGGTGAATTTTATATTTCAGCCGGCTGAGGAAGGCCTGGGCGGGGCGGAGGCGATGCTGAAGGACGGGCTGCTGGCGCGTTTCCCGTGCGACAGCGTGTTCGGCATGCACAACCGTCCGGGGTTGGAGCTGGGGCGGTTTGCGATCCGGCCAGGTGCGATGATGGCGGGTGGGGCATTCTTTGACATCACCATCAACGGGCTGGGCGCGCATGGGGCGCGGCCGGAGGAGAGCGTTGATCCGGTGCCGGTGGCGGCGGCGATTGTGTCGGCGTTGCAGACGGTGGTGGCGCGGAACACGCATCCGACCGACACCGCCGTGTTGAGCATCACCTGCATGCAGGCGGGCGCTGCGTATAACGTGATTCCGGATACGGCGGTGCTGCGGGGCACGGCGCGGGCGTTCAAGCGGACCACGATGCAGAAGATCGAGGATCGGATGCGAAATCTGGCGACGTCGATTGCCGAGGGGTTCGGCGCCACGGCCGAGGTTGATTTCCGCTTTCTGTTCGCGCCGCTCGTCAATGAAGCCGAGCAGACCGGATTGTTCGCCGATGCGGCGGCCGTGCTGGTGGGCGAGGCGAATGTGGAGCGCAACGGGCCGGCGGTGATGGGGTCTGAGGATTTCTCGTTCATGCTGGAGGCGTGCCCGGGCGCGTATATCAATATCGGCAACGGGCGTGATTCAGCGCCGGTGCACAACGCGCTTTATGATTTCAACGACGAGGCCATTCCCGATGGCGCGGGCGTGCTGGCCACGCTGGTGGAGTTGAAGCTGCCGAAGTCGATGGGCGTTCTCTGAGTGTCCAGAACGATCGTTGTCATCGGCAGCATCAATGCCGATCTGGTGACGTTCACCGACCGGGTGCCGGCGGGCGGTGAGACGATCATCGCCCGTGACTTCGCCATTCTGCCGGGGGGCAAGGGTGCCAACCAGGCGGTGGCGGCGGCGCGGTTGGGCGGGGTGGTGGAGATGGTTGGGCGGGTGGGGATCGACCCGTTCGGCCAGTCCAGCAGGGCCGGCCTGGTGGCGGCGGGCGTGGGCGCGGGGCAGGTGCTTGAAACCTCCGGCGTGTCGAGCGGCGTGGCGACGATTCTGGTTGATGACAGCGGCGAAAACCGGATTCTGGTGGTGCCGGGGGCCAACGCGCACGTGACGTTGGACGATGTGGATACGGGGTTGCTCGACGCGGCTGCGCTGGTGGTGCTGCAACTCGAAATTCCGATTGAGACGGTCTACGCCATCATTGCCCGGTCTCGCGTGCCGGTTCTGCTGAACCCGGCGCCGGCGGTGGCGCTGGATGCCGCGAAGTTGCGAGGGGTGGCCTTTCTGGTGCCGAACCAGGGGGAACTGGCTTTGCTGACCGGCCTGCCGACGCGGCGGATGGATGACGTGGTGGTGGCGGCGCGCAAACTGGTGCGCCAGGGGATTGGCACGGTGATCACCACGCTTGGCGCCGGTGGCGCGGTGTTGGTGACGGCAACGCGGGTGGCGCATGTGGAGGCGCCCATGGTGGTGGCGGTGGACAGCACCGGCGCCGGGGACGCGTTTATCGGGTGTTTCGCACAGACGCTGGTGGAAACTGGCGATGTGGATGCGGCCCTGGTGCGGGCGGTGCGCTATGCGTCGTTGTCGGTGACGCGGGCGGGCGCGCAGGGTTCCTATGCCGATGCGGCCGAATTGGGCCGGCTTATGAGCGGTCCAGATGCCGGCGGATGAATTGGCGGGTGCGGTCGCTGAGAGGGTCGGCGAAGATCTGGCGTGGGGGGCCTTCTTCCTCGATGCGGCCCTGGTGCAGGAAGATGGCGCGTGAGGCCACCTGGGCGGCGAAGCTCATCTCATGCGTCACGATCAGCATGGTGCGGCCTTCTTCGGCGAGGCCCCGGATGACGCGCAGGACTTCGCCGACCAGTTCCGGGTCCAGCGCTGAGGTGGGTTCGTCGAACAGCAGGGCACGGGGGCGCATGGCCAGAGCGCGGGCGATGGCGGCGCGTTGCTGCTGGCCGCCGGAGAGGTGCGACGGGTAGGTGTCGCGCTTGTCGATCAGGCCGACCTTGTCGAGCAGGACGAGGGCTTCTTCGACCACCTCGGCGCGGGGGCGCTTTTGCACGTGAATGGGCGCTTCGATGACGTTTTCCAGGACGGTCATGTGCGCCCAGAGGTTGAAGCTTTGGAACACGAAGCCGAGTTGGGCGCGCAGGCGGTTGACCTGGGCGGCGTCGGCGGGCTCGCGCCGGTCGCCACGGGTGCGCATCTTCACCGTTTCGGCGCCGATGGTGATGTCGCCTTGTTCCGGGACTTCCAGCAGGGGAATGCAGCGCAGGAGGGTGCTTTTGCCAGAGCCGCTGGCGCCGATGATGGCGATGGCCTCGCCTTCATGGGCGGTGACGGAGATGTTGTTCAGCACCTCCAGCTTGCCGAAGCGCTTGTGCAGGCCTTGCAGCGAGAGAACGGCCGTCATGTGTTCGCGCCTCGGAGATGGGGATTGAGCGACCGCTCCAGCAAGGAGACGGCGCGTGTCAGCAGGAAATTGATGGCGAGGTAGATGAGGCCGGCGCAGAGGAACACCTCCACGGCGCGGAAGCTTTCCGAGACGATCTGGCGCGCCACGCCCGTCAGTTCCATCAAGGTGATGATGCTGGCGATGGAAGTGGATTTGACCATGATGATGATCTCGCTGCCATAGGCCGGCAGGGCCTGGCGCAGGGCCAGTGGCAGGATGATGCGCCGATAGAGGGTGAAGCGGGACATGCCGGCGGCGCGGCCGGCTTCGATGCTGCCCAGGGGCACGGAGGTGAGGCCGCCACGGATGATTTCAGACCCGTAGGCCGCCGTGTTCAGCGCCAGTGCCAGGACGGCGCACCACCAGGGCTTGCGCAGGAATGGCCAAAGCCAGGAGTCGCGCACGGCGGCGAACTGGCCGAGGCCGTAATAGATGAGGAAGATCTGCACCAGCAGCGGCGATCCGCGAAAGACGAACACGTAGAGGCGCACGACGATCGCGGCGACCCGGGAGCTTAAGCGCAGCAGGGCGAGCAACAGCGCCAGCACCATGCCGATGGCCACCGAGGTTCCGGCAAGGGCGAGGGTTGTGGGGATGGCGGGGAGCAGGCGGGCGATGGTGTCGCTGAGAAAGGTGAAATCCATCAGCCCTGTCGTTCATGGCGTTGCGTGCGCTGTTCGGCGCCGCGAAATAAAAGCCCGGTCAGGGTGGTCAGCAGCAGGAAAAGCGCGGCGCCGGTGGCGTAGAAGTCGAACGGCAGCCGGCTGGAGCCTGCGGCCAGATGGATCTGGCGGACCAGTTCCAGCATGCCCGTCACGGAGATGAGGGCTGATTCCTTCAGCACCTGTTGCCACACATTGCCCAGGCCGGGCAGGGCGAAGCGCAGGGCGCGGGGGGCGATGATCCGGCGCAGCATCAGCGCGCGGCCCATGCCGACGGCGCGGGCGGCTTCGATCTCGCCGCGTGGAATGGCGAGGAAGGCCGCCCGCATCACTTCAGTTTGGTAGGCGCCGGACACCGTGCCGATGGCGAGCATGCCCACCAGGAAGCCGTTCAGGCCCAGAAAGCCCTGGGAGCCCATCATCTTGCCGATGCTGGTCATCAGGGCGCTGCCGCCGAAGTAGAACAGGTAAATCACCAACAGATCCGGGATGCCGCGCAGCACCGTGGTGTAGGCATCGGCCGCGCCGCGCACGGCCCGGCCACCGCTCAGCTTCGCCCATGCGCCCAGCACGCCGAAGACGGCGCCGGTGACGAAGGCCGCAGCCGACACCGCCAGCGTCATCAACGTGGCGGCGACGAGCTGCCAGCCCCAGCCGGTGGGGCCGAAGCCGATGAGGGTGAAATAGCTGCTCACGCCGGCAGGTATTTTAGTTCTTCACGGCGATGTCGAGCTTGAACCATTGCAGCGACAGCTTGCTTATGGTGCCGTCGGCGATGGAGGCCTTGATGGCGGCGTCGAACATGTCCTTCAGCTCGGGGTCTGTCTTGCGCAGGCCGACGCCGCTGCCGGCGCCCATGGAGCCGCCGGTGATGAACGGGCCGGACATCTTCACGCGGTCGCCGCCTGGTTTGGCCAGGGTGGAGACAAGGTAGGAAGACGAGGCGAACGCCATGTCGATGCGGCCGGCCTGAAGGTCGAGATCCTGTTCCTCGTTGGTGGGGTAGGTGCGGATTTCGGCGAACGGGGACAGATAGGTTTTGAGGAAGTCGGCCTGGATGGTGGAGACCTGGGCGCCGATGATCTTGCCCTTGAGAGCGGCGCCGAGCTTGGCGATGGCGGCGGCGGCGGCTTCCTTGTCGCTGAGGTTGATTCGCTCGCCGGTCAATGGCAGGTCAGCCATCGACTTCGGCACTTCGAACGTGGTCGGCGATGCGGTGTAGGGGGTGGAGAAGGAGATGACCTCCATGCGCTTCGGCGTGATGCTCATGCCGGCGATGATGGCGTCGAACTTGCCGGCGTTGAGGCCGGGGATGATGCCGTCCCAGTCCTGGGCCACGACGGTGCATTCCAGCTTCATGCGCGCGCAGAGGTCTTTGGCCATGTCGATCTCGAAGCCGGCCAGTTTCCCATCGGGCATGGTCATGTTGTAGGGCGGGAAGGCGCCTTCGGTGGCGATGACGATCTTCTTCCAGTCTTTTGCCTGCGCCGCATGGGACAGACCCAAGGCGAGCACGGCAGCGATGGCGATTCGGGATACGATCATGCGGGGCGTTCCTGCGTTGGTTTCAGCGGTCGACGGTAGCGGGTTTTCCCGGCGCGTCTATCCGTCATCCGGCATTTGGTCATGGGTTGTTTACCTTGTTGTCCCAAGCTGCCCGCTTATCGCAGGGTATCGGGGATGACATGCCAGGGACAGGGAAGCGCCTGCTGATCGTGGAAGATCAGGAATTGATGGCGATGACGGTCGCATCGGTGGTGCGGCGGCTGAATTACGATCTCGTGGGATCTGCTGCCACAGCGGAGCGTGCGTTGGAGCTGGCGCGGCTGTGCCAGCCGGATGTCATCTTGATGGATGTGCATCTTAAAGGCGCGCAGGACGGGATTGATGCCGCCATTGCCATGCGCGCCTGCACGGATGCACGGATTGTGTTCCTCACCAGCGCCACCGACGCGGAATCAGTCGCACGCATGAAGGCTGCCAGGCCCGCCGGGATTGTCTTCAAGCCGTTTCGCCGCACTGAACTGGCGAGCAAATTGGCGGCGGCGGCAGCGCAGGCCGGTCCAGATGGGGAGGTCGGCCTGCGTTGCGCTGCGTTGGTGGGGGGAAGTGTGTGATCGCTTCAGGTTGAAGCATTCGTCAGAAGAGGAAGATCTTCTTTTTTGAAAACGGAACGGTGGTTTCAACCGGTCGCTGCATTGGCTCGAGCCGTTGCAGCAACCGGTTGAAACCGCCACCTAAACATGTTTCGCCGCATTAGCCGCGAAACATATTTAGGTCATATAAGTCTTTTTGCTTCTTTTTCTTCAGAAAAAGAAGACCTTCCTTCATAACTTACTTCCAGAATCCTCCAACACCCGACTACGCGCATTATCAATATGCCGCCGCATTTCATGACGCGCCCTCTCCGCATCCCCGTCGCCGATTGCCCGTGCGATGGCAAGGTGCTCGTTCTGCACCAGCATCAGCCGATCCGCGCTGTGCCCCAGCGACATGCTGCGCGCCACATGCATGGCGGCGAAAATATGCGTCGACAGCAAATCAAGGCTTTGCTCGAACAGATCGTTCTGGCTGGCGCGCGCGATGGCCACATGAAACCGATGATCGGCATTCGCACCAATCTCCCGATCCTCGATCACCCGGTCCAGTTCAGCCAGCGACGCATCCATCTCCGCCCGCATATCCGGCGTCAACCGCTGCGCCGCCAGAAACGCCGCCTCACCCTCCAGCGCGATCCGATATTCGTAACACCGCATCAGATCCGCCACGCTGCCGATCGGCGCCAATCGCAAAAACTCCGCACGCGGCCGCTTGGTGATGAACGTGCCGGCCCCCTGACGGGTCACCACCAACCCATCCGCCTGCAGACGAAAAATCGTTTCCCGCACCACCGGGCGAGACACGCCGAACAACGCGCTCAACCGGTTTTCCGCCGGCAGCCGCTCCCCAATCGCCAACCGGCCGTCCACTATCTGCCCCACGATCTGCTCGTAAAGCTGATCGGCCAGCCGAATTGCCCGCAACGGCGGCGTGAAAGGGGTCACCAAGTCTGGCTTGCTCACGAAAAAGGCTCCGGCTGCATCACGGCACAGCGTCTACCACGAACACACCTGCCACCAAACTTGTCCGACAAGTTTACATATCCCTTGTCGCCCCCACCGCCCGCCGCTAAACGAATCCCCGAACGTCGCATGTGAGGAACAGCCAATGAGCTTTCAAAAATCCCTGACCGGAATCTCCGGCATTCTCGTCACCCCGTTCGACACCGATGACAAAATCGCCCCCACCCGCCTGACGCCGGTCATCGACCGCGCCATCGGCGCCGGCGTGCACATCCTGGTCGCCAACGGCAACACCGGCGAATTCTATGGCCTCACCACCGCCGAAGCCGAAGCCATGGTGCATTCCGTGGCCGAACAGGTCGCAGGCCGCGTGCCGGTCCTCGGCGGCATCGGCCGCAGCCTCCACGATGCCCTCGCCCTCACCCGCGCCTCCCGCGCCGCCGGCGCCACCGCGCTGATGGTCCACCAGCCGCCTGACCCATTCGTCTCCCCGCGCGGCGTGGTGGCGTATGTGGAACGCATCGCCGAAGCCGGCCAAGACCTGCCCGTCATCCTCTATCTCCGCAACGACGGCATTGGCATGGACGCCATCGAAGCCCTCTGCCGCATTCCGCAGGTCGCCGGCGTAAAATGGGCCGCCCCCACCCCGCTGCGCCTGGCCGAAGCCATCCGCCGCGCCGATCCGCGCATCGTCTGGGTGGGCGGACTGGCCGAAACCTGGGCGCCACCGCTCTGCGCCGTCGGCGCACGCGGCTTCACCTCGGGCCTGATCAACGTCTGGCCGGAACACTCGGTGGCCATCCACGCCGCCCTCGAACGCAGCGACTACACCACCGCCATGACGCTGATCGCCGCCATGCGCGTGTTCGAGGATCTGCGGTCCGAGGAAGGCAACGGCACCAACGTGTCCGTCGTCAAATCCGCCCTCGCCTATCTCGGCAACGACTGCGGCCATGTCCGCTCACCCGGCGCCTGGCCACTGACCGACCGCCAGTCGACCACGCTGAAAGCGGCCCTGGTCGGATGGGGACTGATTTCAGAGTAACGGAAGAAAATATCTTCTTTTTCTGAAGAAAAAGAAGCAAAAAGACTTTCATTCAATAAGACGCGTGTCACAGCATATCCGCGACACGCGCCTAAACGAATGAAGTTTTTTGCTTCTTTTTTCAAAAAAGAAGCCCGACCTATGCTTACACTTCAGGCCTTCAGCGGCTGTGCTGCTTACGCCAAACCGCAAATGCATCCAAATTCGTCTCATCGGTCGGCGGATACAGCCCCGTCGTCTTCTGGCCGTCGCGCACGCGCTCCTGCACAAAATCCTCGAACGCCGTCATCTCCACCGCTTCGTCCGCAATCTCATCGGCGATCTCGGCAGGAATAACGATAACGCCATCGGCATCGCCCACAATCACATCCCCCGGAAACACCGGCGCATCACCACACCCGATCGGCACATTGATGTCGATCGCCTGGTGCAGCGTCAGGTTGGTCGGCGCCGAAGGGCGGTTGTGGTAGGACGGGAAATCGAGCTGCGAAATCTCCGCCGAATCCCGGAACCCACCATCCGTCACCACGCCAGCCACGCCCCGCATCATGAGCCGTGTGACGAGAATACCGCCGGCCGAAGCCGCCCGCGGGTCCTTGCGGCTATCCATCACCAGCACGCAACCGGCCGGGCACTCTTCCACGGCCCGACGCTGCGGATGGCTATGGTCGCGAAACACCGACATCGGGTTAAGATCTTCCCGCGCCGGCATATACCGCAGCGTGTAGGCCTCCCCCACCATGCTGGTGGCCTTCGGTGCGCTCAACGGGCGCACCTCCTGAATCATCTGGTTGCGCAGGCCGCGCTTGTACAGCGCGCTGGCCAACGTCGCGGTGCTCACGCCCTTGAGCTTGTCGCGCGTCTCAGAACTCAGCTTGGTCATGGAAATCTCCTCAGTAGATCACGGGTTCGGCAACCGGAGCGCCGAATTCCGTGCGCAGGAAGTCGAAGTCGCAGCCCTGGTCGGCCTGCTGGATATGCTTGGTGTAAACCCAGCCATACCCACGCTCGAAGCGAGGCTCCGGCGGCGTCCAGGCAGCACGACGAACGGCCAGCTCCTCATCGCTGACATTGATGCTGATCGTGCGCGCATCCACATCCATGCTGATGATGTCACCGGTTTGCAGCAGCGCCAACGGCCCGCCGATATAGGATTCCGGCGCCACATGCAGCACGCACGCGCCATAGCTGGTGCCGCTCATGCGGGCATCGGACAGCCGCAGCATATCGCGATGGCCTTCCTTCAGCAGCTTCTTCGGCATCGGCAACATGCCCCATTCCGGCATCCCCGGCCCGCCCTGCGGCCCGGCGTTGCGCAGCACCAGAACGTGGTCGGCAGTGATGTCCCAGGTCTCGTCGTCCACCGCTTTCTTCATGCTCGGATAATCGTCAAACACCACGGCCGGGCCTGAATGCTTCAGAAACCGCTGATCCATCGCCGCCGGCTTGATGACGCAGCCATCCGGCGCCAGATTGCCAGTCAGCACCGCAAGCGAACCCTCGCCATAAATCGGGTTCGACGTCGTGCGAATAACGTCGGCGTTATAGACCTTCGCCCCCTCGATATTCTCGCCCAGCGTCCGCCCCGTGACGGTCATGCAGCTCAGATCAAGATGTTCGCGGATCTCGTTCATCAGCGCCTTGATGCCGCCGGCGTAATAGAAATCCTCCATCAGATACGTGCTGCCGGTCGGCCGCACATTGCCGATCACCGGAACCTTGCGGCTGGTGCGCTCGAAATCGGCCAACCCGATATCCTGCCCCGCCCTGCGCGCCATCGCGATCAGATGAATGATCGCATTGGTCGAACAGCCCATCGCCATGGCAACCGCAATAGCGTTCAGGAACGCAGGCCGCGTCTGAATCTTCTGCGGCGTGAGGTCTTCCCACACCATGTCCACAATTCGACGCCCGCATTCAGACGCAAGCCGGATATGCCCGGCATCGGCCGCCAACATGCTGCTGCCACCTGGCAGAATCATGCCAACCGCCTCGGCGATCGCCGTCATTGTGCTGGCGGTGCCCATGGTCATGCACGTGCCATAGCTGCGCGCGATACCGGCCTCCACCCCAAGCCAATCCTGCTCGGTGATCTTGCCGGCGCGCAGTTCGTCCCAGTATTTCCAGCTGTCCGAACCAGACCCCAGCGTCTTGCCGCCCCAATTGCCGCGCAGCATCGGGCCAGCAGGCATAAAGATGGTCGGCAGGTTCATGCTGGTCGCACCCAGCAACAGCCCCGGTGTGGTCTTGTCGCAGCCGCCCATCAACACAACACCATCGACGGGATGCGAGCGGATCAACTCCTCCGTCTCCATCGCCAGCATGTTGCGATACAGCATGGACGTCGGCTTGACGAAGCTCTCGCTCACCGACAGCGCCGGCAATTCAACCGGAAAGCCACCGGCCATCAGAATGCCGCGCTTCACATCCTCAACGCGGGTCTTGAAATGCGCATGGCACGGCTGGAGATCAGACCACGTGTTGAGAATGGCAATCACCGGCTTGCCGGTCCATTCCTCCGGCGCGTAGCCCATCTGCATGGCGCGCGAGCGGTGGCCGAAGCTGCGCAGATCGGCCGGGCCGAACCAGCGCGCCGAGCGCAGGTCCGCCGGTTTCACCTTATCGTTGTTTTCGTTGCTCATCGGGCGTTTCCCTTAGTTCTGGCCCAGCACGCCGTCATGACGGCGCCACAGGTGCTGCGGATTTTCATCCGCAAGTGCCGCCGGAAGCAAGCCGGCTGGGAAGTCCTGATAGCAGACCGGGCGCAGGAAGCGGGCAATCGCCAAGGTGCCAACCGAGGTGGAACGACCATCGGCAGTGGACGGGAACGGCCCGCCATGCACCATCGCCGGGCAAACCTCCACACCGGTCGGGTAGCCGTTGACCAGAATACGACCCACCTTGCGCTCCAGCGTGGGCAGCAACGAACGGGCATCGTCGAGATCGGCGGCATCCATCTGGATGGTGGCGGTCAGCTGGCCTTCCAGCGTCTCGGCCAACGCCTTCATGGCGGCAACGTCCGGGCAACGCACAACCAACGAAGCAGAGCCGAACACTTCTTCCATCAGGTCATGCGAGGCCATGAAATTGGCCGCATCCACAATGAACAAAGCGGGCTGACCCTGGGTGGGGCCAGACGCCGCCAGGCCTTGGCCCACAATCTCCACCGCCGCATTGGCAGACAGGCGAGACACGCCATCCTCATACGCCTTGCAGATGCCCTGCGTCAGCATGGTCGCGGCCGGCGCCGCAGCAATCGCCGTCTGCGCCGCGGTGGTGAAACGCACCAGATCCGGGCCGTCCACAGCCAGGATCAGGCCAGGATTGGTGCAGAACTGGCCAGCGCCCATCGTCAGCGAGCCAATGAAATCCCGCCCGATCGTCTCGGCGCGCGCGGCCAACGCTGCCGGCAAGAGGAACACCGGATTGATGCTGCTCATCTCGGCATAAACCGGAATCGGCTCGGCACGCGCCGCAGCCACCTTCATCAACGCGGTGCCACCGGCGCGCGAGCCCGTAAAGCCGACAGCCTTGATATGCGGGTTCTGCACCAACGCAGTGCCGATAATGGCGCCCGACCCGAACAGCATCGAGAACACGCCCTCCGGCAACCCACAGCTTTTCACCGCCGCCTGAATCGCACGCCCCGCCAGCTCAGACGTGCCGGGATGCGCCGAATGCGCCTTCACCACCACCGGGCAGCCAGCAGCCAACGCCGATGCCGTGTCGCCACCCGCCACCGAGAAGGCGAGCGGGAAGTTGCTGGCGCCGAACACCGCCACCGGGCCAAGCGCGATATGGCGCTGGCGCAGATCGGCGCGCGCCATCGGCTTGCGGTCGGGCAACGCCACGTCAATCCGCGGGTCCTGCCACGACCCCTCGCGCACGGTGGCCGCGAACAGGCGAAGCTGGCCCATCGTGCGGCCCCGCTCGCCTTCAATGCGCCCACGCGGCAGGCCGGACTCGGCCATGGCGCGCACCACAAGTTCATCGCCCAGGTTCAAAATCTCGGTGGCGATGGCCTCCAGGAAGGTGGCGCGCTGATCGAGCGTGGTTTCACGGTAAATATCGAACGCCGCCCAAGCGAGGTCGCAGGCGCGCGTGACGCTGTCAGCAGTGCCGCCGTGAAAAGGCGGGTCCATGACGGCCCCGGTGGCTGGGTTGATGCCGCTTATCGGCTTATCAGTGCCGCGAACGGCGGTGGAACCAATCAACATGTCACCGGTGATCACAAGAAAACGTCTCCGAAATGGGCTGCGGCGCAACTTTTAGGCTCGCATGCGAAAAATCTACATGGTAGGGCACTTGTATGCAAGATGATGTCGCCGACCGAATTCCAGAGGACGACAAGACCACCCCGGCCCACGCACCGCTTATCAGCGGGCGACGCGCCACCATGGCCATGCAGATCTATCGCCTGCTGCGGCGCGAAATCATGCAAGGTCATTACAAGCCCCTGCACTCCCTGTCGGAGAGCGTGCTGGCCGCCACATACGGCGTCAGCCGAACCCCGGTGCGGGAGGCATTCGGCAAGCTCGAAGAAGAAGGGCTCGTGGCCATCCTGCCGCAATACGGCACGTTCGTAGCCCCCATCCGCATCGACCGCGTCTCCGGGGACCACTTCGTGCGCGAGGCGCTGGAATGCGCCGCCGTGCGTCGCGCCGCCGAACGATGCACCCAGGCAGATGCCGCAACCCTGCACGCCATCATCGCCACCCAGCGCTCGGCCACCACCAATGACGAAGCCTTCTTCGAAGCCGACGAGGAGATGCACCGCGCCCTGATGGCCCTGTCAGGCCACGCCGACGCCTGGCACGTCGTCAACGCCGCCAAGGTGAATGTGGACCGCATTCGCCTGCTCTCGGTGCGGCAGATGTTCAAGCGCCAATCCACGCTGAACGAACACGAACGGATCATCGACGCCGTCGTGACCGGTCGGGCCGACGAGGCCGCAGCAGCCATGCGCGACCACCTGCTCGGTGTGTTCGATTCCAGCCAAAGAATGATGGCGGCCCATCCGGAATTCTTCCAGGCAACCTCCGGCGACCCGCGCCCGGCACGCCGCCGCCGCACGCCGGCCTAAAAAAGGCACATGGCGCGAATCAGTCCTCGCAAACATAAACTGTGGAGTGTGGGTGTTTGAAAACGCATTGGTCGATGCGCTCACATCCGGGCAATCGCTTGCCACCGGCCTATACGTCTATCACCGCGAGCCGGTCTTCGCTCTGCGGCAGGTCACCATCGCAGCCGTGTTAAGCGGCAGGTCGCCACTCAACACGGTCTGACGCGTGGCACAGCATCAAGCAATCAGCGCACGGCCGATGGTGGCGCGGCTGCGGGCGCGCTGGGCGGCGAATTCAGGGTCGAACACGCGGTTCAGTTCGCTGCGGTTCAATCCGATATCGGCCAGTTCGTGTTCGCTGAGTTCGTTCAACTCGGCCAGCACGGCGCGGCGACGCGGCAGATCGGCAAGCCAACGCACGGCGTTGCTCAGCATCGACACAAAGCCACCTTCGTTCGATACATCGTGCAGACGCGGCTCATCGGCGTAGTGTGACAGAGTGTTCGGCATGAGAATGGCGATCTCTTCCTTGGCAACACGGACGTTCATCTGATCAAGTTCCTGACATGGCGAGTAATGAGCGGCGCTGGGCATCGTGCTTCACGTCTCATTGCTCTTGTGCAGCGCAACATAGTGATCGGCCCGCCGAAAAAAATGGACAAGTCCGCCCCACAGATATGCACTTCCCGCATGCTACTTTCGTGAGCTATGACAAAACGATGAACCTGACGCGAGGAAACCGCCGATGACCAAGCATAAACTGGCGGCACTTCGTGATGAACTGCGCACATTGCACATCGACGGGCTGATTGTTCCGCGCGCAGATGAACATCTGGGCGAATACGTGCCAGAGCGGGCCGAGCGGCTTGCATGGCTGACGGGCTTCACAGGCAGCGCCGGCCTCGCCGCCGTCACCCTGGACCGCGCTGCGGTGTTTTCCGACGGGCGCTACGTGCTGCAACTCGCCACTCAAACCGACCCCACACTCTGGGAACGCCGCCATATCGTGGACGAACCGGCCCCCGCATGGCTCCAGTCCACCGGCGCCCGCCGCATCGGCTACGACCCCTGGCTCATCGCCGAAGACGGGCTGAAACCATACACAGACGCCGGCCTGACCATGGTCCCGCTGGCCCACAACCCGATCGATGCCATCTGGCCCGACCAGCCCCCCGCCCCGCTGGCGCCCGCCCAGCCCTATGCACTCGACAAGGCCGGCCGCGATTCCTCGGACAAACGCGGCGAAATCGCCGCCACCCTCCACGCCGCGAACACCGACGCCGCCGTCATCAGCGACCCCGCGAGCATCGCCTGGCTGTTCAACATCCGCGGCAGCGACGTGCCCTTCACCCCCTTCGCCCTCGGCTTCGCGCTGATCGCCCAAGACGGCCAATGCACCTTGTTCATGCACGGCCAAAAGCTGCCGCCCGCCACCCGCACCTGGCTCGGCAACGCCGTGGCCCTGGCCCAGCCAGACGAACTGCCAACCCATCTGGCCGCCCTGTCCGGCAAGCGCGTGCGCGTCGATTCCAACGCACAGCCCGCCTGGTTCGCCCAAACCCTGCGCAACGCCGGCGCTGAAATCGTGAGCGGCATGGACCCGTGCATGCTGCTGAAGGCCAGCAAGAACCCCACCGAACAACAAGGCGCCCGCAACGCCCACGCCCGCGACGCGGTGGCCGTCACCCGCTTCCTGCACTGGCTCGACACCGCCGCCGGCCACGCCACCGAACTCTCCGCCGCCGCCCGCCTGCTGGCGTTCCGCGCCGAGGTGGAAGGGTTTCGCGGCGAAAGCTTCCCCGCCATCTCCGGCGCCGGCGAAGATGGCGCCATCATCCACTACCGCGTCTCCCCGGAATCCGACCGGCCGATCAACCCCGACGAAGTCTACCTGATCGACAGCGGCGCCCAATACACCGACGGCACCACCGACATCACCCGCACCATCTGGACCGGCCCCGGCCCCGCACCCGAGGTCGTCATCGACCGCTTCACCCGCGTCCTGCGCGGCCACATCGCCATCGGCAGCCTGATCTTCCCAGCAGGGCTCTGCGGCGCCCACATCGACAGCTTTGCCCGCGCCGCCCTGTGGCAAGAAGGCCTGGATTACGACCACGGCACCGGCCACGGCGTCGGCAACTATCTCTCGGTGCATGAAGGCCCGGTCAGCCTGTCCCGCGCCGCGCGGCCCATTCCATTGGCGGCCGGCATGATCCTGTCCAACGAACCCGGCTTCTACGCCCCCGGCGCGTTCGGCATTCGCATCGAAAACCTGCTGCTCGTGCAGCCGCAGAATTTCCCGCACGCCTCCAAGCCATTCCTCAGCTTCGAAACCCTGTCCTTTGCCCCCATCGACCGCCGGCTGATCGACGCCACGCAGCTTTCACCGGCCCAGCGGGCCTGGGTGGATCGCTATCATGCGCGGGTGCTCGATAAGGTGGCGCCGTTCGTGACGCCAGACGTGCAGGCGTGGCTGGTGCTGGCCTGCGCGCCGTTGGCGGGGTGAAGGAAGGCCTTCTTTTTGTGAACAAAAAGAAGCAAAAAACTTCATTCATAAAGGCTCCGGGCGCAACTGCGCGTCACCAGATCTTAAATGAATGAAGTTTTTTGGTTCTTTTTTTCAAAAAAGAACAAAGCCTACTCTGCGCAGCCGCCCGCCATCAAAATCTCCCGCACCAACGCCGCAGGCGTCGCACTGGTGGAATGACACTGCCCAATCGCCAGCGGCAGGATCAGATGCAACACGCCGTCGCGCATCTTCTTGTCGCGGCTCATGTGATGCAGCAACCGGTCCGCACTGAGCCTGCGGTTCAGACGGCTCATATCCCCCGGCAGCCCAACGCTGTTCAAATGCGCGATCACCCGGTCAGTATCCGCCTGCGACACATCGCCAAGGCGCGTCGCCAACCGGAACGCCAGGCCAATGCCGGCAGCAACCGCCTCGCCATGCAGCACCGCGCCATACCCGCATTCCGCCTCGATGGCGTGGCCGAACGTGTGGCCGAGGTTCAACAGCGCCCGCCCCTGGTTCGGCCGCTCCTCACGCTCGTCATCCCCCACCACCTGCGCCTTGAACGCACAGGCCCGCAGGATGGCCTCGGCCTGCACATGCCGATCCTCGCCGAGGATCGACGACGCATGGCCCTCACACCAGCCAAAGAACGCCGCGTCACCGATCAAACCCGCCTTCACAAGCTCGGCATACCCGGCCCGCAACTCACGCGGCGGCAGGCTCGACAAGGTGGACGTATCGGCCAGCACCATGCGCGGCTGGTGAAACGCGCCCAGCAAATTCTTGCCCTGCGCAGTGTTGATGCCGGTCTTGCCGCCGACAGAACTGTCGACCTGCGCCAGCATCGTGGTGGGGATCTGCACAAACGGCAGGCCGCGCAACACGGTGGCGGCGGCAAACCCGGCAAGGTCGCCCACCACGCCACCGCCCAGCGCCACCACGGCCGTGCGTCGCTCAACCCGCGCATTCAACATCTGATCCACAACAGACGTGTAGTGCTCAATGCTTTTCGCCCGCTCGCCCGGCGGCACAATGATCGCCTGGCTGTCAAACCCAGCGACTGACAGGCCCTCCTGCAAGGTGGAAAGATACAGCGGCGCCACAATGCTGTCGGTCACGATGATGCAGCGCTTCTGCGGCAACACCGGCGCCAGCAGCCCACCGGCCCGGCCCAACAGGCCCTCGCCCACCACCACGTCATAGGAACCCGCCTGCAACGCCAACGACAGGCGGCGCGGCGCATTCCACTCAAGCAACGCGTCCAGCACCCGGCTGGTGGTGTGCTCGGGGCTTTCATCACTGCAATCCACCACCAGATCGGCCTCGGCATACAGCGGATGCCGCTTCTCGATCAGAGCCTGCAAAATCTGCGCGGGATCGCCATTGGCCAGCAACGGCCGATGCGACCGCTGCGACACCCGGCGCACCAGCGTCGCCAACGGCGCACGCAACCACAGGCTCACCGCATCGCGCCGCACGGCGGTGCGGGTGTCAGGGTCCATGAACGCGCCGCCGCCGGTGGCCAACACAATCGGCTCGCCCGCCAACAACCGGCGGATCACCCGGCGCTCCCCGGCCCGAAACTCCGCCTCGCCGAAACGGGCGAACAATTCCGCAATGGAACACCCCGCCGCCAGTTCTATTTCAACATCCGCATCGTGAAACGGCAGACCCAGCCGCGCCGCCAACCGGCGCCCGATCGACGTCTTTCCAGCCCCCATCAACCCCACCAACACGATGGATCGGCCGACAAGACTCGCCGAAAGCGTTGCGGAATCACCCTTAAGAGAGGCGGGTACCGTCGGTTCCGGGATCAGATCGATTGGCGGGAGGGTGGTGTTGCGTGTCATGACGCCCCACGTTAGCACGAGGGGCGCCCCCCACGCCAAGCGGGGGTGCGCATGGAAATTGGCGTCATATCAGGCGCTGGGGGATTTATGGGTCGGCTGTTTTTCTTTGTGGTTCTGCTGGGGTTGCTGTTGTCGGGACTAGGGTTTCTGGCCCTTGGCGCGTTCCCGCCCGAACCAAAGCCCGCGCCCATTCATAAAGTCATGCCCAACGACCGCTTCATCCGCGGTGGATAGGCACGTCGAGGCGTTTCTCGAAATGCAGGTGGCCGAACGCGGCGCTGCCAAAAACACGCTGCTGGCCTATCGCGCCGACCTGGAAGATTTTGCCCGTTCCGTAACGCACGTGGCACAGGCGGCCCCGGACGAGCTTCGGACCTACCTCCGCAGCCTCGCCGAAATCGGCCTGTCACCCCGCACACAGGCCCGCCGCCTGTCCGCATTGCGTCAATTCCACGTGTTCCTGCTGCGCGAGGGCGTGCGCACAGACGACCCCACACGGCTGCTGGACGCCCCCCGAATCGGCCAGTCCCTGCCGAAATATCTCTCCGAGACGGAGGTCGACCTGCTGCTGGAAGCCGCCCGCGCCCATCCACGCGGCGAACTCATGCATGCGGCACTCGAAATCCTCTACGCCACCGGCCTGCGCGTCAGCGAACTTCTTGGCCTGCAACGCCAGGCGCTGGCCAATGATGCCGAATTGCTGCTGATTCGCGGCAAAGGCGGCAAGGAACGGATCGTCCCACTCAGCAACGCCGCCAAACAGGCCGCCGCCACCCACGCACAGCCCCACGGAAAATGGCTGTTCCCCGGCCGAAACCCCGCCCAGGCCCTCACCAGGCAAGGTTTCGCCCTGCTCCTGAAACAGGTGGCCCTCGCCGCCGGGCTGGACCCGGACCGCATCAGCCCGCACGTCCTGCGGCACTCCTTCGCCAGTCACATGCTCGCACGTGGGGCAGACCTGCGCAGTTTGCAGATGTTGCTCGGCCACGCCGACATCGCAACAACCCAGATCTACACGCACGTCCTGGCCGAACGGCTCCAGCGCCTGGTGGAGGCGCATCACCCACTTGCAATGAACAGGGGCTGACCTCGGCCCGATCAAGGTGCTAGACGCACGCCATGCGCCATTTCCTCGACTTCGAAAAACCCCTCGCCGAGCTCGATTCCAAGATCGAGGAACTGCGGCTCATGTCCGGCCAGGGCGGCATCAACATTGCCGACGAGATCGCCCGTCTGACCGACAAGGCCGACAAGCAGCTTCGCGCCACCTACGCCAAGCTCACGCCGTGGCAAAAAACCCTGGTCGCCCGCCACCCCGAGCGCCCGAAGGCCAGCGACTACATCGCCGCCCTCATCACCGACTTCACCGCCCTGGCCGGGGACCGCGCCTTTGCCGAGGATGAAGCCATCATCGGCGGCCTCGGCCGCTTCAACGGCCGTTCCGTGATGGTCATCGGCACCGAAAAGGGCCACGACACCGAAAGCCGCGTGAAACATAATTTCGGCATGGCCAAGCCCGAAGGCTACCGCAAGGCCCGCCGCCTGATCGAACTGGCCGGCAAATTCGGCCTGCCTGTGCTGACCTTCGTGGACACATCCGGCGCATTCCCGGGCATCGACGCCGAGGCACGCGGCCAGGCCGAAGCCATCGCCCGCTCGATCGAAGCCTGCCTGGAGGTCCGCACCCCCCTGATCGCCACCATCATCGGCGAAGGCGGCTCCGGCGGCGCCATCGCCCTGGCCGCCGGCGATGCGGTGCTGATGCTGGAACACGCGATCTACTCCGTCATCTCCCCCGAAGGCTGCGCCTCCATCCTCTGGCGCGACGCCGCCCAGGCGCCCGCAGCCGCCGAAGCGCTGAAACTGACGGCCGACGACCTGCGCCGCCTCAAGCTGATCGACGCCATCGTCACCGAACCCCTCGGCGGCGCACACCGGGACCCAGCCGCCGCCGTGGCTGCCGTCGGCGCCGCGATCAGCGCCGCCCTGGCGTCACTGGTGAAACTGGAGCCGACCGCCCTCATCGCCCGGCGCCGCGAAAAATTCCTGGAAATGGGCCGAGACGCACTGGTCTGACCCCACAGACAGGCTTTTTCCGGCCCACACCGGAACATTCCAGCTGCTAAAACGTTCCCCTGCACGCTGCGCAAGGGATATTGGTGATGGCCGACCATAAAAGCGGCCCGTCGGCCCGCTCCCTTCGCGGGCTGGACATCATGAACGTCATGATGGCCGACGTGCGCGACGGCGTCGGCCCCTATCTGGCGGTGTTCCTCAAATCCAACGAAAATTGGAGCGCCGGGGCGATCGGCATCGCCATGGCGGCGGCCTCCCTGTCCTCGGCCATCTTCCAGGTGCCCGCCGGATTGCTGGTCGACAGCATCCGCGCCAAACGCGCGCTGCTCGGCGGCGCCGGCATCGCCGTCGGCCTCGCCTGCGTGATGATGGCCCTGTTCCCGAGCATGCGCATGGTCATCGCCGCCCAGATTTTGCTGGGTGCCGCGGCTTCCCTCGTCGCGCCGTCGATTTCGGCGCTCTCGCTGGGCCTGGTGGGACAAAGCCGCCTGGACTGGCGGATCAGCCGCAACGAAACCTTCAACCACGCCGGCAACCTGCTGGCTGCCGTTCTCGCCGGCGGGGCGGCCACCCTGCTCGGCTACGAATACATTTTCTACCTCGTCTGCGCCTTCGCCGTGGCCAACGTCTTCATCGTGCGCATGATCCGGCCGTCAGAAATCAACCACGAAGCCGCACGCGGCGGCGAAGACCCGGCGCTGAACGGCGAGGCCACGCCCCTGCGCCAGCTGTTGCGACGCCGCGACCTGCAGGTGTTCCTCGTCTCTGTGGTGCTGTTTCACGTCGGCAACGCCGCCATGCTGCCAATGGCCGGGCAAATGCTGGCCCAAACCCATCCCGGCACGGACGCCATCGCCATCTCCGCCTGCATCGTCGCCGCCCAACTGGTCATGGTCGGCGTGGCCGCCGCCGTCGGCACCGCCTCCGCCCGCGGCGTCGGACGCAAGAGCATCTTCCTGATCGCCCTGGCGGTGCTGCCGTTGCGCGGCATCCTGTTCACTCTCACCACCAGCCCTTACGGCGTGGTCGCCATCCAGCTTTTGGACGGGGTGGCCGCCGGCATCTTCGGCGTCATCTCGGTCCTGATCGCGTCGGACCTGATGCGCGGCACCGGCCGGTTCAACTTCGCCCAGGGCCTTGTGGCACTCGCGACCGGTATCGGCGCGGCACTCAGCAACGTCATCGGCGGATATGTCGTGCAGTTCTTTGGCAGCGACGCCGGCTTTCTCACACTGGCCGCCATCGCCTTCGCCGGCCTTGCATTCTTTGCGCTCTTCATGCGCGAAACCCGCGCGACGGTCGCCCTGCCCGCCACATAACAGCCCGCAAACAGAGCAAATACGCCCACCGGCATCTTGCCGATCCCGCACCACAGGTTCACGTTCAGACCTGAATGCATGCCCTCTCGCCCCGACAACTGTTTTTCACCGTCTTCCCATCCGTCATGCTGCCAATGTTCCTGGCAGCGGTGGACGGCACCATCGTGGCCACTGCCCTGCCAGCGATTGCCGGCACGCTGGGCGAGGTGGAGCGGGTCAGCTGGGTGGTTGTCTCCTACCTGCTGGCCACCACCATCGCAGCCCCGGTCTACGGCCGGCTGGGCGATGCGCTGGGCCGGCGACGGATGATGTTCACCGCCCTCACCCTGTTCATCGCGGCATCGGCCGCCTGTGCCGTTGCCCCCTCCATCCTGGCCCTCACCATCGCCCGCGTTGTTCAGGGCCTTGGCGGCGGCGGGCTGATGACATTGAGCCAGGCCCTGGTGGGCGAGGTGGTGCCCCCGCGTGAACGCGGCCGCTACCAGGGCTATATGGCCTCGGTGTTCGTCAGCTCCTCCACCTTCGGCCCGGTGGCCGGTGGCTGGCTGACGCAGCATTTTGGCTGGCAGAGTGTGTTCTGGATCAACGTGCCGCTCGGCCTGCTGGCCATGGCACTGGTGTTCCGGCTGCCGGCCCGCGCCGCCCCCACCGCAAAGCTGCGGTTCGATTTCCTCGGCCTGGGCCTGTTCTCGCTGACCATCGTGCCCTTGCTGCTGGCGCTGGAGGAGGCGCGGAAATTCGATGCCTCCGCGCTGATCACCGCCGGAATCATGCTCGTGATCGCCGGCTGCGCGCTGGTCCTGCTCCTGCGCCAACAAATTCGCGCCCCCGCACCCTTGCTGCCAATCGCGCTGCTGCGCCAGGAAGCGATCTGGCGAACCAACCTGCTTGCCTCCTGCACCGGCGCCACGCTGGTCTCGCTGGTCACGTTCCTGCCGATCTATCTGCAGGTGGTCCGCGGCACCACCCCAAGCGACACCGGCCTGCGCATGCTGCCACTGACGGCCTTCATCGCCATCGGATCGATGATGACAGGGCAGATCATCACCCGCACCGGCCGCAGCGCCATCATCCCCTCCATCGGCCAGCCCATTCTGGTGCTGCTGCTGGTCACGCTCGCCGTCTTCTCCCCACAACTGACGCTGACGCAGCTTCCGTGGCTGTTCTTCATGATCGCCATGGCCTGCGGCACCGCCATGCCCGTGGTGCAAACCACGGTCCAGATGCTGGCAGGCCCACGCCAACTAGGCTCCGCCTCCGCCAGCGTGCAGTTCTCCCGCTCGATCGGCGCCGCCCTTGGAACCGCCATCGTCGGTGCCGTCCTGTTCGGCACCCTGGCCGCGACGGACCCAGCAACGGCCGCCTTGTTCGCCGAACTGGTCGAAACCGGCCCAGCCGTGCTGACCACCCTCCCACCGCCCCGCGTGGCGCTGGTGCAAAGCGAGATCGCCGACGCCTTCCGCGCCGCCTTCGCCGCCATCGCCTGCTTCCCAGCCCTTGGTGCCTTCATGGCCTGGACCATGCCGGTGCGCCGCATCGAGGGCACACTGGGCGAACCCAAGCTCGCGGAAACGGACTGACACCCAGGCCTACTGGCACGACGGGTTCAGGCCCTGGCACTGCTGCGCGAACGAATCCGACAGAAAATCCGGACGCTTGTAGAGCCCCTTCAACCAACTCGCGAGCAGACAAAGCTCCTCCAGCCGCAACACCTCATCCAGCGTGCCGGGCGGAAAGCGGATCACGAAGGACTCGGCGAGGGTACGCAACACCGCCTCAACATCTTCGACCACAAGCCCGCAATCAGTCTCCAGCACTGCTGTGCGGACCAATTTTGCCTCGTCCACCTCATATTCGTCGCGGATCAACTTCACGATCCATCGGAACAGGTGCATCCAGTTTTTAACGTCATCGGTCGGCGGGATCATGGCATCGCCCGAAAATCTTCGGCCGCATTGGCGCACGGAGTCCTTACCAGTCCGTAAACATGCGCCGCCGATGAAATTTTCGCATATTCATACGTTGTTCACCTGCTTGCGCTTCAATGCCCGTCAGATGCTTGGAGGGCCAGATGGTTATCGGGGAACACGAAATCGATGCGGTGGTGCGCGGCGCGGTGCGGGCGGAGCTAGGGGGCATGTTCGAAGATCTGCGGCGCTTCGTGGACCGGCGGATCGCCGAACTGAGCATGGAAGTGCACGCCACCGTGCAATTGGTGGATTTCAGCGAAAACAACCTGTCCGGGCAACTCGCCCGCATTCATGAACAAATCGCATCGCTCGTCGCCGCCCCCAGCCTGGCCGCGCGCAACAGCGGCCTGGAACTGGAAGCCGTCGTGCAGGTAACGGAAGACGCCGCCAACCGCATCATGGAAGCGGCCGAAGCGATCGACACCTGGGTGCACGATGGCAAAGGCAACATCGCCGGCCAGCCATCGGTCACCGACAGAATTTCCGCCATCTTCGAGGCGTGCAGCTTCCAGGACCTGACCAGCCAACGGATCCGCCGTGCCATCGAGCATCTGCAAAACGTCGAAATAATGCTCGACAAAATGATCCCGGACGGCACCACCGCAGCACCAGCCAAGGCGCCGGTCGTCAAGTCCGGCATGGTCCCGGTCAATCATGACGCCAACTGCAACCCCGATATGGGCCAGGAGGCGATCGACCGACTCATGGATTTTTAGACGTGCCGCACCGTCCGCAGGTGGCGCCGGTCAGATATGTGCCGGCTTCCGCACGAGATCTACGCCGCCGCAAACTCTGCAATTGCATCGGCATGCACGCCGGCACAATCGAACACGGCAAACCCAGGGTCCTGGCCGGCAAAAGCCAGCGCAAGATCAGTGCCGCCCAGCATCACGGCCTCAACGCCGTGATCGTCCACCAGCGCACGCCCGGCGTTAAAGAACACAGCGCGTTGTGCCGCGGTCACGGTGCCGCTCGCAGCCATGGCGATATAAGCGTCGTGCACCGCATCAAGCGTCCCGCCATCGGGCGGGACAACAACGGTGCTCCTTGCGGCGCCATAGAAACGTGACTGCATCGCCAACCGCGTGCCCAGAATGCCAACCTTGCGCAACCCCTGGGCGGCCAGCGCGCCATCCACCTCCACGAGCATGTCAATCACTGGCAAAGGGGACACCGCCTTGAAAGCCTCAATGCAAAAATGGCCCGCGATCGACGTCACCGAGACCGAACACGCACCAGCATCCCGCAGGCGCTCCGTCAGCCGAAGATAGATTCCAACCTGGGCCGCCGAGCCTCCAGCCATCTGGTTGCGCAGCAACGTGGGCGTGTCAGCATGCACCATCGTCAACTCAAGCGGCCGTTGCCTGGCAGCCAACCGCGCAATAATCCGCCGATAATAGAAATCGGTGGCGGCCGGCCCAATCCCTGCAATCAGCCCAACATGCATGCAAGGCCCCCGTGCGTCAGAATCAGACGATTACATCGTCTTCCCGTGGCAGTGCTTGAACTTCTTCCCACTGCCGCAGGGGCAAGCAGCGTTGCGCGGCGTCATGGCCCAGGTCGAAGGATCGTTGACGTCCACACCCGCGGCGGGGGCGGTCACTTCGGCCATGCCGTACCCGGCCACAATCGGCTCGAACGCGCCGCCATCCGGGTCGGGGTGACTCTCGATCATCTGCCCGCCCTGCGGCGGTGCAAACGTCTCGGTAATCGGCTCAGGGCCAATCTCAACGCGGGCCAGCATCGTGGTCACGCGTTCTTTCAACTCAACCAACAGCGCGTTGAACAACGCGAACGCCTCGGTCTTGTATTCGTTCAAAGGGTCGCGCTGGCCATACGCACGCAGACCGATGCCCTGGCGCAAATGGTCGAGCGCCAGAAGATGCTCTTTCCACACCTGGTCCAGAATCTGCAGCAGCAGATTCTTCTCCACATAGCGCATCAACTCTGGGCCCAGATTGGCCGCCTTCGCCGCCATGAACTGGTCAGCCGCCTTCTGCACACGCTCTTGAATGCCGCTCTCGTCGATGCCTTCCTCGCGCGCCCATTCCACGATCGGCAGATCCAGGTTCAGCACCCGCCGGATGTCATCGGCCAACGCCGCCGATTCCCACTGCTCGGAATAGGCGCGCACCGGAATACGGGCCATCACCATCTGCGCGATCACTTCCTCGCGCATGTCGGCCACCGTCTCGGCCACATCCGTGCTGCGCATATATTCGCGGCGCTGGGCGTAAACTTCCCGACGCTGGGCATTCATCACGTCGTCGTATTTCAGCACGTTCTTGCGCATGTCGAAGTTGCGGGCTTCGACCTTTTTCTGCGCCTTTTCCAACGCCTTGTTGATCCACGGATGCACAATCGCCTCGCCGTCCTTCAGGCCGAGCTTCTGCAGCATCCCGCCCATCCGGTCCGAGCCGAAGATGCGCATCAGATCGTCTTCCAACGACAGGAAGAAGCGGCTGGCGCCCGGGTCGCCCTGCCGGCCAGACCGACCGCGCAACTGGTTGTCGATCCGCCGGCTCTCATGGCGCTCGGTGCCGATCACGAACAATCCGCCAGACGCCTTCACAAGGTCATGACCCACCGAAATCTCAGTGCGAATGGCATCGGCACGGGCAGTAGCTTCCTCAGGGTCGGTGATGCCGGCCAGCTCGATCTTGAGCCGCATGTCCAGATTGCCGCCAAGTTTGATGTCGGTGCCACGCCCAGCCATGTTGGTGGCGATGGTCACAGCCCCCGGAGCACCCGCCTGGCTGACGATCGCTGCTTCCTGCTCATGGAAGCGCGCGTTCAGCACGGCGTGCGGCACACCTTTGGATTTCAGCAATTCGCTGATGATCTCGCTTTTCTCGATGCTCGTGGTGCCAACCAACACCGGCTGCCCCCGACCGCGCGCCTCGTCGATCAGCGTCGCCACAGCGTCATATTTTTCGCTGGCCGAACGATACACCTCGTCGTCGCTGTCCTTGCGGATCACGTCAACGTTGGTGGGAATCTCCACCACTTCCAGCTTGTAGATCTCGGCGAACTCGTCCGCCTCGGTCAAAGCCGTGCCAGTCATGCCCGACAATTTCGGATACAGCCGGAAATAGTTCTGAAACGTGATCGAGGCCAGCGTCTGGTTCTCAGGCTGCACGGTGACGAATTCCTTCGCCTCCAACGCCTGGTGCAGGCCGTCCGAATAACGGCGGCCTTCCATCATGCGGCCGGTGAACTCGTCGATGATCACCACCTTGTCCTGGCGGTTGATGTAATCCACATCCCGCGCGAACAGCGTGTGTGCGCGCAGGCTCTGCTGGACGTGATGGATCACAGAGACGTTATAGATGTCATAGAGGTTGCCCTCCGTGATAATCCCAGCCTCGCGCAGCATCTCCTCCACCGTCTCGCTGCCCGCCTCGGTCATCGAAACGGTGCGGGCCTTTTCGTCCTTGTCGAAATTGGCGGAATCCTTGACGAACTCAGCCACCACGGCATTGACGGTGCGATACAGATCCGACGAATCCTCGGCCGGCCCTGAGATGATCAGCGGCGTGCGCGCTTCATCGATCAGAATCGAATCGACCTCATCGACGATGGCGTAGGAGAAATCGCGCTGCGTCATATCCGACAGCGCATACTTCATATTGTCGCGCAGATAGTCGAAGCCAAACTCGTTGTTCGTGCCGTAGGTGATGTCGGCCGCATAGGCGTCGCGGCGCTGCTGGTCGTCCATGCCGTGCACAATGATGCCGGTGGACAGGCCCAGATAGGCATAAAGCTGGCCCATCCATTCGGCGTCGCGCCGGGCCAGATAATCGTTCACCGTCACCACATGCACGCCGCCGCTGGTCAGGGCGTTGAGGTAACACGGCAGCGTCGCCACCAGCGTCTTGCCCTCGCCGGTCTTCATTTCGGCAATCTTGCCGTCGTTCAGAACCATGCCGCCAATCAGCTGCACATCGAAATGGCGCATGCCCAAGGCGCGCACGGCGGCCTCACGGACAGTGGCGAACGCTTCCGGCAACAGCGCATCCAGCGCCTCGCCAGCGGCGAGGCGAGCGCGCAATGCCTGCGTTTGCCCGCGCAAAGCCTCGTCGGACAGCGCCTGCATGGCGGGTTCAAGCGCATTGATTTGCGGCACACGCTTCTGATACGCCTTCAGCGAGCGATCGTTAGCGGTACCAAAAATGGCGCGGGCGATGCTTGCAAACATGAGGAGCTTTCAGGGACACGTGGCTGTGAAATAGGACCGGGCAACCCCCGGGTCAATTCCATGCTGCTTATGCCCTGCCATGTCACAGCGCCGTTCTTGTGACTGCAGCGGCCTTCGGCCATATTCCGACAGCTTTCAAAGGGACCCCAATGCGGCTCACACGCACCATCGTGGCACTCGCCACGCTCGCCAGCCTTCCCCTCGCCGCACCTGCTGCGTTCGCCCAGGCCGCACCGCCGGCCGCAGCCTCCGCCGCCCCCGCCAAACCGGCCGACCCGGTGCTGGCAAAGGTGAACGGCGCGGATATCCGCCTGTCCGACCTCGCAGCCCTGGCGCAGAACCTGCCCGAGGAAGCCCGCCAGCTGCCGCCGGCGCAGCTTTACCCCCAGTTGCTCGACCAGGCGATTGACGGCAAAGCCCTGGTGACATTGGCGAAAAAAGAAAAACTGGACACCAATCCCGACGTGGCCCGCGCCATGGCCCAGGCCGCCGAGCGCATGCTGCAATCGGCTCTCGTCTCCCGCGAGGTCGGCCCGACGGTCGAAGAATCCAAAATTCGCGCCCGCTACGATGCCACGATCGCCGGCAAGCCAGGCGAGGACGAGGTCCACGCCCGTCACATTCTGGTCGCCAGCGAGGATCTGGCCAAGAAATTGATCGCCGAACTCAAGGCCGGTGCTGATTTCGCCACCCTCGCCAAATCCAACTCCACCGATCCGGGCGCTGCCTCCGGCGGCGATCTCGGGTTCTTCAAATCGACGGACATGCTGCCGGAATTCTCGGTGGCCGCCTTCGCACTGAAAACCGGCCAGGTGGGCGAAACCCCGGTGCAGACCCGCTACGGCTGGCATGTGATCAAGGTGGAGGAGCGTCGCCAGGCCCCCGCCCCCACCTACGAGCAGGCGCATGACGAACTGCGCCAGACGATGATCTCGGACGGAATCACCAAACTGCTGGTCAACGCCCGCACTTTGGTGAAAGTGGAGCGGTTCAATGCAGACGGCACGCCGGTGAAGACCACCGACACCGCCACCCCGCCCGCCCCCCAGACCGCCAAGCCGCCCGTGAAGAAATAAGCTAAAGGATAACAACGCCATGGCCATTCCACTCTCCCCCCTCGCGGTCGCCTTGCCTGAACTGCCACCCATCGCCGGTGTACGGTTCGGCGCCGCCGCCGCCGGGATTCGCTATCAGGGGCGAACGGATCTGGTCATGGCGTCCTTTGCCGAAGGCACCACCGTGGCCGGCGTCTTCACCCGCAACATCTGCCCCGGCGCTCCGGTGGACTGGTGCCGCGCGGTGCTGTCCGGCGGCACGGCGCGCGGCCTCGTGGTCAACGCCGGCAACGCCAACGTGTTCACCGGCAAGGCCGGCGCCGAGGTCGCCAAGGCCACCGCCACCGCGGCCGGCAAGCTGCTCGGCGTTCCGGCCGAACAGGTGTTCATCGCCTCAACCGGCGTCATCGGCGAACAGCTGCCGGTGGAACGCATCACCACCGCCCTCCCGGCCCTCTCCGGCCAATTGCACGAATCCGGCTGGGAAGAAGCCGCCCGCGGCATCATGACCACCGACACCTTCCCCAAGGCCAGCACCCGCACGGCCCAGATCGATGGCACAACCGTGCGCATCACCGGCATCGCCAAGGGCAGCGGAATGGTGGCGCCCGACATGGCCACCATGCTGTGCTTCATCGCCACGGACGCCAAAATCCCCGCCCCCGCCCTGCAACGCCTGCTGGCCAGCGGCGTCGATCGCAGCTTCAACTGCACCACGGTGGACAGCGACACCTCCACCTCCGACACCGTCCTGCTGTTCGCCACCGGCCAGACCAACAACGCCGATGTGCCAGAGGCCGGCGGCGACACCCTGAATGATTTCGCCACCAAGCTGCACGAGATCCTGCACGACCTCGCCCTCCAGGTCGTCCGTGACGGCGAAGGCGCCCAGAAGCTGGTGCAGATCGACGTGACCGGCGCCGTCACCAACGAATCCGCCAAGCGCGTCGGCATGGCCATCGCCAACTCGCCTTTGGTCAAAACCGCCATCGCCGGCGAGGACGCCAATTGGGGCCGCATCGTCATGGCGGTGGGCAAGGCCGGCGAGCCCGCCAACCGCGACACGCTGTCCATCGGCGTCGGCGGCACCTGGATGGCCCGCGAAGGCGGCGTCATCGAAGGCTACGACGAAGCGCCGGTCGTCGCCCACATGAAAGGCCGCGAGATCACCATCGCCGTCGATCTCGGCATGGGATCGGGCCACGCCACGGTGTGGACCTGCGATCTGACGCACGGCTACATCGACATCAACGGCTCGTATCGCAGCTGAACACCTTGCCGCCCGCCCTGTGTCAGCGCATTCAATCGATATGATGCGCCCCGCTTTCACGCCCCTCACGACCGAACGCCTGTCACTGCGCCCGTGGCAGGCGACGGATGCGGCGGCCCTGCACCGGCTGCTGAACGACTGGGAAGTCATCCGCACCCTCGCGGTGGTGCCGTTCCCCTATTCGCGGGAACTGGCAGATGGGTGGGTGGCATCATCGGCACAGCGCCTGGTTGACGGCGTTGCCTACCAACTCGCCATCACCGGCACCGAAAAAGACACCGAGCTTCTCATCGGCGGCATCGGCCTGCGCCTGAACGTGGCCGAGCGTCACGCCGAACTCGGCTATTGGGTGGGCCGCGCCTACTGGGGCCACGGCGTGGCCAGCGAGGCCGCCGCCCGCCTGATGCGCTGGGCCCTGGCCAATCTGGACATCGACCGCATCGAGGCCAGTGCCGCCACCGACAACGCCGCCTCCATCACCGTCCTGCGGCGCATCGGCTTTCGCCATGTCGGCGAGGGCATGCAGATGTCCGTGGCGCAGGGAGCCCAGCGCAAGGTCCTCCGCTTCGAGGCCACCCGCGCCGACCTGTCCGGCGACCAGCCCAAGCCCGCCGAACAAGGCCCCAAGAAGATCGTGCTCGTCTCAGCCGTGGCCCTCATCGACTCCGACACCCGCATCCTCCTGGCCCGCCGCCCCGAGGGAAAATCCATGGCCGGCCTGTGGGAATTCCCCGGCGGCAAGGTGGAACCCGGCGAGACGCCCGAAGCCGCCCTCATCCGCGAACTGCGCGAGGAACTCGGCATCGACGTCGCCAGCACCTGCCTGGCGCCCTTCACCTTCGCCAGCCACGAATACGAAACCTTCCACCTGCTGATGCCGTTGTTCCTCTGCCGCCGCTGGAAGGGAACGCCCACCCCGCGCGAAGGCCAAACCCTCGCCTGGGTGTCACCCGGCAAGCTGGCCGAATACAAGATGCCAGAGGCCGACCGGCCGCTGATCCCCCTGCTCCGCGATTTTCTATAGGCAACACGTCATGAACAACCCAATCGCGTGCCTGCTGGTCATCGGCAACGAAGTGCTGTCCGGCCGCACCCAGGACGCCAACATCAACTTCATCGCCAAGGGCCTGGGCGCCATCGGCATCCCCCTGCGCGAGGTCCGCGTCATCCCCGATGTGCGCGAAACCATCATCACCACCGTCAACGAGGTCCGCGCCCGGTTCGACCACGTCTTCACCACCGGCGGCATCGGGCCGACGCATGACGACATCACCAGCGAATGCATCGCCGAAGCCTTCGGCGTGCCGTGGGAAGCCCAACCCGAAGCATGGGCCGTCATGGCGGCGCATTATGCCAAAACCCCGGACGGCCCCACCGCCTTCAACCCCGCCCGCCAGCGCATGGCCACCATGCCGCGCGGCGCCGTGCTGATCCAGAACGCCATCTCCATCGCCCCCGGCTTTTCCATGGGCAACGTGCACGTCATGGCCGGCGTGCCCCGCATCATGCAGGCCATGTTCACCACCCTGGCCCCCACCCTGGCCGGCGGCCCGCCCATCATCTCCCGCGCCGTCCACACCACCGGCGCCTCCGAAGGTGCGATCGCCGAAGGCCTGTCAGCCATCCAGGCCCGCTTTCCGGAACTGGACCTCGGCAGCTACCCCTATTACCGCGCCACCGGCCAAGGCGTTGCCATCGTCGCCAAAGGCAACGACGCCGCACGGGCCGAGGCCGCGATTGTCGAGGTCACGACGCTGTTCGTGGAACTGGGCGCCACCCCGGTCGCGGGTGAACCTGCGGTCTGACACACGGCATGACGCGCGGTGATTCAGGCCGCGCGTCGATGGCTCAAACCCACATAGGCGCATCCGTTCCCAGCGGCACACTCGGCCGCTCCCACCACGCCGGCGTCTCGGACAGCACGGCCGCATGGCGAACGGCCCGCATCTCCCCAAACCCACTCGGCGTCGTCTCCAACAGATCCGCAACGCTGGCCGCAGTTTGATCCACCACGCCGAACCCACCCGCCACCCGCCCCAGCCCGCGCAGCCAATGCCCGGTGCGGGCCAGCGACACCTCCACCTTCCAACTCCCGCCCTCCGTCGCCCGCCGATGCAGCGCCGCCATCACCCCCAGCGCCAACAGATACCCGGTCGCATGGTCCAGCGCCTGCACCGGCAACGGCCGGGGGGCTGACTGCCCGGCCGCCTCCGCCTCGGCCACGTTGAACCCGCTCACCGTCTGCACCAGGCTGTCAAAGCCTCGCCGGCCCGACCACGGTCCGGCCGCGCCAAACGCCGACAGCGACGCATGCACAATCCCCGGCCGCAACGCCGCCACGGCCTCCGGCGAAAACCCATGCCCGGCAATCGCCCCCGGCCGATAGCCCTGCACAAACACATCCGCCGTCCGCGTCAGCCCCGCCAGAACCGCCCGCCCGTCCGCCTCGCGCAGATCGATCTGCGCCGCCCGCTTGCCCCGATTAAGATCCTCGGTGCCGAATGACGGCAGATGCGGAGCCGAGATGTTCATCACATCCGCCCCATGCGCCGCCAACGTCCGCCCACAGACCGGCCCCGCGATCACCCGCGTCAGTTCCAGCACCCGCACCCCGCCCAAAGGCCGTGCCGCATCGGGCCAAGCCTCCACCGGAGCGTCACCGATGCGGGTGATGCCGATCAAGGGCAGCGAGGGCACAGCCCGGCCATGCGGATGCGCATCCCAGTCCGCAAAGCTGCGCAACGCCGTCACGGCCAGCCCCGCCTCGGCCGCCGCCGTCTCGAACGTCACCGCATCCCACGCCAGCAACGCCGCCCCCACCGCCTCGCGTGAGGCCGCACAGCCCAACAGACGCAGCACGCCGGCACGATGATGTGGAAAATTGGTGTGCAGCCGCACCCACCCGCCGCCCCCTGTGGGGTAAAGCCCGGCAATGTCATCCCACCGCGTCGGTGTCGGACGGCCATCCAGCATCACAAAATGCTCGGAACGAAACTCGGCACAGGCATGGCGCATATCCACCGCAACGCGCTGCATCCGCCCGGTGCGCAACCGCCACAGGCTGGCAGCAGCAAGCCCCGAAGCCGCGATGGTCGCCGCAGCCGCAGCACCAACGGCAAAAGAAGACGGCAGGCACGGGTCCATACCCGATATCGCCACCGCCTCCAGCGCCTCGGCCGGAAGCCCCACGCCATTCCAGATATCGGCCAGTACGGTCTGCGGTGTCATCGTTTCATCCCTGGTGCAGCGTTTGCACGAAAGCCTAGGACGTCACATCGTTCAAAGAAACAGCACCCGATGCAGGTCCCCATGGAACAGATCCTCGCCCTCCGACCCTTCATTCCGGCCCGCGACCACGCACACGCCCAGGCGTTCTACCAGGCGCTCGGCTTTGCCCGCACCCATGCCGACCCGCACATCGCCATCCTCAAACAGGGCAGTTTCAGCTTCATCCTGCAAAACCATTACGTGCGCGAACACGCCGAAAACACGATGTTCCAAATGCTGGTCCGCAATGTGGACCAATGGTGGGCAGATCACGTTGATACAGACGCTCTGGTCGCCAAATTCGGCGTAAAACCACCCAAGCCGCCCGCAATGCAGGAATGGGGCCTCAAAGTGGGCTTCATCTTCGACCCATCCGGCGTGCTGCTGCATGTGGCCGAGGCCCCGTTCTAGCAGCCCGTCTCGCCACGCGCTTGCCACGCGGCGGCGGCGCCCGTCTAATGCCTCGTTGAACCATCACCGTGCCCCGCGATCAGGAACGACCAATGCCTTTGAGCGACGCCGCCCCCCGCACGCATCTCCACACCCGCGCCATCACCCTGCACGGCTATCAGCGCACTGATGGCCAGTTCGACATCGAAGCCGAAATCACCGACACCAAGGCCTATGATTTCACCATCGACAACCGACTGGTCAGCACAGGCTCCCCCCTGCACCACATGCGCGCCCGCCTCACGGTCAACGAGGACATGGTGATCACCCAGGCCGAGGCCGTCACCGAAGCCGGCCCCTTCTCCATCTGTGGTGGCGGCGCCGAGACGTTCAACCGCCTGGAAGGCCTCACCATCAAGGCGGGCTTCCTGCGCGCCGCCAACGAGCGCATCGGCGGCCCGGTCGGCTGCACGCATCTGCGCGAATTGCTCCAGCAGATGGCCACGGTCGCCTTCCAGACCACCTTCCCCGTGCGGGAGAAGCGGCAGGAGCAAAACCCCACCGCCAAGCCGCGCCTGCTCAATACCTGCCACGCCTACGCCGACGACCGCTCCGTGATCGAAAAGCGCTGGCCGCAATTCTACACCGGGCCGAAAGCGTAATCCGGGTTCAGTAGCGCTTGTAGGGCAGGAACTTGCCCGACAGCGTCATCTTCACCCGGTCGCCCTTCTGGTCCGGCTGGCGCTCCAGCGTCATGTCGAAATCGATGGCGCTCATAATCCCGTCGCCAAACTCCTCATGGATCATGTCTTTCCAGGTCGTGCCATAAACCTGGATGAGTTCGTAAAACCGATAGATCAGCGGATCGGTGGGCACGGCCGTCGGCAGCGACCCACGATACGGCGCCTCGGCCAGCAATGCCTCCTCATCATTGGACAAGCCAAACAACGCAGCAGTCTTGGCCGCGGTTTCCTCGGTCATCGACATCTGGCCGAGACAGGCCGCACAGGTCCACACCGGCGCGTGCCCCAGCTTCGCGGCGATCTCGTTCCACGACCAGCCATGTTGCTTCTTGATCTTTAGCAGTTTTTTGCCAAGGGCCGTTTTGTCATCGTTCATGCTGCTGTTCTTTCAAAGGCGTTGAAGAGGGCGGGCCGGCGTTTCAGATTGGCGCGGCATCGTGTCTGGCACAACGTCATCTACCGCGCACGCAGACAACGGCCCCTCACGACCGTCCATAAAACATCTAACAATCAAGACATAAAACAGACAACACCCCGACTACGCCACATTGCAGATGTATTTCCGATTATATTTTTTCGACATTATTTGATACTTTAATGCGACTTTAGGTTTGCGTAGACCATCGCCCCATCAGATGAATGAGGCGACGATGTCAGCACACCGCGATCACTTCTCAATGCCAACCGCTCTCGCCGCCGGTGCGTTGCTGACGGGCCATGACCGTGCGCCGTTTCTTGCGGCCCGCCCGTCCCGCTCGCAGGAAGCAATCCGGGACTGGCTCGCGTCGGCCGACCGCGTGGGCGAGCAGATCGATCTCGACGCCTCCGCCCATCTCCACGGCGCCATGGTGCGCCGGCGGGGCGTTCCCTCGGCCACCAACCTGCTCTGCCTGGCGCTTCTGTACGGTCCGGGCCGGATGCCGTTGCGGCTGATTGCAGAACGCTCCGCTGCCCTCGGCATCGCGCAGGTCAGCGAACCCGCCCTGCTGCGGCGCCTGCTCAACGCCCAGCCTTGGCTGGAACATGTCGCCGAGACGCTGATCCTGGACAAGCTCGACCACATCGCGGAGTTCGACGACGCCCCTTCGTGCGAGACTTCGGGCATACGCCTTCACGCCTATGCCACCGCATCGACTGTGGAATTGCAGGCCCGCCAGGTGGACGCCGCCAAGCAGTTCCTCATCGCATTCCTGCCTTGGCCCAAGGATCTGTATTCCGATGCCCAGATCCACTGGCTGCTCGGCATCCGCTGGTTGTTCGTCACCTCCACAATCAAGGGAGGTCCGGCGACGCGCGTGGCTGGCGACATCCGAACAGGCTCAGTGCTCGATCGCACCCGGCTGATCGCGCACCTTATCGGCGCACTGGTGTCACCCGACCAATAACGCGCACGCCCCGGCTGCTGAAGCATGGTCCACATCTTTCGGTGCGGGCCATTTTCGTTTGTACGCGCCGAAACGATCGAGACGCAGCCTCATATCCGCGATTTTACCGTCCCAAAATTATCCAAAATTGGGATTTATTTTGGTAAAAAATCCTTATTTCCCGCAATATTTCAACAATACCCAACAGTCTCAAAACAAAAAGTGTCCTAAAATTATATTCTACAAATAAAAATGTTTTATGGGTCAACATTAAAGTTTGCAAAACAACACTAAGTTAAGGGAAAGTTAATACGGTCATAAGGAGAAACAGCGATGGCACCGTTTGATTTCAACTACGTTCAAGATGACTTGTTGAACGTGGCAACAGCACCGCAGCCGGTTTATGTCCAACCGGCGCACGCGCTGAATTCGGCAGAAATCCTGCGCCAGCTGCGCCCCCAACCTTCGGCCGCTGCCCTGCAAATGTCGCGCGGCGCCCACTTCTATCCCAACCGCGATGCGGCAAGCCTACGGATCGCGGCCGCCGGGCGCGCCGCGCTCGCCACCTACGACACCCACACAAACGCCAGGCAAGAAAATTCCTACGCCGAAATGGTTTTGGAATTTCTCGACAAAAAAGCGAGCCTAACCTCTGTTTTTGTCATTTTTTGCTACATCGAATTGCTTCGCTCCTTCTGAAATTTCGACTTTCTACTCTGTGCCGTAGCCATTACCTCAAGGATGATGCCATGATCATCGGATATGCCAGACTTTCCGGAACACCAGATTCAAACGCCATCGACACAGCACGCAGCAACCTTTTCGCAGCCGGCGCCCAGACAGTTCATCTCGATACGAGCGCGGCCGAAACAGAGCGCGAAAAGGCCGTGTCTGACTGCCAGAACGGCGATGTGTTGCTGGCTCTCAGCCCCACCTTGCTGTCCGCCACTCTGGACACACTGATCGACGTCGCAAGCCGCCTGGCCGGAAACGGCGCCAGCCTGCGCGTCCACCAGATCGCCGGCAGCCTGATGCTGGACACCGCAACACCCACAGGCTCCATGATGCTCGGTGCGCTCGGCCTGCTGGCAGCGTTCAACCAACCCGCAAGCCCGATCGAAACCGCAACCGCCCCCTCCGCCATGGGCGAAAGCTTCGCCCCGCGCCGCACACGCGGCCGGCCTCCCACTGCCAGCACCCAGGCACAGGCCATCACCCGCATGCGCGAAGCGGGCATGCGGGCCACCGATATCGCGGACCGCCTGAAAATCTGTCGGGCATCGGTCTACCGCGTGCTCAACATGGAAACGCCAACCAGCCCATCACAAGCATCCATCGCCGCACACCAGGCCACAGCCTGAACCGCGCACCGTCTCGGCCGGAAAAACGCTAGGCCCGCACAGGCCTGCTGACGCGACCGGCGATCCGGGGCGGCACCGAAGCGCCAGAGCGGCCGCCGTCGGGCTGGCCCTGGCCCAAAATACGATAAACAGACGCACGGCCAATCCCGAGGCAGGCCGCGATTTCAACGGCGCGCACACCCTCTGCCCGCAACCGATTCACCTCCTGCGCCTGATTGCCCGCCGTCACCGGCCGCCCCCGCGCACGCGACTCAGACGCCCCGCCATTGCTGGCAGGCGCACGCCGCACGGCGATTTCGGGCGGCGTGGCAACACAATGAAGGGCGGGCAGCATGTTCATCACCGCCACCGCACTCAGGATCGCCCGGCCTTCGCTCGTCGCGGTATCCAACGACAAGCCGCCTGCGAGTTCGAGCAACCGCAGCGATGCACCCCGTGCCTCGATACGTGCATGGATGGCGAGAAGTCCGGCGATGGAACCAGTCAACGTGCTCACCGTAGGGCTGACCAAGACGTCGCCAACGGATAGTTCAGCAATCGCCACGTCAAGCTCCACCCCCCCTCCTGCTGCCGCGTTCACGTCGATATAAAGACGCTGCACGCCGCATGCGATCAGCGCATTCTGTGGCGCCGCAAGCCCAGCACTCAGGCGCTCCGGGGCAAGGTTCAGATAGCCAATCAGCACAAATTTGCTCCGAACAAAAATTGGCTCACCATCGCGGGTCACTGAAGCCCCCACGGTTGCCCCACGGGAATCAACTTGACGAAACGTTAGACGACACGCGCACCGCCCACAACGAACAACGTTATTTTTTGAAACAAAAAATCTTCAGGTTCAAAAAATCAGGATTTTACACCAAAAACGACTAAAACTACGTTATATTAATCGATCTTCATTGCAAAATATGTAAAATTATACGAATTAACGCACATCACGCGCCGCTCCAAGATGCTCCGAAATAAAAGTATCAACTTATCTATCGTTTGGTGATGAATGCACATCTTGTTTTGACCGAAATCACGAAGTGGCAGAACCAGGGAAACACGAGCCTGCGTTGCGGCTATTTTCGGTCCAATCACATGTGCCAGGCTGTCGTCTGACGCCAGGCCACATCGCGCAACCGTGGCTGCCCCACTCCCACCATCACTGATCGGAAAGGCCATTCATGATCAAGCCAAGCCGTCCCGCCGGGGATAACGAAAAGCCAAGCCTGGAAGAAATCGGTCAAACCGTCCGTGGCGCAGCGCAGTTGCTGGACATCGTGGCCCGCGCCAGCGACACGCCACCCGCACTGCGCATCGGCCTGCACCTCATTGCGTCCAACCTCGAACAAACAGCCAACAAGGCAGATGCCCTGCTGGACGATGTTGGAATCGACCTCAGCGCCCATCTCGGCATCACCACAGCCGACCTCGCCCGCATGGATTTCGTCCCGCTGAAACCGCCCTATCACCGCACACCCGACAGCATGGAGGCCTGGTCCGCACGGTCAAAGGCAGAGTTCACACTCTGGGGCGCCGTCGAGACGGTCCTGGGAGAGGATGACCAATCGCTTGAACGCCGCTTCAATGCCAACACCGACGAAACCCTGGCGTTGGTCGATGGACTGGAAGATCTGCGGGCGCGCTGGCAGGACGACATCAAATTGCTGGAAGCAACCCTGCTCCGCCTCGCGGTTGTGGTGGCGCGCTGGGAACAATCCTGACGCACAACCATCAAGAATTCAGTATTACAATTACAGTTAACGACTAATTTGGACAAAAATAGACTGGCCGTGAGAGGGCAACGCCCCCGATTAAAACGCCCTGCCCGGGGAGGGCTTTAAATGTTCATCCACACGAAACCCACAATGCAGCGGGCGTTTACCAAATCCATCATCAGCGTATGGACGATTATTGCTCTTCTCGTTGCGTTTTGGTGGATCGCGTTTTCCCTCGCCGTCAAATTCATCGACTAACATACCATCGCCTGTTGCGCGTTCAACGCTTCACGCCCCGCCGAATACAGCGCGAACATCAGCGTCGAGGCACATGACCTGAAACATCCCAGTCCGATTAAATCATGCCGAAAACGCCGCCACTCTCGTCGCCACAACCCGGGCCACCAGCGGCACCCCCGCCAGCAACAGCAGCGACACCAGCACCCCCGGCGACACAATGCCCGACAAACTCTGCAGGCTCTCAAGCCGCGTACCGGCATTCACATAAATCAAGGTGGCCGGCAGCGTGCCAAGCTGCGTCACCCAATAGAACCGCGTCACCGGGATGGCCGTCAGCCCGAACAACAGGTTGACCATCGTATACGGCACCACCGGCGCCAGCCGCAGGCTGAGCAGATAGAACACGCCATTGCGCGCAATCCCCGCCTCCACATCCCGCAACCGGCCACCGAACCGCGCCTGCACCACATCGCGAAACAAGATCCGGCTCGACAAAAATGACAGCGTGGCCCCGCAGGCTGACGCGAACGACACCAGCACCACCCCCTCCGCCAGCCCGAACAACGCCCCCGCCCCCAATGACAACGGGATATTGAGCGGCAACGTCAGTGCCGCGATCCCGGCATAGGCCAAGCCATACGCCACCGGCGCCAGCACAGGATGCGACTTGCACACCGACAGCAGCCACACCCGATGCGCCTGCAACGCCCCCAGACTCTCATCGCGATGCAAACCGAGCGCGAAAAACCCGCAAACCAACACCACCAGAACCGCCGCCAGCAAAAGCCTGCCCCGCGACGCGATCCTCATCGCCGCACCAGGCGACCGGATTTCGCCGCGATATAGCCCGCGCCGGCAATAATCACCCCGCCGCCCAACGTCCACACATCCGGCAGCGTGCGAAACACCAGCCAGCCCCCAACCACCGCCCACAGCAGTTGCATATAACTGAACGGCGCCAGCATCGAGGCTGCGGCGTGGCGATAGGCCAGCACCATCAAATACTGCCCCGCAGACGCCACCACCCCCAGCACCAACGCCAATCCCACATCCCATGCGCTGGGCCACACGAACACAAACGGCAACAACACCGTCAGCACCACCAGCCCCGTCACCGCCGACCACAGCAACATCGCCGCCGGGTGCTGGCCCGCCATCTTGCGCGTCAGAATGGTGGCCACCGCCCAACTCAAGGACGACGCCAGGCCGAACAACGCCGCCGGCTGAAACGCCGCCGTGCCCGGCCGCACCACCACAATCACCCCCAGCAGACCCACAATCACCGCCGCCCACCGCCGCCGGCCCACAACCTCCCCCAGAAACGGCACCGACAGCGCCGTGATCAGCAACGGCGAGGCAAACCCAATCGTCGCCGCCTCCGCCAACGGCAGATGGCGCAAAGACACCATGAAGAAGATGGCAGACCCCACCAGCCCCAACCCGCGCAGCACATGCCATCCCGGCTTGCGCACCCGCAGCCCAAGCCCCGATCGCGCCACCAGAATCGCCGCCAGGCTGACGAACACAACGTAACGAATCCACGCGATCTCAATCGCCGGCAACGTTGCGCTGAGCACCTTCGCCATCGTGTCCGAGGTCGAAAAGCACATCGTGGCCACGACAAACAGCAAAATGCCGCGAAGAGGGTTTTCCATGAACGGACAGATCTTTCAGGCGAAAAAACACGCAGCCCCAGGGTAGGTCGGGCAACGCCCGACAAAACCACCACTCAACCCAAAACCATCCCCCGCCCAGAACGCCCCGACTAAACCAACGCCCCATGCCTGATACGCGGCAGCACATGGCGCGCAAACAGATCCGCCTCCGCCGCGTGGGGATAGCCGGACAGGATGAACGCCTCGATCCCCATGCCCTGGTATTCCGCCAGCTTGGCAAGCACCTGATCCGGATCACCCACAATCGCCGCCCCGCAGCCGGAGCGTGCCCGGCCGATCCCGGTCCACAGATTGGCCTCGGCATAGCCGTCATTGCCCGCCTGTTCGCGCAACACAGCCTGCGCCCGCACGCCCGCGGAGTTGCTGTCGAGCGATCGGGCCCGGATCGCCGCCCCCTCTGCATCGTCAAGCTTGGACAGCAACCGCTCCGCCGCCTGCCGCGCCTCCGCCTCGGTGTCGCGCACGATCACATGGGCGCGGTAGCCGAACCGCAGGGTGCGTCCATGGCGGGCGGCCCGGGCGGTCATGTCGGCGATGATGTCGGCCACCACCTCCTTGCGGTCAGGCCACATCAAAAACACGTCGCATCCGGCCGCAGCCGCCTCTCGCGCATCCTCCGACAACCCGCCGAAATAGAATGGGGGCGCCTTGCCCGAAACCGTGCCGATGCGCGGCGGCGCCAGCTTCAGCTTGTAGAACTCCCCCTGATGGTCAATCGCCTGCCCGTTCAGCATCTGCTTCAGGATCGACATCGCCTCCACGGTGCGGGCGTAACGGGGTGCTGAGCCCAGCGTTTCGCCCGGCATGTCCGAGGAGATGATGTTGATCGTCAACCGCCCACCCAGCATCTGGTCGATCGTGGCGATCTGCCGCGCCAACTGGGGCAGCCACATTTCCCCAATCCGCACCGCCATCAGCAGGCGCATCCGCTTCACCATCGGCGCAATCGCGGCGGCAAAGGCGGTCGTGTCGATGCCCAGCGCATAGCCGGATGGCAGCAGGATGTTGTCAAACCCGCCCGCCTCCGCCTGCATGACGATATCGCGGCAATGCTCCCACGACGACCGCAGCATCGGGTCCGGAACGCCCAAAAACTCGTAATCATCGTCGCACAGCGCCGAAAACCAGCTGATTTCGCAGGATTTTGGCGTGTTCATGGCAGTGGGTTCTCACGCGAAGCGGTCAACACGGCATACCAGTCAGCCCGGCTCCAACGCGGCTTGTAGCTGTCCGGGATCTCCGCGATTCGCGACAGCGTCTGCGTGCCCACCAGCGGAATCGGCCGGGCGGGATGGGTCATGGTCCAGCTATAGGCGGCAGCGGCGCGGGACACGCCGTATTTGACGGCCACCACATCCAGCGCCTGCGCCACCGCCAGCGCCCGCCCCTCGGTCGGCGCGCCCAACCGGCCGCCGCCCAACGGCGACCACGCCAGCACCGCCATGCCCTTGGCCATCGCCTGGTCCAGCACGCCATCGCTCAATGGCCCGATGGCAAGCGGCGAAAACTCCGGCTGCGTGCTCACCACCGGCACCGGCAGGAACGCCTGCAGCGCCTCCACCTCGCCGGGCGCGTGATTGGACACCCCCACCGCGCCAATTTTGCCGGCCATCCGAGCGGCATCCAAAGCCCGCGCCACTTCGGACGGATGGGTCAGCAGATCACGGCGATGGATCTGCCACAGCGCCACGTGCTCCACGCCCATCCGGGTCAACGACGCATCGATGGCCGAAGCAAGATAGCTGGGCGACGAATCATAAGGCGTGCCGATCACGATCCCGCCCTTGGTCGCAATCACAATCCGCTCACGCAAACCTGGCGCCGCCTTCAGCACCCGCCCGAACAGAGCCTCGGACGCGCCGAACGCTTCGCCATTGTCCGGCCCATAGATATCCGCCGTGTCAAACAGCGTCACACCGGCGGCCAGCGCCGCCTCAACCCGCGCCTGCGCGGCTACGATATCGGTGCCAGAAAAGCGCCACATGCCCCAACCAACGGAGGACACGTCCGGTCCGCCCGCATAAAGCGGACGCGTGGGGGCGGGAGAAGGCAGATCGGTCATGGTGTCACCTCAAAATCACGCAATTCATCAATCAGGCGCGGCGCTCAATCCGCCACGCCCGATGACCTCGGACAGCCAAGGAACGCGTCAGCCCCCTGCCCTCGGCACTGTGACAGTTGACGACAGCCGCCTGTAAATAACAATTCGCCCAGGGGCCTTGATGGCGACACGGCCCGGCCGAGCGCAAAGCCAAACGCTCCTCACGGCGCGCACCCTCAACGACATCAGCAAATTGTATATGGAAATGGTGCCGTCCGCCGGAATCGAACCGACGACCTATTGATTACGAATCAATTGCTCTACCAACTGAGCTAGGACGGCATCGAGGGTGGTCATAACGCCACATTCCTCCGGCTGCAACACACACAACACATGGCACCGTTGAAACTGTGCCGAGCCCCCCATTGCCAGCGCCCCTATTTTGAGCGCCCTTGGCCCTGTCGCCCCATCCAGACGCATCCGGAAGGTTATGCTCCCACCTCTCGCCCGCCTTCGCGAATGCGCCATCTGCGGCCTGCTCCAGACCATGCCGGTGCTCGAACACCGCCATGCCGCCTGCTGTGCGCGCTGCGGCAGCCTGTTGCGGCAAAGCCGAGCCGCCCCCGACGGCCGGGCGTTGGCGCTGGCCTGCACCGGCGTGATGCTGTTCGCACTGGCAGCCACACTGCCGTTTCTGCACCTCGATCTCGGCCAGGGCCGGCAAACCATGCTCATCACCGGGCCACTGGCGCTGGAACAGGAGGGCATGTGGGAACTGGCGCTGGTGGTGCTGGGCACCACCATGCTCGCTCCTCTGGCCAAGATGCTGGCGATGATCTGGGTGCTGGTGGGCCTGCGCCTGAAGCGCCCAGCACGGCACCACCTCGCCGCGGTGTTCCGTTGGGTGGAAATTCTCACCCCGTGGTCGATGGTGGAGGTGTTCCTGCTGGGCGTGTTCGTGGCCTACACCAAGCTGGAGGATCTGGCGCCTGTGCATGTCGGCGGCGGCGTGTATGCACAGGGCGCGCTGATGCTGCTGATGGCCGCCGCCGATGCCGCGCTGGACCATGAGGCGGTGTGGCAAAAATTGGAATCGCCAGACCTGGCCCTGCGCGCCCCACCACCCACCGGAAAACGGATCGCCTGCGATGCCTGCGGCCAGGTGTCAGGCGGCGGAAGCCTCTGCCCGCGCTGCGGCGACACGCTGCACCACCGCAAGCCAGACAGCCTGAATCGAAGCTGGGCACTGCTGATTGCCGCCGCCGTGCTCTACATCCCAGCCAACCTGCTCCCGGTGCTGACCGTCATTCATTTCGGCCAGGGTGCGCCCAGCACCATCCTCGCCGGCGTGGAGGAACTCGGCGCCGCCGGCATGTGGCCACTGGCGGCGTTGGTGTTCGTAGCCTCCATCGCCGTGCCGGTGCTGAAGCTGGGCGGCCTGGCGGTGCTGCTGATCACCACCCAACGCCGCATGCGCGGCCAACTGACGCAGCGCACCCAGCTTTACAAGATTGTGGAGATGGTCGGCCGCTGGTCGATGATCGACGTGTTCATGATCTCGATCCTCACCGCCATCGTCCAACTCGGCGCACTCGCCACCATCTCCCCCGGCCCGGGCGTTCTGTGCTTCTGCGCCGTCGTGATACTCACCATGCTGGCCGCCAACAGCTTCGATCCCCGGCTGATGTGGGACGCCGCCGAGACCTCCAAGGACACCAGCCGCCGATGACCGACCCATCCCAGCCCGTGGCCGACACCCGTCGTGTGCGGCGCTTCCAGTTGATCTGGCTGATCCCGGTCGTGGCCGTCCTGGTGGCCGGATTCCTGGCCTATCAGGCCATCGCGCAGCGCGGCCCCACCATCACCCTCACCTTCCGCACGGCCGACGGGCTGAAAGCCGGCACCACCAAGGTGCGCCACAAGGCGGTGGATCTGGGCACAGTGGACACCATTCAATTGAGCGACGATCTGTCGCACGTGATCGTCCAGGTGAAGATGCAGCGCACCGCCACCGCGGAGCTGACCGAAAAAGCCCGCTTCTGGGTGGTGCGGCCCCGGTTGAACGCGGGCAACATCTCCGGCCTCGATACCCTTCTGTCCGGTGCCTATATCGAGATGGACCCCGGCGGCTCCCACGGCGAGGCCGAGGCAAAGCGCGAATTCAAGGGGCTGGAAGAACCGCCGGCCGTCCGGTCAGACGAGCCGGGCCAGAGCTACACCTTGCGCGCCGGGCGGATCGGCGGAATCACCAGCGGCTCGCCAGTGCTCTACCGCGACATCGCCGTGGGCGAAGTGCTGCGCTGGGAACTGGCGCCAGACGGGCTCGGCTTCACCGTCACCATCTTCGTGCGCGACCCATACAACCGCTTCGTGCGCGTGGGCACCCATTTCTGGGACACCTCCGGCATCGGGCTGGATCTCGGCGCCAACGGCGTGCAATTGCGGCTGGAAAGCCTGCAGGCCCTGCTGTCCGGCGGCATCTCGTTCGACACCAATCCGGACGCAAGGCAAACCGATCTCAGCCCGCCAGGCGCCGAATTCCACCTGTATCGCGATGAATCCGCTGCGTCGGCCGCCGGCTTCCGGCAGCGTCTGCCGTTCGTAACGCGATTCGAAGGCTCCGTGCGCGGACTGGCGGAGGGTGCCCCGGTGGAGGTGTTCGGCATCCAGATCGGCACCGTCACCGGCGTGAAGCTGGAGTTCGACCCGTCAAACGGCGCGGCGCATGTGAACGTGGCGTTCGAGGTGCAGCCGGAACGCATCATGCCGCCTGACCGGATGGGCACCGATTCGCCATTGAGCGTCGCCCAGACCATGGTTCGCCGTGGCGTGCGCATGCAGTTGCACACGGCCAACTACCTCACCGGGCAGCTGTTCCTCGGCATGGACTACGTGCCCGGCGCGAAACCGGCCGAGGCCAGCCTGACCGCCAGCGGTGCCATGTATGTGCCGGGCGTGTCCGGCGGGCTGGACAGCCTGACCGCCAATCTGACGGACCTGACGCAGAAACTGTCGCGCATTCCGTTCGACCAGATCGGCGCGGATCTGCAAACCACGTTGCAGGGCATCAGTGCGGTGGCCAATGGCAACGACCTGAAGCAAAGCATGCAATCCCTCGCCACCACCCTCGCCAGCACCCGCGATCTGGTGCGCAAGCTCGATACCGGCGCCACGCCGCTGCTCAAAAACCTGCCGGAGATGGCGCAAAGCCTGCAAGCCACGCTCGACAAAACCGCCAAGCTGGTCGGCTCGGCGGAGTCGTCGTATTTCGGCAGCTCGCAGGTCAAGCGCGACGTGGAGCGCCTGCTCGTGCAACTCAGCGACACCGCGCGCTCGGTGCGTCTGCTGGCGGACTACATCAATCAACACCCCGAGGCCCTCATCCAGGGCCGCAGCGGAAAGTCCTCCGAACGATGACCCCTCGCCGCCGCCTGCTGCCGCTGATGGCGCTGGGCCTGTTCACGCTGTCCGCCTGCGGCACATCGCCGCCAACGGTGCTCTACACCCTCGCCGCCCAACAAGGCGCCGTCCAGACCACGCGCAAAGTCGGCGTCGAACTGCGCCGCATCGGGCTGGCCGGCTATCTCGACCGCCCGGAAATCGTGCGCGGCACCACCGATTTCCGCCTGCAACTCACCGATGGCGATCGCTGGGGCGAACCTCTGAGCCGGATGCTGGACCGGGTGCTGACGGAAAACCTCGTCCAACGCCTGCCAGACGCATCGGTGTTCGCCGAATCGGGCGCCATCTCCACCCGCCCCGACATTGTGCTGGAAATCGACATCCAGCGGCTGGATGCCGAGAACGGCAGCACCATGGTGCTGCTGGCGCAAATCGCCGTAAGGCCCGAGGGCAAACCCGCCATCGCGCGCACCGTGCGCCTCGCAACACCGATCGCCGCGCCCGGCACCCAACCCCATGTGGCCGCCATGAGCGTCGTCATGGGCCAGTTGGCTGACAAAATCGTGGATATCCTGGCGCGCACCTGACGGAAATCGCCGCCCCTTCTGGCACTGGGACTATTTTGCCCTATATGAAACGAAAAGCATCTGAAACGGGGGACACATGAAAAATTCACGCCGCAGTTGCATGCTCGCGGGCCTGGCCATCCTCATCACCGCAGGCTCTGCCGCGGCCCAGACGCCCCCCACGCCACCAGCCCGCATTCGCGGCACCGTGGCCTCCCTCAACGGCGCCACGCTCTCCGTCGTCACCCGTGACGGGCCCACCGTGAGCATCGCATTGCCAGACGGCTTCAAGCCAACCGCCCTGAAGCGCCTGAGCATCAACGACATCGCCCCCAACAGCTTCGTGGCCACCGTCGCCGGACCGGCCGATGACGGCACGCTGAAATCCGTCTATGTGCTGGTATTCCCGGAATCCGCCCGTGGCACCGGCGAAGGCCATTACGACTGGGATCTCGGCCCCGGCACCAGCATGACCAACGCTACTGTCACATCCGTGGTGCAGGCCACGTCCGGCCGCAAACTGACGATGGTCTACAAGGGCACGCCCATCGAGATCGTGGTGCCACCGGAAGCCCCCATCCTCAGCAGCATCCCCGCCAGCCGCGACGACCTGACGCCAGGGGCGGCGGTCTACCTCACGGTCACCAAAACCGCCGAGGGCGCCTACACCGCCAACCGCATCACCGTCGGCAAGGACGGCGTCAATCCGCCGCAGTAAGCGGGCCCGCTCGGGCAATATCGTTGTGGATTGAATTGCCAGGCAATCATCAGAACAGGGAAATCTTCTTTTTCTGAAGAAAAAGAAGCAAAAAGACTTTCATTCGTTTCCACGCGTGGCACGGCAGATAACGCGCCGCGCTTCTGAATTCACAAAGTTTTTTGGTTCTTTTTTTCAAAAAAAGAACCGCTTCGCTCACCTGCAAACGATATGAAGCTATGGCTTTGCGTTGGCCGCACGCCACAGGGCGACGTTGCGGTTGTGCTCGTCCAGGGTGCTGGCGAACAGATGGCCGCCAGCGCCGTCGGCCACGAAATAAAGATCATCCGAGGCCTGCGGCTTCGCAACGGCCTGCATGGCAGCCAGCCCTGGACTTGCAATCGGGCCAGGCGGCAGACCCGGAGCGAAATAGGTATTGTAGGGGTTGGCCGCGTCCAGATCGACCCGGGTCAGACCACGATCATTGTTGGTCAGGCCACCGCTCGCGGCATAGGCCGTCGTGGGGTCGGATTGCAGCTTCATGCCGCGCTTCAGCCGATTGAGGAACACCGCCGCCACATGGGCACGCTCCTCTGGCCGCGAGGTCTCGCGCTCCACAATGCTGGCCAGGGTGACCAGATCCTGCGGCGTGGCCAGCAGCAGCTTCGGATCCCGCGCCGCCCATACCTGGGCCAGATTGCGGCTCATCGCGGCCCGGGCATGATCGACGATGGCCGTGCGCGCCGTGCCATACGTATAGGCGTAGGTCTCGGGCATCATCTCGCCCTCGTTCGGCACCGGCGTATCGCCGTCCAGCGCCACGGCACGGTCGAGCAACTGGGCGATCTGGGCCGCCGTAAGGCCCTCAGGGATGGTCAGCTTGTGCTGAACCGGCCTGCCACTCCGCAAAATCGTCAGCGTGGCGAACAGGCTCGCATGTTCGGGAAAGGTGAATTCACCGGCCCGCAACGGGCCTTTGCCGGAGGTGACGAACGCCGCGATTCGAAAGGTCAGCGTATCGTGCGCCACGCCCGCCTCGGTCAGCGCATCGCCCACCACCGAGAGCGTGCCATGCGGCACGTTCAGAATGCGGGTGGTGGCCAGCGGACCGGGCGCGTTGTAACGGGCGATGGCCAGCACCGATCCACCAATGGCGATCGCTGCCAGCACCACAAACACCGCGACGGCCCGCAACAGACGATACATCGTCAGACTCTGCCTGGATCAGGCAAACTTCTTGAACAGGATCGACGCATTGGTGCCGCCAAAGCCAAAGCTGTTGGACAGCACGGCGTTGATCTCGCGCGGCTGCGCCTCGTGCGCCACCCGGTCGATCACACTCTCACGCGAAGGATTGTCGAGATTGAGCGTCGGCGGCGCCACCTGGTCGCGGATGGCCATAATGGAGAACACCGCCTCGATTGCACCGGCCGCACCCAGCAGATGCCCGGTGGCCGATTTGGTGGACGACATGGCAATCTTCTTGCCGTGATCGCCAAAGAAGCGCTCCACCGCCGAAAGTTCCAGATCGTCGCCCATCGGGGTCGATGTGCCGTGCGCGTTGACGTATTGCACGTCCTCCACGTTCATCCGGCCGTTGCGGAACGCGGCCTTCATGGCGCGAAACGCCCCGTCATGGCCCTCGGCCGGCGCCGTGATGTGATGCGCGTCACCGGACAGGCCGTAACCACCGATTTCGGCATAGATGGTCGCACCGCGGCGCTTGGCGTGCTCGTATTCTTCCAGCACCACCACGCCGGCGCCCTCGCCCATCACGAAGCCGTCCCGGTCCCGGTCCCACGGGCGCGAGGCCTTGGTGGGATCGTCGTTGAACGACGTCGACAGCGCGCGTGAGGCGCAGAAGCCGGCAATACCAATTTTGTTAACCGCTGATTCAGCACCACCTGCCACCATCACGTCGGCATCGCCGAACATGATCAGGCGGGCCGCGTCGCCAATCGCATGCACGCCGGTGGCGCACGCGGTGACAACGGAATGGTTGGGGCCTTTGAAACCGTATTTGATCGACACATGACCGGAGGCCAGGTTGATGAGCGCGGACGGAATAAAGAACGGCGACAAACGGCGGATCTTGCCTTCGTGCAGCAGGATCGACGCTTCATAGATGGTTTCAAGCCCACCGATGCCCGAGCCGATCATGACGCCGGTGTTGTACCGTTCGTCCTCGGTCTCAGGCTTCCAGCCGCTGTTCTCAACAGCCTCGGTGGCTGCGACCATCGCGAACTGGATGAAGCGATCCATCTTCTTCATGTCTTTGGTCGGAATCCATTCCGACAAATCCAGCCCGCCCTCAGCGCGCGGACCGGATGGAATCTGGCCGGCAATTTTTGCCGTCAGATCCGTTGTATCAAAAGACTGGATGGCGCCGATGCCTGAATCGCCTCGCAGCAAACGCTGCCAGACATGGCTTACTCCGGTGCCGAGCGGGCATGCGATGCCCATCCCGGTGACGACAACACGCCGCATCTGCGCCATCCTTAACTATTTTCTTCGTATCAGCCGCTTACGCCGCTTTCTGCTTCTCGATGTAGTCGATCGCGTCCTTGACGGTGCCGATCTTCTCGGCGGCGTCTTCGGGGATCTCGACGCTGAAGGCTTCTTCGAAAGCCATCACGAGTTCAACCGTGTCGAGGCTGTCCGCGCCCAAATCGTCGATGAACGACGCCTCGGGGGTCACTTTCGCCTCTTCCACGCCGAGATGCTCGACGACGATCTTCTTAACGCGGTCACCGATATCGCTCATGTTCACTCAAACTCCTGCTTGCCGGTTCTGTTACTGACGTCCTGCGCCCGCGGTTTTAGCCCGCTTGCGACTCGACCCTTCTTGAGCCACCGCCCATCCCGGACGAAGTCGGGGGCGATTAGCACGAATGTGTCACACTCGCCAATCGCGCAGCCAAACGCGGATTGTTTCCGAGTGTTGCGCTGCCTAGAGCATCGCCATCCCACCGTTGACGTGCAACGTCGCACCGGTCACCCAACCGGCCTCGTCGCTGGCCAGATACAGCACGGCGGCAGCGATGTCGGCAGGCTGGCCCAAGCGACCCAACGGAATGGAATCGGACAATTTGGTCTTCTGCGCGTCGGTCAACGCCTCGGTCATCGGTGTGTCGATGAAGCCGGGAGCCACCATGTTCACGGTAATGCCGCGCGAGCCGACTTCCTGCGCCAGCGCCTTGGTCATGCCCACCAAACCGGCCTTGGCCGCGGCGTAATTGGCCTGCCCCGGGTTGCCGGTGGCGCCCACGATAGAACCAATCCCGATAATCCGCCCGGCCCTGCGGCGCAGCATGCCCTTGAGGGCCGCGCGCGAAAGCCGGAACGGCGCACTGAGATCGACGTCGATCACCGTCTGCCAATCCTCGTCCTTCATCCGCAACGCCAGCATGTCGCGCGTCAGCCCGGCATTGTTCACCAGGATGGACAGCGGGCCACCAGCAGCCTCGGCAGCGGCAACCAGCGCATCGGCCGCACCTGGCTCCCGCAGATCCGCAGGGCAGACATGCGCACGATCGCCCAATTCAGCGGCCAAGGCCTCCAAAGCGTCGCGGCGCGTGCCGGACAACACCACAACAGCGCCCTGCGCATGCAGCGTGCGCGCAATCGCAGCGCCGATGCCGCCCGAGGCGCCGGTGACCAGAGCGGTCTTGCCGTCCAATTTGAACATCGTCAGGCCCTTCAAAACGTTTTCAGCAGCGCTTCGATCTCGGCCGGCGTGCCGACCGAGGCGGTTGAGACGTCCGGCGCGATGCGGCGGATCAAGCCGCTCAACACGCGGCCGGCGCCGACTTCAATAAAGCTGTCCACGCCCATGGCCACCATCGCCAGCACGCTCTCGCGCCAGCGCACGGTGGCGGTCACCTGCGCCACCAGCAGGCGGGAAATCTCGGCCGGCTCAACCACCTTCGCGGCCGTCACGTTGGCCACCAGCGGCACCATCGGCGGCAGCGGCGGTGTGTTGCCGAGCGCATCTTCCATTGCCACGGCCGCCGGGGCCATCAAGGCGCAATGGAAAGGCGCCGACACCGGCAGCAACATGGCGCGCTTCACACCACGGGTCTTGGCAATCTCGATGGCGCGTTCCACGGCGGCCTTGTGGCCGGAAATCACAACCTGGCCACCGCCATTGTCGTTGGCGGCCTGCACAAGTTCGTCGCCCAGCGTGGCCTCGGCGCAGATCAGCAGCGCCAGTTCCATCTCGGCCCCCAGCAAGGCCGCCATGGCGCCTTCACCGGCGGGCACGGCCTTTTGCATGGCAACGCCGCGCAGGCGCAGCAACTTCGCGGCCTGGCCGACACTGAAGCTGCCGGCAGCGGCAAGGGCCGTGTATTCCCCCAGCGAATGCCCGGCCACCAGCGTGGCCCGATCGGCAAGCGCGAAGCCGCCTTCCCGCTCAAGCACACGCAGCACGGCCATGGAATGGGTCATCAACGCCGGCTGTGTGTTCTCGGTGCGCGTCAGGTCTTCCAACGGGCCTTCGAACATCATCTTGGACAGCTTCTGGCCAAGCGTTTCGTCGACTTCCTCGAAAACCTCGCGAGCAGCCGCAAACGCAGCAGCAAGATCCCGGCCCATACCGACAATTTGGCTACCCTGGCCTGGAAAAATAAACGCATGAACAGCCATGACAGACGGATCCGTAAGACAGGACCGGCGGTATCCGGCCCCGCCGCAATTATGTCAATGTCTGGGCAGATGAGTGGCAGCAACACCACTCCGCGCAAGGATTGCATATGTGCCGTTTTCTAGCCTATCGCGGCGCGCCGCTGCTGTTGGAAGCACTGGTCGCAGCACCCGCGCATTCGTTGATTCATCAATCGATGCACGCAACGGAAGCCAAAACCGAAACCAACGGCGACGGATTCGGCATCGGCTGGTACGGAGAACACATCTATCCCGGCCTGTATCGGGAAGTGCATCCGGCCTGGTCTGACGAAAACCTGCGCTCGATCTGCGCCCAGGTGCGGGCGGGCCTGTTTTTCGCCCATGTGCGCGCCGCCACCGGCACCGCCTCCACACGCGCCAACTGCCACCCGTTCGTGGCCGGCAAATGGCTGTTCATGCACAACGGCCAGGTGGGCGGTTGGGCGCAGGTTCGCCGCAAGGTGGAACACATGATCCCTGATTCGCTCTATAACCTCCGCCACGGCACCACCGACAGCGAAGCCATTCTGCTCTGCGCCATGGCAGCCGGCCTGGAGGAAGATCCTCCAACCGCCATCAGCCGCACCCTGGCCGCCATCCTGGACCTGATGCGCGCCGCCGGCATCACCGAACCGCTGCGCTTCACCGCAGCACTCAGCGACGGCGAACGGCTCTGGGCCTTCCGCTGGTCATCCGACAAACGCCCCCCAACCTTGTATTGGCGCGAGGATGAATACGGCCTGGTGGTGGTCTCAGAGCCGATTGACGATCGGGCCAGCGACTGGCACGCGGTGCCGCCGGGCGGCTGCCTGGTGGCGGAACGGGGCCAAAACGCCCGGCTGACCATGATCCCGGATGTGTGCGACCTGCTTCCAGCCCTGCCGAAAATTGCCTAGGATACGATCAGGGAGATGCCAGCATGAACGACCGTATTTTTGACCTGGCGGTAATCGGCGGTGGTATCAACGGGTGCGGAATCGCCCGTGATGCCGTGGGCCGCGGCTGGTCCGTGGCGCTGTGCGAGCGCACGGATTTGGGCGGCGCAACCTCGTCGGCCTCCACAAAGCTGGTGCATGGCGGCCTGCGCTACCTCGAACATTACAAATTCCGCCTGGTGCGCGAGGCGCTGCAAGAGCGCGAGGTCCTGTGGGGCATCGCGCCGCACATCATCTGGCCCCTGCGTTTCGTGCTGCCGCATCACAAGGGCTTGCGTCCCGCCTGGCTGCTCCGGCTGGGATTGTTTCTGTACGACCACATTGGCGGCCGCAAATTGCTGCCAGCCACCATCACCCGACGCCTTGATGACGGAATTCTGAAGTCGGAATTTACCAAAGGGTTCGAATATTCGGATTGTTGGGTGGAGGATTCACGACTGGTTGTGTTGAACGCACGCGATGCCGCCGAGCGCGGGGCCGAAATCGCCCCCCGCACCGATTGCGTGTCCGCCACGCGTGAGGACGGGCTGTGGTCGGTGGTGCTGCGCCAGCAGGATGGCACACACCGCACCGTGCGCGCCCGCGCCCTGGTGAACGCCGCAGGCCCGTGGGTGGCGCGCGTGCTGGGGCAGGTTGTGCGGGCCAACACCCAGGAACAGGTTCGCATGGTGCAAGGCAGCCACATCGTGGTGCCGAAGCTGTACGACCATGACCGCTGCTACATTTTCCAGAATGCCGACAACCGGATCTTCTTCGCCATTCCCTATGAACGGGATTTCACCCTGATCGGAACCACCGATCTCGATTACCACGGCGACCCAGCAGAAGCCCACGCGAGCGGCGCCGAGATCAAATATCTCTGCGACGGCGCCAGCACCTATTTCCGCCTGCCGGTGCGACCGGAGCAAGTGGTGTGGACCTATTCCGGCGTGCGCCCCCTGTATGACGATGGCGTCAGCGCCGCCCAGGAGGCCACGCGCGACTATGTGCTGACACTGGATGCGCCAGAGAGCCAACCAGCCTTGCTCAGCGTGTTCGGCGGCAAAATCACCACCTATCGCCGCCTGGCCGAGGCCGCGCTGGAAAAGCTCGCCCCGCATCTGCCCCAGCCTCAAGGTGAAGCCGCAGGCTGGACCGCGACCGCCCCCCTTCCTGGCGGAGATTTCCCCCGTCAGGGATTTGCCGCCCTGGTCGACACGATGTGCGCCACGCATCCCTGGCTCGCCCGCCCAACCGCCACACGCCTCGTCCGTGCCTACGGCACCAGGGCATCACAAATTCTGGAGGGCGCGCAGTCATTGGCCGACCTCGGCGAACTGTTCGGCGCCGACCTCACCACCGCCGAGCTTCGCTATCTGGCCAATGCGGAATGGGCGATGACGGCTGCGGACGTTGTCTGGCGCCGCAGCAAACTGGGCCTGCGCCTGACGCACTCGGAAATCGTCCGGGTGGATGAGGCATTGGCGACGCTCATTCACCATAGTCATGCTTCTGTATGAAATGGCGGCACGGCAGGCTTTCAACCCCGCCACCCGCCCGGCTTTCGAAGTCGGTATCGGCTTTTTAACTCTTTGAAGCGGAAATAGGTCGTGCGTCCGCCAGAAAACCGGGGAAGAATGATGTGTCAGCTTCGTTAAACCTGACATCCCGGCCGAGAAGCCCGGTATCTCGGCAGGCGCGCCGCTGCACTGCGACACAAAATGCCTCTTGCCCATACAAGCTTGCCTGATCCGCACCATGTATCTCGTCTGACAATTTTTTTGGCTGCTCGCCAGGAGCGTTCGATCCCATGCTCTCCCGTAATCTTGAACAGACGCTCCACCGTGCCCTGTCGCTCGCCAGTGAGCGCCGTCACGAATATGCAACCCTTGAGCATTTGTTGCTCGGCCTCACCGATGACACAGACGCCGCAACCGTGCTGCGCGCCTGTGGCGTTGATTTGGACAAACTCCGCGCAGACCTGACCGAGTTCCTCGACAAGGAACTCTCGGGCCTCGCCACCGACCGCCCAGGCGACCCGAAGCCCACCGCCGGATTCCAGCGTGTGGTCCAGCGCGCGGCCATTCACGTGCAATCCTCGGGCAAGGAAGAAGTGTCGGGCGCGAACGTGCTCGTCGCCTTGTTCAGCGAGCGCGAGAGCCACGCCGTGTATTTCCTGCAAGCCCAGGACATGACGCGCCTGGACGCCGTGAACTTCATCAGCCATGGCATCGCCAAAGCCCCCGGCCGCAGCACCACGCGCCCGGCGCAAGGTACCAACCAGGCCGGCGAAGGCCAGCCTGAAACCGAGCGTGAGGAAAAAACCGCCAAACGCGGTCAGGACGCATTGTCGAATTACTGCGTCAACCTCAACAAAAAGGCGATGGCCGGCAAGATCGATCCATTGATCGGCCGCGATTCGGAAATCGAACGCACGATCCAGATCCTGTGCCGTCGCACCAAGAACAACCCGCTTTACGTAGGCGATCCCGGTGTCGGCAAAACCGCCATCGCCGAGGGCCTGGCCAAGCGGATCGTCGAGGGCGACGTGCCGGAAGTGCTGGCCAAGTCCACGATCTTCTCGCTGGACATGGGCGCCCTCCTGGCAGGCACCCGCTACCGCGGTGATTTCGAGGAACGGCTGAAGGCTGTCGTCACTGAACTGGAAGCACAGCCCAATGCGGTGCTGTTCATCGACGAGATCCACACCGTCATCGGCGCCGGCGCCACATCCGGCGGCGCGATGGACGCCTCCAACCTTCTGAAGCCAGCCCTCGCGGCCGGCACGCTGCGCTGCATCGGCAGCACAACGTACAAGGAATTCCGCACCTACTTCGAAAAAGACCGCGCCTTGGTGCGGCGATTCCAGAAGATCGACGTGAACGAGCCCTCGATCGAGGACACGATCAAGATCCTGCGCGGCCTCAAGACAAACTACGAAAAGCACCACAAGGTTCGCTACACCGAAGAATCGATCCGCGCTGCCGTGGAGCTGTCGGCAAAATACATCCACGACCGCAAGCTGCCGGACAAGGCGATCGACGTGATCGACGAAGTCGGCGCCTCGCGGATGCTCCAGCCAGAAGGCAAACGCCGCAAGACGGTCACGTTGCGCGACGTGGAAGAAATCGTGGCCAAGATCGCCCGCATTCCCCCCAAATCGGTCTCGGCTGACGACAAGGAAACGCTGCGCAATCTGGACCGCGACCTAAAATCCATGGTGTTCGGCCAGGATCGCGCGATCGAGGCCCTATCGGCCGCGATCAAGCTGTCTCGCGCCGGACTGCGCGAACCTGAAAAGCCGATCGGCAACTACCTGTTCTCCGGCCCGACCGGCGTCGGCAAAACCGAAGTGGCCCGCCAGCTCGCGAGCACCCTCGGCATTGAACTGGTTCGGTTCGATATGTCCGAATACATGGAACGCCACTCCGTCAGCCGCCTCATCGGCGCACCACCGGGCTATGTTGGCTTCGACCAGGGCGGCATGCTGACCGACGCCATCGACCAGCACCCGCATTGCGTGCTGCTGCTCGATGAGATCGAGAAGGCGCATCAGGATCTCTACAACATCCTGTTGCAGGTGATGGACCACGGCAAACTGACCGATCACAACGCGAAAACGGTCGATTTCCGCAACGTGATTCTGATCATGACCACGAACGCTGGCGCTGCGGACATGGCCAAGGAGGCAATCGGCTTCGGCCGGGAAGGCCGACTTGGCGAGGATGACGATGCCATCAAGCGCATGTTCACCCCGGAATTCCGCAACCGCCTGGATGCGGTCATCCCGTTCGCGGCTCTCACCCAGGATGTGGTTGGCCGTGTGGTGGAGAAGTTCGTCATGCAGCTGGAGGCCCAGCTGGCCGACCGCAACGTGACAATCGAACTGTCGTCCGGCGCCAAGGAATGGCTGGCCGAACGTGGCTATGACCGCCTGTACGGCGCTCGCCCCCTGGCGCGTGTCATCCAGGAATACATCAAGAAGCCACTGGCCGAAGAATTGCTGTTCGGCCGCCTGACCAAGGGTGGTTCAGTGAAGGTGACGCTGAAGGACAAGGCGTTGGATTTCGAGGTGATCGAAGCCAACAACCAGCCGGCGGCGAAATCAGAAGCCGATGACACCGAGCGTGAGCCGGAAACGGCGGAGTAGCCTCACCGGCGCATCAACAAAAAGGGCGGCATTTCGATGCCGCCCTTTTTATGTCTTAGGCGAAGTGTCCAAAATCCACTTCCACGAATGCGCGCGACAATTGCGACACCGGGACCATCGCCGGCTGGTTGAAGCCCCAAGGGTTGCCCAACTGCACGGATGCAACTCCGGCGGTGATAACAAGCTTTTCGAACATATAGGCGTGGCTGTTCACCAGATTATACGGCAACGCCCCGCTGCCGGTATCCATCGTGATCAGATCGCCCGCGGCAATAGCGGCCTGCAGCTTCTGCACAGTCACCTGCGCCGGCGACATGAAGGTGGCCGTATGCCCGGTCAGTTCCTGCATCACAATCATCGGGTTGCCACCGTTGGAGATCGCCCCGTAACCGCCATCCAGCGTTGCGATCGCTTTTTCCAAAACCTGCGGCCAAATTTCCTTCTGGCCGTTCACCATATCCTGCGTGGCGCCATTGTTGATGCCGGTGCTGAGGAAAGTGTTGTCGATCGTGATCGAAACCGCCTTGAACGCCGTGACGCCATAGCCGGCAACATGGCCCTTCAAATCGGTGTAAAGCGTGACGGTCTCGGTGCCGTTGCTGTTCACATGAATGGCGTTGCTGATGGCGCTCGCATGAAACAGTGCCAACTCGCCAACGGCGGCGACCAGGAAACAATCGCCGATCTGGCCTTGGTGGAGATCGTTGACGCAGATCGCCGTTGTATCACCAGCCTCCTGCAGGAACAGCGCCGTCTTGGGAAGTACAACGGTCTTGATCGCAACCGCTGCCGCAGACGTCGAAAACGCAGCCGATGGGTCGATATCCGAGACGGGCAGCCCGAACGCGTCCGTCTCCCCAGACAGAATCACATCATTCTGAAAATCATGACCAAAAGTCCTGGAAAACATCAAATATCTCCAATTTCGATTCCAATCTCATTTTCCATAAAATTCGTGAATTTGGGGTAAACAAATCGAGAGTTATCGTCGGCCTGAATAGACCTGGCCACCTCCGCCGATCAGCAACACCCCCCCTGCGAGGCCCACCTTCCACCGCATATGGTGCGTATCGTCGATCAGTACCACAGGCGACACGTCATCGCCCTTAATCCATCGCCCAGACGTTCCGGTATAGGAATTCCAGACATAGGTTCCATTCGGGCTGATCGTCAAATCACCCGCCGCCAACCCAGCCCGCGCCACCAGCAAATACGCCCCCGGAACATCGATCGCGGACGGATAGCTGATCCCCGGCCGGGTTGTATGCCAAATGCCATAAACAGCATCTTGTGCGGCAACGCCCAACCGAGCGCCGTTGCCTGGCTGCGACGTGACAGCCCCACCAGAGACCGGAGGAGCGCCCGGATTGTAACGGGGAACCGAGCCATCCGGGCATCGCACAACATCGCTGCCGATAAAGCGCTCGCCGCATGTTTGATAGGCAGCACGCGCCTGACAAGCGGACAGCGACATCGCCATCACGCCCACCACCACTGGCAACACCGTCCGGCTGGAACGCTTCATTTTAGTCCACCTGCTGCAGGACAAGCAGGCTGGATCACGACCGCATGAACGGGCTTCGGGCCTGCGTGGCCAGAACATCAGCGCGTTCGTTCATCGGGTCGCCTGAATGCCCGCGCACCCAGCGCCACTCCACCTCATGCGGCTTTGCGGCATCGAGGATCCGCCGCCATAGATCCATATTGGCCACAGGATCGCCGCTGGCATTCTTCCAGCCTTTGCGCACCCACCCCGCATGCCAGCGGGTGATGCCGTTACGCAGGTATTCGCTGTCGGTATTCAGCACCACGCGGCAGGGGCGCTTCAATGTCTCCAAGGCTTCCGCCGCCGCAGTCAACTCCATGCGATTGTTGGTGGTGGCCTCCGCACCGCCGCTCAGTTCACGTTCGGCGCCCTTGAAGCGCAAGATAGCGGACCATCCACCAGGGCCTGGGTTTGGCTTACAGCCGCCATCGGTCCAGATTTCCACGAAGTCGGCAGCAGCAGCCGTGCTTGGCGGCGGAAGCGTGGTGTCAGAGTCCATAATCGGCCGCATCCTTGGCTTGGAGATGAAAACGAAGGCGCCGCACATAATCCATCGGGTTTTTCCGCGTGACCAGCGCGCCGGGCGGGGTGTTTACCCAATCATAAAGCCGCGTGAGGGCAAAGCGGATGGCCGCGCCCTGACACAGAACCGGTAGTGCCGCCCGCTCTTCTGGCGTCAACACGCGTGCGGCGTTGTAGGCGCCCAGCAAGGCCTGACCTTTGGTGACATTGAAAGAGCCGTCCGCTTCGAAACACCAGGCGTTGAGGCAAACCGCGAGATCGTAAGCAAGCACATCGGTGGCGGCGAAGTAAAAATCGATCAGCCCCGAAAGCTCGCCATCAAGGAAAAACACGTTGTCGGGAAACAGGTCAGCATGAATATGGCCCACCGGCAGCCCCTGGGGCCACGCGGCCAGAATCCGCGGCAAAGCCTGCGAAAGCTCATCGCCCAATCCCTCTTGCACACTGTCGGCACCATCAAGACACCGCTCCAGAAGCGGTGCCCACCCTTGCGGGCCCAAAGCATTCGCACGCGTTGGCGCATAATCGCCCCCCGCCTGGTGAAGCGCCGCCACGGCCGCGCCCAGCGGGGCGCAATGCTCAACGCGCACCCGGCGCGGCCACACGCCCGGCAGGAACGTGGTGATCGAGGCAGCACGGCCGCACAGCGTATGCAGTGATTGACCATCCCGCGCCCGCACCGGCTGCGGACAGTTCAGGCCACGGCTCGCCAGATGCTCCATCAGCCCCAAAAACCAGGGCAGCTCGGAAACATCGACGCGCTTTTCATACAGCGTCAGGATAAAATCGCCCGCCGTGGTGCGAAGCGAGAAATTACTGTTCTCAACCCCCTCGGCGATACCGCGAAACGCCACGATTGCGCCGATATCATAGAGGGTGAGGTGCGCTGCCAGCGCTTCGTCGGAGACTTCGGTGTAGACGGCCATGCGCGCTGCGGATCCGGTATGGGGAGGCGGCGCAATGTGAACATCTTGCGGCCTCACGTCACGCGATTTGCGCGCAGACCGCGCTCGCCGCACAATGCGGCAGCTTTTCCAACATGATCGCGAACTCACGATGACCAAGCACCTCCGTTCCGCAGCCCTTCTGGCCACACTCGCCTCCCTCGCCGGATGCGGCCTGGGCAGCGAGGAGAAGTTCCCGCCAGTCTGCCCCAGCCTGGCATTGCTGGACGACGCCGCCGATCTCACCCGCTATCGGGGCGAGAGCCGCGATATCACTGATCTGATGCTTGATGCCCGGATTACGGCGGTTCCAGCACAGTGCACCCGCAGCGTCAAGAATGTCGTCAAGACCACCCTGCAGGTGAAGGCAAGCCTGTCCAGGGGCGCTGCCGCCACCAGCCGACAGGCGTCTGTGGGCTACGTCCTGACCGTGATGGACGGCGAGCGTATCGTGGACCAACAGGACTACCAGTTCGCCACCACCTTTCCATCCAACGTCGACCGCGTCGATATATCGAGCAATGAGGTGGACTTTCAGTTTCCCGTGTCCGCACAAAAATCTGCCGCTGCTTACAAAATTTACGTAGGATTCCGCCTGACCCCTCAGGAATTGGCCATCAACCGTCAGCGTGGCCTGCGTTAACTCACGCCACGCGGCGCATATCTGTCAGGAAGCGCCGCAAGCCTGAATCCAATACCACCAGATCGGTTGCCATATGGCCCGCCGCGAGGAGCAGAGCGTTTGAATGCTCTCGCGTCCCGGCAATGGCTTCCCCGACAGAAACGGTGCCATGGGAGGCGGACTGTGTTCCCTTCGCTGCGATAGCGATACTGCGGGCTATTTCTGTCGTAGCGGCCTTCTGCTCCGCCACATCGCCGGCAATAGAGGCGGTAATGGTGGAGATCAGTTCCACGTCGGTCGCCATCGCCCGGATGTGACCAGCCGCATTTTGAGTCCGCCCTTGAATGCCGCTGATCTGCTGGCTGATCTGCCGCGTGGCCGCAGCTGTCTGTGCGGCCAGATTCTTGACTTCGTTCGCGACGACGGCGAACCCTCGCCCGGCCTCCCCCGCCCGCGCCGCCTCAATCGTGGCGTTGAGCGCCAGGAGATTGGTTTGAGCCGCGATTGTATCGATCAGGTTGATGACCGTGCCAATCCCTTCAGCCGCCACCGCCAATTCATCCATCTGCGTGGCCGATTTATGCGCACCATCGGCGGTGCGCGCAACCGAATGCGCAGCGTCGTTCATACGAACAGCCGTCTGCCCGATCGACGCCGCCAGTTCCTCGGCCGCAGCGGCAACATTGTCCACCGCAGATGATGCCTCCCCAACGCCAGCCTGGATGGCCCGGGCAACAGTATCAGTGTTGTTCGCCGATTGATGCAGCGTACCAGCCGATCATGTCCCGCCCCGTGGTGTAGCAACGTCGCTGCCGAGCAGGGCTGGTTGC
>JBBART010000016.1:0-113549 GCA_040399685.1 Acetobacteraceae bacterium
TCCGTTCTCATCAAAACACCTAAACAAGGTGTCCGCGAAACCGGCAGCAGCTCAGGCAACTGCCCCCACAATTCCCAAAACAACGTGCAGAAGGATGCCTTCGCCAGATTCCCTGACCGTTCTGCTTGCAATAATGCCGGCGATAAGCCCCAAGACGAGCCATCCAACGATCAGCATTGTCCGTTCCTTTCACCGAAGCAGGCATGAGTTCAAGCTATGGCTCACATTTGCAATGGCCACGGTCACTGTATGGCAGTGGTCTCATTGTAGTGGAATGCGGCTGATCGCCCAACATCATAGACGCCTGTTCGTACAGTCAACCGTCATAGCGCGCTAAAATTTTATTTGAACATGTGGTCCAGGTCGACACACAACCCCGCGTGCTTTTTTGGTTTCGGTCAATTTTGTCAATTTATCTGCTGTTGGAGTTGTAAAAATGGAGGGTTGCTCTGTCAGCGTCGAATCATATTAAGTGTGTGGCCCAAAAATCGGGTGCCAGTATCGGCTCTCTGCGGCTGACCGCCATTTCCACCAAGTGTGACGTGAACCATCGTCGCCGTCCTTGGACGATACCGCGCGCGCAACTTGCCTTAGGGGGCTGCCATCACGGTTTTGTCATAAACGGTCCTATAGCCGTGTGCGGCGTTCGCCCATCCGGACGGGCGACGCATGGCCGCGTCTTTCATGCGGGCCAGCACCCGCTTGCCGTCAAAGGCGTGAATGGCGCGCCTGATGGTGTGCCGCAAATTGCCGGTGGACGGTTCGTTGAACAAAAAGCCGGTCACGTCGTCCTCGATCGTGTCGGCCAATCCGCCTGTTTTATGCGCGATGGGAAGCGAGCCGAACCGCTGGGCATACATCTGGCTCAAGCCGCACGGCTCGAACCGCGATGGCATCAGCAGAAAATCGCTGCCGGCATACATGCGACGCGCCAAAGTCTCGTTGAAGCCGATGTGAACGCCCACTGAGCCAGGGTATTGATCGGCCAAATCTGTCATGGCCTGTTCCAGTACGGGCTCGCCCTGGCCGGTGGCCACCACCTGTCCGCCAGCCTCCAGAATGGCGCTGGCCGAGCCGAGCACAAGATCCACACCCTTCTGGTGCACAAGGCGTGAGACGAGGGCGAACATGGGGCCGGTGGACTCGTCCAGGCCAAAGGCGCCGCGCAGGTAGGCTGCGTTGGAGTGCTTGCCGGACAGGTCGCTGCGGTCGAAATGATGGGTCAGGTGAGGGTCTGACTGCGGATCATAGCTGTCATCGATGCCGTTGAGGATGCCGGTCAACTGCCCCTTGTCCGACCGGGTGCGCAGCAGGCCGTCCAGGCCACAGCCCATTTCCGGCGTCAGGATCTCACGCGCATAGGTGGGGCTGACGGTGGTGAGATGCGACGCATAGAACAGGCCGGCCTTCAGGAACGAAACCTTGCCATGGAATTCCACGCCGTCCTGCTGGAAGGCGACCTCCGGAATACCGAGGCTGGCACAGCGTTGCCGGTCGAACACGCCCTGATAGGCCAGGTTGTGCACGGTCAGAATGCTGGGGGTGTGGTTGTTGTTCCAGGCCATGTAGGCCGGCGCCATAGCGGACGGCCAGTCGTTCGCGTGCACCAGATCCGGCGTCCAGCCGACATCGCAGGCGCCCGAGACAATCTGCTGTGCCGCCAGACCAAGGCGGGCGAAGCGCGTGTCGTTGTCCGGGAATTTCATGCCGTGTTCATCGCCATAGGGCGAGCCGTCACGGTCAAACAGTTCCGCGCAAAGCACGACGTAGATCAAATGCCCGTCATCGGTGCGCAGCTTGGCGATTTCGGCACGCGGCACCCCGGCCAATGCCGGCAGGGCGGCGATGGCATGAAGATTGGGATATTTTTTAAGAATGGCCCGATATCCCGGGATCAGGATCCTGGCATCAAGGCCCTGGCGGCACAGCATGCGCGGCAGATAGGCCGAGATCTCGCCCAACCCGCCAGCCTTCAAAAGGCCGCTCATTTCCGACGTGACGAACAGGATGTTTGTTGGGTCTTTCGACACCTGCATCGTTTCCAGTGGACGTGTCATGGTGGCCATCGGCGGTACGTCGCGTGGCATGTTCGGTCCGGACATTGTGGCTGAATTGTGAACGGGTGAGCGGGAGTATCCGTTCCATCACGAACCCAACATAACGCGCGCCTCAAGGGCGCTTTGCCACGCTGACGCACAGGGCGCCGCATCAGGACGGGTTTGCAGGCTTCCAATGGTTTCGTGAAAACGTTATAGCCGGATCGTATCGATCCCCAACGATTTTGCCTTCAACAGCGTCTGTTTTCGGCCCGCGCCTTGCTTGGTGGGGCTTCAGTGAACTCCACCGCAAGGACGCACCCATGATGGCCGAAAATCCGGAACGATCCCTGGCTGCCGGGGATGTTGGCTTCATTGAGAACCGCACCTTCGACGAGATTGCGATCGGTGACAGCGCCAGCCTGTCCCACACCGTCACCCAGCGCGATATCGACCTGTTCGCGGCTGCCACCGGCGACGTCAATCCGGCCCATGTGGACCCTGAGTTTGCCGCCACGTCCATGTTCCACCACGTCATCATGCACGGCATGTGGGGGGCGGGGCTTGTTTCGGCGGTGTTGGGCACACGGCTGCCGGGGCCGGGCACCATCTATCTTGGTCAGGAGTTGCGGTTTCGCTATCCGGTCAGCATCGGTGACACCATCACCGCCACACTGACGGTGCGCGACAAGCATGAGCCGAAGGGCGATGTGACGTTCGACTGCGTGTGCACCAACCAGGACGGCAAGACGGTCATCACCGGCACCGCTGACATAAGGGCGCCCCGCGACAAAATCCGCGTCAGGCGGGCTGTGCTGCCCTATGTCCGCGTGGTGCGGCATGACCGCATTCGTCAATTGGTGACGCAGGCGATGGCTGGCGCCGCGGTGGCGACGGCGGTGGTGCATCCGGTGGATCCGGTGTCCTTGCGTGCGGCGATGGATGCGGCATTGGCGGGTTTGATCGTGCCGGTGCTGATCGGCCCGGCGGACCGCATCCGTGCCGTGGCCGCGACAGAGGGGATGGATATCGCCGCCGTCCGGTTGATCGACGCGCCGGATGGCCCTGCTGCGGCCGCACAGGCTGTGGTGCTGGCGCGGGCTGGCGAGGTTGGCATGCTGATGAAGGGCGATCTTCACACCGATCATTTGATGCACCCGATCGTGGCGTCGCAGACCGGCCTGCGCACTGGCAAGTTGATCAGCCATGTCTATGCGCTGGATATTCCGGATTATCCCCGCCTGTTGCTGCTGACCGACATGGCCATCAACATCGCGCCCAATTTGGCCGAGAAAATGGCCATCGTGCAGAACGCAATCAACTGCGCGCACGTGATCGGCATCCCCGAACCGCGCGTGACCATTCTGGCGGCGGTGGAGGTGGTGAACCCGAAGCTGCCCTCCACGGTGGACGCGGCGGCCTTGTGCAAGATGGCCGATCGCGGGCAGATCCGGGGCGCCGTGCTCGATGGCCCGCTGGCGTTTGACAATGCGATCAGCCCTGAGGCGGCGACCGAAAAGGGCATTGTCTCGCCGGTGGCGGGGCGGGCGGATATCCTGTTGGTGCCGGATCTGGAAGCCGGCAACATGCTGGCCAAGCAACTGACATTTCTGTCCGGCGCGGAGGCGGCGGGTGTGGTGTTGGGCGCCAGCGTGCCGATTATCCTCACCAGCCGGGCCGACAGCGCCGCCACCCGCATGGCGTCCTGCGCGCTGGGCGTTCTGATGGCGCGGGCCGGCACAAAGACTGTTGTGGCATGACGGGTTCGATCCTGACGCTGAACGCCGGCTCGTCCAGCCTGAAATTCGCCTTGTTCGAGCGCGAAACGCTGGCTGCGACCCTGCGCGGCGAGATTGAAAATCTTGGCGATGCCCCGCATCTGGTGGCGCGTGACGGCCTGGGTGTGGTCCTGGCGGAACGGCGCTGGTCGGCTGGGTTGGAACAGCCGTTCGATGTGGCGCTGCACGCTTTGCTGGACCTTGCGGAACAGCAATTGGGCGTGGACGATCTCGATGCGGTGGGCCACCGCGTGGTGCATGGTGGGGCCGTGCATGTGGCGCCGGAGCGTGTGTCGCCGGCGTTGATCGCGGCGCTGGAGGCGCTGACGCCGCTCGATCCGCTGCATATGCCCTATAATCTGGCGCCGATGCGGGCGGTGGCGGACGCAAGGCCGGGGCTGGTGCAGGTGGCGTGTTTCGACACGGCCTTTCACCATACCTTGCCGCCGGTGGCGCAGATGTTCGCCCTGCCGCAGGAGATCTCGGCGTTGGGCGTGCGCCGGTATGGGTTTCACGGGTTGTCATATGAATATATCGCGTCCCGTTTGGAAGCTGTCTCGCCGAAGCTGGCGCAGGGGCGGGTGATTGCGGCGCATCTGGGCTCTGGCGCCAGCCTGTGCGCGATGCAAGGCGGTGTCAGCATCGAGACCACGACGGGTTTCAGTGCGCTGGACGGCTTGGTGATGGCCACACGCTGCGGGCGGATTGATCCGGGCGTGCTGCTGTATCTGGGCCAGCAGGGGCATGGATTCGCTGACATCGAATCGATGCTGTATCGCCGCTCCGGCCTGCTGGGCGTGTCTGGCATCAGTGGCGACGTGCGCGTGCTGTTGGCCAGCGACGCGCCTGCGGCAAGGGCGGCGTTGGACCTGTTCGCCTATCGCATTGCCGGCGAGGCGGGCAGCCTGGCCAGCGCGCTTGGCGGCATTGACGGCCTGGTGTTCACAGCCGGTGTGGGCGAACACGCGGCCCCTGCGCGCGCGGCGGTGTGCGCCCGGCTGGAATGGATGGGCGTGCGGTTGGACCAGGCCGCCAACGCGGCCGGTGCGGCGCTCATCAGCGCGCCGGACAGCCAAGTTGAAATTCGCGTCATCGCAACCGACGAGGAAGCGATGCTGGCGCACCACACACGGGCGTTGCTGCGCCAGCCCAATGACCCGCAGGAGAACGCATCATGATGCCACCCGTGACGACAAGCCTTTCCGGCAAGCGCGGCCTTGTGATTGGCATTGCCAATGACGCCAGCATCGCCGCTGGGTGCGCTCGCGCCTTCACCGCCGCCGGCGCCACTTTGGCGGCCACCTATGTCAACGACAAGGCGTTGCCGCACGTGCAGGCCGTGACCGACAGCCTCGGCTGCGCGGCCCTTCTGCCATGCGATGTGCGGGTGCCGGGGGAGTTGGAGGCGGTGTTTGACTGGGTGCGCACCGAATGGGGGCAGCTTGATTTCCTGCTCCATTCCATTGCGTTCGCCCCGCGCGATGATTTGCACGGACGTGTTGTGGATTGCAGCGCCGAGGGCTTTGCCTTGGCGATGGATGTCTCGTGCCATTCATTCCTCAAGATGGCCCGGTTGGCCGAGCCCTTGATGACCAAAGGCGGCTGCCTGCTGGCGGTGACGTTCTACGGATCGGAACGCGTGGTCACGCATTACAATATGATGGGGCCGGTGAAGGCTGCGCTGGAATCTGCCGTTCGCTATACCGCCGCTGAATTGGGCGCCCAAGGCATTCGTGCGCATGCGATTTCGCCGGGGCCCATCCGCACCCGTGCCGCCAGCGGCATCGACCGGTTCGACGAGTTGCTGGTGGCCGCCGCGGCATCGGCGCCAGCACAGCATTTGGTGGACGTGGATGATGTGGGCGCACTGGCCGCCTTTCTGGTGAGCGACGGCGCCCGGCATCTGACTGGCACGATCATTCCGGTCGATGGTGGGCAGCATCTGATGGCCTAAATTGACGTTGACGCCCGGTGCTGTGATGGTCGAATTGAGATGAGCGGATAAGCGGCCCGAGCAACGGGCCCGAGCTACAGACCGGGGAATTCGCCATGCAGGACGTCGTTATCGCGGCTTATCGGCGTTCGCCGTTCACGTTTGCGCGCAAGGGCGCCATGGTGCGGGTGCGGCCGGACGACATGGCGGCAACCGTCATCCGCGCGCTGGTTGCGGACACCGGGATCGATCCCGCCACGATCGAGGATGTGATCGTCGGCTGCGCTTTCCCCGAGGGCGAGCAGGGCTTCAACGTGGCGCGGTTGATCAGCTTTCTGGCCGGGTTGCCGATTGCGGCCGGCGGGGTGACGGTGAACCGTTTCTGCGGCAGTTCGATGCAGGCCGTGCACCAGGCGGCGGGCGCCATCGCCATGGGGGCGGGCGAGGCGTTCATCTGCGCGGGCATTGAGAGCATGAGCCGGGTGCCGTTGGGCGGTTTCAACCCGATGCCGAACCCGGTTCTGTTCGCCAAAATGCCCGAGGCGTATATGTCGATGGGTGAGACGGCAGAGAACGTGGCCGACCGTTACAAAATCTCGCGCAATGCTCAGGAAGAATTCGCCACGCACAGCCACCGCAAGGCGGCTGCGGCCCAAGCTGCCGGAAAGTTGCGGGCCGAAATCGTGGCAATTGGCGATGTTGTCGCGGATGGCTGCATCCGCCCTGACACCACAGTCGAGGGGCTGGCCGCGCTGAAACCGGCCTTTCGAACCGACGGCAGCGTGACGGCGGGCACCTCCTCGCCGCTGACTGATGGTGCATCGGCGGTTCTGGTGTGTTCCGGTGAATATGCGCGTACTCACGGCCTGGTGGCGTTGGCGCGGGTGAAATCGATCGCTGTGTGCGGGTGCGGGCCGGAAGTGATGGGCATGGGGCCGGTCGGGTCCAGCCAGAAGGCCATGACGCGGGCCGGGATCACGGTGGCCGATCTGGATGTGGTGGAGATCAACGAGGCATTTGCCAGCCAGGCGCTGGCATCGATGCGGGAGTTGGGCATTCGGGAGGAGATTGCCAATATCGACGGCGGCGCGTTGGCGCTGGGCCATCCGTTGGGGGCGAGCGGGGCGCGTATTCTGGGCAAGGCGGCGTCGCTGCTGCAACGCGAAGGTGGGCGTTATGCGTTGGTGACCCAATGCATTGGCGGCGGGCAGGGCATTGCCACCGTGCTGGAGGCAATCTCGTGAACATCCAAAAGGTGGGCGTGATCGGCGCCGGCCTGATGGGCTCGGGCATCGCCGCCCAGGTGGCCAATGCCGGGGTGCCGGTGGTGCTGCTGGATCTGGTGCCGGGCTTTGCCGCCAAGGCCGTGGCCGGGCTGCTGACATCCTCGCCGGCGGCGTTCATGCATCCGCGCAATGCAAAGCTGGTGACGACCGGGGATCTGGGCACGGACCTTGCGAAGATTGCCGATTGCGACTGGATCATCGAGGCGATTGTCGAACGGCCGGATGCCAAGCGGGCACTGTATGCCAGCCTGGATTCGATGCGCAAGCCGGGTTCGGTGGTGTCGTCCAATACCTCCACCATTCCGCTCGATCATTTGATCCAGGGTCTGCCGGCAACCTTCGCGGCCGATTTCATGGTGACGCATTTCTTCAACCCGCCGCGCTATATGCGCCTGTTGGAGACCGTGGCAGGCGCTGCAACGCGGCCGGAAGTGGTTGCTGCCGTCAGCGCCTTTGCCGATCTGCGGCTGGGCAAGTCGGTGATTGCCTGCAAGGACACGCCGGGCTTCATCGCCAATCGCATCGGCACGTTGTGGCTGTCCGCCGGGGTGCGCCACGCGATTGATCTTGGGTTGACCGTGGAGGAGGCGGATTCGGTGGCGGGGCGGCCCATGGGTGTGCCCAAGACCGGCATCTTTGGTCTGATCGATCTGGTGGGCGTGGATTTGATGCCGTTGGTGTCAGGCTCGTTGCTGCGCATCTTGCCGAAGAATGATGCCTATCACGGCGTCTACCGCGATGAAGCGCTGACCACGCGCATGATCGCCGAGGGGCGCACCGGGCGGAAAGCCAAGGCCGGGTTTTACACCATCAAGCGTGACGGCGCGGCGCGGACGAACTTCACCATTGATCTTGCGACAGGCGAATACCGGCCCGAGCAAAAGGCCCGGCTGGCCAGTGTGGATGCGCACGGCAAGGATCTTCGCAAACTGGCGGGTCATGCTGATCGGGGCGGCCGTTATGCGCGGGCGATGTTGCTGGACACGTTGTCCTATGCCGCCTCCCTGGTGCCGGAGATTGCTGACGGCATCGATGCCGTGGATGCCGCGATGCGGCTTGGCTATAATTGGAAAGATGGACCGTTCGAACTGATCGACCGGGTTGGTGCCGCTTGGTTGGCGGCGGAATTGTGCAAGGACGGCCGGGCTGTTCCGGCTTTGCTCGATGCCGTGGGCGACGGGTCGTTTTATCGCACACACGACGGGCAGCTTCAGGCGTTTGGCGTCGATGGGGCTTACCATGACGTGATCCGCCCGGATGGCGTGCTGCTGCTGGCCGATATCAAGCGGCGCGGCATGCCGATGGTTCGCAATGGGTCGGCCAGTCTGTGGGATATCGGTGACGGCGTTGCGTGCCTGGAATTCACGTCGAAGATGAACTCCCTTGATCCGGACATCATGTCCTTGATCCTGCGCACGATCGAAATGGGCACGAAGGGCGCGTTCAAGGCGTTGGTGGTTCATAATGACGGGGCCAATTTTTCGGTTGGGGCCAATTTGGGGCTGGTGCTGTTTGCTGCCAACATTGCCGCCTGGGGCCAACTGCAAGAGGTGGTTGCAACGGGCCAGAACGCCTATCGCGGATTGCGGGCAGCACCGTTCCCGGTGATCGGCGCACCGTCGGGCATGGCGCTTGGCGGTGGGTGTGAGATCTTGCTGCATTGTGATGAGGTGCAGGCCCATGCCGAGACCTATATGGGGTTGGTTGAAGTTGGCGTTGGCGTGATTCCGGCTTGGGGCGGCGCTGTGCGCATGCTCGCGCGGTGGGCCGCCAACCAGAAGGCCCCGAAAGGCCCGATGCCGGCGGTGAGCAAGGTGTTCGAGATGATCTCGACGGCACAGGTCAGCAAATCCGCCGCCGACGCGCAGGACATGCTGATGTTGCAAACCCATGACCAGATCACGATGAATCGTGACCGGCTGCTGGCAGATGCCAAGGCGCGGGCGTTGTCGCTGGTGGCAGGCTACCAGCCACCGGCGCCGGTGACGCTGAAGCTGCCTGGGGCGGCCGGTCGGGCGGCCTTGAAGATGGCGGTGGATGGATTTGTCGCCACGGGCAAGGCCACCCCGCATGACGTGGTTGTCTGCGCCGGGCTGGCCGACATTCTGACCGGAGGGGCGGCCGACCCCACGGAGGACACGCCGGAGGATGCGATCTATGCGCTGGAGTGCCGCGTGTTCCTGCAATTGGTCCGCAATCCCGCAAGCCTGGCCCGCATCGAGCATATGCTCGAAACCGGCAAGCCGCTGCGCAACTGAGGCATACCTCGATGGGCTCATACACTGCACCGCTGCGCGACATGCGTTTCGCACTAACGGAACTTTCTGACTTCAGGCGTCTTCAGGCGCTGCCCGGCTGTGAGGAATTGTCAGCCGAAACGATCGAGACCGTTTTGGAAGCAGCGGGCACATTCTGTGCGGAGGTGTTGTTTCCGCTCAATCGCTCCGGCGATGAGGAAGGCTGTTCGATTGAGAACGGCGTTGTGCGCACGCCAAAGGGATTCCCCGCGGCCTATCGCGCCTTTCGCGAGGGCGGCTGGACGGCCCTGCATTGCGACCCGGCCTATGGCGGCCAGGGCCTGCCCAAGACCGTCAGCCTGTTGTTCGAGGAGATGATGTGCTCCGCGAACCTGTCGTTCGGCATGGTTCCGGGGCTGTCGCACGGCGCGTATTCGGCGCTGCACGCCCACGGCACCCAGGCGCAGCGCGATCTGTATCTGCCGAAACTTGTCGATGGAAGCTGGACCGGCACGATGTGCCTGACCGAGCCGCAATGTGGAACGGATCTTGGTATGATCCGCACCCAGGCGGCGCCTGAGGCGGATGGCAGCTATCGCATCACCGGCACCAAGATCTTCATCTCGGCTGGCTAGCATGATCTGGCCGAGAACATCATCCATCTGGTGCTGGCGCGGCTGCTGGATGCGCCATCCGGCAGCCGCGGCATCAGCTTGTTTGTCGTGCCGAAATATCTGCCGGGCGGGAATCGCAACGCTGTTGCGTGTGGCTCGATCGAACACAAGATGGGCATCAAGGCGTCCCCTACCTGCGTGATGCATTTCGATGGCGCCACGGGGTGGCTGGTGGGCCAGCCGCATCGGGGACTGCCCGCCATGTTCACCATGATGAACGAGGCGCGGCTGTCGGTGGGTATCCAGGGGCTTGGGCTGGCCGAGGTCAGTTATCAGAACGCGGTGGCCTATGCGCGGGAGCGTCGCCAAGGGCGCGCTCTTGGCGGTGCGGTCGAGCCGGAGCAGGCGGCGGACAGCATTTTGGTGCATCCTGATGTGCGACGGATGCTGCTGACGATGCGGGCGTATATCGAAGGCTGCCGCGGGCTCGCGACGCTGGTGGCGCTGGAACAGGATGTGTCGGTGCATCACGCCGATGCCGCCACGCGCCAGGAGGCCGATGATTCCGTGGCGTTGCTGACGCCGGTGATCAAGGCATTTTGCAGCGACATGGGGTGGGAGGTGACCTCCATCGGCATGCAGATTCTGGGTGGCCATGGCTATGTGCGCGAGTGGGGCCTGGAGCAATATGTGCGCGATGCACGGATTGCACAGATCTATGAGGGCACCAACGGCATCCAGGCGCTCGATCTGGTCGGACGCAAGCTGCCAGCGCATACCGGGCGATATCTGCGGCGCTTCTTTCATCCTGTGCAGGACTGGATCGATGCGCATGCTGGGGATGCGGCTTTGGCCGAATTTGTCATGCCGCTTGCCAAGGCGTTCGGGCGCTTGCAGCAGGTCACGGCCGACATTGCCCGCGCTGGAGTGGCACATCCGTTCGAAGCGGGTGCGGCCGCCACCGATTATCTGCGGCTGTTCGGTCTGGTGGCGCTCGCTTTCGTTTGGGCAAAGACGGCGGCCATTGCCTTGCCGCATGCTGAGACGGATGCTTTCTACAAGGCCAAGCTGATCACGGCCCGCTTCTTTATGCAGAAACTTCTGCCGCAAACGTCTGCTCTGACGAAAGCGATTTTGGCCGGTGGCAAAACCTTGCGGGATTTCGAGGATGCAGCTTTCTAAGTCCGGCTATCGGACCAGAACAATCGCCGTTCCCAGTGAAGAGCGCGCCGAGTTGGTGACGTGGGTGATTGCGGCGCGCCGTGCCGTGACGACGTCGCGTTGCTCGATGGCGGCCACCAGGGTGCCGATTTCCTGCACACTTTGGGCCTGGCGCTCAGGGCGCATCATGGACGGCGCCCGCAGGCTGGAGGTGCGCAGCACGAGGCGGCTGATGATGTCGAACGCGATGGCGTTTTCTGCGCCCGTGCAGATGCGATCGTAGAACGCTCGCTTTGCCGCGAGCATGCCTTCCAGCACGCCGGCGCGATAGGCGGCTTGCAGTCTCTGGCTTTCGGCCACCAGAAGCTGCACTTCGGCGTCGCTGGCCTTTTCGATGAACTGCTCAACGATCAGCGCTTCCAGCACCGCGCGGATGCGATAGACGTTTTCGGCTTCCTCCTGCGTGATGCAGGTAACAGTGAGGCTGCGGTTGCTGCCGTGCTCCAGAATGCCCTCCGCTTCCAACTCCCGCAGGGATTCACGGAGCGAGGTGCGGCTGATATCCAGTTGCGCACAGAGATCCTTCTCCACCAGTCTTGTGCCGGGCGCGAGCACGCCGGTTTCGATGGCGTTGCGGATGGCAGCGATGATCTTGTTGCGCAGCGGCGCCGGCTGCTGTCGCAACGGCGCCAGGCGTGCTGGTTCCAGCGACATGCTCACATTCCTTCAACGCGCGGCTCAGCCGAGGTCTCGGCTGGCGTATCTTTCCACCGCTTTAGCAGCGGCAGGGATATATCGAACAGATCCAAAGCGCGCGCCACGGTCTGGTTGACGATATCATCGATCGTGACGGGGCGGCTGTAGAACGCCGGCACCGGTGGCATGAGGATGGCGCCGTTGCGGGTGGCCTGGTCCATCAGCGCGATATGCCCGGCATGCAGCGGCGTTTCGCGGAACAGCAGCACCAAGCGGCGGCGTTCCTTCAGGCACACATCGGCGGCGCGCACCACAAGCTCGGCGTTGTAGCAATGCGCGATGCCGCTGAGGGTTTTCACTGAACACGGTGCCACCAACATGCCAATCGTGCGAAACGAACCGGACGAGATCGACGCGCCGATGTCGCGGTGGCTGTGCACGTGGTCGGCCAGTCCGCGAATATCGGCGGCGGTCATATCCATCTCCTCGGCCGCGGTTTGCGCAGCGGCGGGGGTGAGGATGAGATGGGTTTCCACGTCCGCCACATCACGCAGCAATTCGAGGGCGCGCACGCCGTAGATGACGCCGGAGGCGCCAGTGATGGCGATGATGAGCCTGCGCGTCATGAGATCTCCGTGATGGACTGGCTGGCGCGGGCGATAGCGCTGAGATGGGCGAATGCCTCGGCATCGGCGATGGCGCCGGTGCTGGTGGTGAACATCGTCGCAAGATTGGCATCGGCGGTGGCTGACCCAGAGCGGTCGTGCCATCGGGCGGATTGCTGTTCCAGGCTGGCGAGTTGCAGTTTCTCGCTCTCCAGCTCTGCACGCTTTACTGTCGCGCGCAGGACCTCGGTGGCTGGAGAAGGGGCCGGTGCCGGGCCTGTTTTCAGGCGTTGGCGCACGGTGCGCAAGGCCTGAACGACCTCGCGATGCCAGTCCGCCACCGATGCGCTGGCCTCGGCCGCATGGGCCGGAGACAGCGCCATGCCGTTGCTGGCTGTCCAGGCGGCGAACAGCAGCAATGGCACGTCGATATCATGGCGTTCCTGAAGCGCCAGGCACGCAGCGGCAACGCCGTCACATCCATAGATGCGCACGGCGAAGTCCCACAGCGTGGCGGAGGGCTCAGTGCTGGACAACGATCTCTCGGAGCATGGTGGCCACGGTGGCCGGGCATTCGAGGACGGTGAAATGGCGCACATCCGGCAGGACATGCAGGGTGGCGCCGCAGATCTCGCGGGCCAGCAACTCGGCCATCGCAACAGGTGTTGCGTAATCATGCTCGCCCACGATCACGGCGGTTGGCACGGTGATGCCGGCAAGGTGGGCGTGGTTGTCGCCATGGCCGAGCATGCGGCAGGTGTGTTCGTAGCAGGCGGGGTTGTTGGCGAGGAACACGGCAACGGCCTGGCGCAGGCTTTCACCGTTGGCCTCGCGGAAGGCCGGGCTGACCCAGCGGGTGAGTTGGAATTCCAGCAGCACCGTCATGCCATGGGCCAACGCCTTTTGGGCGCGTTCTTCCCAGGCGGCCGGCGCATCGGGGCCATAGCCGGCGGTGGTGTCGATCAGGCCCAGCCCATCGAGCCGGGCTGCGTGCCGGCCGGCGAAGGCCAGTGCCACGCAGCCGCCCATGGAAGCGCCGGCAACGCTGGCCGAGGCCCAGCCGACATGGTCCATCAGGTCAGCCAGATCGTCGGCGAACTGGTCCAGGCTGTACGGATTGGTGTCCTGCGCCGAGGCGCCGTGGCCGCGACAGTCATAGACCAGCACATCGCCCGAGGGTAGCAGGGTGTCGATCATGTCGTCCCACAGGCCGCTGGACATCGCCAGCGCGTGCACCAGCACAAGCCGGCCGGTGCCGGTGCCGCGACGCAGCCGATAGGCGAGGTTGATGCCGTCGCGGGTGATGGCAACGCCGGTGGTGTCTTGCAAGGTGTCAGTCTCCAGAACGATGGTTGCGTCAGATGCCGTCATGGCCGGTGATCTCGGTTTGCCACGGCGCCACGCGGCGTTCGATGTATTCGACAAGATTGGTGAGCAGGACGGCCAGGATCATGATCAGGATGATCGGCACGAACATCTCGGCGGTGCGAAACGCGTTGGCCGAACTCATGATCACGCCGCCCAGGCCGGAGATGGCGGTGAGGAATTCGGCGATCACCATGGCAATCACGGCCTTGCCCACGCCCAACCGCAGCCCGGCCATGATGTAGGGCAGCACAGCCGGCAGCACGATCTGGCGCATGATGGTGGGTTGCGAGGCGCAGAAAGCGGTGCCCACTTCCACCAGTGTTTTTGGAACGGCGCGCACGCCGGCCCAACTGTTGATGCAGATGGGAAAGAAGGTGAGCAGGAAAATGATCACCATTTTCACGGTGAAGCCGAGTCCGAACCACAGCAGCAACAGTGGGACCAGGGCGATCAAAGGTGTGGAATAGCCGGCTGTGATGTAAATGCCGAACGCTGCCTGCAACACCCGGTAGCGGCCGAGCAGAAGCCCTGCGGGAATGCCGAGCACCGCCGCCAGCACATAGCCTGCGAGGAAGGGTTGGGCACTTTCCCACAAGGCTGCCGGCAGTCGCCCGTTCAACGTCATTTTCCACGCCGCCGCCAGGATGGCGCTGGGGTAGGAGGCGAAAAGCGGGTCGATCCAGGGCCGCATGGCCTGCCAGGCGCCGAGGAAAATACACACCGACAGCGTGGTGATGGCCCAATCCGGCATCCGCCAGCGTGGGCGTTCCGGTGTGTGTGTGTTCGGGAGCGTCATGGTGGGTCCTTAGGCGACGTGCGGGGCAGGGGTTGCGTCGTGCAACGCGCCCCAGATGACAGCGCGCTTGGTCATGAACTCGGCAGACGCGATGATGGCGCGCACGTCCTGCCGGGGGCGGGGGATCTTCACGTCGATGATTTCGCGCACCCGGCCCGCGGCCATCACCACCACGCGGTCGGCCAGCAGAACGGCTTCATCGAGATCGTGCGTCACGAAGATGATGGTTTTGCGGGTGCGTTCATGGATGGCCAGCACCTCCATCTGCAATGTCTCGCGCGTTTGGCTGTCCAATGCGCCGAACGGCTCGTCCATCAGCAGCACTTCCGGGTCGATCGCCAGCGCCCGGGCGATGCCGATGCGCTGGCGCATGCCGCCGGAGAGCTGGTGCGGCCGGCGGTCCTTGGCGTGGCGCAGGCCGACCAGATCGAGGTAACGCAGCGTTGTCTCCTCCAGTGCCGAAGTGGCAACGCCTTTGGCGGTGAGAGCGAACTTGATGTTGTCGCCTGCGGTTTTCCACGGCAGCAGCTCGGCGTGCTGGAACACCATGCCGCGGTCATGCCCACAGCCCACAACGCGCTTGCCGCCGACGGTCACGGAGCCCTGGCTGGCGTGTTCCAGCCCCATAATCACGCGCAAGGCGGTGGTTTTGCCGCAGCCGGAGGGGCCTGCGAGGGCCACGATCTCGCCCTGCTCGATGTCGAACGACACGTCCGACAAGGCCTGGATCACCTGGTTGGCGCCGCCCACCTTGACGGTGAACTGCTTGGACAGATTGCGGAGTTGCACATGCGCCATGGTGCGACCTTACGGCTTCATCAGTTTGAGGGCGGCCTGGCGTGGTGCGTCGTCGATAAACTGGGCCACGTCGAGATTGGCATCGATGGTGTCGTTCTTGGCCAGGACTGCTTCGATCCATTGCAGCTTAGCGGCAGGAATGGCGAGGTTGGGGTCGATATTTTTCTGGGTCGTGGCTTCATCGAAGATGAATTCGGCGCTGTTGTCCTCGGGCGACAATTTCGCGGCGCTGCGTGACAGGGCCACCGTCTCGTCGCGGTGGCTCATGGCATAGCCGGTGCCTTCGATGTTGGCGGCGAGGAACCGCACCAGGGCATCGCGTCGGGTGGCCAGGATTTTGTCGGTGGTGACGATGCAGTTGCGCGCGAAATTGGGCGCCATCGCGTTGGCGCGGGCAATGATGTTGAAGCCGCGTTTTTGGGCTTCAGGCTCGAACTCGCTCGACGTTGCCGTGGCCTTGACCACGCCGGCCAGCAGCGAGCGGAAACGGTCAGAGCCGCCGCCGGCATTGGCGAACACCACCTGGTTGGGCTTCAGTCCGGCTTGATCCAGTGCCACGCGGGTAAACAGATCGGGCATCGATCCGGGGCCGGAGACCCCGACACTCTGGCCCTTGAGGTCGGCGACGGTTTTGATCTCGGGTGCGGCATACAGCGTGTATGTTGCGCCGGGCCAGTTGCAGCCGACGAACTTCAGTTTCGCACCACGGGACATGGCGGTCAGCGAGACGCTGGGCGAGGTGGTGAACGCGTCCAGATCACCTGCGATCAGGGCCTTGACCGGGGTGGTGCTGCTGGCGAATTCCAGCATCTCGATATTGAGCCCGTATTTGGGGCCGAACTTGGCCGGCATGAACAGGATGCCGGCATCGCCCTTTGCCTCGACCACGCCGAAGCGGAATTTCTCAGCCGCAGTCGCAGGCCCAACAGCGGCAACGACGACGCCGACGGTCATCAAAAGCCGAGACATAAGGCGGGTCATCTTGTTTTTCCCCAGCATTGGCTTCCCGCTTATTACAAGTGACGGGTGTTCAGGCATTGTCAGTCACGCACGGGCGCAGGCCAAGCGTTTCAGCGTTTCTTATCCTCGATGTCACGCACCGGCGTTTCCGGCTTGATGCCGGCGTGACGCCGCTTGAAGGTGTTTTCGCCGGTTTCGCGCCAGTCGCCCTTGGTGGCCGCATCGGCGAAACCGCTCCAGGAATCGGCCCAGTCACCCAGGGAGTAGCCGTGCCAGGGTGGCTGCGGCGACAGGCTGGGAAGTTGTAGTTCTTCCCAGATCTCGCGGGCGCGAACCATGTATTCCTTGGCCGGAAGGGCGAGTGGCGGGGCCGGATGCTTGAGCGTGGCATCGATCATCAGCGTGCCCTCGGCGGCCTTATTGCCGGATTTCGGGCCGTGGCCGCCCGCGCGGAACGGCGTGACGTGCAGGTCGTCCACCATGCTGGCGCGATACGCCAGCGACCAGAACACGGCATCCGCGTTGCGGGCATCGATGTCGTCGGACACGGCGATGACAATCTTGCCGCATTGGGCCTGTAGGTTTGCCGCCCCCTGCATGCCGCGCCAGATTTCGCTTTGCGGGGCCGAGCGGTCGAACTGCAGGAAAATGACGGGGCGCAGATTGGTCAACGCTTCGTGCATCACCACCTTCTTGATGCCCTTGATATTCAGGGCGGTCTTGAGATGTTCAAAGAACAGCGGTTCATACGCCACGCGCTTGAGCACGCTTGATTCGCTCGGCGTCACCTGGCTGACGATAGAGACGAACACCGCCTTGCGCTTGCGGGTGATGGCCGTCACCTGGAAGGACATGTTGTAGTCCTCCAGCGCCACATGGCCGTGGCTTTCGCCGAACGGGCCTTCCGGCTCCAGCAATTCGGTGTCGATCAGTCCCTCGATGACAATCTCGGCATCCGCGGGGACTTCGAGGTCGATGGTCTTGCACTTCACAACGCGGATGGCAGCGCCGATCAGGCCGCCGGCCACGCCCAGCTCGTCTTCGTCGATATCAAGCTTTTGCGGCCCGGTGAACAGCACGGCGGGGGCGCAGCCGATGACGATGGCGCACGGCATCTTCTCGCCGCGCTTCTGGTATTTCAACCAATGCTGATAACCGCCGGCCCCACTCAGCCGGCTGGCCATGCGCACACCCATCCGGTCCTGCGCCTTCAGCGCCGCCCGGTAGGTGCCCATGTTGCGGATGCCGTTTTCCGGGTCACGCGTCACGCACAAGGTGGCCGTCAGATACGGTGCGCTGTCGAAGCCGGGGGTGGAGATGGGCACGGGCAAGGTGGCAAGGCCGCCGCCCGGCTCGGTCAGTTGGTCGCCGGTCAGCACCACTTCCTGGCACGGCGCATCCGTGACGAGCACCGGCGGAATGGGGTTGGCCATGCCGCGAACCCAGACATCGCCGATCTTGTCTTCATCGATACCGAGGCCCACGGCGTAGATGGCCGGGGAGGCCGCCAGCACGTTCACCGCCACCGAGATGTCGTATCGCTCGCCCTTGGCGCCGCGCACATCGGTGAACAGGAAGCCGCGGCGTTGGCTTTCAAGCAATCCGCCCTGGAACTGCCAGCGCGCGAGGGGGTGGAGTTCGGTGTCCTTGCAGATCGGCCGGTCGATGCGGACCAGCAGGCCCTGCGCTTCCAGGCGGGCCAAATGCTCTTGCAGATCCAGCGGCGCCGAGGTGACGGGCGTATCCATGCATCCCCTTTCTGCTGGGCACCTTAAGGTGGCGCCCGGCGATTTTTGCGGACCACATGCGTGTCCGAATTCCCATTGCTCGTCATACTGTCATACACTAATACGAACTTCAAGAGCGCGAGCGATGGGCCGGCATCACGGCGCATCCAAGAATGCGACAGGGGAGGAATTTCGGATGGACCACCCTCACGACCATGTGCCGGAAGCGGCCTTGCGCGGCGCCGCCCCGCCGGCGCTGGTGCGCGACGTGCTGTTTCGCCATGTCGGGCGTCCGATCGAGCGCAAGGAGGATTTGCGCCTGCTGACCGGGCGCGGCCAGTTCACGGACGATTTCAAGCTTCCCGGCCAGGCCTATGCCGCCATGGTCCGCTCGCCGTATGCGCATGCGCGGATTGTGCGCATCGATAAGAGTGCTGCCTTGGCGTCGCCAGGCGTGCTGGCGGTCCTGGCGGGGCAGGATGCTCAGGCAGACGGCTTGCAGCCGATCCCGCACAACCCGGTGCCGCACACGCAATACGACATGAAACTGACCGCACCCGGTGGCGGGCCAGTGTTCATCGGGCCGCATGTGCTGCTGCCGGCCGACAAGGCGCGCCATGTGGGCGAGGCGGTGGCGATGGTGGTGGCGGAAACCGCCGCCCAGGCAGCCGATGCCGCCGAGTTGGTTGTGGTGGATTACGAAGAACTTCCCCACGTCACTGAAACCGCCCGCGCGACCGATGCGGTGAGCCCGTCCGTGTGGGACGAGGTTTCCGGCAACACCTTCATCGACACGATGTTCGGCGACCAGCAGGCGACCGATGCGGCGTTTGCCGGTGCGGATCATGTTGTTGCCGCCGAATTCCACATTGGCCGTGTGACGGGCGTGCCTATGGAACCGCGCGCGGCTCTTGGCAGCTACGACGCCGAAACCGGTCGTTACACGCTGGTGGCTGGCAGCGGTGGGGCTGTGCGTCAGAAAGCCGAGTTGGCAAATGTGCTCGGCATTGCGCCATCTACATTGCGGGTGCTGTCCTATGACGTGGGCGGCAATTTCGGCACGCGCAACCGGGTGTATGTCGAGTTCGGGCTGGTGCTGTGGGCGGCGCGCAAGGTTGGTCGCCCGGTGAAGTTCAAGGCGACCCGCTCGGAATCCTTCCTGACGGACTACCAGGGGCGGGACCTTATCTCTCGCGTTGAGCTGGCGCTTGCCAAAGACGGCCGCTTCCTGGCGCTTCGGGCCGACAACATCAGCAACGTGGGTGCGCGCTGCGTGTCGCTCTCGCCGTTGGGCAAAGGCTCAGGCCTGATCACGGGGTCCTATGATATCCCGCTGGCCACGCTGCGGGCGCGGGCGGTGTTCACCAACACGATGTGCACTCAGGCCTATCGCAGTTCTGGTCGGCCTGAGGTGACGTTTGCGATCGAGCGGGTGATTGAGATCGCGGCGCGGAAACTGGGGTTCGATCCGCTGGATCTGCGCCGCCGCAACCTCGTGCCGAAATCCGCCATGCCTTACACCAACGCGGTCGGCAGCGAATATGATAGCGGCGAATATGCCGAGAACATGCAGCGTGCGCTGGAAATTGCCGAGTGGGACGATTTCGACGCCCGCAAGGCCGAGGCGGCCACCCGCGGCAAGAAGCTCGGCCGTGGCTTTGCGAATTACGTGGAAAGCTCGATCGGCACACCGAAAGAACGCGCCGAGATTGAAATCCACGACGACGGCACCGTCACTGTCGTCATCGGCACCCAGCCCAGCGGCCAGGGCCATGAGACGAGCTTTGCGCAGGTGGTGGCGGACATGCTGCAAGTGCCGGTTGAGTGCGTGTCCATCATCCTCGGCGACACCGACATCGTCAGTGTCGGCGGCGGCTCGCATTCCGGCCGCTCGATGCGCCATGCCGGCACGGTGATGGCGATGACGTCGGCGATGCTGATCGCGGAAGGCACCAGGCGGGCGGCACGACTGTTCGATGCTGCCGAGCAGAACATCATCTTTGCCGATGGCGCGTTTCAGATTGCCGGCACCAACCGCATCATTGGGCTGTTCGATCTCGCCCGCCAGACCCGTGCAGCCGATGGGCCGATGGCGATCGGTCACACCAACGAGATGCACACGCCGGTGTTTCCGAACGGGGCCGCCATCTGCGAGGTGGAGGTCGATCCGGAGACCGGCGAATTGCAGATCACCCGCTATTCCACGGTCGATGACGTTGGCCGCTGCATCAATCCGTTGATCGTGCATGGCCAAACCCATGGCGGCATCGCCCAGGGCGTGGGCCAGGCGATGTGGGAACAATGCGTGGTGGACCCATCCTCCGGCCAGCCGCTGTGTGGCTCGTTCATGGATTACGGCATGCCGCGTTTCGACAATCTTCCATCGTTTGACTGCGAGATTGCCGAAGTGCTGTCCCCCACCAACCCGCTCGGCATCAAGGCCGGCGGCGAGGGCGGCACCACGCCGGCGTTGGCCACCGTGGTCAATGCCGTGGTGGATGCATTGCGCGAATACGGCGTCATCGAACTCACCATGCCGCTGACACCGCTCACGGTCTGGCAGGCCATTCACGAGAATTCCAAGGAAGCAGCATAATGACCTCCGAATCCTTGACCCCTGTGCGCGTTCTGGCCTTTCCGGGTGCGCCGAACCTGCCGACCTTTGCCGCGATCGCGCATGGCTTGTTTGCCGGGCAGGGCTTGTCCGTCGACGTGTCGATCACCCCAAGTTCGGTGTTCCAGGCCGAGAAGATGAGCGAGGGGGCGTTCGACATCGCCTTCACCGCGTTCGACAACGTGGTGGCCTATAGCGAGGGACAGGGGGCAAAGCCGGGGCTGAACCCGGATTACTGCGTGCTCGCCGGCGCCACGCAGTTGGAACTCGGCCTGATTGTGGCGCCAGAGATCACATCGCATCAGCAACTTGCCGGAAAATCCATTGCCCTGGATGCGGTGGCCACCGGCTTCGCCTTCGTTCTGGTGGACATGCTGGAGCGCCAGGGCGTGGCCGCTGGCGCCTATGAGATTTCACCCGTCGGCGCCACGCCGCAGCGTTGGCAGTCGGTGAAGGCGGGCGAACATGCCGGCACCATCACAATCGAGCCGTTCACCAGCATTGCCCGGAAATCTGGCTACACGCTGCTCGATGTCAGCACCAACCTGTATGCCAGCTACCAGGGCGGCATCATTGCCGCCAATCGTGGCTGGGTTGGCAACAACGGGGCCACCGTTGTGGCGTTCCTGCGCGGCTACCTGCAGGGACTGGCATGGGTTCTCGACCCCGCCAACCGAGACGCAGCCGAGGCGCTGCTGTTGGAGCGGATGCCGGAAATTCAGCCCGCTGCGGCCAAGGCGGTGATGATCAGCCTGTTGTCGCCCAAATCCGGCCTGACGCCGGATGCGGCGATTGTGCCGGACGGGATGGCCCAGGTGCTGGCCCTGCGTTCGCGCTTCGGCAAGGCGGGCGTTGAACTGACCGACATCACGCGATACCTGGAACTTGGCTACCTCGACCAGGCATCGCGCACGGCCTTGTGATTTTCAGTCGGCAGCCGCACAAATAGCCACCACGAAAAGAGCAGGGAACCAACCCATGGCCGCCATCGACAGCACATTGCCGGTGCCACTGACCGCGCAGGAGCGGATTGTCTTTTCAAAGATGGCGTGGCGCATCTTGCCGTTGCTGACGCTGGCCTACATCGTCAATTTCCTCGACCGCACCAATGTCGGCTTTGCCGCCTTGACCATGAACAAGGCGGTGGGCCTGACGGCGGCGCAGTTCGGTTATGGCGCCGGGATCCTGTTCCTCGGCTATTGCGTGTTCGAGGTGCCGAGCAATATCGCGCTGTATAAATTCGGCGCGCGGCGCTGGCTGGCGCGGATCATGATCACCTGGGGCATCATCTCGATGGCCATGATCTTCACGGTCGGACCGAACAGCTTCTATGCGTTGCGGTTCCTGCTGGGCGTGGCCGAGGCGGGGTTCTTTCCCGGTGTGGCGTATTTTCTGACATTGTGGTTCCCGTCTGAATACCGCGCCCGCATCTTTGCCTGGTTCCTCATCGGCATTCCGGCCTCGTCGCTTATCGGTGGGCCGATCTCGGGCCTGCTGCTGGAGCTGGACGGATGGCTCGGTTTGGCCGGATGGAAATGGCTGTTTCTGGCCGAAGGTGCGCCGGCGGTGATTTTGGGTGTGCTGCTGTTCAAATACCTGACCGATACGCCGCATGACGCCCGTTGGCTGACCGATGCCGAAAAGGCCGTGGTGGCAAATCGTCTGGCCATGGAGAAGAAGGAAAAGGAAAAGCGTCATCTGTGGCAGAGCCTGCGCGATCGGCGGGTGCTGTTGCTGGCGGCCATCCAGTTCACCTTCACCATTGGCTCGTATGGGGTGGCGATTTTCCTGCCGTTGATCATCAAAGGGCAGAATTTTTCCAATCTCGCCGTGGGGTTCATCTCGGCGTTGCCGAGCCTGGTGGCCTGTATTGCCATGATCCTTTGGGCCGGTTCGGTGGATCGCAGCGGCCGCAAGATCGACAATCTGGCGCTGACCAACCTGCTGTCCGGTGCGGGTATCGTGCTGGCCGTTTATATGTCGGCCAATTTCCCCATCGCCTTGCTGGGCCTGACGGCCGTTGTGGTCGGTACCAACACGGCGCGTGCCATTCTGTGGACCATTCCAACCCGCTTTCTGTCCGGCATCGGGGCGGCCGGTGGATTGGCGTTGATCAATTCGGTCGGCACCATCGGCGGGTTTGTCGGCCCCTCCATCATGGGCGAGTTGAAGGAACTGACGGGCTCGTTCAACACCGGGCTGCTGGCGTTGTCTGGCTTCATGTTCGTGTCGATGGCGTTAACCCTCTGCCTCAAACTGGTGATCCGTCGTGAATAATATCAATCCCATTCGCCTGCTCGTTCTTGATGGAGACGGAATCGGCCCGGAAATCTGTGCCGCCACCGTGGCCGTGCTGGAGGCTGCGGACCAACGCTTCGGGCTGGGGCTGGTGTTCGAACACGCCCCTATCGGCTTCACCGCTCTGGCCGCCACCGGCACCACATTCCCCGCCGACACCTGGGCGCGGGCACAGGCGGCCGATGGCATCATCCTTGGCCCGGTCTCGCACAACGATTATCCGGCGCGTGACAAAGGCGGGCTGAATCCATCCGGCGAATTGCGCATCCGGCTGGACCTGTTCGCCAATATCCGCCCCGCGCGCACCCGCGAGGGCGTGCCGCATGCCAGTCGCAAGCCGTTCGATCTGGTGATCGTGCGCGAGAACACCGAGGGGTTTTACGCCGACCGCTCGATGTTTGTGGGGCCTGGCGAATACATGCCAACTGCCGACGTGGCGCTGGCCACCCGCAAGGTGACGCGCCAGGCCAGCCTGCGGATCGCCGAGCAAGGCTTCCAGTTGGCAGCACAGCGCCGCGGCAAGGTGACGGCGGTGCACAAGGCCAACGTGATGCGTGTTTCGGACGGGCTGTTTCTGGAATGCGTGCGGGCTGTCGCGGCCAAATATCCTGATGTGGCCTATGAGGAACAACTGGTGGATGCCATGGCGGCCCTGCTGGTGCGTGATGCGGGCATGTTCGATGTCATCGTCGCAACCAACATGTTCGGCGATATCCTGTCCGACGAGGCTGCTGAACTGGCGGGTGGATTGGGCCTCGGCGCGTCGTTGAACGCGGGCGCCGATCGGGCGGTGGCGCAGGCGCAGCATGGCTCGGCGCCGACCTTGGCCGGGCGCGATCTCGGCAACCCGACCGCCTTGATTTCCTCGTCGGCGATGTTGCTGGCGTGGCTGGGCGAGCGGCAGGCGCGGCCGGCCCTGGTGGATGCGGCAGCCCAGATCGAGGCGGCGATTCACGCCAGCATCGCAGACCCCGCCACCCGCACCCCCGATCTGGGCGGCGCCCTGGGAACCAAGGCCTTCGCGGCGGCTGTGGCGGCGCGACTGCACGCAGCCTGATGCGCAGGATCTGAAGCGCCGCGCCGGATTCACCTGCCTTCCTTTGCAGAGAACCTCATGTCATGACCCAGCAGACCGCCCCTCGCGCCATCATTCCCGCTGACGCGACAGACTGCCACATGCACGTGTTTGGCGATCTTGACCTTTATCCGCCAGCCGCCCAGCGCAGCTACACTCCGCTGCCGGCGAGCCTGGCCGAATATGAGGCGATGTGCGCCATCGTCGGCCTTCGTCGCAACGTGTTCGTCAGCGCCAGCGCCTACGGCCCCGACAATCGTTGCATGCTGGATGCAATGCGCACCCGCGGTGCGCTCTGCCGGGGTGTTGCGGTGATCGATGATGCCACCACTGATGCCGAACTGGCCGAGATGAACGCCCTTGGCGTGCGCGGCGTGCGCGTGAATGCAGCCACGTTCGGTGTCACCGACCCTGCCGCGATTGCGGCCGAACTGACGCGCACCATCGCCCGCGTGTCCCCGTTGGGCTGGCACGTGCAGATCTTCGCCGGTCTCGCCATGCTGGAGGCGCTGCACGACACGCTGGCCCAATCGGCGGTGCCGATTGTGATCGACCATATGGGTCTGCCTCGCGCCGACCTTGGGCTGGATCAGCCAGGTTTTGCCAATGTTTTGAAACTGCTGTCGCTCGGGCATTGCTGGGTGAAGGTGTCGGGCACCTATCGGGTGTCTGTCTCGACCAGCGATTTCTCGGACGCCACGCCGTATGCGCGGGCGCTGATCGCGGCCAATCCGGCGCGGTGTGTGTGGGGCAGTGACTGGCCGCACACCGGGGCGCACAAGCAATCGTTCCAATCCGGTCCACCGACCATCGCCTATCGGCCGCTCGATGACGGGGTGTTGCTGGATTTGCTGGCCGACGCCACCGACGCCGCCACCTTCAAGCGCGTTCTGGTCGACAATCCCGCCATGCTCTACGGTTTTTGAGCCGTGTCAGGCCGATACGCCTCATTGAGCCGATTAGCCGCGTCCTGGACAACACAAAAAAGAAGAGAACCCAGCATGATGCCGTTCAAGCGACTCATCGCGGTGGCTGCCCTGGTTGCGGCCTGTCTTGGCTCCGCCCAGGCGCAGACCCCCCAATCAGACCCGGCCTTGTATGAGGCCGCGAAGCGGGAAGGCACGGTGGTCTGGTATGTCGGTGGCCCGTTGGAGGGCATGAACGCCATTGCCGGACAGTTCCAGAAGGAATTCCCCGGCATCAAGATCGAGACCATGCGCCTGGTGGGCATCGCGCAGTATCAGCGCTACATGGACGAGACGGGTGCGAAGAAATACATCGCCGATCTCTTGCAGAACACCGACTACCCCTCGATGGCCTCACTGGCCGAGGATGGCCATATCGCCGCGTGGAAAGTGCCGAGTTTTGACCGGATTCCCGCGCAGTTCCGCATCAAGGAATTCGCCTACGCGCAATATGCGTCCACCAACGGCATCATCTACAACGTCAACAAGGTGACGCCGGAGGAGGTGAAGCTGCTGGAGACCGACTGGGCCGCGGTGCTGGACCCACGTTTCAAAGGGCGGTTCTCAGTCTCGCCGATGAAATGCGGCGTGTGCTATGCGCCCATCCACATGTTCATGGACCCGCAGTTCAAGGACCGCTACGGCCCTGAATTCCTGAAGAAGATCGCTGCCCAGAAGCCAGCTTCGTATTCCGAGGTTCTCGTCACCATCGACCGCGTGATCGCCGGCGAGCAGGATTTCACCATCGCCGGTTGGGAAGCCGCCGGTGCGGTGAAGATGCTGGACGGAGCGCCGATCCGTTGGCTGTTCCCACGGCCCACGCCGGAATTCGGCAATTCCTGGCTGGGCATTTCCAAATACGCCCCGCACCCGAACGCCACCCGCCTGTTCATGAACTGGCTGATGGGCGACCAGGGCCAGATTGCGATGGAGAAGTTGTATGGCTCGAAGGGCACGCTGGACGGTGTGCCGGACCAGCGGCCGTATGTGACTGAGTCCTGGTATCACCAGCCGGTTCAGTATTATCCGGTGGATTGGACGCGGTGGGACCAGAACTACCACAAGGACATGGATCTCTGGGCCGCCACGATAAAGGCCGCGAAGTGAGGGGCAAGGCGCTTCTTGGGAAGGCGCTTTGGCTGATCCTGGCGGCATCGGTGGTGTTCATCGCCATTGTGCCGCTGGGCTATGTGATCGATGCGCAGTTCTACCGCGAAACCCGTGTCGGCCTGTCCAACGAGCGCAGCCTGGTGGCGTTCCTGGACGTGTTCACCAGCGCCGAATATCTCGGCTATCTCGCCAATGCGCTGGTTCTGGCCGGCGTGGTCACGGTGCTGTCGCTGTTGATCGGGGTCACTCTGGCGCTGATCATCGGGCGCACGGATATCCGCCGGAAGCGGCTGTGGGACACGCTGATCACGTTGCCGCTGTATCTGTCGCCGTTCACCGGCCTGATGGCGTGGATTGCGTTGGGGTCGGAGAAAACCGGGTTCGTCAATGTGGCGCTGATGGCGATGTTGCGGCCGTTCGTCGATAACCCGACGCCGATCTTCAACATCTGGAGCTATGCCGGCGTTGTCTATGTGATGACGTTGTTCTTTTGCCCGCTGGTGTATCTGTTCACCGTCGGCAGCCTGCGCGGCATGAACACGGCGCTGGAAGAGGCGGCCCGCACCAGCGGCGCCACGCCGATGGCCACCGTCTTGAAGATCACGTTGCCGCTGTGCCTGCCGTCGATCTTTGCCTCTGGGCTGTTGGTGTTCATCCTCGGCGCCGAGCTTTACACCATCCCTGGGATCATCGGCTCGACCGCCGGGTTCACCACGCTGCCATGGCGGATATTTGAGGATTCAACCTCGGTGCCCGTTCACCGTGCCCATGCGGCGGCGGGTGGCACGATGTTGCTGTTGGTGACGGTGGTGGGGGTGTGGCTGCAAGGCCGCCTCACGCGGGTGGCGGAACGGTTTGTCACCGTTGGCGGCAAGGGGTTCAGCGGCCGGCCATTGGCGCTGGGCGGATGGCGCTTTGCTGCTGCCGGGTTGATTGCGGCGTATGTGATTGCCGCCGACATTCTGCCGTTTGGGGCGCTGCTGGTGTCCTCGGTCATGAAATACAGCGCCGGCACACTCACGGCGGACATTTTCACGGCGAAGCATTATGTCATGTTCTTCACCACGCAGAACATGATCGCAGCCCTTGGCAACACCATTTTCCTGGCCGTGCTCACGGGCCTTGTCTGTGTTGTGGTGGGCTTCTTCATCAGCCTGACGGAATTGCGGCGGCCGAGTTTTGCCACCAAGGCGTTGGCCTTCCTGGCGGTGCTGCCGGTGGCCGTGCCTGGGCTGGTGTATGGGCTCGGCCTGCTCTGGACCTTCCTGCGCACGCCGCTTTATGGCTCGATCTGGATCTTGCTGTTCGCCTATGTGGCCAAGTTCCTGCCGTATGGCGTGATGGTCAGCCGCACCGGGTTGATGCAGATCCATCCGGAACTGGCCGAAAGCGCCCGCATGTCCGGCGCCAGTGCCGGGCGGACGATGTTGTCCATCACCATGCCCCTGCTGAAGCCGACTTTGGCCGCCATCCTGTTCTTCGTGATGCTGATGAGCATCAAGGAGCTGTCGGCTTCGGTGCTGCTGTATTCGCAGAACAGCGAAGTGCTGTCGGTGCTCACCTGGCATTACATGGATGCCGGCGACTATCAGTTCGCCGCCGCGATCGGGTTTGTGCAAACCCTGATCATGATCGGCGTTGTTTTTCTCGCTCAGGCGATTTTCCGGGTGCGGCTTGATCGCGCCTTCGGACGGGACACATCTGCATGAGCCACGTCACCCTCGACAACCTGACCAAATCCTATGGCGGCGTCACCGCTGTGGGCGGCATTGATCTGGACATACGCCAGGGCGAGTTCCTGGTGCTGCTCGGCCCCAGCGGCTGCGGCAAAACCACCACGTTGCGCTGCATCGCCGGGCTGGAGGAGGTGTCCGGCGGTCGGATTCTGATTGACGGCAAGCCGGTCTCGACCGCCACCATGACAACGCCGCCGGAGCAGCGGCAGATGGGGATGGTGTTTCAGTCCTATGCCGTCTGGCCGCACATGACGGTGTTCGAGAACATCGCCTTCGGCCTGAAGCTGAAACGCCTGCCGAAGCCGGAGATTGCCGCGCGTGTGGCGAAGGCGCTTGATCTGGTGGGCCTTGGCGCCCTCGCACAGCGCAGCATTCACCAGATGAGCGGCGGCCAGCAGCAGCGTGTGGCCTTGGCGCGGGCAGTGGCGCTGGAGCCACGGGTGCTGTTGTTTGATGAACCGCTCAGCAACCTGGATGCGCAGCTGCGCGAGCATATGCGGTTCGAACTGCGGCAGTTGCAGCAGCGCCTGGGCATCACGGCGATCTATGTCACGCATGATCAGCAGGAGGCGATGGTGGTGGCCGATCGCATCGTGCTGATGAACAAGGGGCAGATCGAGCAGATCGGAACCCCGAAGGACATTTATCGTCGCCCGGCGTCGCTGTTCGCGGCTGGATTTATCGGGTTGGCCAATTCGCTGCCGGCCACGGTGGTGGAGGCTGGGCTTACCACAACGCTTGAACTTGCCGGCGGCCAGCGATTCACGGCGGCGCAGCAGGGCTTTGCCGTGGGCAGTCTGGTGCGAATGGTGGTGCGGCCCGAGCACGTTCAACTCGGACTGGGGCAGTTCGAGGGATACAATGCTTATCCCGTGGTCATTCGCGACAGCGTGTTTCTGGGCAACATCACCGATGTGACGGTGGAACTCGGCCAATCGACGGTGCGGGCGCAGCTTTCGCCGGCGCTGGACTGGGATGTCGGCAGCCACGCCACGCTCATCATTCCGCCAGACTGCATCACGCTGATCGCTGTTTCCTGAAGGACTGACGATGTTCACTCTCCGCACCACGCTTACCTCTCCCTTCGGCCGCAAAGTGCGCATCTCCGCCGATGTCCTGGGACTGGCCGATCAGATCGAACTGGTGGCCAGCGACACGCTGGACCCGGCCGATCCGTTGCGGGCGGTCAATCCGCTCGGCAAGATGCCCTGCCTTTTGTTGCCCGATGGGAGTGCTCTCTACGACAGCGGCGTGATCATTGAATATCTGCAGGAGCAGGCGGCAACCGACATCCTGCTGCCTCTCTCGGGGGCGGAGCGGTATCGCGGGCTGACATTGGCGCGCCTCGCTGACGGGATCGCCGAGGCGGCTTTGTTGATGGTCTACGAAAGCCGGTTTCGCGAGGCCGACCAGATATCGGAGCGCTGGCTCGATCACCAGCGCGGCAAGGTTCTGCGCGGGCTTGGGGCTTTCGAGGCGCATCCGCTGCCGCTGCGGCTGGATCTGCCGGCCATCGGGCTGGCCTGTGCGTTGGCCTATCTCGACTGGCGCAAACCGTTGCCGTGGCGGGCCGAGCATCCGCGCCTTGTCGCGTGGCTCGATCATCTGTCGGCCGAGTATTCGATCCTTGAAACCTCCCGCGCACCGGAGACACGCTGATGGCCCGCCTTGCCCCGCTCGACCCCGCCACGCTCACCGCCGAGCAGAAGCGTGTTTACGATGCGATTGCCGAGGGGCCGCGCGGCGGTGTGCGCGGGCCGTTGGCGGTGTGGCTGCGCCGGCCGTTGCTGGCCGACACGGCGCAGGCGCTGGGTCGGTATTGCCGCTATGACAGTTCGATGTCCAAGCCGCTGTCGGAACTGGCGATCCTGGTGACGGCGCGGGCATGGGGTTCGGAATTCGAATGGTGGGCGCACAAGCGCCATGCCCTTGACGCAGGATTGGCGCCGGCCTTGGTCGAGGCCATTCGCACCCACGCCGCCCCGGTGTTCGCCGATGACGAGCAGCGCGTGGTCTATGACATCGCCACCGCCATGAACCGCGACCGCCGGATGTCGGATGCGTAGTATGCCAACGGCATCGCGGTGCTGGGCGAGGGGCGGATGGTCGATCTGATCGGGGTGCTGGGCTATTACGCGCTGATTTCCATGACGATCAATGCCTTCGAGGTCGATCTTCCTGATGGCGCCAGCAAGGAATTGGATCTGTGACCGTCGCTCCGTCGTTTCATCCAGCGCCTTCGGCCCCGAAATTGCGGTTGCCAGCTGGCAGTTGCGATGCCCATTGCCACGTGTTCGGCCCGCAGTCTGTGTTCCCCTATGCGAAGGATGCCAAGTTTCGTCCGGCCGATGCGCCGAAGGAGACATTGTTTGCCCTGCATAAATTGCTGGGCATCGAGACCTGCGTGATCGTGCAATCCGGCTGTCATGGGTTCGACAACAGCGTTGTGGCCGACGCGCTCGCTGCCAAGGGCGGCACCTATCGCGGGGTGGCGCTGCTGCCGGCCGATGTGGATGACACAACGCTCCGCGCGCTCGATGCACAGGGTTTCCGGGGTGTGCGTTTCAACTTCATGCAGCATCTGGCGCAGGCTGCCAGCATTGATGACGTGGTGGCCATGGGGCCACGCCTGGCCGCTGTGGGTTGGCATTTGCAGGTGCATTTTGAATCGTCCCTGTTCCCCGCTTTGATGCCGGCCTTGTGCCGGTCGGTGGTGCCGGTGGTGATCGACCATATGGGCCGCATCGATGCGACGTTAGGCCTGGATCAGCCCGCCTTCGGTCATCTGTGCGCGTTGATGGAAGACGACCGGTTCTGGGTGAAGGTCAGCGCGTGTGATCGGGCCTCGCTTCGCGGCCCGCCTTACGCCGACGCCATCGCGATGGCGCGCGTTCTGGTGAAACGCTTTCCAGACCGGGTGTTGTGGGGCACGGACTGGCCGCACCCCAACCATGCCGGCCCGATCCCCGATGACGGCCAGTTGGTGGACCTGATCAGCCATATCGCACCGAGCCAGGCGGCCCTTCAGGCGCTGATGGTGGACAATCCGCAACGGCTCTATCGGTTTGCAAAGGCGTCGGCATGAACCGGCGTTTTGAAGACCGCGTGGCCATTGTGGCTGGTGCGGGATGCGTCGGCCCTGGCTGGGGCAATGGCCGTGCGATAGCGGTTGGCCTGGCGGAGGAAGGGGCCCGCGTGTTCGCTGTCGACCGGGACCCGCACACGTTGGTGGAGACGGTCAGCCGCATCGAGGCGATCGGCGGCGTTGTTCACACCCATCTTTGCGATGTCACCAAAGGCGACGCGGTGCGGGGGATGGTGCAGGCCTGCATGGACCTCTGGGGCCGGGTGGATGTGCTGGTGAACTGCGTCGGCGGGTCGGCTGCCGGTGGGCCGGTGGAGATGGATGAGGCGGTGTGGGACCGTCAGATGGATTTCAACCTCAAGAGCGTGTTCCTGACCTGTAAACATGTTCTGCCGATCATGCAGGCGCAGAAGAAGGGCGCCATCGTCAATCTGGCGTCCACATCGGCCCTGCGGTGGACCGGGGCGGCGCAGGTGGCTTATGCAGCCACCAAGGCGGGCGTGATCCAGATGTCCAAGGTGATCGCGGTGCAATATGCGCCAGACGGCATCCGCGTGAACACCGTGGTGCCGGGACAGCTGCACACGCCGATGGTCGAAACGCGGCTGGCCGGGCAGCGCGCCGGCGGCGATGTGGAAGCGTTGCTGAAGCAGCGCGTGGCCCGCATTCCGCTGGGCTTCATGGGTGACGGCCGCGACACCGCGGCAGCCGTCCTGTTCCTGGCGTCCGATGAGGCGCGCTTCATCACCGGCACCGAAATCGTGGTCGATGGCGGCATGACTGTGCGGTGCGGATAGCGACCGGCAGCGTCAGTATCCGACGGCCTGTTTGGCCAGGGCGATGATCTCCGGCGGCTGGGCATAGATCTGCGCCAACTTGGCATCCACCGTGCTGGCCGGCACCGGCGCCACGTCCAGGCCCAGTTTGGTGGCTTCGGCCAGGAATTCCGGGTCGGCCACGGTTTGCAGAAACGCCTCGCGCAACGCCGCCAGCCGTTCAGGCGGCACGCCGGGCGGGGCTGCGAACGGGCGGGCGAGGGATTGGGTGGCCAGGATCAGCGTCAGGGCCGCGCGCTTTTTCGGGTCGTCCGTCTTGCTGAGCAGTTGCGGCGCCTTGATGTCGTTGACGGTGCCCGGTGGGGAGGCCTGCACGATCAGATTGATGCGTTTGTCAGCCAGCCAATCCGGGTGCCGGCTGACCAGGCTGCTCCAGGACAGGCCGCAAAACCCGTCCAGCTCGCCGCGTTCGAGCGCCAAAGCGAGCTCGTTGTTGCCGGGATAGCCTGTGACGAGCTTGAGGTTGGAGCCGAACAGGTTCTTGAGGATGGAGGCGAACATGTCCGGGTCCGAGCCCGCCGCCTGGCCGCCCATGCGGGCGTTCTTGGTCATCAGATCGTCCCAGGTTTTGATGGGCGAGGTGCTGGAGGTGACACACAGGCTCACATCCTGGGTGATGCTGCCGAGCCAGCTGAGTTTGCGCGGGTCGAACTTCGCGCCGCTGAACAACGGCTCAAGCACCAACGAGCGGCCGAATGTGCCGAACACCGTGCCGTCCTTGGGGGCGATGCTGCTGAGATACAGCACCGATTTCAGGCTGCCGGCGCCGGGCATGCTTTGCGGCACCATGGTGGGCGTGCCCGCCATGTGTTTGTCAAAAAAGCGGGCCAGCAGGCGGGCATACAGGTCATACCCGCCGCCGACGCTGTAGCCGATCACCACGTTGATGTTGCGGCCGGCATAAAAGTCCTGGGTGAGGGAGGCGGCGTGCCCCGGAGCTGCCAGCAGCACGCCGCAGGCCACGATGTTGCGCAGGATGGTGCGTGGGGAAAGACGGGTCATGCCGGGCCTCCTGTGAGGGTGATCGTCAAAGCAGGTGGGTTGCGCTGCGCAACCATGGCCAAAGATCGCCCACGACCGCATACGGCCACGGGGTGGAGAACAGCCGGTCGAACACCAGCCAGAAGGCGACGGACATGATGGCGGCGAGTGTCAAAGCCACCTGCCACCGCTCGCGGAATTCCAGCCAGGTGATCAGTAGCATTGCCAGGAACAGCCCGGGCAGAACGCCAATGAGGGTCATGGTGGCAATCAGCCCGGCCAGCCAGCCGAAGATCCGCACGGCGCGCCAGTGCAAGGTGGCTGCGGGTGCGTCGTGGCCGTGCATGTCCATGGCCGCGCTGTCCATCATATGGCCGGCCTGGTGTTCACCGATGGGGCGCGGCGTGGCGAAGGCCTCAGTCAGCAAGGTGCCCACGGCGAACAGCAGCGCAGCGCCGCCGGCGGCCAGCGGCACCAGTCTGGCGTGCACCGGCCAGTCGGCGGATTGAGCCAAGGCGAGGCCGATCAGTCCGATCAGTCCGGCGGAGAACGCCACGTTCCAGGTCAGGCGCGGCGATGGAATGCGTCCGCGTGGGCCGCGATTGGCGATGATGCGGCGCGTGGCGCGATAGACCGGGCGCAACACCACCCAGGCGGCGCCGGCCAGCACGATCACCACGATGGGGCGTTGCAAGGCGCTCAGGCCATAAAGCTCGCCGGAGATGAACAGATAGCGCTCGAACGTGGCCCCCAGCACGAAGCCCAGGATCAACGGTGGGCGCGGCCAGCCGAGTTGCTTCATGCCCCAGCCCAGCGCGCCGAACAGGGCCACCGAATACAGGTCGCCCCAGCTTTGGCTGCCGTTGAAGGCGCCGAGGAAGATGATCGACAGCACCGCCGGCACCAGCAGCCCCACGCGGATCAGCGCCAGCCGGGCGAACAGGCCGCTGGCGGACAGGCAGATCAGCGCGCCCATGATGTGCGAGAGCGTCAGCGTCCAGATGATGGCGTAGGTCAGGTCCAGATGCTTGGTCAGCATTTCTGGCCCCGGTGTGAAGCCGTGCATCAGAAAGGCGCTCAACAGCAGCGCCATCGAGGCGCCGGCCGGCACGCCGAACGCCAGGGTTGGCACCAGATGCCCGCCTTCCTTGGCATTGTTGGAGGCCTCGGCTGCGATGACGCCGCGAATGTCCCCCTTGCCGAAATTCTCCGGGTTCTTCTCGGTTTGAACGGCGTGGCCATAGGCGATCCAGTCGATCACCGCCGAGCCGATGCCGGGCACGGCCCCGAGCACGGCGCCAAGTCCGCTGCAGCGCAGGATCAGCCACCAGTTGCGGCCGGCGTCCCGCACGCCGTCCCATTGCGAGGAGACCGGAAGCTTTGCATGCAGCGCCGAATATGTGGAAATGCCGGTGCGCTTGATGGCCATGTCGATCAGTTCGGGGACTGCGAAAATGCCGAGCGTGACAGGCACGAGGGGCAGGTGATCCCACAAATACAGGCTGTCCATGGTCCAGCGCAGCGTGCCGGTTTCAGGGTCCGAGCCGATCATCGACAGCATCAGCCCGAATGCCGCCGCCGTCAGTCCGCGTAACGGCGCCTTGCCACTGAGCACCGCCACCATCGACAGGCCGAACACACAGAACGCCAACAATTCCGCCGAGCCGAGATACAGCACGGCCGGGCGTAGCACCGGAATGGCCACCGCCAGCATCAACGCCCCGAACACGCCGCCGGCGAGCGAGGACGCATAGCCGGCACCGAACGCCCGCGCCGCTTGCCCCTGTTGCGCCAAAGGATAGCCGTCCAGCACCGTGGCGGCCGCGCCAACGGTGCCGGGCACGCCGAACAGCACGGCTGGAATGAAGTCCGAGACCGTGGTGACCGACGCCATGCCGAGCAGCAGGGCGAAGGCGCTGTAGGCGTCCATGTGGTAGGTGAACGGGATCAGCAACGCGAGGCCCACGATGCCGCCGAGGCCGGGGATGACCCCCAGCGCCAGGCCCAGCAACACGCCGCCGAACATGATCAGCAGCCGCATCGGCTCCAGGATCAGCGACAGCGCCTGGAGGGCTGCGTCTAGCACGCGATGGCCATGGCCCGCCGCGCCTGGCGCACGAGGTAGTTGAAATTGACCACGAACTGGTCAGGCCGCATCAGGTTGGCCCGCAGCCTGGCCACGTCGTCATCGGGGAATTCCCAAGGGTCCAGCCCCGCCGCGGCGGCCAGCAGCTGCACGCGGGCGGCGTCTTCCAGCATCATGCACAGCACCACCGCCTGCGCAATCGACGTGCCAGCCATTGCCACGCCATGGCTGCGCAACAGCACGGCGTTGTGCGGGCCAAGGCATTTGGCAAGGTCGCTGCCCGTGGCCTTGGAGCGGATGAGGTCGATCGTGTCGGTGTAGACCGGCAAGGCGTTCTTGAAGATGGCGCCGCCCTGGCTCAGCGCGCGCACTGCCTGCGTGGTGGCGGAGAAGGCGACGGTGTGGATGGGGTGGGTGTGGATGACGGCGTTGACATCCGGCCGGGCGCGGAAGATCTCGGAATGGATATAACGCTCGCTGTGCGGCCTGGCAGTGCCTTCGACGACATCGCCTTCAATGTCGAAGGTGATGATGTTGTCCATCGTGATCTCACCGAAGCCGATGCTGTGCGGCTTCATGATGAAATGATCCGGCCGGCCGGGAACACGTATCGACACATGACCGCGCGTCATGTCGCCGTGGCCGTGATGTTCCAGCACCAGGCCTGCGTCGATCAGGTCCTGTTTCGCGGTTTCAATTTCGGTCATGTGGGCGTTCCTCCGGCCGGTTGTGCGGCCTTGTTGAGAATCATGGGCAGGTCCTGCAGCGCCACCGTCAAGGCATCCTGCAAATCCTGAATCTGGGCGCGGGACATGGGCATGCCGGTCCAGCCGAGGCCGGGGTGGTACAACGCCAGCTCTACGGCGCCGGACAGCGGGCGGACATGCCACAGCATGTTGTCGGCGTGGTGCATCAGCGCCGGATCGGTGGGCGGCGCCACGGGATGACCCGGCGACAGCGTGGCGCGTGTGGCGGCGAGGGCGCGGATCTGGGCGTCGATGCCGGCCGCATCCTGTGGGTCAGGCATCGATGACCAATTCCTCTGAGATGGCGCGGGAGACGCAGATCATGATGGCGGTGTCCTGTTCGTCATCATCGAGCACGAAGTCCCGGTGGTCGGCCTGGCCTTCGAGCAGCGTGACGCGGCAGGAGCCGCAGGTGCCGGCTTCGCAGGAACTGGGAACCGTCACGCCGTTGCGGCGCAGGGCTTCGAGGATGCTGAGGCCGGGCGGCACGACCACCACGGAACCGCTGCGGGCCAGGCGGACGCGGAAGCCTTGCTCGAAGCTGGCATCCTGTTTGGCGGAGGTGCCGAAATCCTCGAAATGCAGCGTGCCGGAGGGCAGATGCCGCCCGGCCTCGCGCACCGCCTGCATCAGCGGGCGGGGGCCGCAGCAATAGACGTGCTGGCCGGCGGGGAGGGCTTGCAGGTGGCTGGCGAAATCGAACGCCCGGGCCGGGTCGCCGTCGTCGAAATGCAGCGTCACCCGATCTGCGAAGCATGGCTCGGCCCACACGTCCAGAAACGCCGCCGAGGCTGCGGTGCGGGCGCAGTAGATGACCCGGAAATCGGCGTTCGCCGTTTGAAGCTGACGGGCCATAGCCAGGATGGGCGTGATGCCGATGCCGCCGGCGATCAGCAAATGACTGTCCGCATTGTTCGCCAGTGGAAAGTCATTGGCGGGTGCGCTGACGGTGATCGTGTCGCCGATGGCAAGCTGATCGACCATGCTGACCGAGCCGCCGCCGCCGGTTGGTTCGCGCTTGATGCCGAGCACGTAGCGGTGACGTTCTGAGGGTGCGTTGCAGAGCGAATAGCGCCGCATGATGCCAGCCGGGGTGTGAACCTGGATATGCGCGCCGGCATGGAAGGCCGGCAAGTCAAGGCCATCCGCACGCCGGAGTTCGAACACATGAATGCCGGGCGCGATTTCCGCGCGCGCGGCGAGGGTGAGGGACATCGATGCGTCGGTCATCCGGCCAGCCTGATCTGATGGTGCAAGGTCACAACGCTGTTGGTCTGTGCGGAGTGGATGGCGGCGAGGCAGGTTTCCAGATTGGCCAGACCCCAACGCCCGTCATGCAAGGCGGGCGCGTTGGTGGTGATGGCGTCGTGGAATTCGGCCATCACCAGCGCATGCGGGATCTGGCTGGGCGGCAAGGCGATGTCCTGCCGTCCGGCAGCGGAATAGACGATCAGCCCAGTGGGGGACTGGCGGATGTCGCCGCGTTCGCAGCTGACCACCGTGAGGCCGAAATGCGGCTGGAACGGCGCTGCGGATTTGTCGGAGGCGTTGGCCCGGCTGCGCTTGGCGCCAGCGAAATCGGTGGGGGCCACGCGCAGGCTCGGTGTGGTCTTCGGTTCGGAAAATCCCCATTCCGTCACGCCGTCGCATAACTCGGCCGTGCTCAGGCCGCCGTAGCCGTTGTAGACCGCGGTTGCCACCGCGCCGTCTTCGAATTCCAGCGTGGCGCTGTGGGCGCCGATGGCGCTGCGGGCGGGGTCCCAGTCGAACACATGGGCGCGCACGCTGCGCAATGCACCGCCGCCGAGCAGGCGGATGATGTCGAACTGGTGCGACCCCTGGCGCAACGTGACGCCGCCGCCGCTTTCCACCCGCAGCTCGTCAGGGCGGCGGGGGCGATAGATCCAGTCGCTGAAGCACCAGCTGTGGATCATCCGCATCCGGCCCAGCGTGCCGCCGGCGATGAGTGCGCGCATGCGCTGGATCGGCAGGTCGAACGAATGCGAATGGCCCACAACAAGCACGCGCCCGGCGGCTTCACCGGCGGCGACGATGGCGATGGCGTCCTCCAGCGTGGTGGCCATCGGCTTTTCCAGAACCACATGCAGACCGGCCGCAAAGGCGCGCGTCGCGTGGTCGGCATGCAGGGGCGTGGGCGTGGCGATGATCACAGCATCCAGCCCGGGATGGGCCAGCATGGCAACGATATCCGTATAGGCGGTGGTCTGGTGCTGGGCCGCCAAGGCATTCCCCACGGCCGCATCCGGCTCGGCCACCGCCGCCAGCGTCAGCCCGGGATGGGCCTTGATGGCCGGGATGAACGCCAGCCCGGCGGTGCCAAGGCCGGCGATCCCGATCCGGATGGGATGTCGCAAATCCGCCACGACCTCAGCCGACCAGCCGCACGGGTGGCCCTTTCGGGGTCTCGAAGATCGCGATCAGGTCCTGTGCGATGGGCGAGAAACGGCCATGGGTGCGCATGAGGAAGGCGCCGAAGCCGTCGGAGAAATGGTGCTTGTCCTTCTCGTTCGGCAGGTCGATGCAAACGTTCAAGGCGGGGTCTCGCACGATGCCCATCGGGTCCTGGCCCAGCTCCACCTTTTTCAGTTCGCGGCGCAGCATGCGGCGATAGATGGCGATGCCCTGGTCGGTGGAGCCGAGATTTTCCAGCGTGCGATCGGCGATCTCGCCCTGGGTCATCCAGGCCATCATGTCCTGGTTGTCGACGGTTTCGACCAGGAATTCGCCGTCCTTGTCGCGCATCGGCACGTCATACAGATGCAGTTTGTCGCGCAGATTCGCCGGGATCTTGGATTGATCCTGCGGCACGTAAGCGGTGTACCACATATGCATCGTGTGGGTGTCGTCCACCGGCACGCGGATTTGGAAGGCGTAGGAGCGCAGATGCGCGTCCGCATTGCCCACTGCCAGCATGATCGGGAACACGATCGGGTGGCCCACCACCCAGTCATCGGACAGTTCGGATTGGCCGGCCAGCAGGCGATGCTTGGTCATGCCCCATTCGAATTCCTTGAAGGCGATCTTTTCGTGATGCGCGCTGATGGCGACCTTCACGCCTTCCTGTTCCTTGAGGAATTCATAATGATGCCCGTGCAGCCACTCAGTGTGGATCGGGTCGGCCGAGTTCTCCATGATCTGTAGCCAGTTGATCGGCAGCAGCGTGCGGCCGAGCATGCGAATGGCGCCCTCGGCAACGAAGCCGTCGAAACGCGGCAGCAAGGGCTGCTTCTCCGGTGGCCCCATATAAGTGAACAGCAGCCCGCCGAGTTCTTCCACCGGATAGGCGGGGGTGCGAACCTTGTCTTTGAACGACTGGTTGTCCGGCTCGTTCGGCTGGTCCAGGCAGGCGCCGTCATGGCCGAACTCCCAGCCATGATACGGGCAGCGAATGCCGTCTTGGGTGGGAATGCCATAGGCGAACGACGCCCGGCGATGCGGGCAGAATTCCGCTACCAGGCCGCGGCGTCCCTGGCGGTCGCGGAACAGCACCAGATCCTCGCCGAGCAGGCGGACGCGCTTGGTCCAGCGATCATCGAGTTCGGATGCGGCCGCGATGGGCTGCCAATAGCTGCGCATCAAATTGCCCATCGGTGTGCCGGGGCCGACCCGCGTGAGCATATCGTTCTGTTCTGCGGTGAGCATGGCCGCTTCTCCCTGCGTGCTTCTTATTTTAAACGAACCTCGCAGGCGATTGACATAGCGCCAAATGATTTATTCATATCAATCCATGCATAGGAAACATGGAATTGCTGGATCGAACCCCGACGCGGCTTCCTGATATCGGCCAGTTGCGCGCCGCCCTCGCGGTTTGGCACGAAGGTGGCGTCACGCCCGCGGCCAGCCGGATCGGGCTGACGCAACCTGCTGTCAGCCGGTTGGTGGCAGCCCTTGAGGAGGAACTCGGCTTTGCCTTGTTCGACCGCGAGCGCCGGCGATTGCTGGTGTCCGAGCAGGGGCTGGTGTTCCTGAAGGAGGCCGAACTGGCACTGGGCGGCCTGGCGCGACTGTCGTCGCTGGCGGCGGATCTGCGGCGTGGGCGGAGCGGGTTGTTTCGGATCGCGGCCGTGTCGGCGCTGGCGCACGGTCTGGCGCCGGCGGCCTTGGCGGGGTTGCAGCTGGCGTTTCCCAGTCTTGCCATCGAGGTGGAGGAAAAGGACCGTACCGCCCAGATCGAGGGCCTGTTGTCGCGCCATCTCGATGTCGGTCTGGTGGCCCTGCCGTCCGGTGCGCCGGGGTTGCATGTGGAACTGATCGTGGAGGCCGATGCGGTGTGCCTGCTGCCGGAAGGGCATCCCCTGGCAGCCCATGCCACGCTTGACCCGGTTTTGCTCGCGGGGCAGCGTTTCATTCGTTTCAATGAGATGCGCCTGTTGCAGCAACTGGTGGATGATGCGTTCGATCGGATGGGCCAGACCCGGCTGACCTCGGTGGTGGTGGACAGCACGCCGTTGATGATCGCGTTTGTGGCCGGCGGGCTTGGGTTTGCCGTCACCCACCGGATGTCCACCTTCGTGCTGCCGCAGGGCGTGGTGGCGCGGCCGTTCCTGCCGCGATTGACCTTCGGCTATGCCGCGCTCACCCGCGTGGAGGATGCCGGCAATCCGGTGATCGCTGCTTTCGTGGCGCTGGCGCGATCCATCGCGGTGGAAAGGCTCGCACGGTTTGATGCGCACAAGCCATCGACATCGTGCGCCGACGGGCGCTAGCGTGGTCGCCAGATCAGAGACGCTTCGGCGAACCCTGGCAGCAAAGAGGGGCGATTCATGCAAAGGCGATCCAGGGTTGTCGGCCTGCTCTGCCTAGCGGCGAGCATCGCCTCAGGGGCGGCACAGGCAGAGCCCAAGCCGTGGCGTCATGGGGTGATCGAGCCCAAGAGCGATTCTGGTTTTGTTTTGATGGCGTTCAAGCGTGATTTTGCCAGCCGGCACGGCATTACTTTGGAATACGTGTCGCTGAAGAACGAAACCTTGGGGTTGCGCGCCATCTTGTCAGGTGATCTCGACAGCTATGAAGGCTCGCCGCCTGTGGTGGCCCTGGCGCGTGGGGCGGATGTGAAGGAGATCGGCTGCCCCTGGGCGGCTGTGCCGCATTTGATCTTTACCCGCAAGGACATCGCCAGCCTGAAGGATCTGGCCGGCAAGACCATGGCGACCTCGGCGCCCAGTTCGATGCCGGACCTGGTGGGGCGGGTGGTGGTGGAGCAGGCCGGACTGGCGCCTGGCAGCGTGAAGCTGGCCAATGTTGGCAGCGATGCCGATCGTTACCGCTCGTTGATCGGCGGTGTTGTGGATGCAGCCGTGATATCGGCCGAATACCTGCCGATTGTCGATCAGACCAAGGTGCACGTTCTCGCGAAGGCCAGCGACATCGTGCCCGATTTCATGCGCATCTGTTATCAGGCGACGTCCAAAACCTTGGCGGAACGGCCAGACGACGCGGCACGGTTTCTGGCAGCGGAGATGGACGCCTATCGCTTCGCGCTGACGCACAAGGACGAGGTGGTGAAACTGACCCGTGAGGCAACTGGTCAGAAGCCGGATGATCCTCGGGCCGGGTTCATGTTCGACGAAGTGCTTCGCACCGGCCCGGTTGATCCCACATTGCCACTGCCGGCCGACAAGTTCGCCTCCATGCAAAAGACCATGCTGCACCTTGGTGTGGTGCCGAAATACGTGGATCCCGCAACGTATATCGATAACGGACCGCGCATGCGCGCGCTCGGCATGGTGGGCAAATGAGCCCGGAAAATGGTGGCCAGAATGGGTGAGGTCAGTCTCGTTGGGGTTTCGAAGAATTTCACCATCACCGTCGATGGGCGGCAGCGGACGATCCACGCGCTGGAGAATATCGGCTTCACGGTGCGCGACGGCGAGATGGTGGCGCTGATCGGCCCATCCGGCTGTGGCAAGACCACGGCGCTGCGCATCGTCATGGGACTGGAGGCGCCGAGTTCGGGGCGGGTGAGTGTGGACGGCGTGGCGGTGCGTGGCTGCGGCCACGACCGCGGCATCGTGTTTCAGCACGCGGAGTTGCTGCCTTGGCTTACAGCGTATCAGAACGTGGCGTTCGCGCTGGAGATGAAGGGGATGCGGGGGGCTGAGCTGGATGCCACGGTGCGGCGCTATCTCGATCTGGTTGGGCTGGCCGATTCCGCCGATCGGCGGCCCTATCAACTCAGTGGCGGCATGCAGCAGCGCGTGGGCATTGCCCGGGCACTGGCGATTGATCCGAAGGTGCTGCTTATGGACGAGCCGTTCGGCGCTTTGGACGCGCAGACCCGCGAGCAGATGCAGGCCGAGTTGCTGGACATCCAGGCGCGCACCGGCAAAACCGTCTTGTTCGTGACGCACGACCTGGATGAGGCAGTGCTGCTGGCGGACCGGGTGGTGGTGATGCGCCATGGCCGGGTGTCCGAAATTCTCGACATCGACTTGCCACGTCCGCGTCCGGATATCGGCACGTTGCGCGGCCTGCCGGAATACGCGGCCTTGCGCTACCGGCTGTGGCAATCCCTGCATGCGGAGTTGGTGCATTGACGGACACGACGCTGGAGCACGACGCAGCGGCCGCATTGCCCGCGCCCAGAAGGCTGTCATGGCGCGACATTCCCCGCCCGGTGCTGACATGCGCGTCGGTGCTGATGGCACTTGTGGTCTGGGAGCTGGCCGGCCGCGAGGTCAACCCGATTTTCGGCTCTCATCCCAGCGCTATCGCCGCCGCATTCTGGACCATGGCCCGCTCGGGTGCGCTGTGGGTGGCGCTGGGGGAGAGCCTGCAGCCATTCCTGATCGGCTACACCCTGGCGGTGCTGGTGGGCGCACCCTTGGGCCTGTTGCTGGGGCGGTATCGTGGCTTCGAAGCCTTGTTCGGCATCTATGTCACCGCCGGCTATGCGATGCCGTTGGTGGCGTTGGTGCCGCTGCTGACGCTGTGGCTTGGGTTAGGGTTTGCCGTGAAGGTGGCGATCATCTTCCTGATGGCGGTGTTTCCGGTGTGCATCAACGCCTGGCTGGGCGTGCGTGCGGTTCCAAAAAGCCTGATCGAGGTCGGGCGGGCGCTGGTGGCGTCAGACAGCGTGATTTTGCGCCGCATCGTGCTGCCGGCAACGCTTCCCTATATCGTGGCTGGCATGAAGCTTGCCATCGGCCGCGCTGTGGTGGCCATGATCATCGCTGAGTTCTTCACCGCCATTTCGGGCCTTGGCGGCATCATCATCAACGCCGCCAACAATTTCGACACGGCGACCATGTTTGTGCCGATCTTGTTGCTGGTGGTTCTCGCCATTGGCCTCACCTCGCTGATCGGCGCCGTCGAACGCAGAGTGGCGCCGTGGCAGGCAGAGATTTCCGGGCGTACAGAAAGCTGACCTGCAAGCGCTATGTGACCGTCATGGCGAATTTGTGGTTGATCTTAAAAGTAAAAAGTCAATTTTTTGTAGAAGGAATTTTTCTAAATAATAAAGGATGACAAGGTCTGAGCATCATGGACCAATACATTCAAAGTTCCACGATGCCCAGATTATTATATTGTATAAATCGGTCTATTCTTATGGTTGCGTTAGCACGATAATTCTGTCGTGTCATGACTCCCATTATAGCGCGACAGACTGTCTGCAAGGCGATGTGGGTGCGAATCTGGTTTGACGTCTGATCGTTAGGTGTTCGATTCGGACGGACGCCGTATTCCTTAAAAGCTTGGTTTTGTCCGCCGATAATTTCCCTCACCGAATTGACGCCAGCGCTGGGCACTCTCCTTTTTGGGAAGTTCCGTGATGACGTGTCACGGTGGTGCCCAACCCATGATATTGTGACCTTCAGGACACCAGGTTGGCATCCAGGGTGATGGTGGCGGTCAGCAACTTCGAGACCGGGCAGCCTGCCTTCGCCTTGGCTGCCAGTTCCTCGAAAACGGCTTGGGTGGCGCCGGGGATCTTCGCCCGCAGCGTGAGATGGACGGCGGTGATGGCGAAGCCGTCGGCCTGCTTCTCCAATGTCACGTCGGCTTTTGTCTCCATTTGATCGGCCGTCAGATGGGCCTCGCCGAGGATCAGTGATAGCGCCATGGTGAAACATGCGGCGTGAGCGGCGCCGATCAGTTCTTCCGGGTTGGTGCCCGGTTTGCCCTCGAACCGGGTGGCAAAGCCGTAAGGCGCACTGTTCAGCGCGCCGCTTTTGGTGGAGATGGCGCCTCTACCATCTTTGATTCCACCGCTCCAAACGGCTGATCCATAGGTCTGCATCTCGTGGTCTCCTACTTTGTTGTCTTTCGATCAACGATGCTGGGCGGCAAAGGTTCGCCTCCTGCGGGCGGGTTTGCCGCACGTGGTTACGTAACCGTCGTAACGACCATGGATGCGGCGCTGTTACTCGGTACTCGGGCCGCGCTCTGGCGTGATGGCCGATCCTGGTCGGTATTCGATGCCCGATCCCGGCCTGCAGCCGAAACTGCTCCTCAGGGTTGGGTGGAACAACGGCACGGCTGGGGCGTTGCAATGGGGTGACGAAGGGGATGACCATGACAGATATGATCAGGCTATCCGACCAAAAGCCCCACAGCACCGTTGATGACCTGGCCGGGGGCGCGTCTGACGCGGTGTCGCGCATTGTTTCGGCCGCGCGCCAGGGAGCGAGCGGCGTGTCGTCGTTTCGCGACACAATGCGTCAGGCGCCGCTGGTGATGGCATTCCTTATGCTGGGGATTGGCTACATCTTGGGGTCGGTCACCAGCGCGCGTCCGCCTCAGCGTCACTGATCAGGGCGGGCCGTATCTGAGCGATCCAGGTGGCGTGGCGTGCAGAGGGGTGTGTTGCGCGCTGATGACCTGTTTCAGATCGAAATCTCGGTCTGGCTGTTCACCGGTGTGCGCAGCTCATGTCGAAAATGCAGTGGTCCACCGTGTGCAATGCGTGTTCGGACGGGGTGATCGGGAGCTTTTCGAATCGTGCGAGTGCAATCGCATGATTTCATCTCAAAAAGCCCATAGCCACTCGAATTTTTTCACAGCGCACTTTTTTGTCTTTTAAATGTAAATTTTTAACTTAAAGTTAATTGCTGGTTTGGAATGCCTCATAAGAAATTAATATATAGTTAATTTTTAATATGTGTAATAAAAATTTGAATTTCACTTTCAAATTAGAAAATAAAAAAATTTTTTTGGAAAATTTTTCAGAAAAATCTAAGTTTTTTATGAAATATTCCCGTCAAAATTTTGTGCAATAACAAAAATACAGAGCAAATATTGAATTTGTTCGAACTTACAACAATTTTAAACCATTTTTGAACGATTTCTCTCGTATTTTTAGTGTTGATCGTAAAAATATACGATAGACTTTTCTGCCGTCTAGAAGCTAAAATAGCGCAACTCGGTCCCCTCTCTGTTACATATGCGTCCCAAAAATTATCGCATTGTCGATAATTTGGACGATGTGGCGGTGAGGTGTCCGTCAGATCTGTTGGCCCCGGCTGTTCGTCGTGGTGCATGAGGAACCGAAGACGATGACCGCGACGCCAACCATTGCCATTTCCGCCGCGTCTTCAAGTGCGCTTATTGGCTCTAGCCAGATCGTCAACGTCACGTTTTCAAACACAGCTGACCCGGCGGGCGCGAACGCCACGGGGTATGCGCCTTTTGTTGTCTTGAGCCTGGACAGCCTGGGTGCCACTGACAGCCTGGGCCATTCCAACCTTCAAACCGGCGCCGTCTTCGCGGGCGCCACGTTCCTCGGTACTGCGGTCGATTCGGTGGTCGCCACATTTGACGCGAGCGGTGGTTACACCATTGCCAAAAGCAACGACGGCACCGGCCATCCGATCGTGCTGCACGGCATCGCGGGCAACCAGATAGTGCTGCTGACGCTACCGTTCGGCAGCTTCACCGCCGGGCAGACGCCGGTCGATATTCAGGTTTCGCTGACCATCAACGCCGATGCCAAAGTGGGCGCGGCTCTGCCTGTCTCGGTGCAGGGTGGCTTCCTCTACGGCACGTCTGCCCTGGGTGACACCAACGCCAACCCGACCATCATCACCTCGGCCGCCACCATCAGTTTCGATCCGGCCGTGTTCACGGTCTCGTCGTCGTATTCCGGCCCGGAGAGTGAAATTGCGGCTGGTCCGTCCAATGCGCAGTCCTGGAAGGTGTTGGGCACGCTCGCAAATGGCGCCACGATCAGCGAACTGACATTGATCGACAAGCTGCCGAACGGTGCGGTTCCCACCCAGGTAACGCTCGATGACGGCAACGGCCATCTCTATGTGTATGCGGTGGACACTGTTGCCGGCACGCTGACGGCCATCACGGCCGGCGCCCCGCCGATCGTTTCCAGCGCGTCCGGCGCTGGCCCATGGGTCTATTTCAACGCCGCCGCCAACACGATCGAGGCTGATTTCGGCGCCGTGACCGGCAGTGCGGCCGCCGGCCCGTCGATCTCGACCACGTTCTTCGTGGCAACCACGCAGAGCCTGGGCTCGGCGTCGCAGGCCAGCACCGCGGCGGGCGCTGATTTCCAGGTTGTCGACATGCTGCCGTATGGCGCGGTGGCGAACACCTTCACGATCACCAGCGACAACGGCGCGTTCGTCTATAAATATGATGCGTCCCAGGCTCCGAATGCCACGCATGGCGTCTCGCTCGTGTCGCAGGGGAGCGGCACAACTGCGCCGACGATTTTGACCGGCCCAGGCGCTGTCGGGTTCAACTGGGTCTATTATGATGCGGCCAACGGCAAGATCGTCTCGAACTTCGACGGCATCGCGCCGGGCCATGTGGGCGCCATCGACGCGGAGTGGAGCGGCGGCGCCTATCAGCAGCCGGGCACGATCAGCCAGAATTTCGGTAGCGCCGCGTCCAACTCGCTCATGGTGGACCAGCTCAACGGCGGCACCACCACCTCCTCGTTCACGCTGACCAATGGCGGCCTCAGCTACGTCTATGACGTGGGTGCCGGTGGCGCGATCAGCTTTGATGCGGCCAAGAGCAGCGTGGGTGCACACGACATCGGTGTCGGCAACAGTGCCGCGTCAGTGTCCAGCATGGCCGGCGTCTATTACGATGCGGCCAATTATCGCATCTACGCCAATTTCGGCCCTGTTGCGGGCGGCACCTCTGCCAGCATCGCCGCGAATTTCAGCGGCGCCGAGACGGTCAACACTGCCTCCGGCAGCAGCTTTTCGCAGGCCAACAACGTATCAGGCACCGGTTCGTATCACTCGCACGCCTATGGCTCCGCGTCAGTCGCGGTGGTTCCGGCCGCGACGCCGGGCGTTGCGAGCAATATTCCCGGCGAGGACATCGTTACCGCCAAGGCGATTGCGCTGCAGAAAAGCGTTGTGGTCGCGGACAGCCTGGCCCCTGGCGGCCATCTGACCTGGACGCTGAACGGCGAGGTTTCCAACTACGCCGACATCACCAACATCGTCGTCACCGATACGCTGGGCGATGGCCAGCATTTCGACCGCGGCCTCAGCGACACCTTGGTGCCACGTTTGGTGGCCGTCTCCAACGGCGCGACCGTTTATGACGATGCCATCAATCCGGCCGATTATTCTTTTGTGCGCGATCCGATCACCGGTCTGACCACGATCAAGTTCAATATTTCCGACCAGCTGACGGCGGCGCTGAAGAACGCCGATCTGAACGGAGGGGCTGCGCCCAACGACGAGCCGGCCGTGGCGGCGCCTGCTTCGTTCAAGATCGTGTTCACCAGCGTCATCGACGACGCATACGTGGCGCTGATCCCGGTGACGGCCTCCAACCCAACGCCTGACCAGAAGGTCGAGCAGGGCGACACGGTGGGCAACACTGTCAGCGTGAGCGGCAATCTGGTGAATGCATCGGCCAGCGTTGTGTCCGACGGTTCGCAGGCCAGCGTCACCATTCCGACCGGCGATGTCGTCAAGAGCATCTACCAGGTGAACGGCAAGGCCATGCGGCCGGCCAGCACATCCAGGCGGGTGACGACGTTACCTACCGCCTGACCTACACGATGCCGATCACCCGTGCCGACAACGTGACCTTGCAGGACTTCCTGCCGCTGCCGGTGTTCAACGTCGATGCCACCAACGGCGCCTCCGGCCAGTATGTGTTTGACGCCGCCGCTGCCGGCACCACGCCGGCCGATGGTGTGGTGACCTGGGCAGCCGGCGACACGTTCCACACCACGGCGGATGGCCATGATCCGATCGTGACGGTGAACACCACCAACAACCAGGTGAAGTTCGACTTCGGCGCCATCGACAATGCGGCCGACTACACGCCCAAGACCATCGACCTGCTGTTCACCACCAAGGTACTGGACCAGCCTTATATCGACGATCTGAAGCTGACCAACCAAGTGACCGCACACGAGACGAACTCGTTCGGCGTTGTGTCGAGCGACAGTGCGATCGTGCAGGTGCTGCTGGGCCAGCCGGTTCTGAACGTCCAGAAGGCCGTCGTCGGCACCACCGGCGTGATCGCGGGCAGCGTCACCGGCACTATGGGGCCGGTGACGCTCGGCGCGCCCGGCACCGTGGGCAACACGCTCACCGCCACGCACGACATCACCAGCGCCGGCCTTGCCGCCACGCCGCTGTCAGATACGCTGAAGGACGCCCAGGGCGGCGATGTGGTGCGCTTTGCCATCACGGTGGAAAACACTGGCCACGGTCCGAACGGCGCCTATGACGTCGTGCTGCACGACCTGCTGCCGACCGGCTACGTCATCCCGTCCACCGGCCTGAACCTGACGGTGACCGACGGCAACGGCGTGGCCTTGCACTATATCTATGTCGGTAGCGACAACAGCCTGTTCGGCGCCGACTACACCAAGGATGGCATCGAACTCATCAACACCGATGGCTCGTCTTCGCTGTCGGTCTACAATGCGACCTCTGGCACCAATATCGCCGTCATCACCTACGATCTCCAGCTTGAGACCAACATTCCCGAGCCGACTTACAGCCTCGTCAACAAGGCCGTGGTCACGAGCTATGCGGCGGTTGAGAGCGGTGTGAACTATGCCGCAGGCCCGCAGCCAGGCAATTTGACCGCGCAGACCACCGTCATCACCCGCCCTGTCACCGGCGTGAAGACGGTTATGGCCACCAGCGAAAGCATCACCGGCGCTGACAAGCTGAGTCTGAAGATCGGCGAACAGGTGACGTTCCAGGTCACAGAGACGCTAGGCGAGGGCACGCTGGGCAACGTGACGCTGAAGGACGTGCTGGACAACGCGTCCGGCCGCTTCACCTTCCTGTCCGGCGCCGTCACCCAGATCGGCGGCGGCCTGACGACCACGAACGGCGTGGGCGTGGGCACCGCGCTGACCGGCGTGATCGGCGGCACCAGCGCCAGCCTGGCCTTGGGCGACGTGGTGGTGAACACCAACGCGCTCGATGCTTCGGCCACCATCACCTACACCGTCACGGCGGCCTATGCGGGTTCCAACACGGCGAACCAGGGCGGCCAAAATCTGGTCAACAATGCCTCGGTGACCGCGAACGACCCGAACAGCAGCGGCACCATCACCACCGGCACCGCCAGCGTGGCACTGCGTTCCGTTGCGCCTGAACTTGTTTTGACCAAAACGGTGAAGGATCTGACCACGGGCAGCGCCTATGGCACCACGGCGTCGGTCAACGCGACCGATCAGGTGCAGTATCGCATTCATCTTGCCAACGGGTCTGATGGCAATGCGGCCTCGGCGTTCAATATCGACATCAAGGATTTGCTGGCCAGCTATGGCACGGACGCGCTCGGCAACCCGAACGTGGTGTTCGATGTCGGGTCGGTGCATGTCACCGGCGGTGTGAACGCGCAGGTCGTCTCTGGCGATACTGCCGGCGACAGCATCATTGAAGTGATGGCCGACAGCCTGGCCGTCGGCGGCGGCATCGACATCACCTTCACCGGCGTTGTCTCGGCGCATGTGGTGTTCACCGCCAACATCCCGAACACCGCCACCTTCACCGCCGACACGCTACCTGATACGGATAGCGCCAAGACCACTGCCGGCAACAACCGGGTGGTGAGCGGCACCGCCTCCGCCGATTTACTGGCCAATGCGCCGATCACCACGAAGGTGATCTCCGCCTCGTCCGACGCCGCAACACTCGGGACCAAGTTGACGATCGGCGAGACCGCGACCTATTCGGTGACCGTCAATGTGCCGAAGGGTGATGACACCACGTTGACCGTGGTCGACAAGCTTCCGTCCGGGATGGGTTTCTTCCAGCTCAACAGCGGCTTCACGGCAACGGGCGTGACCTACACGGGTGTTTCGGCGACGAATGATCCGGTGGCCAACACGGTTTCCTATACGTTCACCGGCGTCCATGCAGCAGCCACCGGTGCCACCATCAAGATGTCGTTTGATGCCATCGTGCTGAACGTGCCGGCCAATGTCGACGGCGCAAGGCTGACCAACACCATCACCACCTTCAGCGATGGCAAGCAGGTGGACCAGCACACCGCCGGCGCCACCGTGACCTTGGGCACGCTGACCGGCCATGTCTGGCTCGACAAGAACGCCGATGGCGTGCAGGCGATCGGGACCGATGCCAACCTGGCCGGCATCACGGTCACGTTGCTCGATGCCAATGGCGTGCCGAGCGGCAGGACCACCACCACGCTGTCTGACGGGTCCTACAGCTTCAAGAACCTCGTCAACGGCAGCTATGCCGTGAAGGTGACGCCGCCGAGTGGTGACGCGTTCTCCCCGGTGGGGACAAATGTTGACAAGACTGTTGACAGCATCGTCAACCTGCAAGGCCAGACGGCGGCCGTGGCGGTGACGGCCGGCAACATCACACCGAACCAGAACGCGGCCATCTATGCGCCCGCCACGCTGGGCGACACGGTGTTCACCGACCAGAACGCCAACGGCATTCAGGACAGCGGCGATACCGGCATTGCCGGGTTGACGGTCACGCTGCTGGACGGCTTCGGCAATCCGACCGACGGCCTTGGTGGCACGACCCCCACGACCACCGTGACCGATGCCAACGGCCATTACAGCTTCGGCAATTTGCGCCCGGGCGCTTACGAGGTGCAGTTCACCACACCTGCCGGCGATCACTTCTCCCCGCAGGCGCAGGGCAGCAACCGTGCGGTGGACAGCAACCCGAACGCCGCCGGGCTCACCCCGTCGGTCACGCTGGTGTCTGGTCAGAACGACACCAGCATTGATGCCGGAATCTATGCGCCCGTATCAGTGTCGGGCGTGGTGTTTGTCGACCTGAACGACAACGGCGTGAAGAACATCTACGACACGCCGGTGCGGGGCATTGAAGTCGATCTGCTGAAGAACGGCGTGGCCACTGGCGCGACCCTGCTGACCGACGCGAACGGCGCCTATAACTTTGGCGATCTGATCCCTGGCACCTATTCGGTCCAGGTGGTCAAGCCGGCCGTCGACACGTTCTCGCCGGTTGGCCATGACGTGGTGCCGGCGCTGAACAGCATCGTGAGCACAACCGGCACAACGTCTGCCGCCACGCTCACCTCCGGCCAGAACCTGACCGACCAGAACGCTGGCCTGTTCCCGCCGCAGCCGAAGCTTTCGATCGTCAAGACCGAATCAATCACGACCGGCCAGGCGGGCGATATCGTCACCTACACCGTCACGGTGTCGGAGGCGGCCGGCGACGCGGTTTCGACTTTCAACATCAGCATCGCCGACCTGCTGGCACCGGGCGAGACGCTGGTTGCCCACAGCGAGACGGTCAGCGGCGGCTCGACCACCGGCGCGGGCGACACCATCGTGGAAGCCGGCACCGGCTTTACCGCGCATGTGAACCAGCTTCTGGCCGCCGACCAACCAGTGGTCGTCACCTACCAGGCGAAGCTGGCCGACAGCGTCTATAATGGCCAGACCATCACCAACACCGCCCATCTTGGCTATGACAGCGCTCCCGCCGGCGGTCTCAGCTACACCGACACGGCCAGTGCCACGATGACGGCCCATCTGCAGGACCAGTTTGCCAAGTCGCTGGTCACCACATCGCAGAATGGCGGCAATGTCGTCATTACTGGTGAGACGGTGACGTTTGACCTGACAGTCACTCTGGCGCGCGGCACGCAGGATCTGGTGCTGAAGGACGTGTTGCCCGCTGGTTTCACCGCCGTGTCGGCCAAGGTGGTCGCAGAAGGCAACGCCACCAGCAGCCTGCTGCATATCGGCGACGTGGTGAGTGCGGTTGGCCCGGCGCTGTCGCTGGATTTCGGCACGGTGGTCAACCCGGGCAGCAGCACGACCGCGCCAGGCGATCAGATCGTGGTGGAGGTCACCGCGATTGTGGATGACAACGTGGCCAGCGGCACGCTGATCACCAATACCGGCACGCTCATCGCCACCACGCCGGGCGGTGCTGCGCAGGAGACAGATACGTCTTCCACCACAGTGAAGGTGATGCAGCCATCCAGAATCACGGGCTTCGTGTTCCTCGATGGCAACTGCAACGGCACCTATCATGTGGGCGACCCTGGTATCGCGGGCGTCACGGTTCGTCTGTTGGACGGCCAGGGCAATCCGACCGGCATTACCACAACTACGGACAGCTATGGCCATTACTCGTTCAACAGGCTGATCCCGGGCAAATACGAGGTTCAGGTCGTCAATCCGCAGGGTACCGATTTCTCTGACGAGGAACACGCCAGTGGGAATGCGCTGGTGGACAGCGACGTGAACCCAACCACCGGCGTCACGGATGTCATCACGCTCAGCGGTGGCGACACCTTTGCCGGCGCCAATGCCGGGTTGGAATTCAACGGCCATTTTGCTGGGGTCACCCCGAGTGAGATCGGCAACGGCATGTTCTTGTCCAACGACGACCATCAGGTTGTCGTTGGCAACGGCAACAACACGGTGATGTTCGGCGCCGGCGGCAACAACATCGTCATCCTTGACGGCAAGGGGCTCCCAAGCCTGGTCGAACTGAACGTTGGGACCACAACGAGCGCGGACATCGACATCGTGACATCCTGCGGCCCCCTGTCGGCGCAAAGCCAGACGCGCGGTTCAGGCTACCTGTTCGCCGGCGACGGTGGGAGTTCCACGCTCAACGGCGGTCCTGGCAACGCCTACATGATGGGCGCAGGCAGCAACGACCTGATCTTTGGCGGCACTGGCAACAACGTCATCATCGGCGGTGGCAGCACTGGCGTTGTCACGACTCTGAACGGCGCTGTCACGGGTTACACCGATGGTGACCGTCTGATCGCCAGTGGCCTCAGCACCGAGTTTCTCTACGAGAAGGGCGACGGGGTTGTGACGATTGATGGTGGCTTGCGCGCGCAGGACCTGTTGAAGATCTCGGGCTACGGCAATGGCGCCCTCATCAAAGTGAGCGGTCAAGATGCGCTCTATTTTGGGGGAGACGATCTGATCGTGTTCCATGGTTACGTGTCCATCTCCGGCGGTGTGGTTGCGAATGTCACTTACACAGCTGGCGTGATGGCGCCTGAAACAGTTGTTGTGTTCGGTGTCGATGGCTTGCCCACCATCGTGGCGGCCGGGGCTGCGGTGGTGCCGGTGGTGCCGGTTGCTGCTCCTGTCGTGCCCCCGGTTGTCGCCCCTGTCGTGCCTCCCGTTGTTACGCCGACCGTCTCTCCTGTCGTCCCGCCCGTGGTCACGTCCGTTGCGCCAAGCAGTCAGACTGTCGTGCTCCAGTCTTATGGCGCAACGTTCAACTGGCACACTGACCAGACTGGCGCGATCCTGGACACCATGGTGTCGGGCAGCCTCAGCAATGCCACCATTGCTGTCGGCGATGGCGCCAATCTCGTCACCGCCGGCGGATACGGCAACGTCATCACTGCGGGCAATGGCAACAACAGGATCGAGGGGGGCGAAGGCAACCAGAAGATCGTCGTCGGCAACGGCAACAACACGATCGGAGGGGCCGGTTACACCAACGTCATCACGGCAGGCGGCGGCATGAACGTCATCAACGGCGGCGCCGGTGGAGCAATGGTGACGGTCGGCGACGGCAACAACACAATCACGGCCGCCGGCTACTCCAACGTCATCACGGCGGGCAATGGCACCAACGTCATCAACGGCGGTGCCGGTGGGGCGAAGGTGACGGTTGGCAGCGGCGACGACACGATCACGGTCGCTGGCTACACCAACGTCATCATCGCAGGTGCCGGCAATCACACGGTCATCGCCGGTGAGGGGGAGAACACCGTCACACTCGGCACCGGAATCAACACGATCAGCGCCAACGGCTACAACAACCGCATCACCGTGGCGGATGGTCAGAACACCATCATAGCTGGCGCTGGCGGCGATGTTGTCGACCTCGGCGCCGGCAGCGACACCGTAACGCTTGCTGGCTGGAACAACCTGCTGATCGGCGGCATGGGGCATGCCGTGGTGAAGGGTGGGCTTGGCAACGTTTATCAGATCGAAGGCATTGGCCTGCTCGGTGGTGTGGACGTCCAGGACTTTGGCACCGCCAACAACGACGTGCTGGATCTGTCCAGGCTGTTCACCGGCATAAGCCTGACGCCGTCCAATCTCGGCGGCTTCGTGGGAGTGTCCGGTTCGGGCAGTGATACGGCCGTGTCCGTTGATGTGACCGGCGCTGGGCATTTTGCGCAGGTGGCCATGCTGCGCGGCGCCCAGGCGGCAACGCTGCAAGATCTGCAAAACCACGGCGCCATCCGCCTCAGCTAGGCCATCGCGCCTTCGGTCGTGACTGCGAAACACCCCGGACATTGCCCCGGGGTGTTTTGCGTTGAATGATCCGCATTCTGGCCATTGCTGCATTGCAGCTATGCGGTTAGCGTTTCAACGTGATCAAATTTCTGTCCCGCCGAATCCTCCTCGCAATACTGGTCATGCTGACCGTCTTGACCATCAGCTTCACGCTGACGCGGCTGTCTGGAGACGTGGCCGTTTCGATGGCAGGGCCACAGGCAAGCCAGCAGGACGTGGAGACGATCCGGCATGCCTATGGCCTGGACCGTCCGCTCTCGGCACAGTTCGCGGGCTGGGTGGCGGGCGTTGCCACGGGCGATCTGGGGCGATCCTATCTCTATCACGCTCCTGTGGCGGATCTGATCCGGGCACGCTTGCCGGTGACATTGACCTTGGGTTTAAGCGGTCTGGCGATCGCTCTTGGCGTGGCGTTGCCGCTGGGTATTCTGGCGGCGATGCACGAGGGTGCGGTGCTGGACCGCGCGATCATGATGGTGGCGGTGGTGGGGCAGGCGATGCCGAGTTTCTGGCTGGGCTTGCTGCTCGTGATATGGCTGGGCGTGAAATGGCAGCTGCTGCCGATTTCAGGCGTCGATAGCTGGGAGGGTTATATCCTTCCCGGCACAGTGCTGGCGTTTTCGGCAATCCCGGCCCTGATGCGGCTGACGCGCGGCGGGATGGTCGATGCGCTCGCCTCCGATTATGTGCGCACCGCACGCGCCAAGGGTCTCACGAAGGTGAGCGTGGTGCTGAAACATGCGGCGCGCAACGCGGCGATGCCGGTGGTGGCGGTGGCCGCGGTGCAGCTTGGGTTCATGCTCGGTGGGTCGATCGTCATTGAATCGGTGTTCGCCTTGAATGGCGTTGGCTATCTCGCCTGGGAATCGATCAGCAAGAACGACTTCCCGGTGGTGCAGGCGGTGGTGCTGTTCCTGGCCACCATCTACATCGCCCTCACGCTGTTCGCCGATTTGTTGAACGCGGTGCTCGACCCGCGGTTGCGGGTGTCATGATGCGGTTTCGCACCTTCTCCCTCGCACTTGGCGTGGCCATTGTCGGCGGCGTGGCGCTCATTGCGCTGCTGGCGCCCTGGATCACGCCGCATGACCCGTTTCTGCAAAATCTGGAGGGGCGGATGATTCCGCCGCAATGGATGGAAGGCGGTCTTCCTGGTCATCTGTTCGGCACCGACCAGCTGGGCCGCGATTATTTCTCTCGCCTGCTCTATGGCGCTCGGATTTCGATGTTGATCGGCGTGCTGGTGGTGATCTGCTCGGGGCTGATCGGCACGACGCTGGGCGTGGTGGGCGGTTTCTTCGGCGGCAAGGTGGATGCGGTGGTGATGTTCATCATCACCTGCCGCTTGTCCATTCCGCTGATTTTGGTGGCGCTGACGGTGGTGTCGTTCGTTGGAAGCTCGCTGACCGTGGTGGTGTTCACTTTGGGGCTGCTGCTGTGGGAGCGCTTTGCCGTGGTGGCGCGCACCACCACCATGCAGGTGCGCAATCTGGACTACATCAGCGCCGCCTGGGCGTCTGGCTGCTCGCGTACGCATATCCTGCTGCGCGAGGTGCTGCCGAACATCCTGCATCATCTGATCGTGGTGGCCACGCTGGAGATGGCGCTGGCGATCCTGCTGGAGGCAGCACTCTCGTTCCTTGGGCTGGGCGTGCCGCCGCCGCTGCCGTCCTGGGGGCTGATGATCGCAGAGGCAAAGGATTACATGTTCTTCTCCCCCTGGGTGATCATGGTGCCAGGTGTGGCGTTGTTCGTGCTTGTGCTGGGAATCAATCTTCTGGGTGACGGCATGCGAGACAGATTGGGGGCCGCACGAGATGCATGACGCCCCACCCTTGCTGGATATTTCCGGCCTGCGTGTGCGCTTCGGCGCCTCTGTGGATGCCGTGCGCGGCATCGACCTGCGGGTAGAGCGCGGCGAGACGCATTGCCTCGTGGGCGAATCAGGCTGCGGAAAATCCGTGTCGGCCCTTGCCGTCATGGGATTGCTGGCCCGTGGCGCCAAGCGCAGTGCGGACCGGATGCGGTTCGACGGCGAGGATATCCAGGGCCTGTCCGACAAGGCGCTGCAAAGGCTCCGTGGCGACCGGATGGCGATGATCTTCCAGGAGCCGATGACCAGCCTCAACCCGGCCTATACGGTCGGTTCGCAGATGGCCGAGGTGCTCACCCGTCATCGGCGCAGCAGCCGCAGGGAAGGGCTGGACCGGGCGGCCGAGTTGCTCGCGCGCGTCGGCATCACGGCGCCGGGCATGCGGCTCGCCCAATACCCGCATCAGCTTTCGGGCGGCCTGCGCCAGCGGGTGATGATTGCCATGGCGCTGATGTGCGACCCGGAACTGCTGATCGCCGATGAACCCACCACAGCCCTGGATGTGACGGTGCAGGCGCAGATCCTGCGACTGCTGCAAACCTTGCAGCGCGACTTGGGCCTGGGAATTCTGTTGATCACCCATGATCTTGGCGTTGTGGCGCGCGTGGCGCATCGGGTGAGCGTGATGTATGCGGGCGAGGTGGTGGAGCATGCCTCGGCGGCCGATCTGTTCGCGGCACCCCGTCATCCCTACACGCAGGGCCTGCTTGGATGCGTGCCCATTCCGGGGCGTGTGAAGCGGGGCGATCCGTTGGGCAGCATTCCTGGAACCGTGCCGCGCATCTCCCCCGGTTTCGCCGGATGTGGCTTTCGCGAAAGATGCAGTTACGCCATGCCGATTTGCGCAGAATCCGTGCCTTTGCGCGACGACGGCAATGGCCATCTCCATTTGTGTCAGTTGGCCAGCGCATGACGGCCGCGATCGAGGTTTTGGACGTCAGCCGCACATTCCGGCAAAGCACGGGCGTGTTCTCGTCCGAACGGCTGATCCGTGCCGTCGACGGTGTGTCGTTCTCCGTGGAAAGCGGAAGCTGCCTTGGCATTGTCGGCGAATCAGGCTGCGGAAAATCCACGTTGGCGCGGCTGGTGCTGGGTCTTCTGCCGCCCAGCACGGGTGAAATTCTGGTCGATGGCCAGCGCCTGGGCGATATGGACCGCAGCGCCCGGGCCCGACTGATCCAGCCGGTGTTTCAGGACCCGTTTTCCTCGCTGAACCCGCGCCGTCGCATTCGTGATATCGTGGCGATGCCGTTGCAGGCGCAGGGCATCACCGGGCGGGCCCAAACACAGGCCGTTGATGAGATGCTGGCCCGCGTCGGGCTGCCGGGAGGCATTGCCGACCGCCTGCCGGCCCAACTCTCCGGCGGACAGCGCCAGCGCGTGGCCATCGCCCGCGCCCTGGTCTTGCGACCGCGCATTGTGGTGTGCGATGAGCCGACTTCTGCCTTGGATGTCTCGGTGCAGGCGCAGATTCTCAACCTGTTGTCAGAACTGCAACGCGAACTTGGTCTGACCTATGTGTTCATCAGCCATAACCTCGCGGTGGTGGAACATATCAGCGACCGTGTGGCGGTGATGTATCTCGGCCGGATGGTTGAGCAGGCGACGACCGATGATCTGTTCGCCAATCCGATCCATCCCTACACCCGCGCCTTGCTCGCCTCGGTGCTGACGCCAGAGCCCGGGCTGGGCGTGCCGGATGTGGGCCTCGGAGATCTGTATCCAGACCCCGCCAACGTGCCGACTGGCTGTCGCTTCCATCCGCGTTGCCCGATGGCCGAGCCGCGTTGCAGCAACGAGACACCGGCACCCCGAGACATCGAGGGCCGGCGCGTGGAGTGCCTGCTGGCCTAGACTGCGCCTGACGCGTCAGCTCTTTTTGAGCTTCGCCGGCTTCGTGATGCCCGAATGGGCCGGCGGGTCGCTGGCGGGGAAGGTTGCCATCAAGACGTCGTCATAGCCTGCATCATCGCCCGCCATGTGGCCTTCTGCTTGGAGCCAGAACATCTCTGAACAGCCTTCCGGGGCGCCTGCTTCTTCCCAAAGTCGGAAGGCGAGAACCCGGATTTTCTCGTGCAGGATGGCCGTCTTGTCGCTCATGGCGCGCTCTTTCCGATTGCATCGCGAGACCTGACTGAAGCCTCAGCAAAAACGTTCCGGCAATGATTGATCACCCAAAAACTGACGGTGATCTGCAAACGTCCATCAGCGACCCCGGTTCCACGTGAGTGGATCGGCAGGCAGCGTTTCAGCAAAAGCCATCGGCTCGTGCTGAAACGCTTGTGGGAATCAGTTCCAGCTTGAGAGGTAGTAACGTGGAAGCTCGTCGGTCCAGGCCTTGAAGTTGAGTTCCTTGCGATAGGCATAGGTGCCCACGCTGGTGAACAACGGCACGAAATAGGCCTGCTCGGTAATCCGTTTGATGGCGGCCGAGTAGTTCTTCTGGCGCTCGGCCTTGTCAGTGGTCTGGCCACCGGCGATCACCAGCCTCTGCACTTCCGCATCATGCGCGAAGTCACCGCTGGTGAAGCCCTCGGTCAGCGCGCCGCTATAGTATTGCGGCAGGAAGGCCGAGACATCGTTGATCGAGTAGCTGCCCCAGTTGCCCAGATCGATCGGGTTCTTGCCTTCCTGGGACCGCTGGATCTGCGCCTGCACCTGCAGATGCGTCATCTTCGCGTTGATGCCCACAGCCTTCAGGTAGTTCTGGATGGCGCCTTCGAACTGCGGCAGCACGTAGGAGACGATTTCGGTCTCGAACCCGTTCGGGTAGCCAGCCTCGGCCAGCAGCGCCTTGGCCTTCGCGGGGTCATACGGATATTGCACGGCGGCTTCGGCATCGCAGCCGAACTGGGTGGGGAAGCACGGGGCAGGCGGCACGCGCGAGCCGCCCTGCATGAGGTTCTTGGCGATCGACTGCCGGTCGATGGCATGGATGATCGCCTGACGCACCTTCACCTTGGTCAGCGGGCTGTCGGCCCCGGTGCGGCCGGCGGCGTCGATGTTGAGCGAGTTGACGCGCATCGTCTCGGCCTGCTCGGTCTTGAACGGCCCCATGGCGCCCACCTTGGGCAGGTTGTCGGGCAGCACGTTCCACGTCCAATCAGCCTTGCCGCCGATGAGTTCGTTCAGCGCGGTGGTGTTGTCCACCACCTCATGGATCACCAGCTTGCGAATGGCCGGGCGGCCTTTGGGGCTGTCCTTATAATAGTCCTCGAAGCGCTCCATCTCGATCTGGTTGACGCCGTCGATGCGGGTGATCTTGTAAGGGCCAGCGCCGATCGGCTGCTTGTCATAGGCATCCGAGCCCACGCGTTCCCGGTAAGCCTTCGGCATGATCGGCGTGACCATGGCGATGTATTCAAGTGCTGCCGGGAAGACCTTCTTGGTTTTGATCGCGACCTTGAAATCGTCGATCTTCTCGGCGCCGGCAATCCAGCTGTAGTTGGACGGAACCGAGACCTGCTTGTCGGTGAGGATGGAATTGATGGTGTAGACCACGTCATCGGCGGTGAACGCGCTGCCGTCCTGGAATTTCACGCCCTGGCGCAGGGTGAACTCGATCGTGGTTGCATCGGTGTATTTCCATGACGTCGCCAGCAGCGGTTTGATTTCGAAGTTGGTCGGGTCCCGGTAGACCAGACCATCGAACGCCTGATGGGCCACGATAATTCCGGCGCGCAACTGATTATAGTATGGGTTGACGTTGACGATCTGATCCCACCAAACAACGCGCAGCGTATCCGCCGATTTCTGTGCCTGTGCCGGAACCGCGACTGCCATCAGGGCCGACGCCGCCAATAACGCGCGCATATAGACCACTGCCGAACCCATGCCGCATGCTCCACTGTTGATAAGGGCGTAACGCTAACGTGTCTTTTGCCGGTTTGGCTACAAAGAAACCAAACGTGGCCGCGCTTGCCGGCAGGGTCCTTCACGCGAGGGATATTTCATGTTTCAACTGCGCGATAATCCGGGGGCTTTCGTATGATGAAGCGCGTTCTTGGGGCTGCGGCCCTGTCATTGGCGGCGTTTGGCGGCACGGCGCCGGTGGCTTCGGCGCAGACCCTCAAGATTGGCATCGTGGCCACGCTGTCTGGGCCGCAGGCGTCGTTGGGTGAACAGGTGCGCGATGGCTTCCAGGCGGGCATCGACAGCCTGGGCGGCAAGCTCGGCGGCCTGCCGGTGGAGCTGACGGTGATCGACGATGAACTGAAGCCGGATCTCGCGGTGACGAAGATCCGTGGCTATGTCGAATCGGGCAAGGTGGATTTCGTGGTCGGCCCTGTGTTCAGCGGCGTGATCGCGGCGATCTTCAAGCCCGTCACAGCCTCTGGCGCATTTCTGATCAGCCCCAACGCCGGCCCGTCCACGCTCGCCGGCAAGGGCTGCTCACGCGATCTGTTCGTGACCAGCTATCAGAACGACCAGCCGCATTCGGTGTCCGGCCAGTTCGCCACCGATCAGGGCTACAAGCGGGCCTTCATCGTGGCGCCGAACTACCAGGCCGGGCGCGATGCGCTGAACGGTTTCAAAAGCCGTTACAAGGGCGAAGTGGTCGCCGAGGACTACGTGCCGCTGTCGCAGATGGACATGCAGTCCGAAATCGCGCGGATCGCCGATGCGAAGCCGGACGTGGTGTATGTGTTCCTGCCGGGCGGGCTGGGCATCAATTTCGTCAAGCAATACCGCGCAGCCGGTCTCAACACTATTCCGGTGCTGTCCTCGTTCACAGTGGATGAAAGCACGCTGCCGGCTGAGGGCGATGCAGCGATCGGGTTCTATTCGGGTGCAAGCTGGGCGCCGAATATGGACAACACCGCCAACAGGACTTTCATGTCGGCGTTCGAGGCGAAATACCAATACGTGCCCGCCTCCTATGCGGCGTATGCGTATGACACCGCGCGCCTGATTGACGGCGCCGTGCGCGCCGCTGGCGGGACGGATCATAACAAGCTGCGCGTGGCGCTGGAGAAGGCGCCGTTTGAATCGGTGCGCGGGTCGTTCCAGTTCGGTGCGAACCACTACCCGGTGCAGGATTTCTATCTCGCCCGCGTGGCCAAACGGGCCGATGGCAAGCTGCAGACGGAAATCCAGAAGAAGGTCCTCTCGGCCGACGTCGATCCGTATGCCGCCGAGTGCAAGATGCGTTGATCCAGCGGTAGCGCCTGCATGACCTTATTGATAGTGCAGGCGCTGAACGGTGTTCAGCTCGGCATGTTGTTGTTTCTGATCGCGGCGGGGCTGACGCTGGTGTTCGGGGTGATGAACTTCGTCAACCTGGCGCATGGCGTCCAGTACATGATCGGCGCCTATCTGGGCGTGGCGTTCGCGCGCCTGACCGGCGGGTTCTGGTCGGCGCTGGTGCTGGCGTCGGTGACGGCGGGCGCGATCGGGTTGCTGCTGGAGTGGCTGATCTTTCGCCATCTGTATCGGCGCAGCGACCTGGACCAGGTGCTGGCGACGTTTGGCGTGATCCTGACGCTGAATGAGGCCACGCGGCTGATCTGGGGATCGAACCCGCTGGAGTTGCAGATGCCGGAACTGCTGTCCGGCTCGTTCCAACTGGTCGAGGGGCTTCGCTACCCGGTCTACCGGATTGCCGTCATGGCGGCAGGGTTCGTGGTGGCGTTGCTGCTGGCCCTGGTGGTCAACCGCACCCGAATTGGCATGTTGATCCGGGCGGGCGCCAGCAACGGACCGATGGTGTCGGCGCTCGGGGTGGATATCGGGCGGCTGTTTCGGATTGTGTTCGGCGTGGGGGCGATGCTGGCAGGGTTCGCCGGCGTGTTGGCCGCACCCCTGGTGTCGGTGGCGCCGGGAATGGGTGAGAATTTGCTTATCCTGGCATTCGTGGTGATCGTGATCGGCGGCGTTGGCTCCATCCGCGGGGCGTTCGTGGCGGCGTGCATCGTGGGACTGGTGGACACGTTGGGGCGTTCGCTGATCACAGATCTGGCGCGGGCGACGCTGAGCGGCCCGTCCTCCGCCCGGGTGGGGCCGGCGCTGGCCTCGATGTTGATTTACCTGGTGATGGCGGCTGTGCTGGCGGTGCGTCCGGCCGGGCTGTTTCCGGCGCGCGCGTGACCGGCCGCCGGCTGTTCGTGCCGTTGGCGATCTTTGCCGTGTTGGCGGCGATACCGTTGCTGCGCGCCCTCGGCGTGCCGATTGGCGGCAGCGTGGTGTTGATCGCCGGTCGGATCATGATCTTTGCCATCGCCGCGATGAGTCTGGATCTGATTCTGGGCGTGGGCGGCCTGCCCAGCTTCGGCCACGCGGCGCCGTTGGCCATCGGCGCCTATGCGGTGGCGATGCTGGATGCGGCCGATAGGAACGACGCGCTGGTGGTGGTGCCGGCGGCTATGGCGGCGGCTGGTGTTTTTGCGCTTGCAACGGGCGCGGTGGCGCTGCGCACGCGGGGCATCAACTTCATCATGATCACCCTGGCGTTTGCCCAGATGGTATATTTTACCGCGGCCTCCCTCAGCGATTACGGCGGCGATGACGGCGTCACCCTTTCTGAACGCACTGCATTCGCAGGGCTAAGGCTGCTGGAGGGGCGCAATTTCTATTGGACCACCTTGGCACTGCTGTTCGGCGTGTGGCTGCTGTTGCGCATGATCGTTCGCTCCCGCTTCGGGCGCGTGCTGGCCGCCATTCGGCAGAACCGCGCCAGGGTGCAGGCGCTCGGCATCAACGCCACGGCGGTGGAACTGGTGGCCTTGGTCATCGCCGCCATGATCTGCGCCCTGGCGGGCGTGCTGTTGGCCAATGACGCGGAATTCGTCTCGCCCGCCTATACCGCCTGGGGCCGGTCGGCGGGTTTGATGGTGATGGTGATTCTGGGCGGGCTTGGAACGCTGCACGGGGCCATTCTGGGCGCCGCGATCGTGGTGCTGTTCGAGGAGGGGCTGGGGCGGGTGACGCCGCATTGGCCGTTGGTGTTCGGGCCATTGATGGTGATGGCCGTGCTGTTCTTCCGCAACGGCATTGCCGGGATCGGCGGACGCCGTGGCTGATCCGGTGTTGGAATTGGATGGCCTGCACAAGCATTTCGGCGCGCTGAAGGTGACGGACGACGTATCGCTGACAGTGCGGCCCGGGACGGTCCACGCTATCATTGGCCCCAACGGCGCCGGCAAGACCACGCTGATCAACCAGATATTCGGCGCGTTGCGACCTGATGCGGGCCGGGTGCTGCTCTGCGGGCGCGACGTCACCCGTCTGGCGCCGCACCGGCGGGCGCGGCTGGGGCTGGCGCGCAGCTTTCAGATCACGTCGGTGCTGCCCGCGTTTACAGCCTTGGAGAACGTGGCGCTGGCGGTGCAGGCGCGGTCTGGCTCGCCATTTCGGTTCTTCCGGGCGGCTGACGGCGACGCGCACGCGAACCGGGCGGCGTTGGACACGCTGGATCGTGTCGGCCTCGCGCCACGTAGCACCGTTCTCGCCGGATCGCTCAGCCATGGTGAAAAGCGGCAGTTGGAATTGGCGATGGCACTGGCATCCCAGCCGCTGGTGATGCTGTTGGACGAACCGCTGGCAGGTGCGGGGCCAGAGGAGACGGCAAGGTTGATCACGCTGTTGGGCGGCCTGCGGGCCCAATGCGCCATCGTGCTGGTGGAACACGACATGGACGCGGTGTTTCAACTCGCGGACGACATCACGGTGTTGGCGCTTGGCCGGGTGATCGCGCACGGACCGCCGGCTTCAATCCGCGCCGATACCGCCGTGCGGGCCGCCTATCTGGGCGAGGATTTCTGATGCTGGAGATCACGGCCGCCGCCGGCGGCTATGGCGAAACGCAAATCCTGTTCGATGTGTCGTTGTCCGTGCAGGCAGGTGAGGTGCTGGCGCTGCTCGGCCGCAACGGCATGGGCAAGACGACGACGGTGCGCAGCGTGATGGGCCAGTTGCCCTTGCGCGCCGGCATGATCCGGGTCGGCGGCGTGGATATCGCCGGGCTGCCGCCGTTTCGCATCGCACAGCTTGGCATCGGCCTGGTGCCGGAGGGGCGGCAGGTGTTCCCAACGCTGACGGTGGCCGAGAACATCGTTGCGACGTCGCGCCCCGGGCCGTGGGATTGTGCGTCGGTGTTCGACCTGTTCCCGCGCCTGCGGGAGCGCCAGCGCCATCTGGGGCGGGAATTATCGGGCGGCGAGCAGCAGATGCTGGCCATCGGCCGGGCGTTGGCCACGAACCCGCGCTTGCTCATTCTCGATGAGGCCACCGAGGGCCTGGCGCCGTTGATCCGGGCCGAAATCTGGGACTGCATCGCACGGCTGAAGGCGGAAGGGCTGGCGATCCTGTTGATCGACAAAACCCTCGCCGCCCTCATGAAGATCGCGGATCGTCACGTCATTTTGGACAAGGGCGTGACGGTCTGGACCGGCGCCTCAGCCGAACTGGCGGTGGCGCCGGAGCGGGCGCGGTATCTGCATCTTTAGGCGCTTGGAACAGTGACGCCGATCATGTCGCCGTCTCGCAGCAAGGTTGCAAGGCGTGCCTCGTCCCAGCCTTCGGTGCCGAAGGGGCGCATGGGCAGCACCATCCAGCGGTAATCGGCGGTGCTGTCGACCACGCGCAGCTGCATCTCGGCTGGAATGCGGGTGCCCCAATCGGCCAGCATGCCGCGAGGATCGCGCACGGCGCGGGCGCGGTAGGTGGCGGATTTGAACCAGAACGGCGGATAGCCGAGCACGGCGCGTGGATAGCAGCTGCACAAGGTGCACACCACGAGGTGATGCAGCAGCGGCGTGTTCTCCAGCACGCCCAACGGCGGCATGCCGCGCATTGGAATGCCCACCGCCTCGGCGGCCTTGGCGCCGTCTTGCAGCATCAGCGCCCGGTATTCCGGATCGACCCACGCCTTGGCCACCATCCGCGCACCTTGGCCGGGACTGGCTGCATCGGTGATCGCCATGCGCTCGATGATGTCGTCAGGCCCGGCGATGCCCTTCTCGGCGAGCAACTTGGAGACGGCGGCGAGCAGCTTGTGGCTGTCGGATTGCAGGATGTTCATGCGGTCTCCAGCCAGGATTCGAACAGTTCCACCACAATGGCGTCACCAGGGCGGCCTTCGCCCCAGATGGCCGGCTGGTCGAAGCGGACGTGATACAGGTCCAGCGTGGCCGCCGGGCGGGCAAAAGCGAGGTCTTCGGGGTTGGCGAACCGGCCTAGATGACGCTCCACCACGCCGGTGGCGCCGCGCAGGTAGTGCGGCGTGCGGATGTGGCACTGGCCGCGTGTCTCGGGCCAGTCCAGCTTCACCCGAACGCTTTGACCGGCTTGCAGCATCACACGCTCTCCAGTGCTTCGCGCAGTTCCGCTTCTGTGATCACGCCGCGCACCATCAGGTTGTCGGCGATCGAGCGGATCCAGCGCTGGTAATAGCTCAGCGCGTGATATTCGGCCTCGGGGATCGCCTCGATGCCACGGCGCAACTCGTCCACCGACATGACCTTTTTCGCGCCGAGGATGCCGCGCAGGGCATCCACCTTGCGGTCGAACTCGGTCAGCACGTGATCATCGGTGTCCACCGCGTCACAGAGAAATTTTGATACGCCACCCATATCGTGATGGGCCCGGGGGACTTCGTGTTCCATGGATGAAGTTTAGCCTCCGATCTGCTCGCCAGGATAGACGCCAAAGATGTCCTGACGCTTCAGCCAGCCGCGATAGGTGGCGACCTCGACCTCGCACCATAGGCTCGCGGCGGCGCACAGGCGCACGCGGCCCACAACGCCGGGTTTCAGCCGCGCCACGGCGGCGGCATCATCGGCGGCAGATGCACGCAGAACGTGATCAGATTCGCGCACCGAGAAGGCGCGCCTGGGGGACAGGGTGGGGGCGCGAACCCAACCGCGAATGTTGTCCTGGTCCTGCACCAGGCGCCAATCCTCCAGTTCGCGCAGGATCTCAACCGGCAGGTCCCGACGGTGATATACCCAGTCAATCGGGTAGCGAGTGCCGGGGCCAACCCGCAAATTCACATCGTCAAACCGCAGCGACATGAACCGCGGTATGGCCAGCCCGGTCACGCTGCCCTTGGTGGGGTCAATGACGGGGGCGGGCGGCTCGGCCGGGGCAGGGGCTGCAACCGCGGCGGCAGCTGCTTTTTCATCCTCTGGTTTGGCTTCGGCCGGCGGTTTCACAGCCGTTTTTTGGGCGGCCTTGGCCTGAACCTTTCTGGCGTTCGGCGCATGTGGCGCCTGGACAACCGGTATTCTGGGGGCTGTCGTTATCTTGCCGGGGGTGGCGCTGGTGGCGGGATGGGTTGGTTTTGCAACCCCGGTGGGGGGCGCCAGCGTTTCGGCTGACGCGACGGCGCCCGTCAGAAGCAGGCAGAGGAGGAAAGCGCGAATGAAGATCATGGACATTCCTGACAACGCCCGCGACGAATGGTCAAGCGGCAGGTCATAGGGTTATCACTTGCCCACCCATGATGGCCGACAGAAAGCTGACGGCGCCTGCGATTTCAACGGTGTCGGCGAGCGGGGCGGTGATGCCGGACAGGCGCAACCCGGCTTCGCAGGCGATCATGCGAACGCCGAGCTCGATGGCGGCCTCCCGCAACACGGCCAGGCTGGCAATGCCGCGTAGAACCACCGATTCGTCATCTGCCGCGAAGGGCGACAGATCGGCGACCAGCGCACGGCAACCGCCATTTGTGGCAAATATCACCACCTCTCGGTCGATCGCAGCGGCGGCGGTTGCCAGCACGAAGGCGTAATGGGCCCGTTCGTGGCCGGGGGAGATCAGCAGGATGCCGAGTGGGTCAGTGGGCATGGGCGGACAGATCTGACAGCGTGGCGTTTGGTCCGCAGGCCAGGCAGCCAGGGTCGGCTGGGATTTTAATGGTCCGAAAGCGCATGCCCAGCGCATCCCAGATCAAGAGGCGCCCCGCGAGGGTTTCGCCGACGCCGAGAATTTCCTTCAGCACCTCGGTGGCCTGCAGCGTGCCCATGACGCCGGTGACAGCGCCGAGCACACCGGCTTCCCCGCAACTGGGCACCAGGCCGTCCGGCGGGGCCTCGGGGTAGAGGCAGCGATAGCAGGGCTGGCCCAGATGGGGCCTGAAGGTGGAAAGCTGCCCTTCGAACCGTAGCACGGCGGCGCTGACCAGTGTGCGGCGCGCCAGCACGCAGGCGTCGGCCACCAGAAAGCGGGTGGGGAAGTTATCGCTGCCGTCGCAGACGATGTCGTAATTCCGGATCAGGTCCAGCGCGTTCCCAGACGTCAGGCGCATGCAATGCGGCTCGATCACCACATCAGGATTGATCGCCGTTGCGGCGGCGGCTGCGCTGAGGGCCTTGGGGGTTCCAAGATCGGCCATGCCATGGGCAATCTGGCGTTGCAGGTTGGACAACTCCACCACATCGTCGTCCACAATGCCGATTCGCCCAATGCCGGCAGCGGCGAGATACAACGCCAGCGGACTGCCGAGGCCGCCCGCGCCGATCAGCAGCACGCTCGCTGCGCGCAATTTCGCCTGGCCTTCGCCGCCCACTTCCCCCAACAGGATGTGGCGCGAATAGCGGTGGATCTCGGCCTCGGTAAAATCCATGTCCATGATGTCACTATAGGGCATCGCTTGCACGGAGTCGCTCTCAGGGACTTCGTCACTGTCATAGGCGCGCAAAAGGATGAAGAGAGTATGACCGAAACCGCACTGGTGCTGCTGTCCGGCGGCCAGGATTCCACCACGTGCCTGGCCTGGGCGCTGGAGCGGTTCGACCATGTTGAAACGGTCGGATTCGCCTACGGCCAACGCCACGCGATCGAGCTTGAATGCCGTGAGCCGATCCGGACCGCATTGGCCGAAATCGGTGGCTGGCGGGCGACGTTGGGGCCGGACCACATGGTGGAACTCGGCCGTTCGCTGGCCGATATCGGCGGCACGGCCATGACCGAGAACGTGGCGATCACCATGGGGGCCGAAGGGCTTCCGAACACGTTCGTGCCCGGCCGCAACCTGCTGTTCCTCACCTATGCGGCCGCCATCGCCTATCGTCGGGGGCTGAAACGCATCGTTGGCGGCATGTGTGAGACTGATTTTTCCGGCTATCCCGATTGCCGAGATGACACCATCAAGGCGATGCAATTGGCCCTCAATCTGGGCATGGACCGCCGTTTCGTGCTGGAAATGCCGCTGATGTGGATCGATAAGGCGCAAACCTGGGCGATGGCCGACACGTTGGGCGGCGCCGCCCTGGTGGATGTCATCACCGAGAAAACGCATACCTGCTATCTCGGGGATCGGGTGAAACGGAATGAATGGGGATATGGTTGTAATACGTGCCCGGCTTGTGATTTGCGCGCCAATGGCTGGCGCAAATGGCGTGCTGGGCTGTAGAATAACCAAAACAGGAGATCGCCGATGAAAGCCGCCAGCGTTCTGAACACCATCGGCGCCACGCCGCATATTCGCCTCGCCCGTTTGTTTCCCGATGCCGAAGTGTGGGTGAAGTCCGAGCGGACCAATCCTGGCGGCTCGATCAAGGATCGTATCGCGCTGGCGATGGTCGAAGCAGCCGAGGCCGATGGCAGCTTGCTGCCGGGTGGCACGATCATCGAGCCGACCTCCGGCAACACCGGCGTGGGCCTGGCGATGGTCGCGGCCGTGAAGGGCTATAAGCTTGTGTTGGTGATGCCCGATTCGATGTCGATCGAGCGGCGCTACCTGATGCAGGCGTATGGCGCGAGCTTTGACCTGACTCCACGGGCCGGCGGCATGAAGGCCTCCATTGCGCGGGCGCAGGAACTGGTGGCGCAGACGCCGGGTGCCTGGATGCCGCAGCAGTTCGAAAACCCTGCCAACACCGATATCCATGTTCGCACAACGGCGCTTGAGATCTTGGCCGATTTCCCGGAGGGCCTCGACGCCTTGATCACCGGCGTGGGCACCGGCGGTCACCTCACCGGCTGCGCCCGCGTGCTGAAGGCGAAGTTCCCGAACCTGAAGGTGTTCGCGGTCGAGCCGACTCAATCGCCGGTGATTTCCGGCGGAGCGCCGGCCCCGCATCCAATTCAGGGAATCGGCGCCGGGTTCATTCCGGGCAACCTCGATGTGTCGTTGCTGGATGGCGTGATCCAGGTTGAAGCCGAGGCGGCGCGTGAGTTCGCCCGCCAGTCGGCACGCAAGGAAGGCCTGCTCGTGGGCATTTCGTCTGGCGCCACGCTGGCCGCGATTGCCCAGAAGCTGCCGGAACTGCCGAAAGGCGCCCGGGTGCTGGGCTTCAACTACGACACTGGCGAGCGCTATCTCTCTGTGCCGGACTTCCTTGTTCCGGCTGCCTGATTAATTGACTGTTTCATCCTCGGCGGACTGCTCAGCGACCAGAGGGCCGTCGAGGCCGAGCAGGAGGTCGGACCGGAAATTGTCGATTGAGTCGATTTTTTGCAGCTTCTTGCCAATGGCACGTTGCCGAACAAGGGTCGCGCTGATTCCGTTGGACAGCGTGTCGGCCTGCTTCTTCATAGCGGCCAGGGCGTCGCCGAACTTGCTCCACTCCACCTTCACGGCCGCCAGGGTCTCGCCGATTTCACTGGCTTTCTGTTCCAGCGCCAACGTGACGTAGCTCACACGCAAAGTGTGCAGGAAGGCCGGCAACAGGCTGGGCCCCATGATCATCACATGGCTTTCGCGTCTGATGGTCTCGATCAGGCCGGGAACGCGGGCCACTTCGGCAAACAGGCTGTCGCTGGGCAAATAGAGAATTCCAAATTCCAGCGTGCGCGGGACGGCGATGTATTTGCTGTCAATCCGCCTGGCCTCCAGCCGGATACGCGCCGCCAGCGCGGTGCGTGCGGCCGTCTCGTCATCACGGTTGCCGGCTTCGTGGGCGGCGAGCAGGCGGCTGTAATCCTCGGTGGGGAATTTGCTGTCGATGGGCAACCAGGCGTGCTCGCCGCCACGGCCAGGAACGCATAGGGCGAATTCCACCACTTCGCCGCTGCCTTCCTTGACGCGGAAATTCTTCTCGAACGCGCCGACCGGCAGAATATCCGTCAGCATCGCCTCCAATTGGGCCTCGCCCCAACCGCCGCGTGATTTCACGTTGGAGAATAACCGCTTGAGATCGCCGACCTCACCGGCCACGGTCTGCACTTGGCCGATGGCCTGCTGAACGGAGGACAGTTGCTCCTGAAGATTGGTGAAGCTGTCCTTGAGCTGCTTTTCCAGCGCGGATTGCAGCTTTTCATCAACAGCCTTGCGCATCTCCTCCAGCTTGGCCTCGTTTCCGGCGCGCATCGCCTCCAATTGCGTGCCAACGACGCTGCGCAACTGCTCCTGTTCTGTCTTGAGCGTGGCATCGAGGGTGGCGAGGCGTGTGGCGAAGCTGACCAGGGCGGCTTCGGACGATTCGCGGGTGCGGTCGATGGTTTCCGTCATCTGCGTCCGGAAGGCGAGCAAGGCGGCGTGCATCGCCTCGTTGCTGGCGATGACGGTTTTGTCGACCGCGTCGAGGCGCTGGCCATGCTGCTCGCCGAAATGGCGCAATGCGGTGTCAACCGCCTCGCGCTGCGTGCGGCCGAAGCGCTCCAGCCCATCGGATTGGGCGGTAAGGCCGGTCTGAACCTTGTCGAACGCCGCCGAAAGGCCGTCGCGTGCGCTAGCAGCGATTTCGCGTCGCAGGCCCTGGTCCAATTCGATGAAGGCCCGGCGCAGTGCGTCGGAATCCTCGCGCCGCCGTTGGTCCAGACCAGCGATGCGGCCGCCTTGTAAAAACACCAACAGCGCGGCGAGCAGAGCACAAATCGCCGCGACGATCGCTGCAATGGCCGTCAGTTGCTCAATTGCGAATGGAAATTCGAACATGATGTGCTGCTGTCGCGCCTGGCGCCGCTATCGCGGCGTGGTCAGTTGCGGGCCAACTGGCCGGCCTCGGGGCGGATGAGCAGGCAGACCAGCTTTCGTTTGGTCAATGTCGAACAGGTTCCGCTTGCTTCCGCGGCGCTGAGCCCGATCAATTGGGCGCGCCATGTGGTGCGGCCTTGCACAAACGCGGATTCAACCCGGACTTGCCCGACATCGGCAAGCTTGCGGGCATTGGTCGCAGCGGTCCGGGCGGCTGCCTCGGTCGAGTATGCCCCCACTTGGACAGCCCAGCGGGATTGTGCAGCACGTGGTGCCGCCATCACGGGCGGCATGATGGCGGCACTGGCCTGCGGAACGATAGGTTGGCGTGGTGGTTCGTGGCGGGTGGTCATCACGGGTTGGGGCACATCCATTGCCTCGAACCCTTGATTGAGCAGAACCGCCATATGCAGGTCGCGCTCCAAGGCGCGGCCGGCGCCCATGACGACGCCCACAAGCCGCACATCAGATCGCACGGCGGAGGTGACCAAATTGAAGCCGGAGGCCGTGATAAAGCCGGTCTTGATTCCGTCGGCGCCCGGATAGGTTTCCAGAAGGTGGTCGTGATTTTGGATCACTTTCCCATGGAAACGAAAATTTGGCGTTGAAAAATAACGATACTCCTGCGGAAAATCAGCAATCAGCCGACGGCCCAGGGTTGCCATGTCCCGCGCTGTTGAAATCTGCTCAACATCCGGAAGGCCGGAGGCGTTGCGGAATGTGGTGCGCGTCATGCCCAGGGCGCGCGCCCGCAGCGTCATCATCTGTGCAAACGTGGCTTCGTCTCCGCCCAGCAATTCGCCCAAGGCGGCGGCGGCATCGTTAGCGGATTTTGTCACCAACCCAAGAATTGCCTGCTCAACAGACAGCTTGGTGCCAGGCATGAGCCCGAGTTTGGAAGGGCTCATGGAGCTTGCGTGTGGACTGATGGGCACCAGGGTTGTGAGGGAAATGCGGCGATCCCTGTTCGCCTCGAACACCATATACAGTGTCATCATCTTGGTGAGGCTGGCCGGATGGCGCGGCTCATCCGCGTTGATGGCCGAAATTTCGTGCCCGTTGCGGGCGTCCACCACGATCGAGCTGTAACGGTCCGAACCGATCTGCGCATGCGCCTGTCGCCCAGACAGCGCCACTGCGGCGATGAGGGAGACACAAACGAACAGGATTCGACTTCTGGACAAAGTGCCGTTTGCCCTCGCTCCGATATTCATAGACGCGGGATCCTTGGTAGTTCGGCAACTTAGTAGCGGTGATCGTAAGCTGTCCAGCGATAACGCAGTCGTTAACCATCATGATTCAAAGGGTTAACCTGTGGAGCACTCTTGTTATCAAATTGTTGCGGTGCACAAAAACACTTGTTTTTGTTTGTGCGGTGCAATATAAATCGTCTTGCTGCAGTGCAGCATAATCGGCGTGAGTGTCGAATTCGCGGTGTCGGCCAGGCGGAATGGCAGGGCGAATACGGTCTCGCATCGGTTAGAGGGAACTAAACAACCGTCAGTCATGGGCGGTGCGCGAGGAGTGAAAAGATGGCGGCCAAGAAAAGCGTGATACGTCCCGGCCGAAGCGTCACGCGGACGATTGTCCCCCTCAAGGCTAACCCGGTTGACGAGGCCAATTTCGAGCCTGCTCCGGTCGAGGCGACTGAAATTTCTCCCATCGAGGATATTGTGGCGATTAGCCCTGTACTCGAGGCAATGACAACGACCATGGCGGACGTGCCTAGCATTGCCGGCGTGATGACTGATCTCAAGAAAACCCAAACAGAGGTAAAATCGCACATGGAAAACACAATGAAGTCAACCGAAGAGATGGTTTCGTTCGGTCAGGGCAATGTTGAAGCCGTCATGAAGTCCAGCCAGATCTGGGCCACTGGTATGCAAGACCTGAGCAAGCATTTCGCAGCCACCGCGCAGGCCCAGCTCGACGAGACGATGGCCACGCTGAAGGCGCTGTCATCGGTGAAGTCGCTGAAAGAAGCGCTGGAACTGCAGTCCACGCTCGCCAAGACCGCCATGGAAAAGATGATGGCCGAGGGCGGCAAGCTCACCGACGCTTCGATGAAGCTGGCCGAGCAGGCCATCGCGCCGATCACCGCGCGCGTGACGCTGGCCACCGAGAAGTTCGGCCGCACTGCCTGAAGGCGCAGCCCTCACGGGCAACGCCGATGATGGAATGGCCCCGGGCGAAAGCCCGGGGCCATTTTGCGTTCCGGGTGTTACATCCGGCGTCTAACGGCGCTTTCGGGGCATCAATAAGCTTTTCGAGACGGGGATTATTCGGATATTCTATAGACTATACAGGTCTGCAACGTGGACAACGGGGCTATCCGGCCCCATCTCTGCGCCCAACGCAGTTCACGCGGCCAGGAACAATCGGTTGCCTTTCATGCACGATACGACGTCTGACTTTTTGGCTTCCTCTCTGACGCCGCGGCTGGTGCCGCTGCCGATTACGGCCGTCCGACGTGAGGATGGCGGCGAAGGCAACAATCCGCCCGATGGCGGCAACCCCAACATCGGGGTGGTCACCAAAACGCGCACGCGCACGCGCAAGCCGGCGATGTACAAGGTTTTGATGCTCAACGACGACTACACGCCGATGGAATTCGTCGTCCACGTGCTGGAGCGGTTCTTCCAGAAGAACCGCGAGGAATCGACCCGTATCATGCTGCATGTGCATCGTCGCGGCGTGGGCGTGTGCGGGGTGTTCACCTATGAGGTTGCCGAGACGAAGGTGACGCAGGTGATGGACCTTGCGCGGCAGAACCAGCACCCGCTTCAGTGCACGATCGAGAAAGACTGACCGCGCCGGTCTGGATTCCGGTTAGGCGACTTCCTTTGCGGCCGTGGCGCGTTCCAGCGCCCCCAGATCCAACCGGAGCAAGCGTGGCGCCAGGGACGCGGTGGCGCCCACGACTCCGAGCGTGATCAGGCCACCCATCCAGACGGCCGCCACCGGGCCGATGGCTGCGGCCAGCATGCCGCTTTCGAAATCGCCCAGCTCGTTGGACGAGTTGATGAACACCATCCGCACCGCGGCAATCCGCCCGCGCATCGGCCCGGGCGCGATCAGCCGCAGGATGGCCTGACGCACGATCACGCTGACGCCGTCACAGGCGCCGGCGATCATCAAGGCCGCGAAAGACAGGGCAAAGCTGGTGGATAGCGCGAAGGTGATGATGGCGATTCCGAATCCGGCAATGGCTGCGTGAAACGCCAGCCCGGCATGGGCGCGGGGGGGATTGCGCACCGCGATCAGCATGGCCGTCAACGAGCCGACCGCCATGGCCGCACGCAGCAGGCCGAATCCGGTGGCGCCCACATGCAGGATGTCGGTGGCGAAGATGGGCAGCAGGGCCGTGGCGCCGCCGAAGAACACGGCAAACAGGTCGAGCGCCATCGAGCCGACCAGGATCTGGTCTGACGCGACATACCGAAGCCCTTCGGCGATTCGCGCCAGCACGCCATCTCCCTTCGCGCGCGGCAGAGCCTGGCGGTTTGGCACCGCGATGGCGATGATCGTGGCGGATATCGCAAAAAATGCGGCGATGGCGGCATAGGTGACGCCGGGGCCGGCGATGTCGAACAGCAGGCTGCCCAACACCGGGCCTGCCAAACCGCCTGCCTGGGACGCTGAACCCAGAATCGATGCTCCCCGCAGCGCGCGTGATGCCGGGACGATCTCGCCCTCCAGCCCGGACGCTGCGGGCGAGGCGAAGGCGGCCGTGCAACCCAGCAGGAACCCGGCCGCGTACAGAATGGGCACCATCAGGCCGGGGGCCGCAAAATCCCCGAAAGCCAGCATCCCGCACAGTACCACATAGGTGCTGCGGGCGATGAGGGTGACAACCCATCGGCTATGCCGGTCCGCGATTACGCCGCCATACAGAACGAGTGTGATGGCAGGCAGTGCCTGCGTTAGCCCGAACCAGCCCAGGCTCAGCGGGTCCCGCGTGAGTTGGTAGAGGTGATAACCGAGCAGGACGGACAAGCCGGCGCCGGCCAGTCGTGCAAGCGATTGAGCGGCGACGAAGGCGCGAAACGCCGGTGGAAATGCCTCAGCCACGCGCCCGCCTGTCAGATGAATCGGTTGATCAGTTCAACCGCGACCGGCCACAAACTCAGCACAAGCAGCAACGCCATGCCAATGTTGAAACGACGGACGACCACGGGGTTGGACAGATACCGCCGCAGCCACACGCCGAACAGGGCCCATATCGATACGGAGGGCAAATTGATCACGCCGAACACCAATGCGACGATCAGAATGCTCTGATTGAACTGATCCGGCAGCGTGTAGGCGCCGATCGCGGTCACGGCCATGGCCCAGGCTTTGGGGTTCACCCATTGAAAAGCCGCAGCCTGCAGGAAAGTCATGGGGCTGGCCGTCTGGCGACCTTCGCCGATGGTGCCGCTATGGGCGATTTTCCAGGCGAGCCACAGCATATAGGCCGTGCCCGCGGCCTTGATGACCCAGGTCACCCGAGGGATTGCGGCGGCGACCTGGCTGAAACCCAGGCCAACCAGAACCACCATCAGCATGAACCCGGAGCCGATGCCGAGCATATGTGGCACCGTCCGCCACAGCCCGAAATTTACACCTGATGCGAGAAGCATGAGGTTGTTGGGCCCCGGGGTGATCGATGTCGCGAAGGCAAATGCCGTCAACGCCAGCAGGATGTCCGGACTGAGGATCAATTCTGCATGCCCCATCGTCGGATGGTGCGGCGCTCGATGAAGCGGAACACCAGGTTCTCCATCGCCAGGCCGATCATGATCACGCACAGCAGGCCCGCGAACACCGCAGGGATTTCCAACTGGTTCTTGTTCTCAAAGATGAACCAGCCCAGGCCGCCTTTGCCGGAACTGACGCCAAACACCAACTCGGCGGCGATCAGCGTGCGCCATGCGAAGGCCCAGCCGACCTTCAGGCCGGTGAGGATCGATGGGAACGCGGCAGGCACAAGAATTTTGACCACATAGGAAAGGCTGCCGAGGCCGTAGTTGCGGCCCACCATCCGCAGCGTGGGGCTCACGCCCATGAAGCCCGCATGCATGTTCAGGGCAACCACCCACAGCACCGAGTGCACCAGCACGAACACCAGGCTGCCTGTGCCCAGGCCAAACCACAGCAGCGCCAGCGGCAACAGCGCGATGGCGGGCAGGGGGTTGAACATCGAGGTCAGCGTTTCGAGAAAATCGTTGCCGATCCGCGTGGTGATGGCCAGCACCGACAGCACTGTCGCCAGCGCGACGCCGGAGACATAGCCGATGATCAGCACCTGCAGCGAGGCCCAGGCGCGGGCAGGCAGCTTGCCGTTCGCGACATTTTCGATGAACGCATCCATCGTATCGAGAAAGGACGGAAACAGCAGCGTGTTGTCTGACAGCGCGCCATAGACCTGCCAGATGCCGGCCAGGATGGCGATGATGAGGGTCTTGCGCAGCCAGCCACGGTTCCACAGCCGTTCCCATGCGGGAATGGGCCGCTCGACGGCGTCTGCGTCGGTGAAGTGCTTGACGTCGTAGAAGACGTCCGGACGAGGCGGGGAGACGGGGGCGTTCATAACCATTTCCTCAGGCGAACAGCAGGTCGTGGATCTGGGTTTCCAGTGCCAGTTGGTGCGCCGGCTCCTCAGCCGAATTCACCTCGGCGCGAACCTGGCCGGGATGGGGGGACAGCAGCAGGATGCGGGTGCCGATGCGAATGGCCTCGTTGATGGAGTGGGTGACGAACAGCACGGTGAATTTGGTGTCGTCCCACAACCGCAACAATTCATCCTGCATGGTGCGCCGGGTCAGCGCGTCCAGGGCGGCGAAGGGTTCGTCCATCAGCAGAATCTCAGGCTCCATCGCCATGCCGCGCGCGATGGCCACGCGCTGCTTCATGCCGCCGGACAGGGTGTGGGGATAGCTGTCGGCGAAACGGGACAGGCCAACCTTGTCGATGTAATGCCGCGCCCGCTCCATCGCCTCGCGGCCGGACATGCGGCCGCTGGACAGCAGCGGGAACACGACGTTGCCCGCCACGGTCTTCCATGGCAGCAATTGGTCAAACTCCTGAAACACCATCATGCGGTCCGGCCCAGGGCCAGTGACCTTGCGGCCGCGCAGGGTGATTTCGCCCTCCGTGGGCGCCAGATATCCGCCGACCGCCTTCAGCAAGGATGATTTGCCGCAACCGGACGGCCCGAGCAGCACAAAACGATCTCCAGCATGCACGGAGAAGCTGACCCGGTGCGTAGCGGTGACAACGCGATCGGTGGTTTTGTATTGCAGCGTCACCTGCCGGACATCGAGGAGCGGTTCGGACATCTTTCTTCCCATCGTTTTTTCTTAGTTTCCTTGGTGTTCCCGCAATTGTCCATCGGTGCTTGTCGGGCGGTTGCGCCACGGATACGCTTCGGAAAAAATAAGGAAACGACTGTGAAAGCCATTTTTGCCGTCTTCGTGGCGGCCCTTCTCGCCACCGGCGCTGCACGTGCCGAGGTGTCTGAGATCCGCATCACCCGCCAGCCGGGCATCATTTATCTGGCTGTGGTGGTGATGGAGCAGGCGAAACTCGTGGAAAAGGCCGCCGCTGCTGCCGGTATGCCCGGGCTGCGCGCCACCTACAGCGTCTTTGGCGGCGGCGGCGCCGCGACCGATGCGTTGCTGTCGGGCAATGTGGACGTTGTCACCACGGGTGTTTCCAACATGCTGCTGCTGTGGGACCGCACCAAGGGCGGCGTGAAGGGGTTTGCAAGTTCGTCGGCCACGCCGATGTGGCTGCTCAGCAACAATCCGAACATCAAGTCGCTGAAGGATTTGTCGTCGGCCGACAAGATCGCGGTGCCGACGGTGAAGATTTCCACCCAGGCCATTCTGCTGCAGATGGCAGCACGCAAGCTGTATGGCGATTCTGAATTCGCCAGGTTCGACACCATGACCACCACGCTGGGGCATCCGGACGCATTGGCGTCGTTGAGCACCGGGGGGGGCGGTTTGACCGGGCATTTCTCCGGATCGCCGTTTCAGCAGGCCGAGGCCAAATTGCCGGGGGTGCACGTGGTGACGACCTCCACTGAAATCATGGGCGGGCCGATCAGCAACGCGGTTTATTTCGGCACCCAGAAATTCCATGACGGCAACCCCGCCGTGGTCAGCGCCTTCCTGGCCGCGGCACGCGCGGCCGATCAGTTCATCGCCGATCACCCGCGCGAGGCATGCGAGATGTATATCGCCGCCACCGGGGAAAAGGCGCCTGTGGACGATCTGGTTGCGCTGATCAAGCAGCCGGACATGACCTACAACATGATCCCGGTTGGCACGATGGCGACCGCGCTGCACATGTCCGACATCAAAGTCCTCAAAACCCGGCCTGCGAGCTGGAAGGATTACTTTTTTACCGAGGCCCATGGGCTTGATGGCAATTGATCGTGGCGGCATCGGTGCCATATTGCCGATATGAGCAATGACCCAAACATCCTGAACGAAGACGAGTGGCGCGACCGGCTTTCACCGGAGGCTTACCAGGTGTTGCGCAAGCACGGCACAGAACGGGCCGGCACGTCGCCGTTGAACGACGAAAAACGCCCGGGCGTGTTCGTGTGCGCCGGGTGCGGGAACAGCCTGTTCAGCGCCGAGACCAAATATGAAAGCGGCTCCGGCTGGCCCAGCTTCTGGGCGCCGCTGGAGGATGCGGTGGCGACGACCACCGATCGCAGCTTCCAGATGACCCGCACCGAGGTGCATTGCGCGGGCTGCCAGGGCCATCTTGGCCATCTGTTCCCGGACGGCCCGCAACCAACCGGGGCGCGGTATTGCATGAACGGCGCCGCGATGCAGTTCGAGCCGGACGAAGGCTGAGTATGCCGGCTGCGGCCGCTTTGCTGGCGGCCGCACTTGCCGGCGCTGCCTACACGCTGACGCCGGGGCCAGGGTTTCTGGCACTGCTCGGGATTGGTGCGGCCCAGGGACGACGTGCCGGGGCTGGCTTTATCTTCGGGCATTTCGCCGGCGACGTGCTGTGGTCTGGGCTGGCGCTTGCTGCGATTATCGGCGCCCGCCAGATCGGGGCTGCGGTGTTTGAGGGGCTTGGATTGTTCTGCGGCCTTTATCTGGGCTGGCTTGGCCTGCGCGCGCTGCGGGTGCGGCGGTCAGTGGCCGGGGCGCCGCTGCAGATTGTGGCACGCCCGTTCCTGCGTGGGCTGGTGTTCGGCGTCACCAATCCGAAGGGCTATCCGGTGGCGGTTGCAACGTTCACGGCGTTGCTGGCGGGGCAGGCGGATCAGCTGGATTGGCAGGCTTTGCCGCCCCTGCTGGGGGCTGCGTCCTGCGGGTTTTTGCTCGCTGACCTTCTGCTCGTGGGTTTGATCGGCGCCGGGGTGGTCCGCCGGTTCTATCGGCAGCATGAACTTTGGATTGTTCGCGCGTCGGGTCTGCTGTTTATCGGATTTGCCCTTGTGTCCGTCTCCCAGTCATTGCCTGGGCTGGATCGGCTCAGGCGCTGAGGTTCGCGGTGGGCCGTTCGGCCAGAATGCCGGCGATTCCCGTGGCCCGACCATAGCGGAAGCCTTGGCCGATGGTGCAGCCAAGATTGCGCAGCATCGTCTCGGGGGCTTCGGTCTCGATCCCTTCGGCAACCACGTTCAACCGCATCTCCCGCGCCAGCCCCAAAGTCGCTTGCACAATCATGCGGGCGTCTGGATCGCTGGAGCAGTTGGTGACGAAGGCGCGGTCGATCTTCAGTTCATTGAACGGCAGGCGCAGCAGGCTGAGAAGCGATGAATGCCCTGTGCCAAAATCGTCGATGGAACAGGTGATTCCGCGCTCGCGCAACGCCTTCAGCGTGGCGCCGGCGCGTCTGCTGTCGTGGATGATCTGACTTTCGGTGATTTCGGCCACCAACGCGGATGCGGGAACGCCTGCTGCCAGCAGCGCGCTGTCGATCTGGGCGGGGAAGTCGTCGTCGTCGAGCAGGATTGGGGAAAAGTTCACTGCCATCGTCATGCCGGGAATGTGCTGGCGCAGCACAGCGCAGGTTGCCAGGGCATCCTGAAGGATGGTTTGGGTCAGATCCGCGATCAGTCCCTCCCGTTCCGCCAACGGGATAAAAATTTCCGGAGGCACTGGCCCGATCAAAGGACTTGTCCAGCGTGCAAGGGCTTCGACGCCGACCAGCCTGCCGTGCGCCAGCGCCACTTTGGGCTGAAAGGCCGCCGCAATCTGGCCTTCGGCAAGGGCCTGTGCGAGCAGTTGCGCCATATTATCGGGGCCGAACTGTGGGGTTGGTAGCGTAGCAGCATGGTGCATGTGCCTGCGATGCCCTCAAGACTGCTGGCACCATGACAAAAACTTGCTAACGAGATGTAAAGACTGACCACGCATCGTGGCCGTGCATTCGCTTTTTGCGCTGTGACAGTGGATGGTGTTGCATCGCCGCGACGCGGATCGCGTCCAGAAATACGCCGGGGCTCCCCCCGCCAGACATGACAGGCCCTGATGGATTCCGCAGCACCTGACTCCGCCAACCCGGCAGCCGCCGCGCCCAGCGACGCCGCGCCTGCCTTCACCCACGAACAGATCCGCCGTGTTGTGATCGGCATTTTGTTGTGCATTCTGCTGGCGGCGATCGACCAGACAGTGGTGGTGCCCGCGGTGCCCTCGATTGCGGCGGATCTGAACGGGTTCAGCCATCTCTCCTGGATTGTGACGTCGTACTTGCTCACTTCCACCGTGGCGACGCCGATCTACGGCAAGCTGTCCGACATCTATGGCCGGCGGGCGTTGCTGCTGCCGGCGATTGTGCTGTTCGTGGCGGCATCGATGCTGTGCGGGTTTGCCCAGAGCCTGATGCAGCTGATTGTGGCGCGTGGACTGCAAGGCCTGGGGGGCGCGGGGCTGATGGCCATGGCGCAGGCGGCGATCGCGGATGTGGTGAGCCCGCGTGAACGCGGACGCTACCAAGGTTATATGGCCGGCACCTGGGGGGTTGCGAGCGTGGCCGGCCCGATTCTGGGCGGCTGGATGACGGACTACCTGTCGTGGCGCTGGATTTTCTGGGTCAACCTGCCGATTGGAATTGCAGCCTATCTGTTGTCGAGTTCCGCTCTGAAGATGCTGCGTTTCAAAGCGCGCGCCGTGCGGATCGATTACATCGGCTCTGCCCTTCTGGCCGGCTTCACCACCGCAACCTTGCTGGTGATGAGCTGGGGGGGCAGCGAGTATCCTTGGAATTCCACTCCCATCATCGGGCTGGGCGTCTCCGGGGTGGTGCTGCTTGCGTTGCTGATCATGCAGGAGCGCGTGGCCACAGAGCCGCTGCTCCCCCCGCGGCTGTTCGCCCATGCCGTCTTTGGCCGCGGCGTTCTGATCGCTGCCCTGAACAGTGGCGCGATGTTTGGGGCAACCTTCCTGTTGCCGCTGTTTTTCCAGTTGATCCGTGGTGCGGATGCATCGATGTCCGGCACGCTCATGGTGCCCTATCTGGGGGCAAACTGTATCGGCGCCTTTACCGGCGGCCAGGTGGCCCGCAGCCTCGGGCGGGTGAAGATCATCGTCCAGTTCGGGCTTGCGGCAACGGTTGTGGGCTTCGCGATGATGGCCACGATCGGACCGGAGACACCGCTTGTGTATTCGCTTGTCTATATGATGATCGTGGGCCTGGGGATTGGCGTGGTAATGCCGTCGACGCTGGTGATGATCCAAAATGCGGCTGAACGACGCGATGTGGGGTCAGCGACCGGCGCGTTCTTGTTCTTGCGCTCGATGGGCGGGGCTGTGGGAAGCACGCTTGCGGGCGTTGTGCTCGTTGGCCAGTTCGGTTCCGGCCTGGTCGCCCGCGCGATCACAATTCCAGTAGATCTCGGCGCGTTGCGGCTGCAGCCGGGCGTGGCGAGCAGCCTGGATGTGGCCACACAAATAGCCGCCCATGCTGCCCTGGCAGGGGCATTTCATATCGCTTTCCTGGCGTGCGCGGGGCTTGCCGCCTTGGCGTTCGTGGCCTGCTGGAGGCTGCGCGATCTACCGCTGCGCACCAGCGCATAATTCATTGTTTCGGGTATGGCCACGGTTTGCCCAAGCGGGCTATACCCCATTTTGCAACGGGAATACCGTGGGCGGAGTGCTGTGCTGGTGACATTGGATCTGGCGCAGTCCGGCCTTTTGCTGAATCCGGCGCCCATTGCAGGCGGCACTTGCCCGCTTTGAATGGTTCATCATCCAGGCATTTTACGGCCCAAAAGTGGTATTGAATCATGATTTTTGCCTCGTTTGAGTTCCTTTTTCTGTTTCTCCCGATCTTCTTCGCGGCCTATTTTCTAACGCCGGACCGATACCGCAACATCACGATGCTGGTGTTCTCCTGGGCGTTCTACGCGTGGTGGCGGATCGACTTCCTGGGCCTGCTGGTGACGATGACGTTGTTCACCTTCACGGTGGCCCGCTTCATGGATCGGGTTGGACCGAAAACCGATGCTGGACACCGCTTGATGGTGTTCGGATTGCTCGGCAATCTGGGCGCGCTGGCCTATTTCAAATATGCTAATTTCGGCGTGGCCACGTTCAACCAGCTGCTGGCCCCATTTGGCCAAAAGGCCGTTCCGTGGGACGAGATCGTGCTGCCGATCGGGCTGTCGTTCTACATCCTGCAATCGGTCAGCTATCTGATCGATATCCGGCGCGGCACCGTGCCCGTCAGCCGCAGCTTTCTGACCTATGCCGCCTACAAGGCCATCTTTGCCCAGCTGATTGCCGGCCCAATCGTGCGCTATGCCGAGATCGCCGATGAATTGAAGGCGCGCCATCATTCGTTGCAGCAATTCGGCGCCGGCGGACGCATCTTCATGATTGGCTTTGCCATGAAGACCGCCCTGGCCGACACCATCAGCCCGCTGGTGGATGCGGTGTTCGGCCTGGCCCAACCGACGTTTGTCGACGCCTGGACGGGGGCTGTCGGCTACACTTTGCAGCTCTATTTCGACTTCGCCGGCTATTCGCTGATGGCCATCGGGTTGGCGCGGATGATCGGCTTTCATTTCCCGCAGAACTTCGACAATCCCTATCTGTCCGGCTCGATCCAGGAGTTCTGGCAGCGCTGGCACATGACGCTGTCGCGGTTCCTGCGCGATTATCTCTACATCCCGCTGGGCGGAAACCGGGTGGGGCCCATCCGGATCTATGTGAACCTCATCATCGTCATGGCGATCGGTGGGTTGTGGCACGGGTCGAGCTGGAACTTCATCATCTGGGGCCTGTGGCAGGGCAGCCTGCTGGCCATCAACCGCGCCTGGTCGCGCCGGGCGAACGCCACCAAGCTGCCGTATGCCTGGGGCAACGCCATCACCATGCTGTGCGTGCTGATCGGCTGGGTGATCTTTCGCGCCAAGGATCTCGACAACGCGGTCGGCATCTACGGCGGCATGCTCGGCCGGCACGGCATCGGCATGTCCGACGAACTCGCCTGGCAGGCCACGCCGGACCGGATGTGGTTCATTCCGATCGCGTTGGTGTTCGTCTATCTGCCGCTGGTCCAGAAACTCTGGAACAGGAAGGCGGAGGCGGTGCAGCCCTCCGGCGGCTGGGCGTTGGTGTCGGCGGTGGGGCCGTTGGTCGGCTTCGTGATGGGCATGATCCTGCTCTACAGCCGTGAAGCCGTGCCGTTTCTGTATTTCCAGTTCTGACGCGGGAGCAAGTTCACATGACCAGCGCAGATAAACCAGAATCAGCCGCTTCGGAGCGGTTCCAGGGGGCGGCCATGGTCGCCATCTTCGCCGCCGGCCTCGTGCTGGGCGGCATGGCGATCAACAGCGAGTCAGCGCGACGGCAGCTTGCCACCGCGTCTGACATGACATCGATCTTGGCCGGGCATACCGCAGCCGTTGTCAATTCAGCGATGGCGCATAACCTACCGGTCGATGGACTGTTCCGGGCTGCCGGCGGCATGATGCGCTGGCGGTTGTTCGACTCCGGCGGCCCGCAGGTTTGGGCCGGGCAGGGCGGTTGGCTTTATCTGATGGAGGAACTGCGCCCTTGGCCGGGAGCCGACACTGTGATGCAGCGTCGTGTCGACACCATCAAGCGTGTGGGCGACGCCCTGCATGCCAAGGGGATTGATCTTTTGGTGGCGGTTGTGCCCGACAAGGCCCGCGTGGTGTCGGCCACGATGAACGGCCCGCGTTCGGCGCAGGCCAATACACGCTACGCCGCGTTCCTTGAGCTGCTGCACAAGCAGGGCACGCCAACGGTCGATCTGGGCGTCACGATGATGGCGACGCCGCAACCTGACCAATTGTTCTGGCGCACCGACACGCATTGGAGCCAGCAGGGTGCCGCACTTGCCGCAGCCACCATCTCCACATCCGTCACGACCAAGATCAATCACGGGGCAAAGTTCAAGACCACCGCAGCGCCGGAAATCTCCAGCGGTCCTGGCGATTTGTTGCGGCTGATCAGCCTTGACCACGTGCCAGACAACCTGCCGATCAAACTGCGCCCACCTGTTGACCGCCAATATCTTGAGACCACCAAGCCTGTGGACGCACCGGCCGCAGATGGCGGCCTGCTGGATGACGGTCCCACGATCGACGTGGCGCTCATCGGAAGCTCGTTCTCGGTGAACGCCAATTTTGGCGGACGCCTGCAAGAGGCCCTCGGGTCGACCGTCAGCAATTTCGGGGAAGCCGGCGGTGGCTTTGCCGGCGCCGCCCGACATTACTTCACAGGAATCGCCTATCGCGATACGCCGCCGAAGCTGGTGATCTGGGAGATACCCGAACGCCTGGTGGTGCAACCCATCAACCCTGACGACATCGCTCTCGAGGTGGCGTTTCCCGTCGGGAAGTAGGCACGCCGGCGCAGCCGCCAGTCTGGCTGCGGCCGCGCATATTCGGCTGGCGATAGGACAGCGTGGTTGGGAACGCGGCGATCCAAGGCCAGCCAGCGGTCTGACGGCGAAGGTCCGCACCCTCGTTTACAGAAATTGCGCCCCGGCCTCCACGGCGAAGCGTTCCGGGCTTCCTTCCCACATAAACCGGCCATGTTCGAGCACATAGACCCTGTCGGCATGCGGCAGCGCAAAGGTCACGTTTTGCTCTCCCAGAAGAACCGTGATCTCGGTGTTTTGACGCAGGGTTTCCAACGCCCGCGACAATTGTTCCAGAATGACGGGCGCCAGTCCCAAAGTCGGCTCGTCCAGAATCAGCAGGCGTGGCTGCATCATCAGGGCGCGGGCGATGGCCAGCATCTGCTGTTCGCCGCCTGACAAGGTGCGGGCGGCCTGGCCGTGGCGCGATTTCAGGATGGGAAACAACTCCAGCAGCCATCCCAACTGCCGGGCGCTCTCGTGGCGCGGCAGATGCTGGCCGCCAAGGTCGAGGTTTTCACGCACGCTCATATCGCCGAACAATTCGCGTGATTCCGGGCACTGCACGATGCCGGCGCGCGCGATCTGGGCGGGGGTGCGGCCAGAAAGGGTCTGCCCATCGAAGCGAATGCTGCCGGTGGCGGGCACGAGGCCTGAAATAGCGTTGAACAACGTGGTTTTGCCAGCGCCGTTCAGGCCCACCACGGACACAAATTCACCCTTGCCCACCGTCAGCGACACGCCGTCCAGCGCCTGCGCCTTGCCGTAGAACACGCTGGCGGCCTCAACCTGCAGCAATGTCGTGCGGCCGGTTTCGGGGGCTGCCCTTCGGGCGGCGGTTTCGAGTTTTCCGCCGAGATAGACCCTGCGGACGGTTTCGTTGCGCATCACCTCATCAGCGGTGCCCTCCGCGATGTGCTCGCCGAGATACATCGCCAACACCCGGTCCACGAGGGCTGCGACGCCGCGCACGTTGTGGTCCACCAGCAGCACGGCGTGGCCGTCCGCGCGGAAGCTGGCGATCAGTTGTGAGAAATCGGCCACTTCTCCCGAGGTGAGGCCAGCAAAGGGTTCATCGATCAGCACCACCTTCGGATTGCGGGCGATGGCGCGGGCCAGTTCCAGGCGGCGCAGATCGGCAAACGGCAGGGTGCCGGGCAGGCGGTCGATCACATGATCGAGATGCACCCGGGCCGCGATCTCGCGGGCGCGTTCGTCGATATGGCTTGCCGCGAACAGCCGCAGCAGGCTGTCCGGCAGCAAGGCGAGCTTGATGTTCTCCAGCACCGTTTGCCGGTGCAGCGGGCGGGAATGCTGGAACACGATGCCCACGCCCAGTCGGGCGATCTGGTGGCTGGGCAGGCCCGCCACCTCCTGGCCTGCGATCTTCACGCTGCCGGCGTTGGGCCGCTCGATGCCCATGATGAGCTTCATCACCGTCGATTTGCCGGACCCGTTTGGCCCGATCAGGCCAAGAATCTCGCCCGGCATGATCTCAAACGCCATATCCTTGACCGCAACCAGACCGCCGAAGCGCTTGGTCAGGCCTGAGACTTCCAGAAGTGGGGCCATCTCAGCGTTCTCCCGTGCGCAGGATCGTGCCCAGGAAGCCGCCTGGGAAAAACAGGATCACGATCAGCGCCACGGCGGAGACCACGAAGGTGGAAAGCTGGCCCAGTGGGCGCAGGATCTCGCCGGCCACGATCAGGAAGATCGCACCCAGGGCAGCGCCGAGGATGGTGCGCCGTCCGCCGAGCACGGCGGCGATGATGACCTGCACGCCCACGCCGATATCGACCACGGTGCCCACCGAGACGGTGCCTTCGTAGAAGACCAGCATGGCGCCCGCGAGGCCCGAGAACAGCGCGCTGACGCAGAAGGCCGCCAGCTTGTGCTTGGTGACGTTGAAACCAAGTGCTCCGGCCTGCACCGCATCCTGCCCGCTGGCCTGCAAGATGAGGCCCACCGCCGAGCGCGACAGTCCGAACAGAAGGGCGCCGCTGATGCTCATGAAGGCGAGGGCGATCCAGTAGTTATGGGCGTCGTCGATGGACAGCACATCCGGCAGGTCCAGCCCGATCTCACCGCCGGTGACGCCCGCGAACAGCACGATGATGTTTTGCAGCACCAGCACGGCGACCAGGGTGACCAGGCCGAAATACGGGCCGCGCAGTCGCAGTGCCGGAATGGCCAGCAGCAACCCGGCCGCGACGCTGGCGGCGGCGCCGGTGATGACGCAGGCCCAGATGGGCCAGTGCGGGTAATGGTTCAGCAGGCCGGCCGTGTAGGCGCCGACGCCGATGAGGAAGCTGGGCCCGAAATTCACTTCGCCGGCAAAGCCGAACAGCAGATCCCAGGACATGGCGAAGACGCCGAAATAATACGCCAGCGTCAGCAGGCCCAGGACATAGCCGGACACGCCGAACGGCAGCATGGCGAGCAGCGCCACCACGACAAAGATCACGCCGAATGTGCGGATATTGGACATCAGCGCCGTCCCAACAGGCCCTGGGGCCGCAGATAAACCACGATGACAAGCAGCAGGAGAGCAGGAATGGTGCGGATGGACGGCGAGATCAGATAGGCCGTGATCGTCTCCAGATAGCCCACCACGAAGGCGCCGATGAGCGAGCCGGACACCGAACCGAGGCCGCCCAGCACCACAATGGAGAACGCGCTGGCGGTAAGCTGGCCCACATTGTCGGAACTGACGCCGAGGAATGCGCCCAGCAGCACGCCGGCAATTCCGGCCAGCACTCCGTAAAGACCCCACACGTAAAGATAGATCGTCGACAATTCGAACCCGAGCAATGTGAGTCCGCGCGGGTTGATGGAGGCTGCCAGCAACGTTTTGCCGATGCGGGTGCGGTTGATCAGCAGCCACAGCAGGCCGATGACCACCAGCGAGACCAGGGCGGTCACGATTTCCTGCCGCGGTGTGCGCACCCCCATGATGTTGATCACGCCAGCCACCAGCGGGCGGACGGTCTTGGGGTTCGAGGTGAAGAAATAGGCGATCGCCTCTTGCAGCATGATGCCCCAGAGCAGCGTGCCGGTGAGGACGAAGATCTCCTTTTCCTCACGTGCGATGCGGCGCGATGTCTGGATGGGGCGCACCACCAGGAGATAGGTGGCAAAGCTCATGACAACGCTGGCCAGCACGCCGGCCGCCGCCCCGCCATAAGGCCCGCCACCTAGATCGCCCGCCACCGCCCAGGCCGCGACCGCGGCTGTGACCATGATGGCGCCGTGCGAGAGGTTGAGCACGCCGGACACCCCGAAGATCAGCGTGAAGCCAATGGCACCAATGCCATACAGGCTGCTGATGGCAAATCCGTCGATGAGGATCTGAAAGAATTTCATCATTCTAATGGCGCCGGTCTGCCATCGGCCGCATGCACGGGCACGCGACCGGCGACAGGCAACGGCACGATCCTTTTAGTTTGCCGGCAGCTTGATGAAGGACGGAAACACCATCTTGGCGTTGGCGACTTCCGCCGGCCAGACGGTCATCTGCTTGCCGCCCTGCCACTGCACCAGCAGGCCGGATACGTATTCAGGGCTCACTTTCATGGCGTGGGTGAACTCGCTGTCCCGGCCGTAGAACTCGATCTTTCCGATGGTGCCGTTCCAGGAGGTCTTTTCCAGCGCATCGACCAGCTTGTCCGGATCGGTGCTGCCGGCGCGCTTGATCGCATCGGCGATGTAATAGACCTCGTCATAGGTCGTGTAGCCGCAATAGGCGGGAGTGATGCCGAAGCGCTTCACATAGGCATCGGTGAACGGGATCATTTTGGGCGTCAGCGCCACGTTCGGCGCTGAAATGGTCTGATAGATCACGCCTTCGGTGGCGCCGTTGGTGTCTTTGTAGAAGGTGCTCGATGTTGCCTGGCTGCTGATGCCGATCATTGGGATGGGCACCTGCTGGTCATGCCACTGCACTGTCGGCTGCACGCCGACATGGCTGATGCCGGTCACGATCACGTCGGGCTTCTGGGCCTCGATCTTGTTGAAGATGGGCGTGAAATCGGTGGTGTCCGGCGACAGGCGGATGTGGTCGATGACCTTGATGCCGATCTTGGGCAGGCATTTGAGGTATTCCGCGTCGAGCGGAATGGTCCAGGCGGCGTCCTCGCTCATGACGACGGCGGTCTTCATGTGCAACTGCTCGACGCCCACCACCTTCAGCCCGTCGCACACGCTGTCCGACAGGAAGGTGGAGGCCAGATAGCCGTGGAACGTGTATTTCTGGTTGGCATAATCGTCATGGATGCGGTGCGAAATGACATCGCTGGCGGCACCCGGGGTGATCATCGGCAGCTTCAGCCGCCCCGACCATGGCTGCAGCGCCAGCACCACCTCGGACACATAGCTGGCGATGACGGCGTGCACATGATCCTGGTTGGCGGCACGCTGGAAGGCGCGAACGGCGTCGGCGGCAGAGTTGTGGTCGTCGTATTCAACGATCTCGATCATCCGCCCACCCACGCCACCGGCGGCATTGATCTCGTCTGCGGCGAGTTTGGCGGCGTTGGGAATGGCAGCGCCGCTGATGGAACTGACCTCGGCGATGACACCGATCTTGATCGGATCTGCCGCAAGGACGGGTTGTGTTACGAGTGCCAGGCCGAGAGCGGCTATCCAGCTTCCTGAAAGTCTCATCGTTTCGCCCCTATGTCGCATTGTGGCTCCTGCTTTTGCAGGTTGCAGTCATGGGACACAGAATTTTGAGATCCTGGCAAGTGCCGCGGCGGCATGGACTGATTGTTGATTGGAATCTTGGCCGATGGGATACTTCTGTTGGGGCAGAAAAACGCCGGCGTCGCTTGCCAACACCCCGAGCGAGGTTAAAAGCCACCCTCTCACGCCCTCCAGCGCAACGAGTCGCGGTGATCGTCAGGAAATATTAATCACTCATTTGCCGCGATATGCCGTTTTTCATAATCAAGTGATGTGTTGGTTGCCAGACATTTATGTTAATTGAATTTTTTATCTAATATTGGTCTTAAATATGACTGTTGTAAACGATCTTTAAGTTGAAGATTTGAGGGGAGGGAGGTCGTGGTGATGGAAACAGACGTTCGTTTACGCACAAATAGCGGTGCGTTACTGCGTGATGTCTGGCGCCGGGAGTTGCGAATATCCGGTGACGCGAAGCGGACGCTCGAACTTTCTGAGATCCCTGTTGATGCGCACACCACCAAATGAGGCCAACCAGACAGCGGCTTCATCTTCCAAATCCACACCCTGGCGGGGGCGAGGCCTGCCCTTCCAGTCGCAAAGCGCGGTCCCTGGTTAATCTTTGATTCACCGCGATCTGTAACCTTGCCGATGGACGGCTGATAGGTCCGCCGCGCAGCCGCACGGGCGACGTATTTTTCGGCCTTGGATTGGATGCAACAATGATCGGCGGGAACGGCGTCACAAAAGGGGGTTTGAAGGGGATCCACATTTTGATGGTGGACAGCGACATGAGCACGCGCACGATCATCGGTGGAACACTGCGCGACGCTGGTTGTCAGGAGTTCATGCAGACGGGCGACGGCAAGCGGGCGTTGGAACTCATCCAGACCCGGCAGGTGGATGTTGTTCTGATGGATTGCATGGTGGCGACCGGGGGCGGTTTCCTGCGCGCATTGCGCCTGACCGGCATTGGCAAAGCAATGCCGGTGATCATCATCACCAGCAGCGATGACGGTGAGAAGGCATGGGTTGCGCGCAATCTCAAGGTTGCCGCCTGGTTGGCCAAGCCGTGCCAATCAGCAACAATAATCGCCCAAATCGCGGGCGTGCTCAAGCGTGGAACGCAGCAGCCTGAGACGGCCGTGATGGGCACTCTGGCAGACGCCTACGAAAAACGCCTGCCCATTGGACTGCAGAATCTTACCACAATCGCCACGCGTGTTCACACCGGGCATCGTGGATTCGGTGATTGTGCGGAAGAAACCCTCACATTGCTGCTCCAGTTGAGAGGCATGGCCAGCGTGCTGGGCCATAAGCTGATTGCTGAATTCACGATGGTTCTGCACCATCTTCAGCACCTCGCGGTTCTGCATCCTGTCACCACGGCATCCGTGCAGCCTGAGCTCACCCGCATGTTGCGTATCGTCCCTGCTGCGATGCTGGCGTTGCAGGGCAACAAGCAGGAAGCCATGCCTGCGCCTGTCGTCCAATTCATTTCAGAGCAGCTGCGCACGCCGCTTCTGGATCTGAAAGCGCGGTTTGAGGACAGCATCCGCAATGCCGAATTGCAGCGTCATGCTTTGCAAGACGCGATGGCGGTGCGGAAAGCCGAAGTTGAGACCGAAACCTGGAGACTGCGCCGAACCATCATCGGCGATGATTCACACGCGAGCACCGTCGACGCGAGGAAGGGAGATGAGCCACACCTGGCAAACAGAACCGCGGGAGCCCGCGCGCATTATGATTCTATCATCAAGCGAATTCAGGCTTGGAAGGCGTAGGGTTGGCACTTTCCGATATGCCATCTCACACCAAGACCGGAAAATACCCCAGGATTTAATGTCTCAGTGATTTCCCCTGTTGCTGCGATGCTGTCGAGCGGGTGGAAACGCTCTGGCGAATACAAAGCGGGGATGGCGAGGCGCATGGAGCATTTGACGGTTGAGGCAAACGGTGGCGCATTTCATATCGCGCGGGTGGGGCGTGGGGAGCCGCTGATATTGCTGCATGGATGGCCGGAGTTCTGGCTGACATGGGAACCGGTCATGCAAATTCTGGCTGATCGGTACCAGGTCATCGCGCCTGATTTGCGTGGGTTCGGTAACAGTTCGAAGCCGCCCGGGCCTTGGGGCGCGGCCGATCACGCAGCGGATATGCTGGCTGTCATTCAGGCTTTGGGATTGCAGAGCGTCGGTGTCGTCGGCCACGACGTTGGTGGCGCTGTCATGCAGGCCATGGCGCGTGCGGCTCCCACCCGGTTTGCTGGGCTGTTCTTCTTTGATTTCGTCTATCCAGGCATTGGGCGCCGCATGGGAACACCCGATCGTCTGAACGAAATTTGGTATCAGTCCTTCCATCAGATGGAGATGGCTCCTGCGCTGCTCGGCAGTTCCAGGCAGGCTTGCAAGCTTTATATCAGCCACATCCTGCAGCATTGGTCATATCGCAAGGATGCGTTCGACGACGTTATCGAGCGGTTTGTCGATAACTTTATGAAGCCAGGCAATCTGGCTGGCGGCTTTGCCTATTACCGGGCAGCCCATGAAGGACGGGTGGCGATGATGCAGGGCGCGGCGCCAGAACTGCCGCCGATCGCCATCCCCACCTGCGTTCGCTGGGCCGAACACGATCCGATTTTCCCCTTCGCGTGGACCGACCGGCTCGGTGACACGTTTGGCAATCTTGATCTTCAGATGCTGCCCGGCGTCGGCCACTTCGCCCATCGGGAGAATCCGGCCTTGGCGGCCGAGGAGATCGCCGGATTCTTCGGGCGGATTTGGGCCTGATCTGCCGCCTCCGCCAGAGGCTCCGCCTCTGGCGGGGCGAGGGGCGGAGCCCTCGCCTTGCTTGCTCCCTACCGAACCCGCGCCACACGAAGAGCATTGGTGGTGCCGGTTTGGCCGAATGGCACACCCGCCAGCACCACAATATCATCGCCGCGTTTGGCGAACCCTTCCTGCAGCGCCAGCTTGGTGGCCCGGGTGACAGTCTCCGTCATGCTGTGAACATCCGTGGTGACGATGGCGTGCACGCCCCACACCACGGCCAGGCGCCGTGCGGTTTGTTCAGACGGCGTCAGGCCTAAAATCGGCGCTTCCGGGCGTTCGCGGGCAGCGCGGCGGGCGGTGCTGCCGGACGAGGTGAAGCCGCAGATGGCGGGCGCGCCGATGGTATGCGCCACCTGGCGGGCTGCGGCGGCGATGGCGTCGGCCACCGACTTCTCCGGCTCAGGACGCGTTGTTTCGATGATGGCGCGCCAGCCGGGGTCGGATTCCACCCGGGCGACGATGCGGTCCATGATGTTGACGGCTTCGACCGGGTATTGGCCGGCGGCGGTCTCGGCGCTGAGCATCACGGCGTCGGCACCGTCGAACACGGCGGTGGCGACGTCTGAGGCTTCGGCGCGGGTGGGGGCGGGGGCGGAGATCATGCTCTCCAGCATCTGCGTGGCCACGACGACCGGGCAGCCAAGCTGGCGGGCGGCGCGGACGATGCGCTTTTGCGCGAGCGGAACTTCCTCGGGCGGCAGTTCAACGCCCAGATCGCCGCGGGCGACCATCACGCAGTCCGACAGCGCCAGAATGGCGTCAAGATTGTCGAGCGCCTGGGGCTTTTCGATCTTGGTCATGATCCAGGCGCGGCCGGCGGCGATGTCACGCGCTTCGGCCACATCCTCGGCGCGTTGGACGAAGGAGAGGCCGATATAGTCCGCACCGTGTTCAAGCGCGAAGGCGAGGTCCTCGTGGTCTTTCTTGGTCAGGGCCGGGATAGGCAGCACCATGTCCGGCACATTGACGCCCTTGCGGTCCGACAGCGGCCCGCCGGTGACGATTTCGGTGAGCAGGTGGTCGGGGCGGACTCGGGTGACGCGCAGGCGGAGCTTGCCGTCATCGAGCAGCAGGTTGGTGCCGATATGGGCGGCGGCGAGGATTTCCGGGTGATCGAGCAGCACGCGGGTGGCATCGCCCGGGGTGGGGTTGAGGTCGAGCTGGAAGGCCTGGCCGGTTTGCAGTTGAACGCGGCCGCCGGCAAAGCGGCCAACGCGCAGCTTTGGGCCTTGGACGTCGGCCAGAATGCCGATGGGGCGGCCGGTCTTGCGCTCCAGGTCGCGGATCATGCCGATGCTGGCGAAGTGGTCGTTATGGGTGCCGTGGCTGAAATTCAGCCGAAACACGTCTGCACCTGCCTGGAACAGGCGGGCCAGCATTTCGGGGTTGGCGCTGGCCGGCCCGATGGTGGCGATGATCTTGGTGCGACGGCGGCGGCGAATACGGATGTTCGATGACATGGTACGGTCCTAAGCCACGAGAATTGCGCGAATGTCGTTGACGTTGGTCAGCGTGGGGCCAGTTCGGATAAGGTCGCCGGTGGCATCGAACAGGGTGTAGCTGTCATGGGCGGTAAGCACTGCGCGCGGGTCGATTCCCAGGGCGCGGGCGCGGGAAAGCGTGTCGGGCGTCACGATGGCGCCGGCGGCGTCTTCGGTGCCGTCGATGCCGTCGGTGTCACCGGCGGCAGCCCAGATGTTGGGGGCGCCCGCCAGGGTGACGGCCAGTGCCAGCAGGAACTCGGTGTTGCGGCCGCCGCGACCGGCGGGGCCGTGGCCGATGCTGACGGTGGTCTCGCCGCCGGACAGCAGGAGGGCGGGAGGCGCGACCGGCTGGCCGTGGGTGCGGATGGAGCGGGCGATTCCGGCCATGACGATGCCCAGCTCCCGGCTTTCGCCTTCCAGCGCATCACCCAGGATGATGGGGGTGATCCCGTGGGCGCGGGCCGTGTTGGCGGCGGCGTCCAGCGCCATTGCGGGCGTGGCGATCATGCGGAAGCTGGCATGGGGGAGTTCGCCGGGCTTGGCTGTCTCTAACCCCTGGTCCATCCAGGCGATCATGCCGGCGGAGGGAGCGATACCATAGCGTGACAAAAGCGCCATCGCGTCGGCGAATGTGGTGGGGTCCGGCACGGTGGGGCCGGAGGCGATGACAGCGGGATCGTCGCCCGGAACGTCGCTGATGGCCAGCGTGACCACGCGGGCAGGGGCCGCGCGCTGGGCCAGCCTGCCGCCCTTGATGGCGGAGAGATGCTTGCGCACGCAGTTCATCTCGCCAATCGTCGCACCGCTGGCCAGCAAGGCGCGGTTGATCGATTGCTTGTCCGCAAGGCTAAGGCCGGGTGCGGGCAGCGCCATGAGGGCCGAGCCACCGCCAGAGATCAGCGCGATCACCAGGTCGTTCGCCGAAAGGCCCGTGACGGTTTCCAGCATCCGCCCAGCGGCGATCTCGCTGTTGGCGTCAGGCACCGGGTGTGAGGATTCCATCACTTCGATGCGCTGTGTCGGCACGGCATGGCCATAGCGCGTGACCACGAGGCCGGACATGTCGACATCTGGCCAGGCCGCTTCCAGTGCGGCTGCCATCGAGGCGGCCGATTTCCCGCAGCCAACCACGATGCAACGGCCGGTGGGTTTGGGCGGAAGATGGTCTTTCAGCATCACACGCGGGTCCGCCGCAGCCACGGCAGCGTCAAACACATCGCGCAACAGCGCCCGCGCTGTGTCGTCATTGAAATTCATTTTATATCCTCCCTCGCATGACTATGGCGAAACCATGGCGACGACGCCATCTATGCCGCAGTGCACAAGGGACGATTTCTAATGAGCAAGCCTGATATTGACGCTGCCACCACAACCGAACTCGAAGCAGCGGCTTTTCGCACACTGGTCGAACATTTGCGGGGCCGCAGCGACGTTCAGAATATCGACATGATGAATCTGGCCGGATTTTGCCGCAACTGCCTCAGCCGCTGGTACCGCGAGGCCGCTGAAACGCGTGGGATCGCGTTGGCCGATCCCGATGCGCGGGAGATCATCTACGGCATGCCCTACAAGGAATGGCAGGCCCAGAACCAGACGCAAGCTTCGCCCGAGCAGATGTCGGCCTTTGCCGCGTCAAGCCACTCTGGTTAAGCGACGCCATAGCCATTAGGCTGGCCAGCCATTGACCAGATTGGGGGTGCGGCGCTACGTCCGCGCCCCCATTGCATTCAGGAACTCCCCATGGCCGACGAAGCAGGCGCCCCAAGCGGCGCCAACGACACCCAGGACAACGCCCAGTGGGGCAACATCGCCGCCGATCGGCTGCGCAGCCTCATCGAGCGGATTGAACGCCTTGAGGAGGAGCGCAAGGCTCTCTCCAGTGATATCAAGGACATCTACGCTGAATCCAAGAGCGCCGGCTTCGATCCGAAGGTCATTCGCAAGTTGATCAGCATCCGCAAGCAAGAGCCGTCGGATGTCGAGGAGCAGGAGACCCTGCTCGACGTCTATCGCCGTGCGCTGGGCATGTAATTGGGTGGGCGTGATCTGACCGCGCCCACGACACCTCCGCCGCAGCGCGCCAATGTGGGCGCGTTGCGGCTGTTGCTGCCGTATCTAAGGCCCTACCGGCGCCAGGTGATTGGTGCGTGGGTGTCGTTGGCGGTGGCGGCTGCTTTGATGCTGGGCGTGGGCCAGGGCCTGCGTCTGTTGATCGACAAGGGTTTTTCGGCTGGCAATGCCGGCCAGTTGAACGCGGCGGCCGGCGTGATGTTCGCCGTTGTGGCCATGCTGGGCGTGGCCACCTACAGTCGGTTTATGCTGGTGTCCTGGCTTGGCGAGCGGAGTGCGGCGGATATTCGCCGCGATTTGTTCAATCATGTGATCTCGCTGTCGCCGGCATTTTTCGAGACGGCGCGCACCGGCGACATTCTGGCGCGCATGACCGCTGATATCGCCGTGTTGCAGGCGCTGGTCGGCTCGGCAGTGTCTCAATATTTGCGTAATGCCATCATGATGCTGGGGGCGGCGGCGATGCTGCTGATCACCAGCGCCAAGCTGGCCGGCATCGTGCTGCTGGTGGTGCCGTTCGTGGTGGCGCCGCTGATTTTCTTTGGGCGCCGTGAACGCAAACTGTCGCGCGCGGCGCAGGAGAGGGTGGCGGATCTGGGGGCTGCCGCCGAGGAATCACTGGCTGGGCTGCGCACGGTGCAGGCGTTCACGCATGAGGCGATTGCCCGGACAGAATTCGCCGCTGCGGTGGAACGCTCGGTCGCCACCGCCCTGGCCCGTGTGCGCACGCGGGCAGCGTTGATTCTGTTGGTGATCATTCTCGGCTTCGGCGCCATCACGTTTTCGTTGTGGGTGGGCGGGCGCGATGTGATCGCCGGGCGCATCACCGGCGGCGATCTGTCGGCGTTCGTATTCTACGCCATCCTGCTGGCCTCGGCAGGGGCGACCATGAGCGAGTTGTGGGGAGAGGTGCAGCGCGCCGCCGGGGCCGCCGAGCGTGTGGCCGAACTGCTCGCCGAAATCCCCGCCATTCGCGCTCCCGCAGCGCCCGCTTTGTTGCCGCCGCCGCAAGGAGCGGTGGCGTTTGAGGGCGTGACGTTCCGCTATCCGGCACGACCGGACATCCCCGCGTTGGCCGATCTCACGCTGCACATCGCACCCGGCGAGACGGTGGCCATCGTCGGCCCATCCGGCGCCGGCAAGACCACATTGTTCCAGTTGCTGCTGCGCTTCTACGACCCGCAATCAGGCGTGGTGCGGATGGATGGGGTGGACATCGCCACCGTCGATCCGCAGGCGTTGCGCGCCCGCATCGGGCTGGTGTCGCAAGATCCGCTGATCTTCAGCGTCTCGGCGCGCGAGAACATCCGCTACGGCAGGCCTGATGCCACCGATGACGAGGTGCTCGCCGCCGCCCGCGCCGCGAACGCCGCGTTTCTGGAAGATCTGCCGCAGGGCCTGGACACATATCTGGGCGAGAAGGGCGTGCGCCTGTCCGGCGGTCAACGCCAGCGCATCGCCATCGCCCGCGCCATTCTGCGCGATCCGCCGGTGTTGCTGCTGGATGAGGCGACCTCGGCATTGGATGCCGAAGCCGAGCATGCAGTGCAGGAGGCGTTGTCCACCTTGGCCGTGGGTCGCACCACGCTGGTGGTGGCGCATCGGTTGCCCACTGTCCGCCACGCCGACCGGATCGTGGTGATCGATGCCGGGCGGGTGGTGGAGACGGGCACGCACGTCGAACTGGTCGAGGCGGGCGGGCTTTATGCGCGTCTGGCGGCGTTGCAGTTCACCGACGCGTAGGCGTCACTCGCCGCGCAACGCCCAGGCCGCGCGGGCGGCAGGACGGGCGAGGGCTGCTTCGTAGTAGGCGCGCACATGGGGAAAATCGGCCAGGGCTTGCGGCGTGAAGCGCAGGTAGAACAGGCAGGTGACCACATTCAAATCCGCCACCGTGAAGCGACCGCCCACGAGGTGGCCGTGACTGGCCAGATGCGCTTCCAGTGTTGCGAGGGGGGCGGCCACCTTGGTCAACGCCTCCTGCACCAGTTCTGGCTTGCGATCGGCGGGCGCATACATCGATGTGTGGTACATCGTCACCATCGCTGGCGGCTCCACCTCGGTGGCGGACCAGAAGCTCCAGCTCAGCATCTGGCCTTCCTCGGACAGATCAGCGGGCGCCAACGGCCCACCATGGCGTCGTGCGAAGTATAGATTGATCGCCAGCGATTGAGACAGCACCAGCCCGTCATCGTCGATGGCCGGGATCTGGCCTTTCGGGTTGATCGCCAGGAACGCTTCGTTGCGACAGCCATCCGGGCCGAAGCCGGTTTCCACATGCGTGTAGGGAATTTTCAGCTCGTTCGCCATCCAGAGTGTGCGGATGGCACGGGATTTCGGGACGCCATAAATGGTGAGTGTCATTGATCTTCTTTCTCGGTGCAGTGGTGCAAGGCGGGCTTCAGGTGATCACAATCGCCACGTGCTTGTGGAAGGCGGGGCGTGCCAGCAGGCGCTGATACCAGGCGCTCAGATGCGGCGTGTCGGGCCGTCCTGGAATGTCCAGGTTGAGCCAACGGTGCACATGCACGCCGAAGGTCATGTCCGCGAGGGAGAAGGCGTCGGTGGCAATGTTGGCCTGATGCGCCAGACGGGCATCGAGAAGGGCCCAGATCTTGGCCGCCTCGGCGATGGCTGCGGTGATGGCGGCATTGTCGCGTTTTTCCGGGGGCGTGCGGACCAGGCCCTGGAACACCACCGATTGCGGCCGGTTGATGGCGGTCTGCTGGAAATCCATCCACATTTCCACGCAGGCGCGGGCCTTGGGTTCGGTGGGGTAAAGGGCGGTTTCAGTCGCGTGAGCGTTGCAGAGATAGCGCAGGATGACGTTGCTTTCGAACAACGCGAAGCCGTCATCCTCCAGGCTCGGCACCACGCCCAGCGGGTTCATGGCGCGGTATTCGGCGGTGGCGGTGCCGCCGAACGGACCGCCGACATCAACGCGATCATAGCCGAGGCCCAACTCCTCCAGCAGCCAGATCACCTTCATCACATTGCTGGAATTGGCCCGGCCCCAAAGCTTGATCATCGTTTTTCCCCCAATTCCGCGGCAGGCTAGGCGAGGTGCCGCAGGGCCGCAACTTGCTGGAATCCAACGTTGCGATCATATCCCTCCGCATGATGATCCCTCGGCTTCGGTTCGCCCTTCTCATTTGTGCCATCGCATCTGCCGCGGCCGTCGGGCTGGCGCTGGCGTCGGAGCGCTATGGCGGGCTGGTGCCATGCGCGCTGTGCCTGGTGGAGCGCTGGCCGTATCGGATTGCCGCCGGCTTGGCGCTGTTCGGCCTGGTGCTGCCGCGCTTTTGGGCCTGGGTTGTGCTGGTGTTGTGTATCGTGGTGTTGCTCGGGGCAGCCGGCGCCGGGTTTGTGCATATGGGCGTTGAGCACGGCTGGTGGCCCAGCCCGCTGCCGGAATGCATGGCGCCGAATTTGTCTGGCCTGTCGATTTCCGAGCGGCTGGCCCGGATGCCGGCCCGGCCGTCCAAGCCGTGCGACGAGCCGACCTACCTGATCCCGTTCCTGCCGGTCTCGATGGCGGAGATGAACGTGATTTTCGCCCTGGCGCTTGCGTCAGGCCTCGCCATCTTTGCACTACGCAACCGCAGGAGCATGTCGTGAGCCAGGCCAATCTTCCAGGAGACATCACGCCCCGCGCCGATCTGGAACGAATGATCCGTGTCGATCACGCAGGCGAGACCGCTGCGGCGCAAATCTATGCCGGCCAGATTGCAGTGCTCGGGCGTGGGCCGATGGGCGATGTCTTGCGCCACATGAAGGCGCAGGAGCAGGTGCATCTGGACACATTTTCGGCCCTTATCGTCGATCGCCGGGTGCGCCCCACGGCCATGCTGCCCTTGTGGAACATCGCGGCCTTTGCCCTGGGCGCCATCACGGCGCGCATGGGGGAGAAGGCGGCCATGGCCTGCACGGTGGCGGTTGAGGAGACGATCGACGCGCATTATGCAGCGCAAACGGCGCGGCTGGGCGATGATGAGGCCGAACTGCGCACCACGATCGAGGTGTTTCGGGCGGAGGAGCTGGAACACCGCGATATCGGCCTGGACAATGGCGCCGAGCAGGCTTTCGCGTATCGGTTGCTGACGCGGGTGATCAAGGTTGGATGCAAGGCGGCGATTGAGATTTCAGAACGGATTTGATGGGCGAGTCATATCTGGCGTTCCCCGACCTACAGGACCGCAGGTCGGGCAACGCCCGACGCCAAAACCCTCAAGATTCCAGCTCAGAATCCCAGTAAAGATAATCACGCCAACTCACATGCAGGAAGTTCGGCGGAAATCCCCGACCGTTATCCTGCAATTCCCAGGTGCTTGGCTGGCGTGCGATCTTACGGGGGTGCATCCGGCATTCGCGCGGCAGGGCCGAGCCTTTTCGCAGATTGCATGGCCCGCACGCGGTCACCACGTTCTCCCACGTGGTGCGGCCGCCGCGGGAGCGGGGGATGACGTGGTCAAATGTCAGGTTCGGCGCCGGTTCGCGCTCACCACAATACTGGCATTCGAATGCGTCCCGCAGGAACACGTTGAAGCGGGTAAAGGCCGGCTTGCGGGCGGCAGGGATATAGTCTTTCAGCGCGATCACGCTGGGCAGGCGCATACACATCGAAGGTGAGTGCACCTCGGTTTCGTACTCGTTCAGAACCGAGACCCGATCCAGGAAGACAGCCTTCACCGCGTCTTGCCACGACCACACCGAGAGGGGGAAATAAGAAAGCGGCCGGAAATCCGCGTTCAGAACAAGAGCTGGAAAATGCTGTCCGCCGTCTGGCAAAAGCTGCTCCCTTGCGGGCGGGACGCAAGACCTTGGGTGCTTTCAGTCAGCCAGCCCAAGACCTTGGAGCGCCGCCATCAACTGTATCGTATATTGCACCTGCCTGGGCCCGTCGCAAGTCAGCCATGCATTGTTTCACGCCAGCGTCATAAAGTCTGAAATCCGCGCTGCAGCGCCAGGGCGCCGGCAGATATCCCAGCCTCGTCGATACCGTGCTCCAGGTCCGGGCAAAACAGCGCCTGCACCGGGATTTTGGCTGCTTGCAGGGCAAGGGTCGCATCACGCGAGCGTTGCGCCGGCACAACGGCATCATCCTCGCCATGCACCAGCAGCACGGGAGGGCGGGTTATCACCTCGCCGAGTCGCTCCGGCGCCAGCAAGGCGCCGGAGAATGCCAGGATGGCGCGCGGCGCCGCGCTGCGACGCAGGCCGACATGCAGCGCCATCATCGCACCCTGGCTGAAGCCCATCAGGGCATAGTCGGCAATGGCGAGGCGGGCCAGTTCGGCATCGATAAAACGGTCCAGCCAGTCCCGCGCCGCATCTGCCCCTGCAGCGCGGGCGGCGTCTGTGCGGTCCCACAAGGCGAACCATTGCCGGCCGAACCCGGCCTCGGCATAGGGTTCCGGGGCGTGCGGCGCCACGAACACGGCGTTCGGCAAAGCGGGCGCCCAGCTTGGGGCGAGGTCGATCAAGTCGGCACCGTCCGCGCCGAGGCCATGCAACAGCACCACGAGTTGGGTGGCGGCGCCCTCGGCAGGCCCCCAGCGCATCGCGTCATCAGGCATCGGGCGGCTCCATACATGCGGATCGGACGGACAGCGTCTGGTCGGATGGTGTGCCGTTGGCGGGCCAAGAAGGCAATTGTTCAGTGGCGGGCGGTGGGGGTGTATAACCGGGATGGATGCCGGTCCTTGCGGTCGGCATTGCCATTCTGGGCGAAACCGAGGCCACGACATGACCATCACACGCTTCGCGCCCAGCCCGACCGGCCACCTGCATCTGGGCAGCGCCTATGCGGCCTGGTTCGCCTGGCAACGGGCGCGCGCCGCAGGAGGGCAATTTCTGCTGCGGATCGAAGACATCGACACCCAGCGGTGCCGCACGGACTACACCGACGCGCTCATCACCGACCTCGACTGGCTGGGGCTCGACTGGGACGGGCCGGTTCGGGTGCAGACCGAGCATCTGGGCGATTATCGCGCAGCGCTCGACGGGCTGAAGCGCCGGGGGTTGGTTTATCCCTGCTTCTGTTCACGCGCCGACATCGCGGCTGCCGGCTCCGCCGCGCATGGTCCGGAAGGGCCGATTTACCCCGGAACATGCCGCCATGTGTCGCCCGAATGCCGGGCGGTGCGCGTGGCGTGCGAACCCCATGCGTGGCGTTTGGATATGCAAGCGGCACTGGCCCAGATCGACGCGCCGTTGGTGTTCACCGAACACGGCGAGATCCGAGTTTGCGATCCTGCCCGATTCGGCGATGTGGTGCTGGAGCGTCGGGATACGCCGGGCAGCTATCATCTGTGCGTGACGCATGACGACTGGCTGCAAGGCGTGACGCTGGTCACGCGTGGCGAGGATTTGCTGGAGACGACAGAACTGCACCGCCTGATCCAGGCGCTGATGGGCTGGCCGGCGCCTGCCTATGCGCATCACGTCCTGCTGCGGGACGCAACGGGCCAGCGCCTCGCCAAGCGCGATGCCGCGACATCGGTGCACGTGCTGCGGGCTTCCGGTGCGACGGCGGACGCGGTGCGGGCACTGGCGGGAATCCCAGGCCTGTAGGGCTGATGCCTGAAGCGTGCTCGCCAGGTTGCTAGCGGATCATGACAGTTCTACGGTGCGCGCGGTTTTGCCCGATGTTCTTCACGCCCATCACCTTCAGACTGAGAGTTTCATGCATCTCACCGCCGAGCGCCTCGATCGTGTCAGCCCCAGCCTGACCATCGCCATTTCCACCAAGGCGCGCGCGCTGAAGGCGCAGGGGCGGGACATCATCTCGCTCGCCGCTGGCGAGCCCGATTTCGACACCCCCCAGTTCATCAAGGACGCCGCCATCGCGGCCATCCAGGCGGGCGACACGAAATACACCGACGTTTCTGGCACCTTGGCGCTGCGCAAGGCCGTGGCCGAGAAGTTCCGCCGCGACTCGGGTCTGGACTACAAGCCGGAGGAGATCATCGTCTCCACCGGCGGCAAGCAGGTGATCTACAACGCCATGGTCGCCACCATGAACGCCGGCGATGAGGCGATTATCCCGACGCCGTGCTGGGTGTCGTATCCCGACATTGTGGCGCTGGCCGACGGCACCCCTGTGTTTGTGCCTTGCAGCCAGAACAATGGCTTCAAGTTGCGCGCCGAGGATCTGGAAGCAGCGATCACGCCGAAGACCAAGTGGGTGTTCATCAACAACCCGTGCAACCCGACCGGTGCCGCGTACTCGACCGAAGATCTGCGCGCCATCTGCGACGTGCTGCTGCGCCACCCGAATGTATGGGTGTTCACCGACGATATCTACGACAAGCTCGCCTATGATGGCTTCCAGCCCGCTACCATCGTGCAGGTGGAGCCGAAATTGCGCGACCGCACCATCACGATGAACGGCTGCTCCAAGGCCTATGCCATGACCGGCTGGCGCATCGGGTTCGCCGGCGCGCCGCTGGCGATGACGAAGGCGATGGACAAGCTGCAAAGCCAGTCCACCAGCAACACGTCTTCCATCAGCCAGGCCGCAGCCCTGGCCGCGCTGAGTGGGCCGACAGACTTCATCGACGAGATGGTGACGGTCTATAAGGGACGCCGCGACCTGGTGGTGGACATGCTGAACGAGGCGCCTGGCATCATCTGCAGCAAGCCGGAAGGCGCGTTTTACGTGTTCCCGTCCATGCAGGGCTGCATCGGCAAAACCACGGCTGGCGGAACGCTGATCAAGACCGACGAGGATTTCGTGATCGCGTTGCTGGAAGAGCACGGCGTGGCCGCGGTGCATGGCACGGCGTTCATTTATCCGGGCTATTTCCGCGTCAGCTACGCCACCGATACCGAAAGCCTGCGTGAAGCCTGCACCCGTATTCAGACCTTCTGCAAGGGCATGAAGTAAATCATGACAACATCCGCCGTCCGACCTGGCTTTGCTGAACGTATGGGCCGGGCCAAGACGGCGGCCACGGTTGCAATGACGATCAAGGCCCGCGCATTGCGGGCGGCGGGGCATGATGTGATCCAGCTCACCATCGGTGAGCCGGATTTCCAGTCGCCCCGCCACGTGATCGACGCCGCCTATCAGGCTGCCCTCGACGGGCAGACGAAATACCCGCCGCAGGATGGCACGCGGGCGCTGAAAGACGCGGTGCAGCGCAAGTTCAAGCGCGACCGCAATCTGGATTACGGCCTCAACGAGATCATGGTCGCCAACGGCGGCAAGCAGGCGATCTACAACGCCTTCATGGCCACGCTGAACGACGGCGACGAAGTGGTGATTCCGGCGCCGTATTGGTCGGCCTATGGGCTGATGGCCGAGATCGCCGGCGCGAAGCCGGTCTATGTCACGTGCCCGCAGAATAACGGGTTCAAGCTGCGGCCGGAGGATCTCGATGCGGCGATCACCGACCGCACGAAATGGTTGATCCTGAACTTGCCAAACAACCCAACTGGCGCTGCCTGCACGCGCGCCGAGTTGGAAGCGATTGCCGATGTCATGCGTCGTCACCCCCATGTGTGGGTCATGTCGGACGATATGTATGAACATCTCGTTTATGACGGCTTCGAATTCACCACATTGGCCGAAGTTGCGCCGGATTTGCGGGATCGGATCCTCACGGTGTGCGGCGTCTCGAAATCCTATGCCATGACAGGCTGGCGCATTGGGTTCGCAGCCGGACCGGCCGATCTCATCCGCGCCATGGTCTCCATGCAGGGCCATGCCACTGCGGGTGTGTCGTCCGTGGGGCAGGCCGCCGCGGCGGCTGCGTTGGATGGGCCGCAGGATGTGGTGTCCGAGATGGCCGCTATCTACAAGCGTCGTCGGGATATGGTGGTGGATGCGCTGAACGCCATTCCCGGTATCGCCTGCCACCGGCCGGAGGGCGCGTTTTACGTGTTCCCGAACATTGCCGGTTGCATCGGCAAGGTGACGGCAGCCGGCACGCGGATTGGAACAGACGGCGATTTCGCCGAGGCCTTGCTCGCCGAGCAGCATGTGGCGCTGGTGGCCGGGGCGTCCTTCGGCATGAGCCCGTATCTGCGCATCAGCTACGCCACCGATGACGACAGCCTCGCACGCGCCATGACGCGCATCGCTGATTTCGTGCAAGGTTTTCATTGAACCTTCGCGCAGCGCGGGACGGTGACGGCCCTGCCATTATCGAACTGATCACGTCGTGCTGGCACGAATACCCTGGCGTGTTCATGGATGTGGACGGGGAGAATCCAGAACTGCGGGTATTGGCGACCTATTTCACCGAAGCCGGTGGTGCTTTCTGGGTCGCTGAGTCCGCTGGGCGGCTGTGTGGGACTGTCGGGACCAAGCCAACCGGGGGCGGGGCCTGGGAACTGTGCCGGATGTATGTGGCCGATGATATGCGCGGCAACGGCCTGGCCAACCGGCTGTTCAACACGGCGGCAGATCACGCGCGCGCCCATGGTGGCACGCGGCTGCATTTATGGACGGACACCCGATTCGACCGCGCGCACCGTTTTTATGAGCGAGTCGGATTGGTGCGCGATGGTGGCATCAAGCCGTTGATGGACGCGTCGAATTCGCTGGAGTTCGGCTACGCCAAGCCGCTGGTAGGGGTTGTAACCAAGGTGCTGGACGCTGCCGCCGCCGCGTCCGCGTCGCGCTCACTTGGGCGTATTCTACAGGCATGCGTGACCAGCGGCGCCTCGGTGTCTTTCCTGCCGCCCCTGTCCCAGCCGGCGGCGCATCGGTTCTTCCAGGGCATTGCCACCGATGTTGCGATTGGCAAGCGAATCCTGCTGGCGGCTTGGGTGGATGGCACGCTGGCTGGCACGGCGTCAGTCAATCTCGATATGCCGCAAAATCAGTCGCACCGCGCTGAGGTGCAGAAACTTCTGGTGGATCCTTCGCTGCGGCGCCGGGGTGTGGCCCGGATGTTGATGCAAGCGGCCGAGCGTGCGGCGCAGCAAGCCGACAGATCTCTACTGACACTCGACACGCGGGAGGGCGATTTTGCGGAGGCGTTGTATCGCGCGACGGGTTGGGCTGAGGCCGGGCGCATTCCAGATTTTGCCAGCAACGCCGATGGAAGCCTGTGTGCGACGGTGATGTTCTATAAGTCCCTCCCGGGCTGACCCTATCGGCGTTGTCTCGGGCGCTGGCCGGCTTCGTCAAGGATCACCTGTTCGCGACGCAACGCCTCCTTGGCAGCTTCTTCGGCCTGTTTTTCCAACAATTTCTCCACCGCCTCGGCTGCCGCACGGGCCAGGTTCAGACAAGCGCGAGACTGCACCGCCTCGTCCTCGCTGCGTGACAGCGTGGCCTCTGCCCGCGTGACGGCAGCGCGCCCGATGGGAAGCCAGGCGCCGAACGCCTCCACCGCCGCGTCAGTCGATGTCAGCGTGCTGGCGACCGCCATTTCCGACACGATGGCCGCGCGCGCCGCCTGTTCGGCAAGGGCTGCGTTCTGCACACGCATTTCACAGGCCATCAGCTCAGCCCTTGCGGCATCCACCTCCGTGTGGCGCAGGCGAAGCAATGTCTGCAATGGGCTGCGGGCCACGTCAGGCCATTCCTGGAGTCGACAACGCGGCGCGCAGCCGCTCGAAGCTTTCATCAATGCCTGTCGCATCGGCCCTGTCCTGGCGCAGCATGTCCTCGATGAGGGGGGTGACTCTGATGGCCTCATCCACCGCCGGGTCTGTTCCGGGCCGGTAGGCACCGAGCCGCACCAGGTCGGCCATTTCGGCGTGGAGCGCCAAGATGGCACGGGCACGGCGCGTGAGGCTGTTCTCCTCTGCATCATTGCACCCAGGGACAGCGCGTGAGAGCGAACGCAACACGTCAACCGCGGGATAGCGTCCGGTTTCACCGATTCGGCGGTCCAGGATCACGTGCCCGTCCAGAATACCGCGCACAGCGTCGGCCACCGGCTCGTTGTGGTCATCTCCTTCCACCAGAACCGTGAAGAGCCCGGTGATGAACCCGGCGCGACCGCCGATCTGCGGTCCTGGTCCGGCGCGCTCCAGCAGGCGTGGCAATTCAGCAAACACGCTTGGAGGGTATCCCCGTGTGGCCGGAGGCTCGCCCGCAGACAGGCCGATTTCGCGCAAGGCGAGACAGAACCGCGTCACGCTGTCCATCAACAGCAGCACGCTCTTTCCCTCGTCGCGGAAATGCTCAGCGATGGTCATCGCGGTGTAGGCCGCTTCCCTGCGCATCAGTGGCGGCTGGTCTGACGTGGCGATGACAACCACGGAGCGGGCGAGGCCTTCCGGGCCAAGATCGTCCTCGATAAACTCCCGCATCTCGCGTCCGCGTTCTCCCACAAGGGCCAGAACGGCGACATCGCAGTCGGTGTGCCGGGCCAGCATGGCGAGCAAGGTGGATTTTCCGACGCCTGATCCTGCGAACAGCCCCAGCCGCTGTCCTCGCCTGCAGGTTGTAAAGATGTTCATCACCCTGACGCCAAGATCGAGCCGTGGCCCCAGCCGTGCACGCAGCGTGGGCTCTGGCGGAGCGGCCCGGACGGGGCGCGATGTGTTGCCACGGGGCAGCGCCCCCCGGCCATCCATCGGTCGGCCGAGCGGATCCACCACGCGGCCTATCCACCCATCGCCGACCGCCAGTCGATGGCCTTGGCCGTGTTCTGGCATCGAAGAGCGCCGCGGCGGTGGCATCCAGGCCGGGCTGCCTGGCCCCAATCCGTCGGTCGCAGCGAACGTCATCGCCTGGGCGATACCGGCGCGAAAGCCCACGATTTCGGCTGAAACAGCAGCTCCGGAGCGGGACTGCAACGTCATCCGATCCCCCACGGATCCATGCTGCGAAAGGCCATCGACTTCGACCATAAGCCCAGAAACACCCGATATCCGCCCTTCCAGTCGGTTGGGCGATATATCGGCAAGTGCCGCGCGGGCGGCATCGCATCTTTGGGTGATTGTTAAGTGGTGCATTGCAACCTCACGTTATCAGGATGAGTGCCATATGGCCCAATATGTATTTTTTAGAGATGGAGTGTCGGTATTTAATACGGACAAAAAATGACAAAAGTATGGATAAAATCAACTCTGGGTAATAAAACAACCCAAGGTAGTGTGAAGGGGGCTTAAATGCGCGTTCTCCTGGTTGAAGACGATCTGACCGCAGCCCGTGGTATTTCGTTGATGCTGAAATCGGGAGGCGGCATCGTGGATGAAGCCGATACCGGTGAAGAGGCGCTCGAACTGGTGCGCCGATATGATTACGACATCGTGGTACTCGACCTGATGTTGCCGGATATGGACGGCTATGACGTGGTGCGCCGGATGCGAGCGGCCCGTATCGAAGTGCCCGTCCTCATTCTCTCGGGGCTTTCGCGGCCGCAGGCAAAAGTCAAAGGCCTGGGCGCCGGGGCAGATGATTTCATCACCAAACCATTCGACAAGGCCGAACTCCTGGCCCGGATGCAGGCGATCGTGCGCCGCAGCAAAGGATTCAGCCAACCGAGCCTGCGTGTCGGCACATTGAAGCTCAATCTCGATAGTCGGGAAGTCCTTGCCGGAGATTCACAGATCCATCTGACGGGCAAAGAATATGCCATCCTGGAACTGCTGGTGCTGCGTAAAGGCATGGTGCTGACCAAGGAAGCATTTCTGAACCACCTCTACGGTGGCATGGACGAACCCGAGATGAAGATCATCGACGTGTTCATCTGTAAGCTTCGCAAGAAGCTGCAACTGGCCGGAGTGGACAATCTGATCGGCACGGTTTGGGGGCGTGGCTACATGCTGCGTGAACCGATCAGCGATCAGACGGTCGACCACGGGACAGCCAGCAGGACGTTCAGTGAACTTGAGCCTCTTCCGCTGCCGTTGGCGTTATCGGCCGCCTGAGATGGCACGCAGCGCTGTCAAACAGTGAACTGCTCGGCGAGGATGCGCTCAGACAGGCCCTGATCCGGATCAAACAGGATCCGGGCCTGGAGCGAGCGATCCTCGCACACGGCAACCGATACCACGTCACGAACTTCCTTGGCGTCGGCAACCGCGGCGACGGGCCTTTTCTCGGGCTCGAGGACTTCAAAGAGAACGTCTGCCGAACTGGGCAGCAAGGCGCCGCGCCAGCGGCGCGGACGGAATGCGCTGATCGGGGTGAGCGGCAGTAAGTTCGCCGAAAGCGGCACAATTGGGCCGTGTGCACTCAAATTATAGGCGGTTGAACCGGCCGGCGTGGACACAAGCACACCGTCGCAGATGAGTTCTTCCAATCTGACCCGACCATCGACACTGATCCTGATCTTGGCGGCCTGGCGCAACTCGCGGAGCAACGATACCTCGTTCAGGGCGAGCGCCTCTTCCACCCGTCCGGTGCTGGTGACAGCGCTCATACGCAACGGGTGCAGCACGGCCTCTTGGGCCCGCGCAACACGGCCAACGAGGTCCGCCTCGCTGTAATCGTTCATCATAAAGCCAACCGAGCCGCAATTCATGCCGTAGACCGCGATATTCTGACCCAGAAAATGGTGCAGCGTCTCCAGCATGAAGCCATCGCCCCCAAGTGCGACGATGACGTCGGCCGCATCGTCTGGGCAGTCGCCATACGCCGCGATCAGCCTGGCCAGGCTTTCTTGCGCCAGCACGGTTGATGAGGCCCTGAACGCAATGTTCCGGGCGACGATCCCGGCGCTGGGCTGGACGGGCATCAAGCTGCTTGTCCCTCGGCAACAACGCTCAGATCTGCCCTTGCTGCACGGTGTTCCAGAACAGGCATGTCGCGGCGTATTTTGGCGGTTGCTGTTGAGTCAATGACGGCACTTGCCCATCCCATGCCGTCCGGTACCTCCGCCACCACGCGGCCCCAAGGATCACAAATCAGTGAATGCCCATAGGTCGCGCGTGCATCACCTTTCGCGTCAAGGTGTTCTCCCCATGTGGCGGGGGCTGCGATCCAGCATTGGTTCTCGATGGCGCGCGCCCGAATCAAAACCTCCCAATGTGCCCGTCCTGTTGGAACCGTAAAGGCGGAGGGAAGAAAGATCAGTTCAGCCCCGGCTTTGCGAAGCTCCAGAAACAGTTCGGCAAATCGGAGATCGTAGCAAATGGCGCAACCGATATGAAGGTCTCCGGTGACGTAGGTGACAATCTCCTGACCCGCGCCATAGGTCGCGCTCTCGCGATATCCGGTGCCGTCGGGCGTGGTGATGTCGAACAGATGGATTTTACGGTAACGAGCGGTCTCCACACCGTTGCAGTCAAAGGCAACAGTCGTGTTGAACAGCCGCCCCGCATCGGCGCCTTGGCCGCGTTCACCGATCGAGCCGCCATGAACTGCGATACCGTGCCGCCGGGCCACACTGCGTAAAAATTCATAGGCAGCGCCGCCAGACGTGCCAGAGCCGATAGGGGGCAACGCCTCGGCTTCCTCGAATTTCACGGCGCGACCACCGCCGAGGCACGACCACATCTCCGGCAGGCTAACAATATCTGGCTGTTTGGCCGCTGCGAGACCGATCAAATGCTCGGCCTGGGCGATGTTCGCCGCCTTGTCGTGCCCGGGGCACATCTGAATGACGCTAACGCGCATGTCTTTTCGCCTCCCAGCAGCCATGATCACTCGTTCGCTTGCATCAATGGCACCGTCAACGCGGCCAGTCGAGCCGTGGTTCGGATCGCGGCGGCCGCGCAGTCGATCGTCGGATGTCAGGAGGCGCGGATTGAAATCGGGGAAGGTCTTGGCCGTCGTCGACGACGGTTGGTGGGATGGGGGGGCGAGTGCCCATCATCGAGATCGTGCCTGCGGGATCAGACGCTTCAGGTTCCGGCAGGCGAAGGGAAAGGCTCCGGATTTCCTGTTGGATTTCGTCGAGTTGCGCCTCGATGGAGTCCATCCGGCCTTTAATGCCGAAAACGTTGAACGGCATTGCCAAAAGCAACAAGCCGTAGAGCGCCGCAGGCACGATGAGGGCAAGTGTCGCCCACCAGGGCAGCTCACCGGGAAGTTGGAGAAAGCTCGGCATGGCAATATCCTTGTCTCGCGTGCAGGGTGACTGTCAGCCGGGCACGACCGGCGTCAAGTCTTTGCACCAGCGTTCTACACCAGCAGCTTATCAGGGCATTCACGATGATTTTGTTGATACCGGGACCCGTGACAACCCGGGCTGAAGTTCGGGCCATGATGGCCTGCGATCTTGCACCATGGGACGACGAATTTCGCAGCCTTTCCAAGAGAATTCGCACGAAAGTCCGCGAGATTGCAGGCGGTGGCGAGGGCATGCACACCGCCTTGCCGTTGCAAGGATGCGGGCATTTCGGCACTGAGGCGGCGCTGCGCAGTGTGCTTGCACCTGGCGGCCGCATTTTGGTTCCAATGACCGGCTCCTACGCCGAACGCATGGTGCGACTGGCCAATGAAGCTGGTCGGGTCGGTGTTCCTTTGGAGGTCGACCAGAACCGCGCCGTCTCGCCGGCCCTCATCGCAGCGGCCCTTGCGGCGGATCCGACCCTTTCGCATGTCGGTCTTGTCTACAGCGAGACGAGCACTGGCGTGATCCATGACGCCGTGGCGATTGGCGCTGCTGTTCGTGCTGCCGGCCGCCGTATGGTGCTCGATGCAGTCTCGGCATTTGGGGCGCTGCCACTCGATCTGTCCGAACAGACAGAGATCGATGCGGCCATTTTCACGTCCAATAAATGCCTCGAAGGCTTGCCGGGGTTGGTGTTTATTGTTGTTCGTAACGATCGGCTGCTCGCGCCAGGCCAGGCAGGCAGTTGGTCGTTCGATCTTGCCGACATTCTGGCGCAGGCGACACGCGATGGTGGTGGCAGCTTTCGTTTCACACCCGCAGCACAGGCAGTTGCCGCGTTTGATCTGGCACTGAATTTTTACGCACAAGAAGGTGGCCAGCCGAACCGGCTTGCGCGTTATGAAGCCAACGCCAAGGAAGTGTGGACCGGCCTTTCTGCAATTGGCCTGCGTCCGTGCCTTGATCTCGCCGACCAGGGGCCAATTGTCGTCAACATCCATGCGCCTCCTGACCCAGCCTGGTCGCTTCCAAAGTTTGTTGTCGGGTTGAAGGCGCGTCACTTCACAATCAGCAATTTTTATAACACGGCCGAACCAAGCTTTCGGGTCGGCTGTATTGGCCACGTGACACCTGATGACATGCGGCGATTTGTGGCGGCGGTGGACGACACACTCGTCGAACTCGGTGTGCAGATCCGCAGCGGAAACTGACCCGCATCTACAGACCCGCCACCAAATCGCGAACATCCTGCCCCGCCTCGGCGGAGGGATGTCGCAGGAGGAGGAGGGTCTGATGTCGGATACAGTCTCGCACACGATCATCTCGACGCACGATGCCGGCAAGCTTCGGGGTATGTCCCAGAAAACTTTCGCTGGCACGGGCGAGCGCCGTGTAGGTGCGCTCGCCCGCCTTGCGTGACGTTGCCTGGTTGATAACGATGCGGGCTGCAGGGGGGCGTGGCGCAACATCGCGCTGATGCAGCTTTAGGACGGCATAGGCATCCGTCAGGCTCGTAGGCTCATCTGTGGCCACCACCAGGACGATGTCTGCGAGAGCGGACATGTTGCGCACGAACGGATCCAGCCCAGCACCCAGGTCGACGATCACCACCGCGTATCGCCGCACGGCGCGCGCCAGCAAATGACGAATACGGTCCTGCGTGGTCGCGTCCTGCGTGGCAAGGTCGCCGGAACCTGACCTACCGGCCAAAATGTCGAAACCGCCGTCGTGATGCACGCAAGCGGTCTCCAGCGTGGCCTGTCCGGCCAGGACGGCACCAAGATCATGCTCTGGCATCAACCCGAGTTGAATATCGACATTGGCAAGCCCGAGATCGGCATCGAACAGCAGCACGCGCTGGCCGTTTTGCGCCAGGGCATGCGAGAGGGTGATGGCAAACCAGGTTTTTCCAACGCCCCCTTTGCCTGACGCGATTGCGATGATGCGCCCGCGCGGCAATGGCGGGCTTAACGCGGCCGTCATGCGCGGCGCTCCCAATTCTGTGGTATTTCAAGGGTGCGTTTGGCCAGGAGTTCAGCTGTCAACGGCACCAATCCGTCCGCTGCCCCTGGGCCTATCCCGGCTTCGGCCAATGCCAGGCCGGCACTGGCAGCCGAGATGGCGCACCCAATCCGGCGTGCGATATCCAGCCTTGTTACAATCAGATATTCAGCCCCCGTTGATGCAAAGCCAGCAGCGATATCATAGCTCTCGCCTGGATCGAGACCGGCAGGCAAGACAACGGCCACACGCGCGTCTGCGGTTGCCGAAAGGGCTGTGAGTTCTTCTTGTTGCACCGCATCGAACGGGCTGCCGCCCGGCATATCGATCAGCACAGGTGCCCCAGATTGACGCCGCGCAAGCGCACGGGAGAGCGCAATGGGGTTGCTTGCGACCACAAGGTCCAGGCCAAGCAGTCGGGTGAAGGCGGCGAGTTGTTCGGCAGCACCTGCACGTTTCCCGTCAGCCGTGATCACCAATGGTTGTAGTCCGCGCATGACGAGACGTGCGGCCAATCGTGCGACGGTTAGGGTTTTCCCCGCACCAGGTGGGCCGGCGAATAGCACTGGTTGTGCGCCCGGTATGAGTTCGAGGGTAGAAAATGGAAGGGTGTTTGCCAGCGCCTGCGCCAATGGCCCTGCAAAACAGCGTGCAAAACTTTCCAGATTCCAGGGGTAAACAGCGTCCAATA
>JBBART010000017.1:0-107411 GCA_040399685.1 Acetobacteraceae bacterium
GCTTGAATCAGATTTCGATCCGAGCCGGAACCCCGAATGTCAACGCGCTCTAGGACATGCGCTGTGATATTTTTGACCAATTTTGCCGACCAGGCTGTGGTTCTGCCGCTCGCACTTGTCACCGCCATCATGCTGGCGCTGACGGGCTGGCTGCGCGGTGCCGCCATGTGGCTCTTGGCGGTGGTGGGGACACTTGGCACGATCGGGATACTAAAGGCCGTGCTGGCGGCTTGCGGCACGTCGGAATTCAGCCTCGATGTGCAAAGCCCAAGCGGACATACCGCAGCAGCCGCCATTGTGTATGGCGGGTTGATCGCCCTTGTCGCCCGGCGTTGCGGCGTGGCTCTCGGCTGGTCTTTTCTGGCAGCACCTGGGGCCGTGGTGCTGATCGGTTTGTCCCGCATCGAACTCGGCGCACATACGCTGGCGGAAGTGGCGGTCGGCGGGGCGGTTGGCTGTTTTGCAACGTGGGCGTTGTTGCTGCTGGCAGGCGTGCCGCCGCCGCGATTGCACCTTCCGCGCCTGCTTGTGGCCGCGGTGGTCGTGGTGGTTGCGATGCACGGCTATCACCTTCCGGCGGAGAACGCGATCAAGGATTTTGGCCGACGTTACGCTTGGCTGACAATGGTATGCGGCGTGGACGGACGACCGAACAGCCTGACCTCAGCCGAAAACTAAAGCCACCAATGGAGCCCTCGCCGCAGCGAGGGTTCCATTTCGGTCACAGTGTTGCTTGCGATATGCGCTTTTATGCGGGTGCTGGCGTTTTCATCGCGGTCCGGATCGCATCCAGCGCGGCATCGGCGTTGGCGGCATCCGGGCCACCGGCCTGCGCCATGTCCGGCCGGCCACCGCCGCCCTTGCCACCCACGGCAGCGCTTGCGGCACGCACCAGATCCACCGCGCTGAAGCGTGACGTGAGGCCGGGGGAGACGCCGACCACGATGCTGGCCTTGCCATCTGCTGTCGACAGCAGGACCACAACACCCTCGCCCACCTGTTGGCCAATGGCCTCGGCCAGTGATTTCAGGTCCCGTGCCGGCACGTCGCCCAGATTGCGGGCGGACAGCTTCACGCCGTCGATCTCCTCGATTTCGGCGGTGGTGGCGCCGGTCACGAGCTTGCGCTGCAACTCCGCCACCAGTTGCTCCAGGCGCTTGCGATCGGCGACCAGTGCCGCGACGCGATCGGGCACTTCGGTAGCACTGGCCTTCAGCGCGTTGGCGATTTCGTTGATGCGACGATCCTGCTCGGCAATCACCGCCAGAGCCGCTTCACCCGTCACCGCCTCGATGCGCCTCACGCCCGCGGAGACGGCACTTTCGGCTGTGATGCGCAGCAGGCCGATATCGCCGGTGCGGCGCACATGGGTGCCGCCGCACAGTTCTATGGAATAGGCCGCACGGTTGCCATCCCCCTCGCCCATGGCGACAACGCGGACTTCCTCGCCGTATTTCTCGCCGAACAGCGCCATGGCGCCCTCGGCCACGGCGGCATCCGGTGTCATCAGGCGGGTGGTGACTGCGCTGTTCTCGCGAATGCGGGCGTTCACCTCGGCCTCCACCCACACCAGATCTTCACGGCTGATCGGCGTTGGCTGGCTGACGTCGAAGCGCAGACGCTCGGGGGCGTTGAGGCTGCCCTTCTGCGCCACGTGATCGCCCAGGCGACGCCGCAGCGCCTCATGCAGCAGATGCGTGGCGGAGTGATGCGCGCGGATGGCGGTGCGGCGGGCGTGATCGACATCGGCGCGCACCGGGGCGCCGATTGTGGCGGCACCTTCCTCGACGCGACCGAGATGGACGAACAGGCTGCCCAGCTTCTTCTGCGTGTCAGTGACGACGATGCGCAGGCCGGGGCCGGAGATGATGCCGTGATCGCCCACCTGACCGCCGCTTTCGGCGTAGAACGGGGTTTGGTTCAAAATCACCGCCACCTGGGCGCCGGCTTCAGCGCGCTCGACTGGCTTGCCGTCCATCACGATGCCCAGAATCTCGCCCTCGGCGGTCTCGGTGGAATAGCCGAGGAATTCGCTGGCCGGCAGCTCTTCCTTCAACTCGAACCACACGTTCTCGGTGGCAGCCTCGCCCGAGCCGGACCATGCGGCCCGCGCACGGCGGCGCTGGTCGGCCATGGCGTTCTCGAATCCGGCCACATCCACGGCGCGGCCCTGTTCGCGCAACGCGTCCTGCGTCAGGTCGAGCGGGAAGCCGAACGTGTCATACAGCTTGAACGCCACGTCGCCGGCCAGGGCCTGGCCGCTGCCCAGCTTGCCGGTTTCTTCCGCCAACAGGCCAAGGCCGCGATCGAGCATCGCCTTGAAGCGGGTTTCTTCCAGTCGCAGAGTCTCGGTGATGAGCGATTCGGCGCGGCCGAGTTCCGGATAGGCAGCGCCCATCTGGCGAATCAGCGCAGGCACCAGGCGCCACATCACCGGATCGCGGGCGCCCATCATGTGGGCGTGGCGCATGGCGCGGCGCATGATGCGGCGCAGCACATAGCCACGGCCTTCGTTGGACGGCAGCACGCCGTCCGCCATCAGGAACGAGGTGCTGCGCAGATGGTCGGCCACCACGCGATGGCTGGTCTTGAACGCGCCGTCCGGGTCCTGGCCCACCGCTTCGCTGCTGGCGAGAATGAGGGCGCGGAAGGTGTCGGTGTCGTAGTTGTCGTGCTTGCCCTGCAGGATGGCGGCGAACCGCTCCAGCCCCAGGCCGGTATCGATCGAGGGGCGCGGCAGCGGCACACGGGTGCCGGGCGGGCCTTCCTCGAACTGCATGAACACGAGATTCCAGATCTCGATGAACCGGTCGCCGTCCTCATCCGGCGAGCCCGGGGGGCCGCCCGGGATGGAGGGGCCATGGTCGTAGAAGATTTCCGAACACGGGCCGCAGGGGCCAGTGTCGCCCATGCGCCAGAAATTGTCGTTGGTGGCGATGCGGATGATCCGGTCATCGGGCAGGCCCGCGATCTTCTTCCACAGATCGGCCGCCGCCTCGTCCTCATGATAGACGGTGACGAGCAGCTTGCTCTTGTCGAGCCCGAAATCATGGGTCAGCAGGTGCCAGGCGTGGCTGATCGCCTCTTCCTTGAAATAATCGCCGAACGAGAAATTGCCCAGCATTTCAAAGAAGGTGTGATGCCGCGCGGTGTAGCCGACATTGTCCAGGTCGTTGTGCTTGCCGCCCGCGCGCACGCTTTTCTGCGCCGAGGTGGCGCGCGTGTAGGGCCGGCGCTCCTGGCCGGTGAACACGTTCTTGAACTGCACCATGCCGCTGTTGACGAACATCAGCGTGGGGTCGTTGCGCGGCACCAGGGGGCTGCTTTCAACAACCTGATGCCCGTGACGGGCGAAGTAATCGAGGAACGTGGCCCGGATGTCGTTGCTGCTGGTCATGGCGGAGGCTGGTATCCTTAATGATGCGTGCCCCACCGCAGGCGATGAGGCACGCTAAGCATAATGAATGGAGTAGCGCAGCCATTCCCTACTGTCACCCATGTGGCCGTATCGCGTATCACGTGGCCAGAATGCAAAGGAGTGACGGCATGCGTCTCATCATATCCGCGACCTGCCTGATGGCGATGCTGGCAGGCTGTGCGGCCCCGCCGCCCGCCTTGCCGCCAATCGCCGCCGCCGAGGCAAATTCCCGCGCCATCACGGCCCAGGCAGCCGGACGGCAGCAGGAGGCGCTGGATAATTTTATGATCGCCGCGCGCCAGGGTGGTCATCGCGCCGAGTTGGGAATCGGGACGATGTATTTCACCGGCCTCGGCGTGGTGAAGGATTACGGCGAGGCGTTGCTATGGCTGACGCCGGCGGCCGAGGCGGGCAACAGCTCGGCGCAATACACGCTGGGTGTTATTCACAGCACCGGCGGCACGGGTGTGGTGCAAGACCGCAAGCTGGCGTTCACCTGGTTCCGCCGCGCCGCAGAGGGCGGACATGCCAATGCCGCCAACAGCCTGGGGCAAGCCTATCAATTCGGCTACGGCACACCGATCGACTATGCGCGGGCGTTGCGCTGGTATCGCACTGCAGCCGATTCTGGCGACATGGATGCAGCGACGGCCATCGGCGTGATGTATTCCCAGGGACGTGGCGTAGAGCAAAATTTTAAACAGGCGATGACCTATTTCAGCCAGGCGGCCACCGCCGGCAACGCCGAGGCGATGCGCCGGATCAGTCTGCTCTACCTCAACGGCGAGGGCGTGTCGCGCAACGACACCACCGGTTATGATTGGTTGCGCCGCGCCGCTGCCGCCGGCTCGGAGGATGCCGCTCGCCGGTTGGCCACCACGATTGAGCGGGACGCCTGAAATGATGTGGACATAGACGGAGTCTTGCAGTGAAGAACTTCTTTTTCTGAAGAAAAAGAAGCAAAAAGACCTTCATTCGTTTGGGTGCGCATCACGAAAAATGCTCGATACACACCTAAATGGATGAATTTTTTTGGTTCTTTTTTTCAAAAAAGAACCATTTCTTCTGGATTTTAAGTTTTTCGCTCGAAAACAATACTCCGTCCACATAGGGCTTTTTCCACCCCCTATGGCTTTCCTATGCCGCACGCCCTTCCGCAGTATCGAATTCCTATGCGACGTGGCGCATTTGAACAGCCTTCCTCAAGGAGGCTGCGCATGTTCGATCTTCTCTATCTGGCCCTGGGCCTCGCTGGTTTCGGCGTGTGCCTGGCCTATGTCCGCCTGTGCGAAATCCTGTGAGGGCCGGTTCATGACCCTCGATTACGTGCTGGGCGGCCTGGTTGCCGTCTTCCTGCTGGCCTTTTTGGTCACCGCCCTGGTGCGGCCGGAAAAGTTCTGAGGACCATGCAATGACAGTCATCGGATGGATTCAGATCGCGCTGTTCAGCGCGATCGTCATCGGTGTCACGCGGCCCATGGGCGGGCTTTTGGCGAAACTTTACAGCGACACCAACCGGATGCCGGCCACGATGGTGGAACGCGGCACCTATCGGCTGCTGGGCGTGAAGCCTTCGGACGAGCAAAACTGGGTCGGTTACGCTGTGGCCATGCTGGTGTTCAAGGCGCTGTGCTTCGTGGCCGTGTATGGGCTGATGCGGTTGCAGACGGTGCTGCCGCTGAACCCTGACGGCCAGGGCGCTGTCTCGCCGGATCTCGCCTACAACACCTCGATCAGCTTTCTGACCAACACCAACTGGCAGTCCTATGGCGGCGAGGGCACGCTCAGCTATCTGGTCCAGATGGCCGGGCTGACGGTGCAGAACTTCGCCTCGGCCGCCGCCGGCATCGCCATGGCGGTGGCCGTCATTCGCGGATTCTCCCGGCGTTCGTCCAAGACAATCGGTAATTTCTGGGTCGATATGGTGCGGATCACGCTCTATGTGCTCATCCCGCTCTCGGTGGTGATGACGCTGGTCTATGTCTGGCAGGGCGTGCCGCAGACCTTGGCCGGGCATATCGAACTCACCACGCTGGAGGGGCTGAAGCAGTCCATCGCCACCGGGCCGGTGGCCTCCCAGGAGGCGATCAAGATCCTGGGCACCAATGGCGGCGGCTTCTTCAACGCCAATTCCGCGCATCCGTTCGAGAACCCGACGGCGCTGACCAACTTCCTGCAAATGATCTCCATCTTCGTGCTCGGCGCCGGCTTGACCAACCTGTTCGGCCGCATGGTGAGCAATGAGCGCCAGGGCTGGGCGGTGTTCGCGGCCATGGGGCTGCTGTTCCTGGCGGGCGTGGCGGCCATCTACTGGTCCGAAGCACATGCCAACCCGATCCTGACCGCTCTCGGCATGGACCCATCGATGGGCAACATGGAGGGCAAGGAACTCCGCTTCGGCATCCCGGCCTCGGCGCTGTTCGCCACCGTCACCACCGATGCGTCCTGCGGTGCGGTCAACGCCATGCTGGACAGCTTCCTGCCGCTGGGCGGGATGGTGCCGCTGATCAACATCATGCTGGGCGAGATCATCTTCGGCGGCGTCGGCTCGGGGCTTTACGGCTTCCTGCTGTTTGCCATCGTGGCAGTGTTCGTGGCCGGGCTGATGGTGGGGCGCACGCCGGAATATCTCGGCAAGAAAATCGAGGCGCGGGAGATCAAGATGACCATGCTGGCCATTCTGTGCCTGCCGCTGGCCATTCTCGGCTTCACCGCGGTGGCTGTGGTGCTTCCCGGTCCGTTGGCGGCGTTGCAGGCGTCGGGTCCGCACGGGTTTTCCGAGGCGCTGTATGCCTACACCTCGGCCACCGGCAACAACGGCAGCGCGTTTGCCGGGCTTTCGTCCAACACGCCGTATTGGAACACCACGCTGGCCATCGCGATGATAGTCGGCCGGTTCTTCATGGTCATCCCGGCCCTGGCCGTGGCCGGCTCGTTCGCCGCCAAGAAAACGCTCCCGGTCTCGGCCGGCACCTTCCCCACCACCGGCCCGCTGTTCGTGGGGCTGGCGATCGGCGTGATCCTGATCGTGGGCGGGCTGACCTTCTTCCCCGCCCTCGCCCTCGGCCCCGTGGTGGAGCATTTCGCCATGCTCGCCGGCACTCTTTCCTGAGGTCATGTCCATGAACTTCATGCATTCCGATGCTGCCGTGGCAGCACCCACCCGCCATGCCAGCACCTCCGTGCTGGACCGCGCGATCCTGTGGCCGGCGCTGGGCCAGGCCTTTGTGAAACTCAACCCCGCCACGCTGTGGCACAACCAGGTGATGTTCGTCGTCGAGGTGGTGTCGGTCCTGACCACCATCCTGTTGGTGCGCAACATCGCCATCGGTGCGCCGCATCTCGGCTTTGCCATCCAGATCAACATCTGGCTGTGGTTCACCGTGCTGTTCGCCAATTTCGCCGAAGCCGTGGCCGAAGGCCGTGGCCGCGCCCAGGCCGACAGCCTGCGTCGCGCCAAGACCGACGCCATGGCGCGGCGCATCCTGCCGAACGGCCAGACCGAGACTGTTGCCGGCACCGCGCTGAGGGTGGGCGATGTGGTGCGCGTCGAGGCCGGTGAACTCATCCCCGGCGACGGCGAGATCATCAAGGGCGCCGCGTCGGTCAACGAAGCGGCTATCACCGGCGAGAGTGCGCCGGTGATCCGCGAGGCCGGCGGCGATCGCTCGGCCGTGACCGGCGGCACCCAGGTGATGTCGGACATGATCGAGATCCGCATCACCGCCGCCGCCGGCAACACCTTCCTTGACCGTATGATCGGGCTGGTGGAAGGCGCCACCCGCCAGAAGACGCCGAACGAGATCGCGCTGAACATCCTGCTCGCGGGCCTCACGCTGATCTTCGTGCTGGCCGTGGCCACCATCCCGAGCTTTGCCACCTATGCCGGCGGCGAGATCCCGGTGCTGGTGCTGGTGGCGCTGTTCGTCACGCTCATTCCCACCACCATCGGCGCCTTGCTGTCCGCCATCGGCATCGCCGGCATGGACCGGCTGGTGCGCTTCAACGTGCTCGCCATGTCCGGCCGCGCGGTGGAGGCGGCGGGCGATGTGGACACGCTGCTGCTCGACAAGACCGGCACCATCACCATCGGCGACCGTCAGGCCAGCGCGTTCGTGCCGGTGGCCGGTGTGTCCGAGCGGGCGCTGGCGGAAGCGGCGATGATCGCCTCGACCGGTGACGAAACCCCGGAGGGCCGGTCCATCGTGACGTTGGCCGCAAAATTGTTCGACCTGCGTGCCGACGCGGCCCCCGGCTGGGCGTTCGTGCCGTTCACCGCCCACACCCGCATGAGCGGCGTGGATATCGATGGCCGTCAGCTGCGCAAGGGCGCCATCGACAGCGTGCTGGCCTATCTGCCCGATGCCAACGCCGCCATTGTGCGCGACATCAAGGCGGCGTCCGACAAGATCGCCAAATCCGGCGCAACACCCTTGGCCGTGGCCGACGGCCAGCGCCTGCTGGGCGTGATCGCGCTGAAGGACGTGGTCAAGGCCGGCATCCGCGAACGGTTCGGCGAACTGCGCCAGATGGGTATCCGCACGGTGATGATCACCGGCGACAACCCACTGACCGCCGCCGCCATCGCCGCCGAGGCAGGCGTGGACGACTTCCTGGCCCAGGCCACGCCCGAGGACAAGCTGGCCCTGATCCGCTCCGAACAGGCGCAGGGCAAGCTGGTGGCCATGTGCGGCGACGGCACCAACGACGCCCCTGCCCTCGCCCAGGCCGATGTGGGCGTGGCCATGAACACCGGCACGATGGCGGCGCGCGAGGCCGGCAACATGATCGACCTGGACAGCGATCCCACCAAGCTCATCGAGATCGTCCAGATCGGCAAGCAGCTGCTGATGACGCGCGGCGCGCTCACCACCTTCTCCATCGCCAACGACGTGGCCAAGTATTTCGCCATCATCCCGGCGATGTTCCTGGCGTTCTATCCGCAGCTGCAGGCGCTGAACGTGATGAACTTGGCCAGCCCGCAGAGTGCCATCCTGTCGGCCATCATCTTCAACGCGCTGATCATCGTGGCGCTCATCCCGCTGTCCTTGAAGGGCGTGCAGACCCGCTCCATCGGCGCCGGCGCGCTGCTCGGCCGCAACCTGCTGATCTATGGCGGCGGCGGCATCCTGGCCCCGTTCATCGGCATCAAGCTTATCGACCTCGCGGTCAGCCATCTTGGCCTTGCATAAGGACCCCGCATCATGTTGCGTGAACTTCGCCCCGCCTTCGTGCTTCTGCTTCTGCTGACGGTCGTGACCGGGCTGATCTACCCCCTGGCCATGACCGGGGTGGCGCAGGCGCTGTTTCCCTCCGCCGCCAACGGCAGCCTGATCGAGAAAGACGGCGCGCCGGTTGGATCGGCGCTGATCGGCCAGAACTTCACCCGTCCCGCGTATTTCCACCCCCGCCCATCGGCCACCACCGACACCGACCCGAAGGACGCCACCAAGACCGTGCCAGCCCCGTATAACGCCATGAACTCGGCCGGCTCCAACCTCGGCCCCACGTCCCAGGCGCTGTCGGACCGGGTAAAGGCCGATGTCGCGGCGTTGCAGGCCGAAAACCCCGGCGTTGCGGTGCCGGCCGATCTTGTGACCACCTCCGCCAGCGGGCTTGACCCGGAGATCTCGCCGGAAGCGGCGATGTTCCAGGTCAAGCGCGTGGCCGCCGCCCGCAAGCTGCCGCAGGACAGGCTGACGGCGCTGGTGCAATCGCAAACCAAGGGCCGCCTGTTTGGCCTGCTGGGGGAAAAGCGGGTGAACGTGCTGGAACTGAACCTCGCGCTGGACGCGCTGCGTTGATGCGCCAATGAACGATCGAGATGGCCGCCCCGATCCGGATGCCCTGCTGCGTCAGATGCGGTCAGGTCGGGGCCGGCTGAAGATCTTCCTCGGCGCCGCCCCCGGCGTCGGCAAGACCTATGAGATGCTGACCTCGGCCCAGTCCCAGCGCCGCGCCGGGGTCGATGTCGTGGTGGGCGTGGTGGAAACCCACGCCCGCGCCGAGACCGAGGCGCTGCTCGAAGGCCTGGAGATCGTGCCGCGCCGCAATGCTGAGATGGACCTGGACGCCATTCTCGCCCGCCATCCGCAACTGGTGCTGGTCGATGAACTCGCCCACACCAACGCAGCCCTCAGCCGCCACCCCAAGCGCTGGATGGATGTGCGCGAACTGATCGAGGCGGGCATCGACGTCGCCACCACCATGAACATCCAGCATGTCGAGAGCCTGAACGACGTGGTGGCCAGCATCACCCGCATCCGGGTGCGCGAGACGGTGCCGGATGACGTGATCGACCGCGCCGCCGATATCGAACTGGTGGACCTCACGCCTGACGACCTGCTGGCGCGCATGCGCGAGGGCAAGGTCTACGTCTCCCAGACCACGCGGCGCGCCGTGGCCAATTTCTTCTCCCCCGGCAACCTCACGGCGCTGCGCGAACTGGCGCTGCGGCGCACGGCGCAGCGTGTGGATGCGCAATTGCGCGACCACATGCAGGCCAACGCCATCGCCGGCCCCTGGCCCGCCGGCGAGCATGTGCTGGTCTGCGTGACCGCGCGCGGCGCGGATACAGATCTTGTCCGCTACGGCCGTCGCCTGGCGGAAATGCTGCATGCGCCCTGGACGGCGCTGCATGTCGAGACCGCCGGCCTGCCCGATGCCGATCGCTGCCGCGTGGCCGAACAGATGCGCCTCGCCCAATCGCTCGGCGCCACCAGCATCACCATTCCCGGCCGGGACGTGACGCGCGAGGTGATGGCCTATGCCCACGCCAACAACGCCACCCAGATCGTCGTCGGTGCGGCCCGGCCGTCCGGCTGGCGGTTCTGGCGCGGCATCACGGTGTCGCAGACGCTGGTCAAGCTGGCGCAGGACATCCCGGTGCATCTGGTCGGCGCCAAGACCGAACCCGCCAAGCGTCGCGGCGCCGCTAAAATCGCACCGTCGCCGTTCCGGGTGGGGCCATACGTCGCCAGCACCTTGCTGGTGGCGGCGGCGCTGGGCATCGGCATGGCGATGCAGACATTGCTGACCGCCAACAGCGTCTCGCTCGCCTTCCTCACCGCCGTGCTCGCCTCGGCCGCCTGGTTCGGGCTGGGGCCGTCGCTGTATGCATGCGTTGCCAGCGTGCTCGCCTACAATTTCTTCTTCCTGCCGCCGCTCTACACCTTCGTCATCGCCGATCCCGAGAACGTGGTGGCATTGTTCTTCTTCCTGCTGGCAGCCCTCATCGCCAGCAATCTCGGCGCCCGCATGCGCGCGCAAACCCTGGCCGCCCGCGCCCGCACCCGCGTCACCGAACAGCTTTACGCGTTCAGCGCCAAGCTGGCGGCCACCGCCGATCTGGACGACCTGCTCTGGGCCACCGCCTATCAGGTGGCGGCGATGCTGGAGGTGCGCGTGCTGCTGCTGTTGCCGGACGGCGAGGATCTGGTGGTGCGCGCCGGCTATCCGCCGGAAGACGCGCTGGACGACGACAACCTCGCCGCCGCCCGCTGGGCCTGGCAATCAGACCGCGCCGCCGGTCGCGGGTCGGAAAACCTGCCCGGCGCCGCATGGCTGTTCATTCCCCTGCGCACCGGGCGCGGCAAGGTGGCGCTGATCGGCCTCGATGCCGACCGCCAAGGCCCGCTGCTCACCCCCGACCAGCGCCGCCTGCTGGACGCGCTGGCCGACCAGGCGGCACTGGCGATCGAGCGGGTGAATCTGGCGCATGATCTGGACCGCAGCCGCATCCAGGCAGAAACCGAACGGCTGCGCGCCGCCTTGCTCACCTCCATCTCGCACGACCTGCGCACCCCCCTCGCCTCCATCCTGGGTGCTGCCAGCAGCCTGGAAAGCTACGGCCCCTTGCTGGACGACGCCGCGCGCCGCGATCTGCTGGGCACCATTCATGACGAGGCCGAACGCCTGAACCGCTTCGTGGCCAATCTGCTGGACATGACCCGCCTCGAAGCTGGCGCACTGTCACCGCATATGGAACCGGCCGATCTGGGCGAAATCGCCGCCTCCGCCTTGTCGCGCGCCGCCCAGATCATGGCCGATCACCGCGTGGTGCTGGAACTGGCGCCCAACCTGCCGCAACCGCTGCTCGATGCCGTGCTGTTCGAGCAGGTGCTGTTCAACCTGCTGGACAACGCCGCCAAATACGCGCCCCACGGCACCGAGATCCGCCTGCGCGCCGCCCCTTCCGGCCACGATGTGCTGGTGCAGGTGATCGACGAAGGCCCTGGCCTGCCGGCGGGCGGAGCGGACATGGTGTTCGACAAGTTCGTCCGTCTGCACGGCACCGACCGCCAGCGCCCCGGCACCGGGCTGGGGCTTGCGATCTGTCGCGGATTCGTGGAAGCGATGGGCGGCACGATTACCGCCTCCAACCGCACCGACAACACAAGGCCCGGCGCCATCTTCACCATTACGCTGCCAGCGGGCACCCTGCCCATCACCGGAGCCATATCTTGAGCGATCCCTGCATTCTGGTGGCCGATGACGAGCCAGCCATCCGCCGGCTGCTGCGCACCAGCCTGTCCACCCAGGGCTTTCGCGTGATCGAGGCCACCAACGGCGCCGACACCACTGCCGCCATCGCCCGTGGCGGCGTGGATGTGCTGCTGCTCGATCTCGGCCTGCCGGATGCCGACGGGCTGGATTTGATTCGCCAGATCCGCGCCGCCGGCGACAGCCTGCCCATCGTCGTGCTGTCCGCCCGCGATGACGAGCGCGGGAAGGTGCAGGCGCTGGATCTGGGGGCCGATGACTACGTCACCAAGCCGTTCAGCATTGCCGAACTGGTGGCCCGCCTGCGCAACGCCATCCGCCACCGCCTGCAACAGGACGGCGCGATTCCCGTGTTCAGCTCCAACGGCCTGGTGGTCGATCTGGTGCGCCGGCTGGTGACGCGCGGCGGGGCAGAGGTGCATCTGTCACCGCGGGAGTGGGACATCCTGCAACTGCTGGTCACCCATGCCGGGCGGGTGCTGACGCATCGGTTGATCCTGGGCAAGCTGTGGGGTGCGTCCGGCGACGTGCAGCAACTGCGCGTCTATGTGCGGCAGATCCGTCAGAAGATCGAACCGGACCCGGAGCGGCCGGTGCACATCGTCACCGAAACCGGCATCGGCTACCGGCTTGTGGTGCTGGACGAACCCAGCATCGGTGCCGTGGCGTGAGCGGCCTGGCCGCGCTGTTGCCACAAGACCACGTGCTGTTCCTGCGTCAGACCGACCAGGCTGCCGTGATGAACGAACTGGCGCGCAAGGCGGCGGCGTTGCTGGGCCTGAAGCCCGCCCCGATCGCCGCCGCCCTGATGGCGCGCGAGGCGTTGGGCTCGACGGGCGTGGGGGCCGGCATCGCCCTGCCGCATGCAAGGCTCGCCGGACTTCCTGCCCCGCTGGCGTTGTTCGCACGACTGGACACTGCGGTCGCCTGGCACTCCATTGATGGCGGCAAGGTGGACCTGCTGTTCCTGCTGCTCAGCCCTGAGGACGGGACTGCCCATCTCCAGGCCCTGGCGCTCGCCACCCGCAGGCTGCGGGATCGCGTCTTGGCGGCAGCCATCCGGGCCGCCGCCAGCCCCGATTCGGTCCGCGCCTTGTTGGTGGAGCCCCCTACGGCGCCACGTTGCGGGCCGCACGCTGCAGATCCCGTTCGATCAACGTGATGTCACTGCCGGTCGTCTCCGCCACCACGGAACGCCAGTCCATCACATCGGCAACACGGGTTGGGTTGTCGCGCAGCAATTCCCGCTTGAGGAACGGAAACCCGGCACACAGCAATTGACGCCACAGGTCGGTGGCCGGATTCATCGCCTTGCGATCCACATAGCGGCGGCGCATGCGCAGGCCCTGGACCTGACGCATCGATGTCGCCGCACCAAGATCCGCCGGCTTCGTCACGTCGCCGATGGGCAGGTCCTCGTTGATTTCCCGCAACAGATCCTGATACGGCCAGATCGCGGCGCAGGTGAGATCGGCCTTGAGCATCCATTGGGTGATGCCCACTTCGTAGCGGCTGATCACCCAACGCTTGTTCGGCACCGAGCGGACGTTGTTCCAGAACTTCGCCCAGGCCGGGTGATGCAGAATCTTCGGGCCGGCAAACAACAGATATGACTGCAGGTGATATTTGTATTGCCAGCTTTCGGTGGCGCCCCAGAAATCTGCCTGCGCGAAATCAATTTTCGCCAACATGTCGTCCAGCGGCCGCAGCGGGCCGTAGACGCTGTCATTGGCGAGCACGAGCAATTCGGTGTCGGCGCGCGGCAGGCCGAAATGTGCCAGCCCCTCACGCATGGCGGCAAAATCGTAGCCAACATTGCGGCGCACCAGAATGCCGGCGCAGTACGGCCGGATGGTTTCCAGCGCATCTGGCTTGATCTCACCGGCATTGGAGACAAACAGCACCGACAACCCGGCCGCATGCAGTTGCGCCACATACTGCGCCACATAAGGACGAATGGTCTTGTGGCGATCGAAATGCACGAACAGGGCAACCCGCTTGCCCAGAAGCGGCTGGGTGTCCGGCCAGCTATAAACCACCTGCTTCGGGCTGCGCGGGCAACACAGCAGGGACACCATGGTCGGCACCAACTGGCCGCTCCAGAAGTCCCGGATGTCCAGAAGCCAGGTCAGGAGAATACGACGGAGCATGAGTAAGGTCGGTCCTATTGGTTGCTGGCGGCGAATTCGGGTGGAATTTCGTAACCTTTGGCGGCACAGTCGCGAACGACCGTGCGCAGCAGATGTTGTGCGCCCGCCGCGTCACCGTTCGCGGCCCGCGCCTGCGCCTCGCCGCGCAAGGCGTGCCAGAACAACGAGCCAACCGACACAGTACCGGAATCGCCGAGGCGGCGACGCACCCATTCGAAGCGTGTCTGGGCCATCATCAGATCCCCGCCCGGCTGCAGATCCAGGATCGCGGCACAGAACGCGGCGTCCTGACCCAGCACCTCCGGCGTGCGATTCAATTCAGCGCATGATGTCGCCAGGCGGCGCGCCTCGACGTAACGGCCGGCATTGACCAATCCGACAAACGCCTGCACCCGGATGGCGGCGCGACGGCCGGTCGCAGCATCCGTGTCACCGGGTGCTGGCGGCAAGGCCAGCAGGCCCGGCACCGTATCAGGCGCTTTGGCCGATGCGGCGGCGCAGAGCAGGCTTTCGGCCTCCGCCGCCCAGCCGATCAGGTCGCTCATCGGATCGGCCATGCCGAGCGCTGCCACCGCCCGGCCGAGCCGCCGCGACACCTCGGCGGCACAGGCAAAGCGCAGGTGTTGCGATGGGCGGTCCGCGCCTTGCCCCAGATGGCGCATCGCATCGGCGTAAAGAAGAGTGCCGAGATTCAACGGCACCAGCGCGGCCAGACGTTCCAGCGTGCATATGGCCGTCTCGCTGGGCAGGTCCGGTGCATCGAGATCGACCCCGAAGCGGTGCTGGCAGGCTTCGCGCAGATGCGCGCGGATCGTCGTGGCGCGGTCGAACGCGCCAGCATTGACGGCTTCCAGCAAGGCGCGGCCGGCGAATCCCCAATAGAGATCGTCATCGGGGCCAAAATCGGCGGCACGCTGTTCCAGATAGTCGAGATAGGCCGCGGTGAACGCCGCGCCATCGGTGTTCAGCACGAAGGGCCGCGTGCTGGCCGTGGCCACCAGGGCGCCACCATCGCGCTCGATTGCGATATGGGTGAAGCCTTCTGCTTCCAGCAACCGGCGCAGGCTGTGCGCGGACTGAAACACAATATGCAGGCCGGGCGACAGCAGGCCGGCCAACTGACCGGCGGGCGTCTCCGGCGCCAACGCCTCGGCATCCGGCGTGGTCAGCATCAGCACGCCGCCCACGGCAAGGGTGTTGGCGAGAATGTGCAAGAAGGCCGGCGGATCTGGCACATGCTCGATGGTCTCAGCCGCCATCACCACGTCGAACGCGCCACGCATCGCCGGCTCATCGGCCGCCAGCATGCGTTGCTCGATCGGCAGCCCCAGCCGGTCCCGACCCATCGCCGCGATCTGTGCCGGATCGATGCCAAAGCCGGTCCACAAACGGCTGCGCAGGGCGAAATCCAGCCCGAAGCCGAACCCGCAACCGATGTCGAGAATGCGGCGTGCCGGCGGCAGATCAAGCCGCGCCACAGGGCGGGCCAACTGGGCCAGCCCGGCGCCGTGCTGCAAATACAAGGCGCCCCGCCCACGCGTGAGGAACTCGTCGCCGCCGTAATCCGGGGAGGCGTCCGCAGCAAGGCCGGCATAAAACCGAGAGGTGCAATCCGGGCATGACACCACGACGCGGGTTTTACGGGCCAGATGCAGCGCCTTAAAATCGACCGTCAGCAGATGGGGCTTGTCCGACATGGAGCCACAATTCGGGCAGGCCAGCCCTCGTGCGGTCTCGCCCCCCTCTGACCATGCCACAATCGGCAAATGGGTCCGCGCATCGTCGGGCGCCCGCACCGACCAGCGCCCCGCCAAGGAAGCGCGCAGCCGGGCGAGGAAGGGCCGCCCCTTCATTCGGTGGGGGCCACGTCGCTTTCATGACGCGACAGGATCACCACGCGACCAAGATCCTGGGGAATCCGTGCGGCCAGCCCCTCCGGAACGACGATGCCGGCGCTGGAGTGCGGCACCGCCAGCTCTGGCGCCCGGGCCAGCAACGCACGCCCCAGCGCCTTGCGACGCGACCAAAGGTCTCGATACCAGGCCACCCGGCCGGCAAGCTGGGATGCCAGCATGCGGTGCTGGGCCACGTAGGCCCGCGCCGTGTCCGCCATTGCGCGGGCGGCGTCTGGATTGGCCAGCAGGAACAGCAGCTTCTGCTTCAACTCGGCCGCCGCGTGAAACACCAGGCCGTTATGGCCGTCGTCGATCACGTTGGCATAAACCGTCGGGCTCGCGAGGGCGACGACGCGGGCGGCGCCGGCTTCGAGGAATTTGAGGTCCGACTTGCAGCCGTTGAACAAATTGTCGCGCAGCGGCATGAACGAAATCTCGCTCTCCGCCAGCAGGCCCAGATAGGTTTCGTAATCGCACAGCGGCGTGAAGGTTTTGTTCACCGTCGCCAACCCGTCGAAAAACCCTTGGTCGTTGAGCACACGGACATGCAGCCGATCGCCAACTTCCGCCAGCACCTCGTTGATGGCGCCGAGATAATCCGGCCAATCGTTCTCCCGGTTCAGCCCGCCGAAGAACAGCGTCAGGCGCTCGGGATCGGCGAAGTTGCGCGGCGGGTCGAGGTGATCGATCGCGTTCGGGAACACCGCCACTTCCGGGTTGCGCTGCGCCAGCACCTGGGCCAACGGCACGGTGCTGGTCTGGACGGCGTGCACGGCGCGGAAATTCTGCACATCCGGCCGTTGCAGGACGGGGATGAAATCCGGGTGGTCATCGAACTCGCAGATGATCACGAAGCCGAGTTCAAGGAGCTGGCGGATCGGCACCAGGCCCTCCTCGCCCGCCAGCATGGGGCGGTGGAAGATGAAGAACTTCGGGCTTTCGGGTTCGAACTGCGGAATTTCACCCTCTGGCGCCACCAGGCAGAATATGTCTGGCAACGTGGACAAAGCGCGCATCGGCTGGATGACGCGCAGATGGCTCACCCCGCCCACCGGGGCCAGCATCGTCGAGACGATGTTGAGTCGCTCGACGGGGTGGGCCAATGCCCGCCAGACATGCTGCAACGGGCTGGCACGGCGGAAATATTCCTCTGGATCGACCCCCATCGCCTGCAGGCTGGGGGCCATGGCGCTGACAAAATTGGCGCAGGCCTCGGCGTCGAACACCCGCGGCGCCACGTCCAGAGGTTGCAGGCCAGCTTCGCGCAACGCCGCCTGCATGGTGCGGGCGGTGAACCAGCGCAGATGCGTACGGTCCAGCAGGCCCTGCTGTTCATAATCCCAACTGCCGGACAACAGGCGTGCCGCGAAACTCCAATGCTCAACGTTGGGCATGCAGATCAGCATCACGCCGCCCGGATTGAGGCGGGTTGCGTGGTGCTTCAGCAGCGCCCAGGGGTCGTTCAGGTGCTCAAGGATGTCGCCGTAGATGATGCAGTCGAAGGTTTCGTCGCGGAACGGCAACGGCACCTGCTCGACATCGGCGCCGACGACGAAATCAATCCGGCCGGCGGCGATGACGCAGGAGTCTGGATTGCTCTCGATGCCGAAATAGCGCGCCGCCGGGTTGAGGCGCTTGTATTCCATGCCCAATGCCGCGGTGCCGCAGCCCACGTCGAGAATGTTCCGGGCGGTGAGCGGGATACGGTCAAGCAGGTCGCGATTGGCGGCATCGGGGTATTGCATGGTGCGGCAATCCTTTCGTGGCGCGGGCGGAAGCCGTGGCTCCCGCCCGCTCAAAGCCTAAATTACGCGACCCGCTACCGCATCGAGCCGCGCCAGCATGGCGGGGTCGCGATGGGCCGGCGGCGTGATCAGCGCATAATCCAGCGCGCGGTCGCATTTCGCCGGGCACGGACCGCGTTCGGCCCCGAGCATCGGCACCACGGCGCGCACCAGATTCCGCCCGCCATCGGCGTTGCCGAGCAGGAACTTCACCACCTGCTCCACCGTCACCGCGTCGTGATCGGGGTGCCAGCAATCATAGTCCGTCACCATGGCCACGGTTGCGTAGCAAAGCTCGGCCTCCCGGGCCAACTTGGCCTCGGGCATGTTGGTCATGCCAATCACGCTGCAACCCCAGGCGCGATACAGCTCGCTTTCAGCCTTGGTGGAGAATTGCGGGCCTTCCATCACCAGATAGGTGCCGCCGCGCGTGACGGGCAGCGACAGCGACCGCGCGGCTGCCTCAAGCGCATCGCCGATGCGCGGGCAGACCGGATGGGCCACGGAGACATGCGCCACGCAGCCTGGCCCGAAAAAGCTTTTTTCCCGCGCGAAGCTGCGGTCGATGAACTGGTCAACGATCACGAAATGCCCGGGCGGCAGTTCTTCCTTCAGCGAGCCCACGGCCGAAAGCGAGATCACGTCCGTCACGCCCACGCGCTTGAGCGCATCGATGTTGGCGCGATAGTTCAACGCGCTCGGCGGCAGCTTGTGGCCCCGGCCGTGGCGCGGCAGGAACACGCAGCGCACGCCGTCCAGCCAGCCTTCCAGCAACTCGTCCGACGGATCGCCCCATGGCGTTTCCACCTTGCGCCATTTCTTGTCCTGCAGGCCGTCAATGTCATAGAGGCCGGAGCCGCCGATGATGCCGATGACAGGCTGGATCGTCTGGGTGGTGTTCATACCGCAAGCTCCAAAATCGAAAGCGAATAGGCTGCAACAAAACGCAGAAACGCCGCGCCCTTTTGCAAGAGCGCGGCGTTTTCAGCAAGACGCAGATTAATGCTTAACGTCAGACCAGATCTGACGTTTCACGGCATAGGTCAGGCAGGTCATCAGCGCCAGGAACAGCACCACGCGCACGCCAAGGCGCTTGCGGGCTTCCATTTCCGGATTGGCGACGAAGGCCAGGAACGTGGTCACGTCCCGTGCCATCTGGTCCACGGTCGCCTTGGTGCCGTCGGTATACTCAACACGGCCATCGGTCAGTGGCGCGGCCATCGCGATCTGGTGACCGGTGAACCATTTGTTGTAGTTCATCCCGTCGCTCATCTTCACGTCGGCCGGAGCGGCTTCATAGCCGTTCATCAACGCATAGATATAGTCCGCACCACCTTCGCGGGCCTTGATGATCACCGACTGGTCCGGCGGAAGGGCGCCGTTCTGGGCGGCACGGGCAGCCTTGTCGTTGGGATAGGGCGACTTGAAGTGATCCGAAGGCTCGCCCTTGCGCTCGGTGGGCTGGCCGTCATCGCCGATCGTCGGCACATCCACCGACGCGGCGACCGCCTTGATCTGCTCTGCCGAGAGGCCAATCCCCGCCAGGTTGCGGTAATAGACCAGCTTCATGGAGTGGCAGGAGGAGCAAACCTCCTTGTAGACCTGGAAGCCGCGCTGGGCGGCTGCCTTGTCATACGTGCCGAACGGGCCCGCGAAGCTCCATTCCTGCTTTGGGAACTCCATGGCGTGCTGTGCCAGGGCCGGGGTGGCGAGGCTCGCCCCGAGCAAGGCGCCGAGAACGGCGATCCGGGCGAACTTCATCACATTTTCTCCATCGGCTTGGCAGTGGCGCCACCGGGCAGCGGACCACCCCCCAGCGTCGGCAACACAGGGTTGCTGATGCTCTCAGGCAGCGGCAGTGGGCGTTCGAGCTTGCCCAGGATCGGCAGGATCACCAGGAAGTGCAGGAAGTAATAGGCGGTGCAGACGCGACCAACCACGACCCAGATGCCTTCTGGCGGCTTGCCGCCGGCCATGCCGAGCACGATGCAGACCACCACAAACACATACATCAGCTGGCGATAGATCGGGCGGAACTTCGCCGAACGCACCGGCGACGTATCAAGCCATGGCAGCACGAACAGAATGGCGATCGAGCCGAACATCAGGATGACGCCGCCGAGCTTGGACGGAACCGAGCGCAGGATGGCGTAGAACGGCAGGAAGTACCATTCCGGCACAATGTGCGCGGGCGTCACCAGCGGGTTGGCCGGAGTGTAGTTGTCGGCGTGGCCCAGATAATCGGGTGCGAAGAACACCAGCACCGCGAACACCAGCAGATAGACGCACATGCCCACCGAGTCTTTGATGGTGTAGTACGGATGGAACGGCAGCGTGTCCTTCTCCGACTTCACGTCGATACCCAGCGGGTTGTTCGAGCCCGTGATGTGCAGGGCTGCCACGTGCAGGAACACGACGCCGGTGATCACGAACGGCATCAGGTAATGCAGGCTGAAGAAGCGGTTCAGCGTGGGGTTGTCCACCGAGAAGCCGCCCCAGAGGAGGGTGACGATGCTCTCGCCCACCACGGGTATGGCCGAGAACAGGTTGGTGATGACGGTCGCACCCCAATAGGACATCTGCCCCCATGGCAGCACGTAGCCCATGAAGGCCGTCGCCATCATCAGCAGCAGGATGACGACGCCGATCATCCACAGCAGCTCACGCGGCTTTTTGTAGGAGCCGTAATACATCCCGCGAAACATGTGGATGTAGACGATGATGAAAAACATCGACGCGCCGTTGGCGTGCACGTTGCGCAGCAGCCAGCCGAAGTTCACGTCGCGCACGATACGCTCGACGCTGTCGAACGCGAGGCCCGTGTTGGCCGTGTAGTTCATCGCCAGGAAGATGCCCGTGGCGATCATCACCACCAGGTTGATCATCGCCAGCGCACCGAAATTCCAGAAATAGTTGAAATTCTTCGGCGTCGGGAAAACCCCGTATTCTTTCTGCATCATCGTGAAGATGGGCAGACGCGTATCAACCCAGTTGATCACTGGGTTCTGAAACTCACTCTTGTGCAGGCCGGCCATGGCTTTGCTCCGATTGCCCCCACTCTTGGGGGCCTACTTATAAAACGGCGGCGTGTCAGCCGATCTTGATGCGGGTGTCGGACAGGAACGCATAAGGCGGCACTGCCAGGTTGGTCGGTGCAGGCCCGTGGCGCACGCGGCCCGAGACGTCATATTGGCTGCCGTGGCAGGGGCAGAACCAGCCGCCGAAATCCCCACGCGCTTCAGTGGTCTTGTTGCCCAATGGCACACAGCCGAGATGGGTGCAGATGCCGACGACGACAAGCCACTGGTCATGCCCGGCCTTGACGCGGTCGAGGTCGCTCTGCGGATCGTTGAGATCGGACAGCTTCACGCCCTCGGCGGTTTTGACTTCTTCGGCCGAGCGATGGCGCACGAACACCGGCTTGCCGCGCCAAACCACGGTCACGGCCTGGCCCACGGGCACGGGTGCGAGGTCGAATTCAACCGAGGACAGCGCCAGCACGTCGCCCGATGGGTTCATGCTGTCGATCAACGGCCATGCCAGAGCGCCCACCCCGATGGCTGCGGACGACGCAGCGACGAGTTTGAGGAAGTCGCGTTTGGAGTGATCCGGTGCGTGCCCGTCTTGCGGGCCGTGGGCGGTTGCAGACATCGGTCAGCGTCCTTCTCTCTCATTGCCCGCCGAAGCGGTTTCTGTCTCATGCGATCAGATAACGACACATGGCGGCCCGCAACCGCATCCCCACCCAATTTCAGGTGAGGTGCAACGGCGCATGGGCCTATCATGGACAATCATCAACTTCGGAGGCTCTTCTATAACCAGCCTTTCGCCCCTGCAACACGTGGGGGCGCTTAAGTTCCATCGCCTGCCATCAGCTAAGGTCAATTCTCGATGCCGCAATCCTCCCCTCCCCCAGAAATCGGCTCTTCCCCGGCGCCGGCCCATGCCGCCATGCAGGGCCAGGCGAAGGCCTGGTTCGAGGCGTTGCGTGACCGGATCTGTGCCGTGTTCGAGGCGATCGAGGACGAGGCCGCCGGAATCGCCCTCTATAACAGCAAACCAGCCGGTCGCTTCGTGCGCACCCCGTGGGAGCGCGCCGAGGGCGGCGGTGGCGTGATCAGCCTGATGCGGGGACGCGTGTTCGAGAAGGTCGGCGTCAACGTATCTGCCGTGCAGGGCGAATTCAGCCAGGATTTTCGCGCCCAGATTCCGGGCGCCTCGGAAGACCCGCGCTTTTTCGCCACCGGCATCTCGCTGGTCGCGCACATGGCGAATCCACGCGTGCCGGCGGCGCATTTCAACACCCGCATGCTGGTGACCACGAAAGGCTGGTTCGGCGGCGGTGGCGACCTGACACCTATGCGACTCGAAGCACCTGAGGCGGTTGAAGACGCAGCCTCGTTCCACGCGGCCTTCCGCGAGGCGTGTGACCGGCATGATCCGGCCTATTACGCGCGCTTCAAGGAATGGTGCGATCGCTATTTTTTCCTGCCGCATCGCAACGAACCGCGTGGCGCCGGCGGTATTTTCTACGATCACGTCGACACCGGCGATGCCGCAGCCGACTTCGCCTTCACCCAGGATGTCGGGCGTGCCTTCCTGTCGGCCTACCCGGCCATCATTCGCCGCCGCATGGCGGAAGCATGGACGCCCGAGGAACGCGCCCATCAACTGGTGCGGCGCGGCCGCTATGTGGAGTTCAACCTCATCCACGACCGCGGCACGCTGTTCGGACTGAAGACCGGCGGCAACGTAGAAGCCATCCTGATGAGCCTGCCGCCGGAAGTGCATTGGCCGTAAACCCGGGCAGCCGGAAAGGCCGTGAAATTGCTGCGATTGCGAAGGTTGCGTTGCGCAAACACTGCTCGTAACTTTCCGCGAGGCGGTCGGTGCACCCGGCCGGTCTGAGGTTTGCAGCGCGGTTGCCGATATCAGGCGATGGCGCTGGTATTAGAGCGGAAAACGACGGCGCAGCCGGCGGAACAGAAACGGCGGCGCAGCCGCCAGGCAAAGGGATCACCCATGAGCGGCCAGGCAACGCCCACTTCGGCGACCGGAAGCGGCACCGTCACCATCACGCTCGACGGGACCGGAAAATCCACCACGATCAAGCTGACCGACGGCACAATTGGGCCATCCGTTGTTGATATTCGCAAGCTGTACGCGGATCTCGGCATCTTCACCTACGATCCAGGCTATGGCGGCACCGCCGCGTGCGACAGCAAAATCACTTATATCGATGGCGACGAAGGCATCCTGCTGCATCGTGGCTACCCAATCGAGCAGCTGGCCGAGCAGTCCACCTTCCTCGAAGTGGCCCATCTTCTGTTGAACGGCGAACTGCCGAACGCTGAAGAAAAGACCGAATTCGAAGCCGGCGTCATGCGCCACACGATGGTGCACGAGCAGATCCGCAGCATCTACCAGGGCTTCCGTCGCGACGCGCACCCGATGGCCGTCATGTGCGGTGTGGTTGGCGCGCTCAGCGCGTTCTATCACGACAGCCTGGACATCAATAATCCGGACCACCGCCGCATCAGCGCCTTCCGCCTGATCGCCAAGGTGCCGACCATCGCTGCCTGGGCCTACAAATACACGATCGGCCAGCCGTTCATGTATCCGCGCAACGACCTCGGCTATGCCGAGAACTTCCTCTACATGATGAACGCGGTACCGGCCGAGCCGTACCACGTGAACCCTGTCCTGGCGCGCGCCCTGGACAAGATCATGATCCTGCACGCCGACCATGAGCAGAACGCGTCCACCTCCACCGTGCGCCTGTCCGGCTCCACCGGCGCCAACCCGTTCGCCTGCATCGCCGCCGGCATCGCAAGCCTCTGGGGCCCTGCCCATGGCGGCGCCAACGAAGCCGTGTTGAAGATGCTGGCCGAGATCGGCCATGTCGACAACGTGCCGGCCTTCCTCGCCGAGGTGAAGGACAAGAACAGCCACTCCCGCCTGATGGGCTTTGGCCACCGCGTCTACAAGAACTTCGATCCGCGCGCGAAGATCATGCAGGCCACGTGTCACGAAGTGCTGGCCGAGCTTGGGATCAAGAACGATCCGTTGCTCGACCTGGCCGTGGAACTGGAGCGGATTGCGCTGCACGACGAGTATTTCATCGCCCGCAAGCTCTATCCGAACGTGGACTTCTATTCGGGCATCATCCTCAAGGCGATGGGCATTCCGACCAGCATGTTCACCGTGCTGTTCGCCGTCGCGCGCACCGTTGGCTGGATCAGCCAGTGGAAAGAGATGATCGAAGACCCTTCGCAGCGCATCGGCCGTCCGCGACAGGTCTATACCGGCGCTGCCCAGCGCGACTACAAGCCGCTCGACGAGCGCGGCTGAGCGGCTTCGCGGCCCTCTCTCAGCCGCGAGATTGGCGCATGATCAACCCGGCCGGGTTTTCCTGGCCGGGTTTTTTTTGTGCTGAAGGCCTCGCTCACGGTTGTGTGAACGGTCTGATTTTAACGCCTCGTCGCGCCAAATGCCGCGGGTTTGACCCGTGCGTGACGATTTCGATTCCCTATCGCAGGGTCTCGCCACAAGCATCTGATTTCATGGAGATATTTTAGGGGAAATCGATTTCCACCACGCCAGACGGTTAACAGCTTGTTTACGGACAGATAACGCCCAATACAGTATTAACTTTCTTCATATTATCGTTTTTGATTGTATTGACAGAAACAATTTTAAAAATATTTGATGTTAGGGGTATTTTATCAATGTTTAATACGCCTAACATATGAATGTAGGTGGTCATCGGGGTCATCATAATGAGAAGGAGACGCAGCGATGGTTGGTTATCCATCTCTGGACAAGTTGGTGCGGGCCCGGTTGCGGCAGTGGCCCCAGCGCCCACCCGGCATGGCGCCAACCGCCGAAGACACGCCTGGAAGTCCTGATTCCTGGCTTCGAGGTCGCCCATGCGAAACGGACGGTACCAATTTCCCGTTCCTCAAGCTGCCGGGAAGCAATCGCTTCCGCACCTTGCCAGACGGGCTTTGGCTGAATTTCGGCGGCACCGTCCACGAACCGTTCGTGGACATCTTCGCCATAGAGGCCTGCGGTTCGCTGGCCAACCTGCTGGACAAGCGCTCCCGCTTCGCCCCCAGCACCCACTCGCTGCTCGCCGTCTGCCCATTGCCCTGGCTGATGCACTGCGTGATGCCGAACGACCCGACGCCGCGCTGGAAAATCACAGGCGTTCTGAAGCAGGAACCGCTGATGCCGCTGATCTTGCCGGTGCGCGACATCAAGGTAATGTATGCGCTCAAAAACCGGCATTATCAGGGCTTTACCGAAAGCCAGATTCCCCACCCGCACGAATATTTCGTGCCGATGGACGCGCTGACCGCCGAGCGGGGCCATGAAAGCCCCGCCATCCGCGCCTTGGTGGCGCGCAGCGCGGTTCGGGCCAATTTCCTGGCCCCCGCCTGATGACGCCTTATGAGCGGCCTGGGCAGACTCCTTGCGCACGGTCAGGCCGATCGGTGCAGATGCCGTCAACGCCCCACGCGACCAGACGGGCTATGTCGGCGATCTCGTTGACCGTCCATGGCACCACGCGCAACCCAAGCGCGTGGGCCTGCGCGATGGAGGCGCGCTCCAGCGTGCGGTGCAAAGGCGACCACGTGGGTTGGATGGAACCGTTACCAGCCGCCTGCGCCACCATGGCAGGCGTCTGATCGCCCTCCGTCAGCCAGGCCAGCGGAATGTCAGGGTGATGCGCCTGCATCCAGGCCAGCCCGCGCCAGTCAAACGAACGCACCGCAAGCCGGTGTCGCGCCCCGGCCGCATCGGCCACCGCCACCACGATGGCGGCCATCGCTTCGGGCGAGACGGTCAAGTCAGGTGTGGATGGGTCGGTCTTGAGTTCGGCGTCGATGCGCACGCCGGATCGCTCGGTCGCGACAAACACCTCGGCCAGGGTTGGCACATAGGCGCCATCCGCCGATTGCTGTTCGGGATTCGCCAAGGCGGGCTTGCTGCCCGGACGCATCCGGCCGACATCATACGTGGCAAGCTGCGCCATCGTCAGCGAACGGACGGATGGGCCAATGCCGTCCAGCCACGTGCCGGTTGCATCGCGCGTTAGATCCGGGTTCAGTCGTGGGTCGTGCACCACAACCGCCACATCGTCGGCGGTGACGGCGATGTCGAGCTCGATGCTGTCCAGACCGAAACTCAGGGCCGCCACGAAGCCGGACAGCGTGTTTTCGGCAAACAGGCCGCGCGCGCCGCGATGACCCTGGAGTTCGAATCGCATCATGACGACAGCCGGGCCAAGGCCAGGTCGTAGAGCGGATTGCGAAACAGGCTCTCCGAATAGCGATTGTGGCTCAGACGCGGCGTGACCCAGCCCTGCGGGAGCATGCCGAACCTGGCCACGATCAGCCCGTCGCCGCTAAACGATTCCTGCACATCGTGCTCGACGACGATCGTGGCACCTGCCTGCAGCAACACCGCCAGGCAGCGCTGATGCGTCAGCGGATCACCGGTGATGTGATGCGTGTGGGTGGAGACCATCAGCCACCCCAGGCGTCCAGCCTGCGCAAGCCCGATGCAGCTTTCCAGTACCGCACGCTCTGCACCTTGGGCATCGCAATGCAGCAGGTCGAGACGTTCCAGACCGTGGGCGATCATCAGCGATTCCACCGTCACGCACGGGAGGTCGATTACGCCGGAGACCTCGGTCGGGAACGGCACGGGACCTGATGGCACGCCGCCGACAAAGGCAGACGTGAAGTCCGGCACCACGTTGTTCAGGCGGGCATTGGCGCGGCCGATCTCGAGATGGGCCGGATCGGCCTCCACTACAAAGCTACGCCGACCCTTGCTTTGGGACAAAAACCAGACGCTGTAAAAGCTCCAGAACCCACCCAGTTCGAACATAACGGCATCAGCTGGCAAATAAGGCATGATCGCAGCGAAAATCGTCTCTTCCTGCGGTTCGTGATGCCCATGGCAGCGGGTGATCAGATCCTGCATCCAGTCGCCGTAATAACCGCCGGCGATCACCTTCACGCCGTTATGCATGATCTGAACGCGCGTGCCGTCCGGCTGGGTGACGACAGCGCCGGCGTTGGTCACCTTCGGCACGACGTCCGCATCCCGACAGCGCATGGCGATGCGCGTGCGCTCCTCCAGTGTGCGGACGACCGGCACCAAGGTCTCCAGACTGCGCGGGTCATGGTGAGCAACCTGCACCTCGATCCGCAGTATGCCAGCCTCGGATGCCGCTTCAAAAGTATCCAGCCGCTCCTGCAACGCATCCATTCGCGCAAAGGCTACACGGGACACGGGCAAGCGGCGGAACACGCGCTCGGCTACCGTGCGGAGCAGACGTGTCATACCGCGATGGCCTTGGCGTTCGAAGTTTTTTGTCACAGGAAGCATTTTTCAGGAAGACCTTCTTTTTCTGAAGAAAAAGAAGCAAAAAGACTTTCATTCATTAGAAATGATGCCGGAAACATGCCGAGATACAAATCCAATGAATGAAATTTTTTGGTTCTTTTTTCTAAAAAAGAACAATGCCTTCTGCTTCTTATTGCATCTTTAAGCCGGCGGCGTCGCCGGGGCCGCCGTTTTCATCATCGTGCCCGTCATCGGGATGAAGAACACACCCACGTCCTTGCGGGTGCGGATCTTGCCGTCCTCATCCTTGGTATAAACGTAGAGAAACTGGCCGCGCTTGAATGGCTGGCCAATCGGAATCAGGGCGCGGCCGCCGGGCTTCAACTGCTTGAACAGTTCCGGCGGGGCATACTGCGCGGCGCAGGTGATGATGATGATGTCAAAGCCGCCCTCGACCTCGGGCCAACCGAAATAGCCATCGCCGACGCGGGTTTCGATGTTGTCGTAGCCGAGCGGCGCGAAGATCTTGCCGACGGCCTTGCCCAACGGCTCGATGATCTCGATCGAGTAGGATTTCTTGACGATGCGGCTGAGCAGCGAGCTTTGGAAGCCGCTGCCGGTGCCGATTTCCAGCGTCACGTCGGTGGCCTTGGGCTTGGCTACCTGGGTCATGTAAGCCTGACCAAGATAATCCGACAGCGCCGAGCCATAGCCCAGTGCCCAGGGCTTGGGGTTATCTTCATAGGCCTCGCCGGGCGTGGCGCGGTGGTTGTCGTATTGATAGTGGAAATACTCGCGCGGCAATTCCTGGAAGGCCGCCATCACGGCCGGGTCGGCCGAGCCGAGGCGTTCCTTCAGATATTGCTCGATCCGCTTCATCGCGGCCGGCTTGCGGGCCTGGATCGCCTGGAACTGCGCTTCGCTCAGATCCACTGGACGACCGGATTTCGCCATCGCCTCCATATAGGCCGCACGGGTCCATGGCGCCGAGGCGGCGCGGGCGGGCGGGATGATCAGCGAGGCGCCGGCCGTGGCAATCAGGCCGCGACGGGTCAGCATGTTGATGCGGCTATCGGTCATCGAGCGGACTTTCGGTCTCGAGGGAATACAGCGTTGGCAAGCACATACAATACGAGCGCTGAAATCAGAACGGTGCTTGTGCCGCTTTGCAACGAAATCAGGTTGGCGAGGGGGGTGGAGACCACGGAGAACGCACCGTTGAGACCCCACGCCCATGGCATGAAGCCACCGGAGCCGGCGCGGCTGAGGCCCAGCGGGAACGGCAGGCCCAGGGCGATAGAGGCCGTCGCCACCACCAGCACCACCAGCGCTGCACGCGTGAGGAACGGTTGGTCAAGCGTTGCCAGCAAGGCGGGCTGGAGGAAAAAATGCAGGGCAGCACACCAGGCCACGATCACCACGATGGCGATATCGATTCCGCGCCGTGGGCTTTCGGCAAACCGGGCGCTCAACATGCTGCCGATGCCGGAGAAGATCAGCATCGCCGTCAGGACGATGGCAAAGCCGCTGGTGCGGTCGTTCAGATAGAAGCTGGCGCGGTCGATCAGGAAAAGTTCGATGAACAGAAAGCCCAGTCCCAAAGCTGCGAAATAAATCGCCGCCCGCCACGCGCTGATGCCCTGCGCCCGCACCCTTCCCCCGCCGAACAGCGGCACCGCGAGCACGATCAAGGCGATCACCGCGGCCTGGGCGAGCACGGCCAGGTTCACCAACGGCCCGATTTCCGCCTGCGGCAAAATCTCCAGCCGCGCCAGGATGGTGCCAAGCTGCGACAGCCGCAGCACGGCGTAGAACGATGGCCGGTCAAACGTGATCGGTTGCAGGTTGAATGCCTCGCCAGAACTGGTGGCCTCGCCGCGCAGCACTGCGGGCGCCTCGTCGGCGATGGCGTCATGGGCGCCATCGCCGGATGTCACCTGCCCTTCTGCGAAAGAGACGGCCGGCAGGTCGTTGAAAATATCAGCTTTTGGCGCCGTCTCGACGCCAGGGAAATACGACAGGTCGAAGCTGCGTTCGTCAGAGAATGTGCGCGCTGCCGCGATCCGGGCGGCATCGAACGGCTCGGGCGACACCAAAATCCGTACGTTCCAGGCCGAGCGATAGACCAGCACATGGGTCTGCGGGTCCGACAATCCGGCCCGCAGCAGCCCCGCGCGCACGGTGGCCAGCATCCGGATGGCGTAGGCCGGGAACTCACGGATCGACACGGGAATGGACAGAATGCCGTCATGCGACAACGCGCCGAGATAGGCCGCCACTGCCTCTGCGGCGAAGGCTGTGCTGTTGGCCTCCGCTGAATCCAGAAAGTCGCCGGCGATATCGATCACGTCGAACTGGGTGCCATCGACGGCAGCTATCGGGCTGCGGCTGCTGGCAGGCGGTCGTTCGCCCGGGTTGCGGCGCAACAGGGCGCGCAGCCCGGCCTCGGGTTCCAGCACGGCGATCTCGCGCGCGCCCAGGACCGTGATCTCAGCAGCCCGAAACCCGCCCGAACTGCCGATCAACAGCACGCGGGCCGCAGGCTTCAGCGTGTAAGGCAGGGCCGCCAGGGTGGCGGGGGCATAGCGCGCGTCGATCGGTCCCGGCTTGGGAATGGCCGCGATGCGGTTGCCGTCACGATACAGGCCGAACGTGGCCGGCGGGCCGGGCACGCCCAGCATGCCGGCGTTGTTGGACAGGTCGGTGTCCACGCGCTCGGTGAAATTATCCAGCACCATGTAGAGCCCGCGTGCCGAGCGGATTTCCGCCAACACCTTCGCATCCGGCACGTGCAGCGGGGCATAAATCGCCTTGTAGTCATTGAACCCGGCCTGGTTGCCCAATACCAGCAGCGCTTCGCTGCCCACCAACACCATCAGGGCTGCCGGCAGGGCCATCTTCCACCGCTTCGAGAACGCTGCTGCCAGCGCCATCGGCACGAGCAGCGACGGCAGCAGCATGAACGGGTGAATGAAGCTCATCAGGCCCAACGCCGCCAACGACCCGGCGCCAGCGCCGGTCAGATCATAGCCATAGACACGGCCGATCTCGGAATCGTTGAGAATAAAGCACAGGCTGACATACAGCCCGGCGAGGAAAAAGAACGGCAGCAACGCCGCATAATAGCCTGCAATCAAAGTCAGTTGCGGCCAGAAGGTCGCCTGATTCTGCAATTGCAGCGGGTTGAACGGGTTGGTGGTGACGAAGTGAAATCCCACCGCCGCCACACCCACCAGCACCGCCGGCAGCCAGTCCAGCATCAGGCGGCCATGGCGGGTGAAGAACTCCCGCGCCAACGCCATCACCACGCCAGACAGTGCGAAGCCGGCCAGCACGATGGAGATGACCCAGTAGCCATATTCCGACCATTTCGCGACGGCGAAATATCGGGTGAGCGCTATCTCGAAGCCGACGGTTGCCAGTGAGACGAGGAACAGCGGCGCCAGTGTGGCGAATCCAGCACGCTTCACCCGCCCACTCGCCGGCTCAGGAAGCTTTGCAGGGTGGCGTTGAAGCGCGCCGGGTCATCGACAAACAACGCGTGGCCGAGATCGGGCACTACCAAAGTCTCCGCGGAAGGATGGTGCGCGGCGAGATTGCCGGCCTGCCCGGCAAAAGCGGGACGAACGACATAAAGCACCGGCTTGGACGTGGCGTATAACGCCTCTTTCCAATACGTGCGCGGTACATTGTAGGCGAGCAGCGCATTCGCCGCAGGTTCTGGCGTGCGCAAGGCGGCCTCGGTCAATTGTTGCAGGTAGGATTGCGATTGCGGCCGATGGAACATCGAGCGAACAAACCCGGCCATGAACGCCGCATGGCTCTGCGGCGGCGCCTTGCGATAGGGGCGGCGCGACGGCGTGGGCGGCGGATCTTCGCCCACTGAATTGTCGATCAGCACCAGCCCCGCGAGGGCTGCGTCACCGCTGCTGTGGACGTAGGCGAGCGAGTCGAGCACGCCCAGCGACCAGCCGACCAGAACCACTTTGCGCGGCGCCAGGCTTTGCAGCAGTTCGGCGATATCCTGGCCACGTCGGCTATGGGTGTAGCCACTGGCCGGCACGTCGCTGCTGCCCTGGCCGCGTGGATCGAGCACCACCACGCGGTATTTACGGGCGAACACGTCGATCTGCGGTTGGAAAATCCAGCCGGGCATGGTCCAGCCCGGAACAAACACAAGCACAGGCCCGTTGGCGTGGGTTGCTCCTGTGTCAATATAATGCAGGCGGACGCCGTCGCTGGTCGTCAGGAATCGGTCGGCCGGGCTGGCCTGCGCGGGCGTTGCCAGAGGCAGGCTGGTCATCAGAAGCAGGATTGTCCAGATCATGCGCATGACGTGAACTGCCTTCCCCTCAGCCCCCCTGTCAACCGAGAGAAAATGCAAGAACCCGAACCCACCCGGAATGGCCCCATTGCGGCACTCATCGTGATCCTGATGTTGGTTGTCGGCGGACTGTGGTTGCAACACCATATCCACGCCAACAGCCTGATCGAGGATTGCATGCTGTCCGGACGGAAGAATTGCGTGCCGATTGTGCCATAGGCGTATCATGACGGCGCTGGACATTGCCCGGCGCACCACCATCTGGACAGCCACCGAACGGGAGAATTCGCTCATGCTGATCACACGCCGCCAAACCATGGGTGCACTGCTGGGCACCACGCTCGCCGCGGCCACATCGCGGATGGGCCTTGCCGCCCCCGCCATCTCCGGCCTGCAGGCGCCGGCGTTTTACCGCAGCAAGGTGGGTGACATTGAAATCACCGCAATCTCCGACGGTTACGGCACCTTCCCAAAGATTGAAGGCTTCGTGCGCAACGCCACCCCCGAGGCGGTCAGCGCCGCCCTGGCCGAACAGTTCCTGCCGACCGATCGGGTGCAGATCCCGTTCACCACGCTGGTGGTCAACACCGGCGGCAAGCTGGTGGTCATCGACACCGGCAACGGCGACCTGGGCGCGCCCACCAGCGGCCTGTGGATGAAGAACTTCCGCGCCGCCGGCTTCACGCCCGAGGATGTGGACATGGTGGTCATCAGCCATTTCCACGGCGACCACATCAACGGCCTGCGCCTGAAGGACGGCACCGCCGTGTTCCCGAAGGCCGAGATCAAGGTGCCAGAGCCGGAATTCACGTTCTGGATGAGCGATGACAACCTCGCCAAGGCGCCCGACGGCCTGAAGGGCAACTTCAACGTCGCCCGCCGTGTCTTTGCGCCCATGGCCAAAGACGTCACGCTCTATAGCTGGGACAAGGAAGTGGCCCCCGGCATCACCGCCCACGGCGCGCCTGGCCATACCCCGGGACACACCATCTTCAGCATCAATTCCGGCAATTCCAGCTTCATGGCGGTGTCCGACATCACCAACGTGCCGGTGCTGTTCGTGCGCAACCCGGACTGGTCGGTGATGTTCGACCAGGACCCGGACATGGCCCGCGCCAGCCGCCACCGGGTGCTGGACCTGGTGTCCGCCGACAAGATGCAAGTGGGTTTTTACCACGCCAACTTCCCCGCCACCGGCTTCATCACGCGCGATGGCAACCGTTACAACCTGGTGCCGGCTGCCTGGAGATTGCCGGTTTGAACGGATGCGCTCGACCTGCCCGGCAAGGGCAGGTCGAGCGATGTGGTGCTGACCGCGCCGCAGGTGGCGTTGGCGAATCAGAGATGGGCAAATCCGTCCGGCAGGCCTCACTCATTTTGATTTCTAATGAAATGAGCGCTGACGACAGGCAAACAAAGTCTGGCTAGTTTTGGCCTGCCTGCAATTGGCGTGCGCGCATTGCGCGGGCGTGTTCCATCGCCGCAAGGGCCGTCTGCTTCCGGCCAGCGGCCCGCGCGGCGTCTGCCTGCATGAGATAGGAACGTGGATCGTCGGGTGCCAGTTGCACGCCTTCAGCCACCAGCGCATCCGCCTTGGCCTGATCGCCGGCACCCAGCGCCGCCTGCACGGCCACCCGGCGCGCATCGAGATTGGCCGGTACTTTTGCCATGACGGTCTCGGCAATCCGCAAGGCCTCGGCGTGCCTGCGGTCGGACAAGTACAGTCCTGACATGGCCAAATTCAAATCAGCCGAACCGGGCGCCTCCACCAGGCGTTCGGCAATCACCGCCTCGCCCTTGGCCGCGTTGCCATCGCGCGCAAGCGCGGCGGCCTTGCGAATGGCGAGGCCGTTCTGCAGGTCGTCATTCCACTTCTGATCACTCGCCGAGAGCGTGGCGGGGTTCAACGGGGCAAGCATGGCGGCCGCCGCTATGTCATCATCGGCTTGCATCAGCACACCGCTATAGGCAAGGCGCTGGGCTGTGGTGGCCTCGCCCTGCTGCATCGCGGCGCGCACCGCGGCGCGCGTGGCTGCGTTCTTGTTTTCCGCGAGAAGCGGGCGGGTGATATCAACCACGCGTTGCCCGGTCGGGTCTGGGAAGGCGGCCAGTTCCAGTAGGCGCGGCACCGCCGGACTCGGGCCTTTTGTCGCGTCGGCGATCTGCCCCCACAGCACGGCGCGTTGCAGAACTTCGCGCATGTCCGGCGTGCGGTCCTGTTCAGCCAACCGGGCGACGGCAATTCCGGCTGCTGCGATGTTGCCACGTGCCTGGGCGTAGATAATCGCAGCCTTCGCTCCCTCGATATCGGAACGAGGCCCATCGCCAACACCCTGCATGGCCAGCTCCGCCTCGCCGTGGCGGTTCTGCTGGTCCAGCACCTGTGCCAGGGCCAGACGCGCCCAGGGATCGCCCGGTGCCGCCTCCACGGACTGTTGCAACAATGCGATCTGCTGTGCCGGCACGGGCTCCTGCGCGGCCATCCGCCGCAACAACACTGCCTGGGCCGGGCCGATGGCGGCGGTATCTGCCGGGAAGTGGCCCAGCGTCTCCTGGGCTTCGGCCAGTTGGCCCTTGCGCTCCAGAACGGATGCCAGAGCGATCGCCACGCCGGGATCGCGTGCGTTGAGCGAGCGGGCCTTGCGAAGGCTGGCTTCGGCATCGTCCAAATGCCCGGCGCGCGACTGGATGTCACCGAGTTGGGTGTAGCTGCCCCAATTGGGATTGCGGCCCATCAGCTTCTTCAGGGATTTCTCGGCCTCGGCATAATGGCCTGCTTTCACGAGGTTTTCGACGCGCTTGTATTGTGCCGCGATCGCGGCGCCGGCCTCGGCCGAGGCCGTCTTTGTACCGGGTGCATTCACTTCGGTGATGGCGGATTTGAGGGCCTGGTCCCAATTCGAATCTTCAGCCGCCGCCTTTTCCAGAAACACGCGGGCCTCGGCCGGCTTCCTCTGACGCAGGCGCACGATGCCCATGCCGCCCACTGCCTGGAAATCTTCTGGATTGACGACCAGAGCCTTGGCGAACTGCTCTTCTGCCGCAGCCAGCTTGTTCTCATCCAGCGCGCTGAACCCGGCCACCCGCGCGATACCGCCAACATCGACGATCTCGGACGTCGCGGCAATCTGGCGCTTTTCACGGATCGCCGTGTCGTTCGGGTAGGCGACCAGGAAACGCTCCATCTCCGGCACGCTCAATTTGTTGTCAGGCTCCCAGAGCAGCGCCTGGCGCCAGCTCTGGGTGGCTGCCGGCGCCACGCTTGGCACGGCCACCAGCGCTTCAAGCCGCTCGATCCCGCTCCGGCGGGTGTCTTGGCGATAGGTTTCCAACTGCGCCAGGGCCAGGGCAACGTTCGCATCCTTGGGCTGGGTCTTGAACAGGCCGAGCAGTCCGTCACGGGCGACGCCATAGCCGTTTTCGGTGCCGGCAAGGCTCATATAATATTCAGGCGCCAGCCGCGTTGTCGGCGTCGTGCCCTTGAACAATTTCTGATACGCGGCCACCGCCTCGACCGGGTGGTTTTCCTTGGACAATCTCCGCGCCAACGTCAGGGTAGAAGGGTCCAGACGACCAATTTTCAGGCGAGCAGCAATTGCGGCCACCTGATCGCTGGCCGGATGCGCGGCCTTGAGGCGGGCCAAGGTGGTGCTGGCGGCCTCCATATCGCCGTCATCGGCCTGGGTGATGCCCAGCAGGGCCAGTGCGTCCTCGTTCTTGGGATCAATCAGCAGGAGACGCGACAAGGCATTGCGCGCCTCGGCCGGTTTGCCGTTCGACAGCCAGAAACTGGCCTGGTTCAGCAAGGTGGACACGACAGGGCCCGTGCCGCCGGATTGCGCGACAGGGGCCGACGCAGGCCGCTCAGCTGGCGGACTGCCTGCCGCGTGCGCGGCAGGCAGTCCGCCAGCCGTCAAAACGATCAGGCAAGCGCCACGAAATACCGCCCGCCGAACGTCATGCATTATCAGAACCCCTCCAGAGGCCACTCTGTCCGTCATCGAAATGTTTTGATTATTTTCAGCAAATACCGCATGTTCGTGAACATGTCGAAGGATATTGACATGACGCTCAGGCCCGGTTCGGATCAGAACAGCCCCACAACCTCGCCAGCGTCGTTCAGGTCCATCGCTTCCGCAGCGGGGATTCGCGGCAATCCCGGCATGGTCATGATATCGCCGCAGATCGCCACGACGAACCCGGCGCCGGCCGCAAGACGCGCATCGCGGATCGGCAGCACATGGCCGCTGGGTGCCCCGCGCCGGGTTGGGTCGGCGCTGAAGCTGTACTGGGTCTTGGCCATGCAGATGGGCAGATGCCCGAAGCCTGCGGCCTCATAGGCGGCCAGCTTCTTGGCGGCGGATTTGGCGATATCGACATCGGCGGCGCGGTAGATGCGCTGGGCGATGGTGCGGATCTTGTCGGCCAGCGGCATCGCATCGGGATAAATCGGTTCGAACCGGGCGGTGTCGGCCGCGATCAGGGCCAGCACGGCACGGGCCAGATCAGCCGCTCCGGCGGCGCCGTCTGACCAATGGGTGCAGAGCGACATCTCCACGCCCACGCCCTTCAGCGCCACATTGACGGCCTCGATCTCGGCGTCTGTGTCAGACGTGAAGCGGTTCAGCGCCACCACCACCGGCAGGCCGAACGCCTGCATGTTCTCGACATGGCGGAGCAGATTGACCGACCCACGGGTGACGGCCTCGACATCCTCACGCCCCAGATCGGCCTTGGCCACGCCGCCATGCATCTTCAGCGCCCGCACGGTGCCGACCACCACGGCACAGGCCGGCTTCAGCTCGGCCACGCGGCTTTTGATGTCGAGGAATTTCTCGCCGCCCAGATCGGCGCCGAACCCGGCTTCTGTCACCACAATATCGGCAAGCTTCAGCCCAAGCCGCGTGGCCATCAGCGAGTTGCAGCCATGGGCGATGTTGGCGAACGGGCCGCCATGCACCAGCGCCGGCGTGCCCACCAGGCTCTGCACCAGATTGGGCATCAGGGCCGTGTGCAGCAGCACGGCCATGGCGCCATCAGCCTTGAGGTCGGCGGAGGTGATGAAGCTGCCATCCTTGCGGGCGCCGACAATCATCCGCCCCAGCCGCTCCTGCAGATCGGCCAGATCGCGCGCCAGGCAGAACACCGCCATCACCTCCGAGGCAACGGTGATGTCGAACCCGTCCTCGCGCGTGGTGCCGTTGCCAGCGCCGAGGCCGATGACGGAACTGCGCAGGGCGCGGTCGTTCATGTCCATCACCCGGCGCCAGGTGATGCGCTTGGGATCGAACCCCAGCGCGTTGCCCCAGTACATGTGGTTGTCGATCATCGCCGACAGCAAATTATGGGCGGAGGTGATAGCGTGGAAGTCGCCCGTGAAATGCAGGTTGATGTCATCCATCGGGCCCACCTGCGCCCAACCGCCGCCGGTGGCGCCGCCCTTGACGCCGAAACACGGCCCCAGGCTCGGCTCGCGCAGGCAGATCATGGTGTTGCTGCCCGCCGCCGCCAGCGCATCGGCCAGGCCCACGGTGGTGGTGGTCTTGCCCTCGCCCGCCGGGGTGGGGCTGATGCCGGTGACGAGCACAAGGGCGCCGTCCGGGCGGTCGGCCTGGGCCTTGATGAAGTCGTAGCTGATCTTGGCCTTGGTGCGGCCATAGGGTTCGAGGGCTGAATCAGGGATGCCGGCGCGGGCGGCGATCTCGGTGATCGGGCGCAAGGTCACGCTGCGCGCGATCGCAAGGTCGGTATTCATATCGTTGAGTATCCCTGAGTCTTTGTGAGGCCTGATGGCGTCCGAGAATGGAAATGGCGGCGTGATTTTCAGCGCCGCAGCCGAAGGTCCAACCCGCGCGCGATCCAGACAGCCTCGATGGCATCAAGATCGGTCTGGCCGGACGGGTTGGCGCGTGACGGGGCGAGACGCAGCCCCGGCGCGCGATCCCGCCGCCACACGGCGAGCAGGCGCGACAATTCGGGCAACGGCTGGTCGTGGTCGTCCACGCGCAGGTCGATGTCCGGGAAATCCTCGGTGGTAACGATCTTGAGTGCGGCCGATTGGCGGCCACGGCGATCGCCGCCTGCATCCTGGCCGGCGAGCATGGCGGCCACCAGACGCTCGGCGAAAGGCTGGTCGGAGTCGGTCAGGTACTGGGCCAGCGTGTCGGCCACCACCGGCGCACCCGCCAGCATGTTGCCGGTCACGCTCACGAACGGGGCCGCCTCGCTGCCGCACCAGGTCACGCAGTTGTCGCCGGTCCAGGCGGCGGTGCGGCCATGGCGGTCGACTGCGTGAACCTGGCGCAGATGCTTGCCGTCATCGCCCGCCAGCGCGCCGGTGATGGCCGCCTCTGGCGACAGCCCGCGCGCCAGGCCGTCCAGCACGGCGGGGCCGAGATAGCGGTTGGTCATGGACTGCGTGGACACGGCGCCGACGCCGGCGCGCACGAACGGGCAGGACGCGCCGACAGCGAAGGCGCAGGTCGTCACAGCCACGGCGAAGGCGCCGGTCGCAGAATCGTGCGCCACGATGGACCAGGTCATGCAGTTCTCCGTTACTCCTATAGAGCATACCGTGGTGCGGCGGCACGTCCAGACACAGGCTTCTTGACACCATGCGCCGTGGGGGCCTTTTCAAAGACTGTGAATGAGGTTTCGGTCTGATGGCGCAACTGAGCGATGACTGTTTCGCCTTTGGCGGGGCGCTGCTGCCACTGGCAGATGCGCAGGCCCGCATCGCCGCGTTGTTCGCACCGGTCACCGGCACCGAGGCCGTGGCCTTGCGCGCGACCACCGGGCGCATTCTGGCGCAGGATGTGCGGGCCGGGATCAACCTGCCGCCGCAGCTGAATTCGGCGGTGGACGGCTATGCGTTCCGCCATGCTGACCTCGCGCCGGGCGGCCCGACCCGGCTGGCGCTGGACGGCCGCATGGCGGCGGGACAGCTTCCGGCGCCGGTCGCCCCTGGCCATGCCTGCCGGATCTTCACCGGGGCCGTGATGCCGGACGGGCTGGACACCGTGATGATGCAGGAAGATTGCACGGTGGATGCCAACGCCATCGTGCTGCCGGACGGGCTGAAACGCGGCGCAAATGCGCGCCCGGTGGGGGAAGACATCGCCACCGGCCAGATGGCGCTCGCCGCCGGCCGCCGGCTGATGCCGCCCGATCTGGCGCTGCTGGCGGGTTTGGGGCACGCGAACGTTGATGTGCGCACGCCTTTGCGGGTGGCGGTGTTCTCCACCGGCGACGAATTGATCGACCCACCGGCAAAGCTGGCGCCGGGCCAGATCTATGACGCCAACCGGATGATGCTGCTGGGATTGCTGACCCGACTTGGCGCCGTGGTCACCGATGGCGGCATCCTGCCGGATCGCGCCGACGCCACAGCGTCAGCCCTGCGCGAAGCTGCCGGCAACCACGACCTGCTGTTGACCTCAGGCGGCGTGTCGACCGGCGAGGAAGACCATGTGCGCGCCGCCATCGAGGCCGCCGGCAGGCTCGCGTTCTGGCGCGTCGGCATCAAGCCGGGCCGGCCGGTGGCGCTGGGCGAGATCGCGGGCACCCCGCTGCTTGGCCTGCCCGGCAATCCGGTGGCGGCGCTGGTGACATTCTCCTGCCTCGGCCGGCCGCTGTTCGACCGGCTGTCCGGCGGGGTCTACGCCCCTCCCCCGGCGTTTCGCGCCATTTCCGGCTTCGCCTATCGCAAAAAGGCCGGTCGGCTGGAATTCGTGCGCGTGACCATCGATGCCGAGGGCGTGGCGCATCGCTATCCGAAGGAGGGCGCGGGCATCATCACCTCGCTCACCGAAAGTGACGCGCTGATGGCGCTGCCCGAGACGATGACGACCCTCACACCCGGCCAGACCGCGCCGGTTATTCCGTTGGGATTGCTGCATGGATGAGTTTCTGGTCGCCCCGAACCCTGACGATCCCAGGCTGTCCCAGGCTGTCGAGGGCATCGACCATACCGGCCAGTCCGCCAGCACCCGCGTTCCCGTGGAACGTCCGCTGACGCTGTATCTGAACAGCCAGGAAATCGTCACGATGATGACGATCGGCGACCGGCCGGACTGTCTGGCGGTGGGATATCTGCTCAACCAGGCGATGCTGGCGCCGGGCGATCCGATCGATTCCATCGATTTCGACGCGGAACTCGACGTCATCGTGGTGCGCACGCCCACGCGGACCAATTTCGAAGCCAAGCTGAAGAAGAAGACCCTCACCTCCGGCTGCGCCCAGGGCACCGCGTTCGGCGATCTGCTGGAGCGGTTCGAGAGCATCAAGCTCGACCCAGACGCCAGGCTGCACACAAGCTGGCTATACGCGTTGTCTCGCAAGATCAACACACGGCCGAGCCTGTATCTGACGGCGGGCGCCATCCATGGCTGCGTGCTGTGCGAGGCGGATCGGCCGCTCGTTTATATGGAAGATGTCGGCCGCCACAACGCCATCGACAAGATCGCCGGCTGGATGGCGCTGAACGGCGTGGGGCCTGCCGACAAGATCTTCTACACCACCGGCCGACTGACGTCGGAGATGGTGATAAAATGCGTGCGCATGGAAATCCCCATCCTGATCAGCCGCAGCGGCTTCACCGCCTGGGGCGTGGATCTGGCGCGCCAAGCCGGGCTGACCTTGATCGGCCGCGCCAAGGGCCGCCGCTTCCTGTGCGTGTCCGGCGGCGAGCGGCTGGTGTTCGATGCCGATCCGGCGGAGGCCGCGCATGAGGGGGCCAACCGCAAGGGATCGTTCGAGGATTGAGCATCCGGCGATGAGAACCGAACTGAGATCGCTGACCGGCGTGCGCGGCATCGCCGCCTGCTGGGTGATGTGCGGGCATTTCCTCAACGACGTGCCCATGGGCGATTTTCTGCGTCGAACCATCGATCACGGCTATCTGGCGGTTGATCTGTTCCTGGTTCTCAGCGGCTTCGTGCTGGCGATGACCTATGGCGCGGCCTTTGTCGCCAAACCCACCGCCGCGCAATTCGCCCGTTTCCTGCTGCAAAGACTGGCGCGGATCTATCCGCTCTATGTGGTGACGACATTGGTGTGCCTGCTGCTCAGCCTGGGCGGCGTTTCGGTGTGGGGCGATCCGAAAACCTCAGCCGCCGCCATCCTGGCCAATCTGCTGCTGGTGCAAGGATGGGGCTGGCCGAATGAGAGCCTGAATGCCACCGGCTGGTCCATCAGCACCGAATGGGCCGCCAACATGCTGTTTCCATTGCTTGTCCTGTGGCTGCTGCGCTGGCCTTTACAACGCAGCTTCGCGGTGGCCGCCACAGCGTTCGCCTGCCTGACGCTGACGGCCCTGCTGGTGGGCCAAAGCGGGCAGGACGAGCCGATCCTCGGCGCGGTGAACTGGTACACCGCGCCCGGCTCCCTGCTCCGCTGCATCACCGAATTCATGCTCGGCATGCTCTGCTGGCGGCTGCGCGGCGCGGCGGCATGGCTGGGTGGCAACGCGGCGATGCTCGGCTTGTCCGCCGTGCTGGTGCTGCTGTGCCAGAGCTATGCACTGGACCTGCTGCTGGTGCCAGCGATCTGCCTGTTCGTCATCGGGCTGTCGCTGGAACGCTCCGTGGTGTCCCGCGCCTTGGGGTCGCCGCCGGTGCGCTGGCTCGGGATGATCTCGTTTTCGATTTACCTCTGGCAGATGCCGCTGGCGACACTGAAGCCGCTCCTCGTGGCCGCGCTTGACGGCCGGGGAATCGCAGACTCCAGCACCCTGGCGGATGTCACGATGATGATGATCATCATCTCCGTGGCACATGTCTCGCTGATCACCATCGAAAAACCGGCGCAACGCCGGCTGCGCCGGATGATCGACCGCCCCATGCGGGCGGCAGTGTTGGAACTCAGCCGATGACGGCCACGCCGATCAGCCACGGATGCAGCGCCATCATCGCGACATAGGCGATCGTGCCCGAGATCAGGATCAGCGCGTCAGACCGGGTGAAGTGACTGATCCGCGCCGCCCCCATATCGCCGCGCCGCTTGAGCGAGATGCGGTCGATGCTGCTCCAGACCAGGAACGAGCCGAACAGCACCATGCCGCCGGCATCGCCATTGGCCAGAAGATGCGCCAGCGACCAGAACTTCACCGCCGTCACCATCGGGTGGCGAATCCAGCCTTTGATGCGGCTCGGCTTCGGCCCCATCGCGGCCACCGCCACGAAGGCGAACCACATCAGGGTGATGGTGATGTGGCGCGTCCAGATCGGCGGGGTCCAGATCTGGATCCAGCCTTCGGCGCGGTAGGTGTGAAAGCCCCAGACGATCAGCGCAAATCCCACGACCGACACCAGCGAGATCACGCCGCGATAGGGCTTCGCGCCCCATTGCGCGATCAGCCCTGCCCGCGTCGCAGGGAGCATCTTGAGGCTGTGTGCGCCGAGGAAGAGGACGATGCCGAGGATCAGGAGCGCCATGGGGGTCCGTTCTGGTGTGATGACAGCAGACTAGCCGCGCGCCGCCGCATTTGCGAGGACTGCGGCCGTGACAAGATCGTCCGGGCGATTGACGTTGAAGAACGGATCGAACGGATCAATGCCGAATTCCGCGTGCGCCACGCCGTGCAGCGCCGTCCAGGAATCGATCTTGCGCATACCCGCCCGCAGATCCGCCTCCAGTGCGTCTGCCAGCGACACATCCCACAGCCCGATCACCGGATGCGTCCAACCGCCGGACGCGGCGCAGGCCAGCTTCACGCCCGCCTCGGCACGGGCCGCCAGCAGCCGTGCCACCAGATCGGCGGGCAGGAAGGGCGTGTCGGTCGGGATGCTCACCACGGCAACGAACCCGTGCTGGGCCGCCCAGCGCATCCCGGCCAGAATACCCACCAGCGGCCCCGGGTGGTCCGGCATCGAATCGGAGACCACTTCCAGCCCAAATGCCGCGAATCGCACGGGGTCGCCGTTGGCGTTCAACACCATGGCATCCACCTGCGGCGCCACGCGGGCCACGGCATGGGCCAGCAGCGTCTGCCCGGCCAGCAGTCGCAAAGGCTTGTCGGTCACCTGGCCATCGCCCGCCATCCGGCTGCCCTGCCCGCCCGCAAGCAGTACTGCTGCCACACCCTGCATATCCACCATTGCAACAACCTTCCAAATGACGATGATCGCGCACGGAAAACCGCGAGGCCACAAGGCCCGCAGCCGAGAGGAAATGCCATGACTGTTTTCACACGTCGCACCCTGCTTGCGACCGGCGCTGCCTTGCCGCTGGTCGCCATCGGTCGCCGCCCGGCCCATGCGGCTGAATTCAGCTACAAATTTGCCCACAACACCGCCGTCAGCCACCCGCTGCATATCCGCGCATCAGAAGCAGCCGCACGAGTGAAGGAGGCCACGTCCGGCCGGGTGGAGATCACCGTGTTCCCCAGCAGCCAGCTGGGCTCGGACACCGACACGCTGAGCCAGCTTCGCTCGGGCGCGGTGGAGATGTTCACCCTGTCCGGCCTGATTCTCTCCACGCTGGTGCCGGTGGCCGCCATCAACGGCATCGGCTTTGCGTTCAAGGATTACGACACGGTCTGGAAGGCGATGGACGGCAAGCTGGGCGCCCTGGTGCGCGCCGAGGTCCTCAAGCGCGGCATCTATGCGCTGGAGCGGCCGTGGGACAACGGCTATCGCCAGATCACCTCCAGCACCAAGCCGATCCGCACGCCGGACGATCTGAAGGGCTTCAAGATCCGCGTGCCGGTGGCCCCGCTCTGGACCGGCATGTTCACGGCCTTCGGCGCCTCCCCCACCTCGATCAACTTCAACGAGGTGTATTCGGCGCTGCAGACCAAGATCGTCGACGGGCAGGAGAACCCGCTGGCCATCATCGAATCGGGCAAGCTCTACGAGGTGCAGAAATACCTCAGCGTGACCAACCACATGTGGGACGGCTTCTGGTGCCTGACCAACAAGCGCGCCATGGACGCCCTGCCGGCCGCCGACCGTGCCGTGGTGGAACGTGAGTTCAACCGCAGCGGCGTGGAGCAGCGCGCTGATATCGCAGCATTGAACACCTCGCTGACCACCACGCTGGCAGCGCAGGGCCTCACCTTCGGCGCCACCGACCCGGCCGCCTTCCGCGCCGCCCTCAAGCAGGCCGGCTTCTACAGCGAATGGCGTGGCAAGTTCGGCGCCGAAGCCTGGAACACGCTGGAAGAAGCAGTGGGCTCGCTCGCTTGATCAGACTGGAGAACGGCCTGCGCCGATTGGTTGAATGGCCGACAGCATTGCTGGTGGTGGTGGAAATGGTGGTGCTGCTGGCCGGGGTGGTCAGCCGCTTCGTGTTCCAGCACGCCTTCGTCTGGTCCGACGAACTGGCGTCCATCCTGTTCCTGTGGCTGGCGATGCTGGGCGCGGTGGTGGCCCTGCAACGCGGCGAGCATATGCGGCTGACGGCGGTGGTGACAGGCATGCAGCCCCGCTGGCGGGCACGGGCGGAGGCGCTGGCGGTGGCAGCGCCTGCCCTGTTCCTGCTGCTGTTGCTGCCATGGGCGCGCGAATACGCGCTGGATGAATGGGAGATCGAGACGCCGGCCCTGGGCTGGTCGAACATGGTGCGCGCCGGCGCCATTCCGGTGGGCTGCTTTCTCATGCTGCTGACCTGCGTCATCCGCCTTGGCCGGCTGGGCTGGCGGGATGTGGCGGTGGCGGTGGCGGGATTGGCCCTGGCCGCCTTGGCCCTGCGACTGGGCGCACCCTGGCTGAAGGCCATCGGCAACTGGAACCTGGCCGTGTTCTTCGTGGGCCTGCTGTTTGCCGGCGTGCTGCTGGGCGTGCCGATCGGGTTCGCCTTCGGAACCGCCACCCTCGCCTTCCTCGCCACCGTCACGCGGGTGCCGCTGACCATCGTCGTCAGCCGGATGGATGAGGGCATGAGCGCGCTGGTGCTGTTGGCGGTGCCGTTGTTCGTCTTCCTCGGCCTGCTGATCGAAATGACCGGCATGGCCAAGGCGATGGTGGCGTTCCTCGCCTCCTTGCTCGGCCATGTGCGGGGCGGGCTGTCCTATGTGCTGCTGGGGGCGATGTATCTGGTCAGCGGCATTTCCGGCTCCAAGGCGGCCGACATGGCGGCGGTGGCGCCGGTGCTGTTTCCAGAAATGAAGAAACGCGGCGCCAATGAGGGCGAGTTGGTGGCCATCCTTGCCGCATCCGGCGCCATGACCGAGACCATCCCGCCGTCGCTGGTGCTGATCACCATCGGCTCCGTGACCGGGGTTTCGATCGCGGCCCTGTTCACCGGCGGGTTGTTGCCGGGCTTTGTGCTGGCATTGCTGCTCGCTGCGGTCGCACGCTGGCGGGCCGGGGCCGAAACGGCGGGCATCAAGGCAACCCGCGCCGAAATCCTGCGCACCTTCCTCTACGCCCTGCCCGCGCTGCTGCTGCCGTTCGTCATCCGCACCGCCGTGGTGCGCGGCGTGGCCACCGCCACCGAGGTCTCCACCATCGGCGTGGTGTATTCGGTGATCGCGGGCCTGGTGTTCTACCGGCAGTTCCCCTGGCGGCGGCTGTATCCGATGCTGATCGAGACCGCCTGCCTGTCCGGCGCCATTCTGTTCATTATCGGCACTGCCACCGGCATGGCCTGGGCGCTGACGCAATCGGGCTTTTCGAAGCAACTCGCCGTGGCCATGGGCTCTGTGCCCGGTGGCCAGTTCGGCTTTCTGCTGATCTCGATTGCGGCCTTCGTCATCCTGGGCAGCGTGCTGGAGGGCATTCCCGCCATCGTGCTGTTCGGGCCATTGCTGTTCCCGATTGCGCGGAGCATGGGCGTGAACGAGGTGCATTACGCGATGGTGGTTATTCTCGCGATGGGCATCGGCCTGTTCGCACCGCCGATGGGGGTTGGCTACTACGCCGCCTGCGCCATCGGGCGGGTGTCGCCGGATGCCGGCATGAAGCGGATCTGGCCGTATATGGCGGCCCTTCTGGCGGGGCTGATCGTGGTTGCCGCCATACCGTGGATTTCAACCGGGTTCCTGTGATGACCGACGCCGGGTTGCAGCATCGGCCGCGTAACGCCATCTGAACTAAGCGGTCAGCCGTGCAGAACACAAAGGATGAGGCGTGATGGAACAGGCGACATTGGGCGGCGGCTGCTTTTGGTGCCTGGAGGCGGTCTATCAGGGCCTGCGCGGCGTGTCGGCGGTGAAATCCGGCTATGCGGCCGGCCATGTGGACAACCCCACCTACACCCAGGTCTGCGGCAAGCAGACCGGGCATGCCGAGGTGGTGCAGGTGACATTTGATTCCGCGGTGATCAGCTACGCCGATTTGCTGCGGGTGTTCTTCACCATCCACGACCCGACCACGCCGAACCGACAGGGCGCCGATGTGGCGCCGCAATACCGCTCCATCATCCTCACCCATTCCGACGCGCAGGCTGCCACGGCGCGCGAGGTGATGGCGGAGATCGAGGCCGCCGGGGTGTGGGGCGCGCCGTTGGTGACGGAGCTGGAACCACTCGTGAAGTTCTGGCCCGCCGAGGCCGAGCATGACGACTACTTCAACCAGAACCCGGGCAGCGGCTATTGCCGGGCCGTGGTGGCGCCAAAAGTGCAGAAATTCCGCAAGAGTTTCGCGGATCGGCTGAAGGCCTAACCCGCCAGCAGGCACGCCACCGGCCAGGAGCCGCCTCGGTTTTCCAACCCTGGCCGTTCCTGGCTGCACCGTGCCACGGCAACCGGGCAGCGCGGATGAAACGCGCACCCGGATGGCGGCGACAACGGGCTCGGCAATTCGCCGCGCACTGCCGCCTCGCCGCGCAGCAATTTCGGCGTCATCTGCGGCACGGCGCGGATGAGCGCCTGCGTGTAAGGGTGGCGTGGGGCGGTGAAGAGCGCCTCCACCGGCCCGGTTTCCACAATCCGCCCCAGATACATCACCGCCACCCGGTGCGTCATGTGGCGCACCAGGCGCAGATCATGGGTGATGAACACCAAGGCCAGCCCAAGCCGGGCCTGCAATTCCACGAACAGATTGACGATCTGCGCCTGCACCGACACGTCCAGCGCGGACACAGGCTCGTCGGCGATAATCACCCGCGGTTCCACCGCCAAGGCGCGTGCAATACCGATGCGCTGGCGCTGGCCGCCGGAGAATTCATGCGGGTGCCGGGTGGCGGCGGTGGCGGGAAGCTGCACCAGATCCAGCAAGTGGGCGACGCGGGCGGGAATGTCGGCCTTCGGCACAATCCGGTGCACATGCAGCGCTTCGCCCAAGGTGGTGCCAACCGTCATGCGCGGGTTCAACGAGGCGTAGGGGTCTTGAAACACCATTTGCACCGAGCGGTTGAACTGCCGCCGTGCGGGGCCTTCCAGCGCCAGAACATCGGTTCCGTCAAAGCGGATGCTGCCCTCATCCGGCTCGATCAACCGCACCAGGCAACGCGCCAGGGTGGATTTGCCGCAGCCGCTTTCACCCACAATGCCGAGTGTCTCGCCGGCGCGAACTTCCAGGCTGACATCGGACAGTGCCTGCACCACCGGGCGTGGCCGGCGTGCGATCATGTCCACCAGCCCGCGCTCGCCGGGGAAGCGGCGTGTGAGGCCCGTGACCTGAAGCAGCGCCGTCACAGCCGGTCTCGCGCGTAGCAGGCCATTTCGCGGGCACCCTCGACGATCAATCCCGGCCTGGTTGTGGCGCAGAGCGGTTCGGACACAGCACAGCGCGGCATAAAGGCGCAGCCGGGCGACGGCGCATCCAGGCGCGGCGCCATGCCGGGAATCGGGATGAGTTTCGCCTGCGCCGCCCCGGTGCCGGGCATCGCGCGCAGCAAAGCCTGTGTGTAGGCATGGCGCGGATGGGCGAAGACCTTGGCGGTGGGGCCAGCCTCGCACACGCGTCCGGCATACATCACCACCACCCGCTCAGCAGTTTCGGCCACCACGCCCAGATCATGCGTCACCAGCAGCAGCGCCATGCCGAGTTCGTCTTTCAGGCGCAGCAGCAGGCGCAGGATCTGGTCCTGAATGGTCACGTCCAATGCCGTTGTCGGCTCATCGGCCAGCAGCAGCGCCGGAGACGATGCGAGGGCGATGGCGATCATGGCGCGTTGGCGCATGCCGCCGGAGAATTCATGCGGATATTGCCCCAGCCGCGTGGCGCCGGCGGCGATGCCGACATGGTCGAGCAATTCCAGCGCCCGCCGGCGACGGGCCGATTTGTCCAGAGTGGTGTGGGCGACAAGCGATTCGTCGATTTGCAGCCCAATCGGCAGCACCGGGTTCAACGCCGCCATCGGTTCCTGAAACACGATGCCGATCTGGCAGCCACGGATGCGCCGCATCGGCTCTTCGGGCATCGTCAGCAGATCCTGCCCCTGCCATGTCACCCGGCCAGAAACGGTGGCGTTGGCGTGCAGAAGACGTGCGATGGCGCGCAGCGTGACGGATTTGCCGGACCCGCTTTCGCCGACCAATCCCACCACCTCGCCAGGGGCCACATCGAGATCGACGCCGTCCACAGCGAACACCTTGCTGTCGCGCGCCGTGAACACCACGCGCAGATCGCGCACCGACAGGCTCATCGCTTCACATCCAACAATGCCGCCAGCCCATCGCCGGTGAGCGAAAACCCCAGCCCCGCAAGCACGATGGCAACACCCGGTGCGAGGCTGATCCACGGGGCGGTGGTGAAGAAATTGCGGCCATCGGCAATCAGCACGCCCCATTCCGCCTCGGGCGGCTGTGCACCCAGGCCGACATAGCCGAGCGACGAACCCAGCAGAATCGCCAACGCCATGTCGGTCACGGCATAGACCAGCACAGGGCGGATCGCATTCGGCAGCACGTGGCGAAACAGGATGCGGCTGGTGCTGTAGCCCAGCACCCGACCGGCCGCGACGTAATCGGCCGCCTTCTGCACCCGCACCTCGCCGCGCATCAGGCGGGCATAGACCACCCAGCCGACGCAGGCGACGGCGATATACATGTTGATCAGCCCCGGCCCCAGAATGGCCACCACCGCGATCACCAGCACCAAAAATGGAAAGGTGATGACCAGATCAGCCAAACGGCCGAACACCGCATCCGCCACGCCACCGAACCAGCCCACCAGCAACCCGATCAGGGTGCCAATGATCAACGGCCCTCCCATCGCGAACACCGCGATTTGCAGGTCTATCCGGGCGGCGGCGATGGTGCGGCTGAGGATGTCGCGGCCGAACTGGTCGGTGCCGAAAATATGCTCGGGTGACGGTGGCGCCAGCAACGCCGCGAAATCGAACGCCAGCGGGTCATGCGGCATGAACCAGCCCGGCACGAGGGCGGCCGTCACCATCACGCTCAACAGGCTGCATCCGGCAATCAACGGCAGCTTCGCCCTCATCGTCCCACCCGCGGGTCAAGCCACATCTGCACGATGTCAGTCACCAGAAACGCCAGCGACACCAGCACCGCCAGCACCAACGTCAAAGCCTGAATCACGGGATAATCGCGTGCGAAGATGCTCTCCACCATCAGGCGCCCCACGCCCGGCACGGCAAACACGCTCTCGGTGATGACAGCGCCGCCCAGCAGCGAGCCCACATGCAGCCCCACCAGCGTGACGGTTGCGATCAACGCGTTGCGCAACACATGCCGGCCCAGAATCACCTGCGAGCGCAGTCCCTTGGCGCGGGCGAAATCGACGAACTCCGCTGTCAGCACCTGCAAGATCGCTCCGCGCAGGCTGCGCATCAGCACGGCCGCGAAGCTGAACGCCAGCGTGCAGGCGGGCAGGAACAAATGCCACAGATGCTCGCCCAGACCTTCCCCATAGCCGCCCACCGGAAACAGATGCAGCCAGGCGGCGAACACCGTCAGCAGCAACAGCCCGACATAGAAAATCGGCGTGGAAAGCCCCACCTGAAACACAGAGCGGATCAACAGATCCGGCCAGCGATCGGCCCGTAAAGCCGCGATGAACGCCAGCGGCACCGCCGCCACAACGGCGATGAGAGCGGCAAGCCCGGTCAGCATCAGCGTCGCGGGCAGTCTTTCGGCGATCAGACGCGTCACTGGCACGCGATAGGCAATCGATTCACCGAACTCGCCGCGCATGACGCCTGCGAGAAATCCCCAGAGCTGCACAGGGATCGATCGATCCAGCCCCAATTGTGCCGTCAGCCTGGCAATTGTGGCATCGCTCGCGCGGTCGCCTAGCACGGCCGATACCGGATCTCCCGGCAGCAGCCGCGCCAGCACGAACACCGCAAGTCCGATCGCCAGAAAACTGGGGACGATCTGCGCCAATCGCCCCAGCAGCCACGCGCCTCTGTTCACTTGGCGACAGCAGCGGATTCGAACATGTTGTTGCCAAGCGGGATCTGCACAAATCCCGTCACGTTCTTCCGGAACACCACCGGATACGGCGTTTCATACAGGAACAGGATGGGTGCTGAGGCGGCGTAGATTTCCTGAATTTCCTTGTACTGCGCGGCACGTTTCGCCGGATCAACCTCTTCCTGGCTGGCGAGATAGATCGCATCCAGCTTCTTGTCCTGCCAGCCGGAATGCAGGCTGGCGATGTTGGGAAAATAGGCGAAATACGAGGTGATCTGGCCCGGATCGGCGATGTCGTTGGTCCAGGCGGCGGTGCGCATCGAGAAATCGTCGGCGCGATACCGCTTGGTCAGCGTGGCGTTGTCGACCGGTTCGATCTTCAGCTTCACGCCAATCGCCGCCCACATCTGCTGCACCGTCGTCAGAATGTTCAGCCCATCCTGGTTGCCGGCCACCATCAGGCTGGACGTCTCGAACCCGTTTGGGAAACCTGCTTCCACCAACAGCGCCTTTGCCTTGGCAATGTCGTGTTTGTAGAGCTCCTGCTTGTAGTGCAGCGGCGTGGTGCGGCTCATGAACGATGTCATCGGCACGCCCAGGCCCTGGGTGACGATGGCGATCAGCGCGTCCTTGTTGACGGCATAGTTCAGCGCCTGGCGGACCTTGACGTTGCCGAGCGGATTGGCCGTGCCGTCCTTCAGCTTCTCACGGCAGTTCATCGTCAGATACGCCACGCGCGTGGACGGCCACAATTCCATCCGCAGATTCGGATCGGCCTGCAATTCCTTCACCCGCGTGTAGGGCACGAACTCGGTGCCCTGCAGTTCGCCTGCCTTCAATTTGAGCAAACGCGTGCTGTCATCAGGGATGATCTGGAATTCCAGTTCATCGACATACGGCAGCGCCTGGCCGTCTTCGCCCTGCTTCCAATAATATTTGTTGCGCACCAACTTCATCGACACGCCGCGCTTCCATTCCGCCAACAGGAACGGACCGGTGCCGACCGGCTTTTCGGCATAGGCCTTGGCCTTCTCGTCCTCGGTGGCGCCGGGGGCAGCCTCGAACAGCTTTTGCGGCAAAATGGCGGTGTTGAACGTGGCCAGGGCCGCCAGAATCGACGGGTCGGGCACCTTGAGCGACACCTTGATCGAAGTCGGGCTCACGATCTCGACGGCGGTGATGGAGGCCACGAGGTCGGTCCAGGGACCGTTCTTCGGCGCGCGGCAGCGATCCAGCGACCACTTCACATCCGACGCCTGCAACGGCGTGCCGTCGGCAAACTTCACGCCCTCGCGCAAAGTGAGCATGACGGTCTTGCCGCCGTCCTGCAGGTCCCATTTCGTGGCAAGCCCTGCCTGCACGCCAAGGCCGTCCTTGGTGGGCTGCAGCAGCGTGTCATACAAATTGGTCATGACCCAGATATCGACGTTGGCGTCGTTCAGAACCGGGTCGAGAAACTGGCTGTCGGCATAACGGCCGAACACCAGCTTGCCGCCGCGGACGGGGGCCGCCTGGGCGGTGCCGGACAGGCCCAGCAGCGGAAATACCGTAAAGCTTGCCGCCAGGGCGAGGGCCGAACGACGCGTGAGACCGGTAATCTTGTCCATGAAACCCCCGTTTATGTGCAGCCAGCTATGCAAACGTGGTGCCACTCCCTGAATCTGTCAACGCCTGCCAAATTCGCTCCGGTGTGGCCGGCATGTCGAGCCGGCGGACACCGCGCGCCCACACGGCATCCACCAGCGCGTTCATCACCGCCGGACACGCACCGGCCGCCCCCGCCTCGCCACATCCCTTGACGCCCAAAGGATTGGCCGGGGACGGGGTGGGCCGATAGACCAGTTCGAGCGATGGCAGTTCGTCAGCGCGGGGGATCTGGTAGTCCATGAACGAGCCGGTCAGCACCTGGCCATCCGCGTCATGCACCACGCGCTCGCATGAGGCCTGGCCGATGCCCTGCACCACGCCGCCCTGCATCTGGCCTTCGAGCAGCATCGGGTTCAGCACACGCCCGAAATCATGCACCATCGTGTAGCGGTCCAACCGCCATTCGCCGGTTTCGGGGTCGATCTCCACTTCGGCGATGTGGCAGCCGTTCGGGAAGGATGGCGTGCTGGGCTGGAAGAACCCGCTGGCTGCCAGAACGCCGTCGCCGATGCGGTGGGCCACCTCGTCCCATCCCACCATGCGGTCGGTGCCAGCCACGGCGAAGCAGCCGTCGCGGAATTCGATGTCCGGCTCGGCGGCCTCCAGCGCATCGGCTGCGAGCGGGATCGCCCGGCGCACCAGATCATCCCCGGCCGCTGCAATCGCGGCGCCGCCGATGCCGAGCGAGGCAGACCCGCCCGTGCCATGGCCGGACGGAATGCGCGCGGTGTCACCCTGCACGACATCGATCAAATCGGACTCGATGCCGAGTTGCGCTGCGATCAGTTGGGCGAAGACGGTCTCATGCCCCTGCCCGTTCGACATGGTGCCGCTCAGCACCGTCACGCGGCCATCGCCGCGCATCTCGATCCATGCCGTCTCGGACCATGCGCCGGCCACGCGCTCGCAATATTGCGCCATGCCGGTGCCGCGCAGCAGGCCCTTGGCGGCGGAGGCAGCGCGGCGAGCCGGGAAATCGGCCAGTTGGGCCTGGGCCTGGGCGGCGGCCAGCATGCCGGGGAAATCGCCACTGTCGTAGACGAGGCCAAGCGGGGTTCGATACGGCCACGCATCCGGCTGCAACAGATTGCGCGCGCGCAATTCGGCTGGATCGACGCCGATTTCACGCGCCGCCTGGTCCACCAGCCGTTCCAGCAGATAGACCGATTCCGGGCGTCCGGCACCGCGATACACCTCGGTGGGGGCAGTGTTGCTGAACACGCCGTCCACCGTCACCGCAATGCAGGGCAGCCGATACACCCCGGCCAGAACCTGGGTGTTGGCGGTGGGAGAAAGCTGGCCCTTGGGCGCCAGATACGCGCCGATGGCCGCGATGCTGCCCACCCGTAGGCCGAGGAAATGGCCGTTCGCGTCCATCGCCAGTTCGCCGATGGTCACGTTGTCACGCGCCTGATAATCGGAGGTGAAGCTGTCGCTGCGCCCACCGATCCAGGCCACGTTCCGGCCCAGCGCACGGGCCGCGTGCAGCACCAGCGCCTGCTCGGGATATAGGGCGTTCTTGATGCCGAAACTGCCGCCCACATCGGCCACCAGCACCCGCACGGCGTCACGCGGAACGCCCAGAACGTCGTCAGCCAGCGCATCGCGCAGGGCGTGCGGCATTTGCGTTCCGGTTTGCAGGACGAACTGTCCGGTTTCAGGATCGAACGCCCCGATGGCGCCTCGGTTTTCCAGGCTGGCGACGTGAATGCGGTTGTTCACCACTTCAATCCGCGTCACATGGGCGGCACCTGCGAAGGCCACGTTCACGGCAACCTCATCGCCCGCCTGCCAGCGAAAGCAGCGATTGCCGGCCGCTTCGTCCCACACCAGCGGCGCATCGTCGGCCGCAGCCGCCTTGGTGTCGGTCACACTGGGCAGGATGTCGTAATCGACGATGATCTGCTCGGCCGCGTCGGTGGCCTGTCGCTCGGTTTCAGCCACCACCATCGCCACATTGTCACCGACATGGCGCACCCGACCGATGGCCAACAGCGGATGGCGTGGACGAAACATATAGCTCTGGTCAGCAGGTGTTCCTGTGAAGCGCGCCAGATCGCTGCCGGCGGGGATGCCGCCCAACGCCGCGATGTCAGCACCGGTATAGATGGCCAACACGCCAGGCAGTGCGCCGGCGGATGTCGTGTCGATGTGGCGCACCATTGCATGGGCATGCGGACTGCGCAGCATCACCGCACACGCCGTGCCCGGCATCACCAGATCGGCGGTGAAATGACCTTGCCCCGTGAGCAGGCGGCGGTCTTCCCGGCGTGTCACGCTTTGGCCGAACGCATTGGCACCCATGAGAATATTCCTCCCGGCAAGGGTTGCGCGTGCCGGATGGCTGTGCGCGCAATCTCCGCTCAGCATGCAGGAGAGAGTCATGCGCCGGCAATGTCGAGACCTGTCCAAATGACTTCAGCCTTGCTTGTGGCAGATCGGCTGACGGTATCGCTGGGACAATCCGACCCGGTGCGAATACTCGATGGCATATCGTTTCAGTTGGAGCGCGGAAAAACCCTTGGCGTGGTGGGCGAAAGCGGCTGCGGCAAATCCATGACGGCGCTGGCGCTGATGGGGCTGGTGCCGGAACCGCAGCGCACCGGCGGCTCGCTGATGCTGGACGGCGCCGAACTCCTGGGCCTGCCGGAAGAACGCCGCCGCATGCTGCGCGGCAAGCGCCTGGCGATGATCTTTCAGGAGCCGATGACGGCGCTGAACCCGGTGATGTCCGTGGGCGCACAGATCGCCGAAATGCTGGAAGTGCATGAACACGCCTCCCCCAGCGCAGCCCGCAAGCGGGCGGTGGAACTGCTCGATCAGGTGGGCATCGCCGCCGCCGCCGAGCGGGCGCACGCTTTTCCGCACCAATTGTCGGGCGGCATGCGCCAACGGGTGATGATTGCCATGGCCATCGCCTGCCGGCCGGAAATTCTGATCGCCGATGAGCCAACCACGGCGCTGGATGTGTCGGTGCAGGCGCAGATCCTGGACCTGCTGCTGGAACTGCAACGCGACACCGGCATGGCGATGCTGTTCATCAGCCACAACCTTGGCGTGATCAGCGAGATGTCAGACGAGATCATGGTGATGTATGCCGGCCGCGTGGCCGAGCACGGGCCGGCGGCGGACGTGCTGGCCCATCCCACGCATCCCTACACACGCGGGCTGATCGAGACGATCCCCGATATCGCGCATCGGCAGGCCACGCTGCCGGTGATCGAAGGAAACGTGCCGAATTTGCGTCAGCGCGGCCCCGGATGCGCCTTTGCGCCGCGGTGCAAGCTGGTGATCGATGCATGCCGCAGCGCCGTGCCGCCGCTAACGGGCGGTCGGCATCAGGCGGCCTGCATTCGTGCGGCGGTGCCGGCATGAGCCCGGTTCTGCAAACAGACGGCCTGACCGTGCGCTTCGCCGTGGGTGGTGGCCTGTTCAAACCGGCCCGCAGCGTGCAGGCGGTGAGCGATGTGTCCCTCGCCCTGCAGGCCGGCGAAACCCTGGCGCTGGTGGGCGAGAGCGGGTCCGGCAAAACCACGTTTGCCCGCGCCATGCTGGGCCTGACGCCGATCAGCGACGGATCGGTGCGGTTCGACGGGCAGGACGTGGCGACGATGACCAAGCCCCAGCGCCAGGCCATGCGACGCGCCGTGCAGGTGGTGTTTCAAGACCCGTTCGGCTCGCTGGACCCGCGGCTGCCGGTGGGCGCCATCATTGCCGAACCGTTGCAGGTGCATTCCATCGGCACATCGCGCAGCCGCGCCGAGCGGGTGGTGGAACTGCTGGATCTGGTGGGGCTTCCGGCCGATGCCCGCAACCGCTATCCGCACCAGTTCAGCGGCGGCCAGCGCCAGCGTATTGCCATTGCCCGCGCATTGGCGCCCGCGCCACGGGTGATCATCGCCGACGAACCCCTCTCGGCGCTGGACGTGTCGATCCAGAGTCAGATCCTGAACCTGCTGGCCGAGTTGCGTAGCCGAATAGGCATTTCCTATTTCCTGATCAGTCACGATCTGGCGGCGGTCCATCATCTGGCGGACCGGGTGGCGGCGCTGTATCTCGGCCGCGTGGTGGAACTGGCGCCGCGCGATGCGCTGTATGAGCGCCCGGCGCATCCCTACACGCGGGCCTTGCTGGATTCGGTGCCGCGCATCGGCGCCGGCAAGCGTGTGCCGGGCACCGCGTTGCGCGGCGATATTCCAAGCCCCTTGGCGCCGCCGACCGGCTGTCATTTCCATCCGCGCTGTGGCCGCGCCACGGCGATCTGCGCGGAAATCGCCCCGGCATTGTCGCCCATCGCGACCGGTCATTTCGCCGCCTGCCATCATCCGATCGGTGTGAACCCCGCATGATCCGCTTCCTGACGACCCGCACCGCCGGCGCGCTCGTGACGCTGCTGATGAAATCCTTCATCATTTTCGCGCTGATCGGCCTGATGCCGGGCGATCCGCTGGACATGCTCAGTCAGGCAAACCCTGAGGCCACGCCTGAGGAAATCGCCAACCTGCGGCATATCTACGGCGTCGATCAGCCCATCGGCAGCCGCTATTGGGCGTGGCTGGTGCAGGCCGTTCAGGGCGATTTCGGCTATTCCCGCATGCAGCACCGGCCGGTGATGGAGATCATCATCGCAGGCCTGGGCAACACGCTGGTGCTGATGGGCATTGCCTTTGTGATCAGCACCGTCATTGCCATCACGCTCGGCACCATCGCCGCCACCAGGCGGGGCAGTTGGGTGGATCGGGGCATCAATCTGGTGGCCTATGCGGGAATTTCCGTGCCCAGCTTCTGGCTGGCGCTTGTGCTGATCTATGTGTTTGCCGTGCGGCTTGGCTGGCTGCCGGCCGGCGGCATGCCGCATCCCGGCGATGGCGCGCGCGGCTGGGCGAGCCATCTTCTGTTGCCGGTGCTGGCGCTGGTGATGGTGGAAATCGGCGGACTGACGCGCTACGCCCGGGCGGCGATGATCGAGGTTCTGGGCCAGGACTACATCCGAACCGCCCGCGCCAAGGGCATCACCACCCAGCGCATGCTGTTCCGCCACGCGCTGCGCAACGCGATGATCCCGGTGGTGACCATCATCGCGCTTGGCTTCGGGCATCTGTTTTCCGGCGCGCTGTTGATCGAGAACATGTTCGCCTGGCGCGGCATGGGCCGACTGATTTTCGAAGCGATCATGGGCAACGACTACAACCTGGCTTTGGTGTGCCTGCTGTTCACCACGGCGATGATCCTGGTGGCCAATATTCTGGCCGACCTCGCCTACACCAAGCTGGACCCGCGCATTTCACTCGGCGGACGCCGGCGATGAGCGAGCGCGCGGTGTCCGTCTGGGCGTTGCGCTGGCAAAGGCTGGCGCGGGACAAAGCCGCTTTGCTGGGGTTCGGCGTGCTGGTGATGCTGGTGGCACTGTGCCTCGCAGCGCCGTTGTTCGAGCGTTGGCTGGGGGTCAGCGCCAGCGAGACCGATCTGCTCAGCCGGTTCGACCCACCGACCGGCGGTCATCTGCTGGGCAGCGACGACGCCGGGCGCGATGAACTGACGCGCCTGCTGGCCGGTGGCTGGACGTCGCTCTCCATTGGCCTGCTCGGCGCGCTGGGCTCCAGCTTCGTGGGCACCATCATCGGCGCCATTGCGGGTTATGCGCGCGGCAAGACCGATATGGTGCTGATGCGCATCACCGATGGCATCATCGCCCTGCCGACGCTGCCGCTGTTGATCATCCTTGCAGCGCTCGACCTGTCGAAACTCGGCTTCAGCCAGGATTTTATTCGCTCGGGTGCGGCCGGTTACTGGCGGATTGTGGTGATCGTGACGCTACTCGGCTGGACCGGCGTGGCACGACTGGTGCGGGCCAGCACGCTGGCCTTGGCGGAACGCGAGTTCGTGCTGGCGGCCCGGGCGCAGGGGGCGTCATCATGGTGGATTCTCACGGTGCATATCCTGCCGAATGCGGTGTCGCCGGTGATTGTCGCCACCACGTTGGCGATGGGCCGGGTGATTCTGGCGGAATCGGCGTTGAGCTTCCTCGGCGTGGGCATCCAGCCGCCGCAGACAAGCTGGGGCAGCATGTTGACCAATGCGCAGGAATTGATTGGGAACGCACCGGAACTGGCGATCTATCCGGGGCTGCTGATCCTGATATCCGTTGTCGCGATCAACTTCTTTGGCGACGGCCTTCAGGCGGCGTTCGATCCACGCAGCGATACGAGGTAGCACCCGCCATCCCGATCAGGGATGGCGGGCTTGGCGTCTTTACGCGGCTTCGACGGCGCGTTTGGTCATGACGCCGATCAGGTGGGCGCGGTAAGGCGCGCTGGCGTGGATGTCGCTGTTCAGGTCATCGGCGGGCGTGACGATGCCAGCGATGGCGTCTGGCGAGAAGTTGGCCGACAGCGCCGTTTCGAACGCCGTGTGGCGGAACACGCCGCCCTGGGCCGCACCGGTGATGGCCACGCGCACGCCGGAAGCGAACTTCGCCACGAACACGCCAACCATGGCATAGCGCGAGGCCGGGTTGCGGAACTTGGTGTAGGCAGCGCGTTCCGGCACCGGGAAGCTGATCGAGGTGATCAATTCGCCGTCTTCCAGCGCGGTGGTGAACATGCCCTGGAAATAATCGCCCGCCTTGATGCTGCGGCGGTCGGTGGTGATGGTGCCGTCCAGCGCCAGCAACGCCGCCGGATAGCAGGCCGACGGGTCGTTGTTGGCGAGTGAGCCGCCCATGGTGCCGCGATGACGAACCTGCCAGTCGCCGATCATCGAGGCCATGTGCGCGAGCGCCGGAATGGCCTTCTTGATCTCGGCCGACTGCGCCACGTCGGCATGCGTGGTCATGGCGCCGATGGTGACGGTGGTTGGCGTGACGGTGATGCCGGACAGGCCGAGCTTGGCCAGGTCGACCACAACGCTCGGCTTGTTCAGGCGCTGCTTGAGCACCGGAATGAAGGTCTGGCCACCGGCCAGCGCCTTGCTGTCCAGGTTCGCCTTCAGCGACGCGACCGCAGCCGACAGGGCGGTCGGCTTCTCGTAAGCGAAATCATACATCGTTGCGGTCCCTTGTATTATTCGGCCGCCATCGGCAGCTTGTTGGCATTGATGATGGCCCAGATCTTCTGCGGACTGGCCGGCATGTCAACGTGCCGGACCCCATAATTCCGCAACGCATCCACCACGGCATTGATCACCGCAGGCGGCGAGCCAATCGCACCCACTTCGCCGCAGCCTTTTACACCAAGCGGGTTGTGCGTGCACAACGTCGTTTCGGTGCCCACCGACATGTTCGGCAGATCGTCGGCGCGGGGCATCTGGTAGTCCATGAACGAGCCGTTCACCAACTGTCCCTGCTCGTCATAGATGGCACATTCGAGTAGCGCCTGGCCAATGCCCTGGGCCACGCCGCCCTGGATCTGGCCTTCGACGATCATCGGATTGATGATACGGCCGACATCGTCAACAGCCGTGAAGTTGATGACCTGCACCACGCCGGTGTCCTGGTCGATCTCCACTTCGCAGATGTGGCAGCCGCCAGGGAAAGTGAAGTTGGCCGGGTCGTAGAACGCGGTTTCCTCAAGCCCTGGCTCGATCTCTTCGATCGGGTAGTTGTGCGGCACATAGGCCGTCAGCGCGATCTCGCCGATGGTTTTGGATTTGTCGGTGCCGGTGACGGAGAACTTGCCGGCGGCGAACTCGATGTCCTCCACCGAGGCTTCCATCAGATGGGCGGCGATCTTCTTGCCCTTGACGATGATCTTGTCCATCGCCTTCACCATCGCGGAGCCGCCAACGGCCAGCGAACGGCTGCCATAGGTGCCCATGCCGAACGGGATCTTGTTGGTGTCGCCGTGCACGATGTCGATCTGCGAGAACGGGATGCCAAGCTGGTCGCTGACCAACTGGGCAAACGTCGTCTCGTGGCCCTGGCCGTGGCTGTGGGTGCCGGTGAACACCGTGACCGAGCCTGTGGGATGCACGCGCACCTGCGCCACCTCATACAGCCCTGCCCGCGCGCCCAGCTGGCCGACGAGCTTGGACGGTGCAATGCCGCAGGCTTCCACATAGGTGGACACGCCGATACCGCGCAGCTTGCCCTGGGCGGCAGCCTTGGTGCGACGGGCTTCGAAGCCGTCCCAATCAGCGACCTTCAGCGCCGAGGTCAGCGTGGTCTGGTAGTCGCCGCTGTCGTATTGCAGCGCCACCGGCGTCTGATACGGGAACGCGTCGGCCGGAATGAAATTCTGGCGACGCAGGGCGATGCGGTCCATGCCGGTGTCGTGCGCGATCACATCCATCAGGCGTTCGAGCAGGAACGTCGATTCGGGGCGACCGGCGCCGCGATAGGCATCGACAGGCACGGTGTTGGTGAACACGGCGCGCACTTCGGCATAGATCGCTGGGGTTTTGTAGACGCCCGCGAGCAACGTGGCGGACAGATAGGTGGGCACCGCCGGCGCGAAGGTGGAGAGATACGCGCCCATGTTGCAGAGCGTGCTGACGCGCAGAGCGAGGAAATTGCCCTCGGCGTCCAGCGCCATCTCGGCCACGCTGTCATGGTCGCGGCCATGCGCGTCGGAGATGAACGCCTCAGAACGGTCGCAGGTCCATTTCACCGGACGCTTCACCTTGCCGGCGGACCACGTCACGATGGCCTCCTCGGCATAGTGATAGATCTTGCTGCCGAAGCCGCCACCGACATCCGGCGCCACCACGCGCAGGCGGTGCTCGGGGATGTGCAGCACGAAAGCGCCCATCAGCAGGCGAATGACATGCGGGTTCTGGCTGGTGGTGTAGAGCGTGTAGTCCTGGCTCATCGGATCGTAATCACCGATGGCAGCACGTGGCTCCATGGCGTTGGGCACGAGGCGGTTGTTGATCAGGTCCAGCTTCACAATGCGCGTGGCGCGGGCGAAGGCGGCGTCTACCAGGGCCTTGTCGCCGATATGCCAGTCAAAGCAAGTGTTGGAGACGGCGTCGTCATGCACCAGGGGCGCGCCGGGCTTGATGGCGTCGCGCACCGAGGAAATGCCGGGCAGGTCTTCGAAGGCGATGTCCAGCAGTTCGGCCGCGTCCTTGGCCTGTTGGCGGGTCTCGGCGATCACCACCGCGATAGGGTCACCCACATGGCGCACCTTGCCGGAGGCGAGCACCGGGTGCATCGGCTCGGCCATCGGGCTGCCGTCTTTGTTGTGGATCTGCCAGCCACAGGGCACGCCGCCGATGGCCTCGGCTTCGAGGTCGAGATGGGTGAACACCGCCACTACGCCCGGCGCGGCCTTGGCGGCGCTGGTGTCGATGGACAGGATGCGCGCATGCGGGCGATCGCTGCGCTTGATGATGGCGTGGGTCTGGTTGGGACGATTGATGTCGTCGGTGTAGTTGCCGCGGCCGTTGATGAAACGGAGGTCTTCTTTGCGGCGAACGGACGCGCCGATGCCTTCGAACACTGCATTCATGGCAACTCACTCCCGCAGGGTGCGGTGCGGCATGATAGCCGCACCGTCGTTATGGTGTGTTGGTCGTGAAGGCGCTTATTCGGCGGCGACGGCTTCCTTGCCATGCATGACCGGCCACGCGGCGGCCACGGCCTTGACGATGTTGTGGTAGCCGGTGCAACGGCAGAGATTGCCTTCAAGCCCGTGGCGAATGTCGTTCTCGCTCAGGCCCTCGGGATGCGAGGTCACAAGGTCGATCGCCGACATCACCATGCCGGGGGTGCAGAAGCCGCATTGCAAGGCATGGTTTTCGCGGAAGGCTTCCTGCATCGGGTGCAGCGTGCCGTCAGCGGCGGCCAGGCCTTCGATGGTCAGCACGTCGGTGCCGTCGGCCTGCAAGGCGAGCATGGCGCAGGACTTCACCGAAACGCCGTCCACATGAACGACGCAGGCGCCGCACTGGCTGGTGTCGCAGCCGACATGGGTGCCGGTCAGGGCCAGCTTCTCGCGCAGCAGTTCAACGAGAAGTGTGCGGCCCTCGACCTCGACCGTGTGGCTCTTGCCGTTCACCTTCAGGGTCACTTGGGGCATGCGATGTCTCCTCGACTGGATTTTGGCGGAGTGTGTGCTTGGCGCAGCACTCTGGTCAAGCGGTGCTGGATGGGCAAACGAAGCGCCACCCACCATCGCATCGCAATGATACGGTGATAGCACTTCGCTTGCCCACCTGCGGGCTGGGTCGAATCGGCCAGCGGCTGTTCAATCGACGATGAAGAGCTTCGCTCCGGTCTGCGTGGAGGAACGGTGCGATGCGTCACCGAAATCAGACACCTGATAGCTCATGCCAGCGCGCAAGGTGGAACGTCGACCGTCGCGCAATTCGCTCTCCAGCACGCCCTCGAGTACGTGGATGATATGCCCGCGATCGCACCAGTGATCGGCCAGATAGCCGGGTGAATACTCGACGATCCGGACGCGGATATCACCGATAGTCAGTGTGCGCCACGTCGCCTGCCCCGTCTCACCCGGATGGATGGTGGCGGGAACGGCGCTCCAGTCGGTGACCATGAACGGAAGTTCTGGAATTTTCATGGCTGAATCTCCTTCGCTCAGGCCAGCGCCGGCACCACGTCCAGATGGCACGCCGAAACCTGGCCGGGAACGCCGGTGGAGCGCAGCAACGGTTCCTCGATCTTGCAGCGATCGAACACATACGGGCAGCGCGTGTGGAAGCGGCAGCCGCTGGGCGGGTTGATGGGGCTGGGCACATCCCCCTTCAGGATAACCCGCTGGCGCTTGATGGTGGGGTCAGGCACCGGCACGGCGGACAGCAGGGCGCGGGTGTAGGGATGATGCGGGGCCGAGAACAGCGTGCGGCGGTCCGCCAGCTCGACGATCTTGCCGAGATACATCACCGCCACCCGATGCGTCAGATGCTCGACGATGGCGAGGTCGTGGCTGATGAACAGCAGCGCCAGGCCCAGCTCATCCTGAAGATCGCTCAGCAGATTGACGATCTGGGCCTTCACCGACACGTCCAACGCCGACACCGCCTCATCGCAGATGATCAGGTCCGACCCGGGCGCCAGGGCGCGGGCAATGCCGATTCGCTGGCGCTGGCCGCCGGAGAATTCATGCGGGAAACGGTGCATGGCGTCGCGCGGCAGGCGCACCTTGTCCATCAGCGCGGCCACCCGGTCTTCCAGTTCGGAGCCGGAGGCGAGGCCAAAATTAACGATTGGCTCACCAATGATGTCGCGCACGCGCTGGCGCGGGTTCAGGCTGCTGAACGGGTCCTGAAACACCACCTGCACGCGGCGGCGCATGTCGCGCAGCTTGGACGGCGGCAGGTTGTCGATGCGCTGGCCGTCGAGGAACACCTCGCCGTCAGTGGGTTCCACCAGACGCAGGATGGTCTTGCCGAGGGTGGATTTGCCACAGCCCGATTCGCCCACGATCGACAGCGTCTCGCCCTTCTCCAACGTGAAGCTGACGCCGTCCAGCGCGTAGACGAAGCCCTTCTTGCCGCCAAAAAAGTCCGATTGCAGGGGGAAGTGTTTCTTGAGCGCGTTGACTTCAAGCAGAGGGATGCTCATGCGGCGATCTGCCTTTCGGCGTAATGGCAGGCGACCAGATGGCCCGGCTGTTTCTCTTCCACGGCCGGCGCGATCTTAGTGCAGATGTCGGTGGCGATGGTGCAGCGGCCAGCGAAGGCGCAGCCGATGATGGGCTTGCGCAGGCTGGGCACCTGGCCGCCGATCTCCACCAGCTTGGTGCGTCCGCCATGTTCCAGCGACGAGCCGAGCTTTGGAACGGCGCCGAGCAGGCCCTTGGTGTAGGGGTGCTGCGGGTTGCCGAAGATCTCCAGCGCCGTGCCCTCCTCCACCTTACGGCCGGCATACATCACCACCACGCGCTGGGCCATTTCCGCCACCACGCCGAGATCGTGGGTGATGAGCATGATGGCCGAGCCGAGGCGGGTTTTCAGGTCGCGCATCAGGTCCAGGATCTGCGCCTGGATGGTCACGTCCAGCGCCGTGGTCGGCTCGTCGGCGATCAGCAGTTTCGGGTTGCAGGCCAGGGCGATGGCAATCATCACCCGCTGGCGCATGCCGCCGGACAGCTGATGCGGATATTCCTTCACGCGCCGCTCAGGGGCGGGGATTCCCACCAAGGTGAGGATCTCAATGGCCCGACGCTCGGCCTCACGCGCCGAAAGCCCTTCGTGCAGCACCAGCGATTCGCCGATCTGCCGACCGACATTGAGCACCGGGTTCAGGCTCGTCATCGGCTCCTGGAAGATCATGCTGATCTCCTTGCCGCGGATCTTGCGCATCTCGGCATCGGTGCATTGCAGCAGGTCGCGGCCTTCGAACATGATTCGGCCGGCCATCTTGCCGGGCGGTGTCTGGATCAGCCGCAGGATGGACATGGAGGTGACGGACTTGCCGCACCCCGATTCGCCCACGATCGCCACCGTCTCGCCGGCGTTGATGGTGAACGACAATCCCTCAACGGCACGCACAACGCCGTCGGGCGTGCCGAAATGGGTTTGCAGGTTTTCAACCGAAAGCAGGGCCATGTCAGATCCGTTTCGCAAGGCGTGGGTCGAGCGCATCGCGCAGGCCGTCGCCCAGAAGGTTCACGGCCAGCACCGTCACCGACAGGAACACGGCGGGGAAGAACACGATAAACGGCTTCACCTGCCAGAGTGCCCGGCCCTCGGCCATGATGTTGCCCCAGCTTGGAATGGTGGGGGGCGTGCCGGCACCGATGAACGACAGCGTGGCCTCGGCCAGCATGGCGGACGCGCAGATGAACGTGGCCTGCACGATGATCGGCGCCATGGTGTTGGGCAGGATGTGGCGGAAGATGATCTTCGGAACCCGCGTGCCGGAAGCGATGGCGGCCTCCACATAAGGCTGTTCGCGCAGGGACAGCACCACGCCGCGCACCAGGCGGGCCACGCGCGGAATTTCAGCCACCGAAATGGCGATCACCACGTTCTGCACGGACGCCCCGATCAACGCCATCAGGGCGATGGCCAGCAGGATGGACGGAATGGACATCAGCCCGTCCATGATCCGCATGATGATGGTGTCCAGCAGGCGGATGAAGCCGGCGCAGACGCCGATGAACATGCCAACGACCGACGAGACGATGGCCACCGTAAAGCCTACCTCAAGCGAGACGCGGGTGCCGTACAGGGTGCGCGAATAGATGTCGCGGCCCAGCATGTCGGTGCCGAACCAATACAGCGCCGAGGGCGGCCTTGTGCGCTTGGACGGTGCGAGGGCAGTCGGATCGACGGTGAACAGATACGGCGCCAGCAAGGCAATCGCCACGATCAGCGTCAGCAGAAACCCGCCGATGGCGATGGTGGGATAGCGATAGATGAACATCGAAATCCGCCCACGCTCCCGCCTTGGGGGCAAGACATCGGGAAGGATCGGGGCCGCGACAATGTGCGGCGCTAGGGTCGTGCTCAATAGCGGATCCTCGGATCAAAGAGGGTGTAGAGCAAATCAACGCCGAGATTCACCAGCACGTAGATGAAGCTGAACATCAGCACCACGCCCTGGATGACCGGATAGTCGCGCCGCAGAATGGCCTCCACGGTCAGCCGTCCCAGACCGGGAATGGCGAACACGCTCTCGGTGACAACGGCGCCACCGATCAGCGAGGCAAAGCCGATGCCCACGATGGTGACAATCGGCACCGCCGCGTTCTTCAGCGCGTGCACGAACAGAATGCCCCGTTGGTCCACACCCTTGGCGCGCGCGGTGCGGACGTAGTCCTGGCTCAGAACCTCCAGCATCGTGGCGCGCGTGATGCGGGCGATCAGCGCCATGTAGATGAGGCCCAACGCGATGGCGGGCAGGATGAGGTTGAGGAACCACGGCACCACGCCCTTGTCGATCGGCGTGTAGCCCTGCACCGGCACCCAATCGAGTTCAAGTGCGAACACATAGGCCAGCAGGTAGCCGACCACGAACACCGGCACCGAGAAGCCCATGGTCGACAGCACCATCGAGGCGCGGTCGATCCAGGAACCCTGCTTCCACGCCGCCACCACGCCGAGCGGGATGGCGAAGCTCAGCGAGATCACCAACGTCACCACCATCAGCGACAACGTGGGCTGGATGCGCTGGGCGATCATGTGGGTGACAGGCAGGTTGGTGAAGATCGAGGTTCCGAGATCACCTTGCAGCACGCCCCACGCCCATCCGCCGAAGCGGATGAGGAAGGGACGATCCAGGCCCAGCGAGGCCCGGATACGCTCCACGTCCGCCGGCGACGCCTGGTCGCCGGCGATGATCGCGGCCGGATCACCGGGTGCGATGTAGAGAAGGCTGAACACGAACAGGGCCACCACCGCCATCACGGGGATGGTGGCCAGCACGCGTCGGCAGATATAGGCGAACATGCGGCGGTGTTCCGATCAGCTCTTCTGAACGCCCCAGAACACTGGGAACGGTGACTTCACGATGCCGGACACGTTCTTGCGCCAGGCGGTGTATTGCAGGAAGAAGCCGGTGGGGATGTAGGTGACGTTGTCGAACGACGCCTTGTTGATGTCCACGATGGCCTTCTTTTCGGCGGCTGCGTCAGGCGCTGCATACCAGTCCGAGATGCCCTTCTGCACGGCATCCGATTTCGGCCAGCCGAACCAGGCCTTGTCGCCGCCGGCATCCAACGCGGTGTAAGGTGCGGGGTTGATGCAGTCAGCGCCTGCATGCCAGGTGTGGAAGATGTTCCAGCCGCCCTTGTCCACCGGGTCCTTCTTGGCGCGGATGGTGCCGGTGGTGCCCCAGTCGGTGGCCACGTAATCGACGTTCATGCCGATTTTCTGCAGCAGGTCGGCCGTCACATCGCCTTCGGCCTTGGTGATGGCAACGTCGGTGGCCACGATCAGGCGGATCTTCTCGCCGTTGTAGCCGGCTTCCTTGAGCAGCTTCTTCGCACCCTCATAGTCGCGCGGGCCCTTCAGGATTTCGCCGCCTTCTTCGGTGTACATCGCCGAACCCGGCGTGAAGAAGCTGGGGCAGGTCTTCCACAGATTGGTGTCGTCCCCGGCCACGGCCTGCATGTAGTCGGTCTGGCTCAACGCCATCATCACCGCGCGACGTACCCGCACGTCGTTGAACGGCGCGTTCAGATGGTTGATGCGGAAGCTGCCGATGTTGCCGAGCGGATCGCCGATATCGACATTGAGGTTGCGGTTGCGCTTGAGCAGCGGCACCAGGTCGGCGATGGGGTTTTCCCACCAGTCCACTTCACCGTTCTGCAGGGCGGCGCCGGCCGTGGCGGCGTCCGGAATGATGATCCATTCGATACGGTCAAAGTTCATCCGCTTGCCGCCGGACAGCCAGTCCCCAACCTCGGGGCGGGGGTTGTAGCCGTCAAACTTCTCAAAGATGGCCTTCGAGCCGGGCACCCATTCGGCGGTGTTGAACTTCATCGGGCCGGAGCCGACATATTCCTTGATGAGCTGGAACGGGTCGGTCTTGGCGATGCGCTCCGGCATGATCAACGCGACGGGGGCGTTGGACTTGCCGACGGCAAACAGCATCTTGCTGAAGGGCCTGTTGAGGCGGAAGCGCACGGTGCGGTCATCGATCGCCTCCAGCGCATCGAGACGCGCCAGGATCTGCTGGCCCATCGTGTCGCGGACCATCCAGCGCTTGAGGCTGGCGACCACGTCCTTGGACAGAACCGGCTCGCCGTCATGAAATTTCAGGCCGGGGCGCAGCGTAAACGACCACACGGTGAAGTCGGCGTTGACCTCATGGCTTTCGGCCATCTGCGGGCGGGGCGTGTTGGTGGAATCAACGCCATACAGCGTCTCCCACACCATCAAGGCCGCGTTTCGCACCACATATTGCGTGCCGGCCACGGCATCGAGCGAGGACAGGTTAGCCTGCGGGATGAAACGCAGAACGCGGGCGTTCTGCGCCATGCCCAGATTTGGAGCAGCCAGAACAGCGCCGCCAGCGGCAGCGGATTTGAGCAGTGTACGACGCTTCATGGTGCAGGCATCCCTCATGTCTTCGTGGTCGAGCAGGCAATCCAGCAAATGCTTTGCAAGCGCCGTGCCTTTATCGTCATGGCATGAGCCTAGCGCATGTTAGCCATGCCGCAAGTGCCGTTCGACATGCAAACCATCCGGCGGGCAGCGGCCGACATGTCGGGCGGTGCCCGACCTACGTGCGTTTGAGGTTGTGGAACATGGCGAAGCCGGTGACGCGGCCGGTGAGGTTTCGGCGCAGGGCGGTGTTCGAATAATAGGCACCCACCGGGATGAAAGGCACTTCATCGAGCACCACGCGCTGCATGTCGGCCGCGATGCTCTGCTGGGTTGCCAGGTTCGGCGCCTCGAACCATGAATCACGCAATGATTCCAGTCTGGGAATGGTGGGCCAGCCGAACCAGGCGTCCTTGCCGTTGCCGCGGGCCACCGGGTGGCCGGCCGGGTCCATCCAGTCAAAGCTGCCGAACGCTGTCAGCAAGGCCGACCAACCGCCCTTCTCCACCGGCTCGCGCGAGGCGCGGCGCTGGATGACGGTGCCCCAGTCACTGAGGGCGAAGTCCATGTTGAAGCCGAGATCCTTGAACAGCGCGCCGGCCACCTGCGTCATCGCGGCGGGGGCCAGAATGTCGGTGGGGCCAATCAGGCGCATGCGCGGGGTGAGCGCCCCGGCGTCCCGCAACAGGCCGCGCGCCCGGTCCAGGCTGCGGGGGCCGGTCAGCACCTCCATGCCGGCCATGGTGGCCAGCGGCGTGCCAGGGGTGAACACGCCGATTGGCGCAAAGCCGGCGGGGTCGGGCCCCACGATGGAGGCCATGAAATCGGTCTGGTCGATCGCCGGCAGCAAGGCTCGGCGGGCTTCCTTGGTGTCGAAGGGCGGGTGCAGATGGTTCAGCCGCAGCATGGCCGGGTTGGGCCGGGAATCGATCCGTTCGATGGCGATGTTGCGATTGCGCGCCATCAGCTCCTGCAATTCCGGCGGCGGCTGCTCGAACCAGTCGATCTCGTTGTTCTGCAGGGCGGCGGCGGCGGTGGCGGCATCGGTGATGATGCGCCATTCAACCCGGTCGAAATAGACGCGCTTGCCGCCGGCGGTGAAGCTGGCGGGCGCTTCGCGCGGCACGTAGCGCTCATTGCGGGCGTAGGCCACGAAGCTGCCGGAATTGAACTCGCTGGCCAGATAGCGGAACGGGCCGGAGCCGATGGTTTCGGTGATCTGCTTGTAGGGGTCGGTCTGCGCGATCCGCTCGGGCATCACGAAACAGGCCGAGGCAATCGCGGCCAGTGCGTTGAACAGCAACGGGAACGGTCGGCTGAGGCGGAATTCGAGGCTTGTGTCGTCCAGCGCCGTCACGCTGTCCGTCACGGTGGCGAGCTTTTGGCCGAAGGCGTTGCGCACCATCCAGCGCTTGATGCTGGCCGTGGCATCTCGTGCCAGAACCTTGGCGCCGTCGTGGAAAACAAGGCCGTCGCGCAGCGTGATGATGATGCGCCGGCCGTCATCCTCAATGACGTGCCCGGCTGCCATCTGTGGCTGCGGGTTCAGACCTGAATCAAGGCCATACAGCGTGTCGTAGACCATGAAGGCGTGGTTGCGGGTGATGTTGGCCGTGGTCCAGATCGGGTCCAGCGACGTGAGGTTCGCCTGCGGCACCATCCGCAGCACCTGGGCAGGCTGGGCGATGGCGGGGCGCGCCAGAACGGCCGCCCCGGTGGCCAGGAATGCTCTACGTTTCATATGCGCCCCGCGTTGGATGACATCACGCCACGAGGGTGAGCATCGACGCGGGACGCTGATGAGACAAGGCTAAAACCGTTTAACGGTTTTGGATTGGTTCGCCGAAACGACAGAAACTATACCCGCTTAACGTTCCAGAACATGGCGAACCCGTTGTTCACCCCGGTCAGCGAATCGCGATACGCCGTTGCCTGGAGGTACTGCCCGAGCGGCACATACGGCACATCGGTCAGCACCTGGCGCTGGATGTCCTCGCACAGCTTTTTCTGGGTCGCCACGTCCGGCGCGTCGAACCAGGCGTTGCGGAGATCCTCGATCTTCTGGCTGGTGGGCCAGCCGAACCAGCCCGTCTCGCCGTTGCCGCGCAGCGACAGGTGGCCGGCCGGGTTGAGCATGTCGGTGCCGGCCCAGGCGGTGAAGAAGATGCTCCAGCCACCAGCCGAAGGCGGGTCCTTACGGGTGCGGCGTTGCAGCACGGTGCCCCAGTCGAGCGACTGGTATTCCACGTTCATGCCGGCCTTGGTGAGGAAATCGGCGCCCACATCGGCCATCGCCTTCAGCACCGGGAAGTCGGCAGCCACGATCAGCACGACCTTCTCGCCGTTGTAGCCGGCGGCCTTCAGATCGGCCTTCACCTTGTCAAAGTCGCGCTTGCCGGTCAGCACATCGAGGCCGACATCGGTGGCAAACGGTGTGCCGGGGCAGAACACGCCCACCTTGTCGCGCCACATGCCGGGGTCGGTGCCGACCACGGCCTGCATCACGTCCGCCTGCTCCACGGCGCCGAGGATGGCGCGGCGGATGGCGGGGTTGTCGAACGGCGGCTGCAGATGGTTCATCCGCATGATGGCGATCTGGCCGGACGGGTCCTGCACCGACACCTTCACGCCGCGGGCGCGCTTCAGCAGCGGCAGCAGGTCGGCGGCGGCGTAGTCCCACCAATCCTGCTCACCCGATTGCAGGGCGGCGGCGGCGGTGGCGGGGTCGGGGATGGTGGTCCATTCCACGCGGTCGAAATGCGCGACCTTGGGGCCGGAGGTCCAGTCGGTGATGCCGTCCGGGCGGGGCACATAGGCCTCGTTGCGGGCATAGACCACCTTGGCGCCGGTCACGCGTTCGTTGGCCACGAAGCGGTATGGGCCAGAGCCGACCATTTCCTGCACCTGGGTGAAGGCGTCGGTTTTGGCCAGGCGCTCGGGCATCATCGCCGGCATCACGGTGGGGGATTTGCCGAGAGCGTCCGGCAGCAGCGGGAACAGCTTCTTGAGCTTGAAGCGGATGGTCTTGTCGTCGGGTGCTGACAATTCGTCGGTGGCCGCCATCAGGGCGCCGCCGAACGCGTCGCGCTTGGCCCAGCGCTGGATGCTTGCCACGCAATCGCGCGCGAGAACCGGCGTGCCGTCATGCCATTTCAGACCGTCGCGCAGCGTGAGGTTCCACAGCAGGCCATTGTTCTCGATCGTGTGGCCGGCGACCATCTGCGGATGGGCGGCGTAGGAACTGTCCTGGCCATACAGCGTGTCAAACACCAGGTAACCGTGGTTGCGCGTCACATACGCCGTCGTCCAATGCGGATCGATGACGGACAGATCCGATTGCGGGATAAATTTGAGTGTGGTCTTGCTCTGCGCCCGCACAAGAGAGGGTGCGGCGAGATTGCTGGCGCCGATTGCGACCGTGCTTGCGGCCAGAAAACTGCGACGTTTCATGTCCCTTACTCCACCTGGAGAGTTATGTAACGACGATGGCAGGACGCGATGCCGCCCGCAAGCAGCGCCACTTCCCATTCCCGTTCATCGGCGCTAGGCACCCGGGTATGACATTGAACATCCGGCAGCAGAGCATCTCCCGCCATTGGCCGTTGCTGGCGCAGTTCCTTCGCTTCGGCACCGTCGGCGGCCTTGGCTTCATCGTCGACAACGCGGTTGTCTATGGACTGCGCGGCTCGGTGGGGCTGAACTGGGCGGGCGCGCTGGCGTTCCCGGCGGCGGCGACCGTGACCTGGGCCGTCAACCGGATCTGGACGTTTCGCGGCCAGGGCAGCGGCTCGGCGGGCGCCCAATGGTTGCGCTTCCTGGCGGTGAATTCCGTGGGCTTCGTGCTGAACCGCGGCACGTTCTTCATTCTGGTGGCGACCAGCACGCTCTGTGTCGACTACCCGGTGCTGGCCACCGGGGCGGGCACGGCGGCGGGCATGTTCGTCAATTTCGGGCTTTCGCGCAAAATCGTGTTCAAATGATAAAGATACGAACGCGGTGATGACACCGATTCTGCCGCCTGACGACGATCGCTCATAACGTGAAAGCGAACCCTATGCGCCTGGCCGTTATCCTGCCGTGCTACAACGAAGAAATTGCTATCGCGAAGGTGGTGGCGGAATTCCGGGCAGCCCTGCCGGATGCGGTGATCTACGTCTATGACAACAATTCGTCTGATCGCACCCGTGAGATCGCCCTTGCTGCCGGCGCGGTGGTGCGCACCGAGCGCCAGCAGGGCAAGGGCCACGTGGTGGCGCGCGCCTTCGCCGATGTGGAGGCCGACGTCTATGTGATGGCGGACGGCGATGACACCTACGACGCCTCCGTGGCCGCCGAGATGGTGGACATGCTGCTGCGCGACAGGCTCGACATGGTGACCGGCATCCGCGTGACGACGATCCAGGCGGCCTACCGCCCCGGCCACCGGTTCGGCAACTGGATGCTGACAGGCGCCGTGCGCGCTGTGTTTGGCGACCGTATCACCGATATGCTGAGCGGCTACCGGGTGTTCAGCCGCAGGTTCGTGAAGTCGTTTCCGGCCATGGCGTCGGGCTTTGAGACCGAGACCGAGTTCACCGTCCATGCGCTTGAACTGTCGATGCCGCTGGGCGAGATCGAGACCGCCTATCGGGAGCGTCCGCCCGGCTCCGAATCCAAGCTGCGCACGTATGTGGACGGCATCCGCATCCTGAACACCATCATGATGCTGGTGAAGAACGAACGGCCTTTGGAGTTTTTCGGGATTGTCGGAGTCCTTCTGTTGGCGCTGGGCTTGGTGATCGGCTTCCCGGTGATCATCACCTTCCTGGAAACCCAGATGGTGCCGCGCCTGCCGAGTGCGGTGCTGGCGGTGGGGCTGGTGCTGCTGTCATTTCTGCTGATTTCCAGCGGCCTGGTGCTGGCCAGCGTGGCGCGCGGGCGCAAGGAGATGAAGCGGCTCGCCTATCTGGCCATTCCCGCCACCGGCATCGATCCATGATCGCACGATGGCTGCTGCTGGCGGTGTTGCTGCCGACGGGGGCATTGGCATCCGGCCCGCCCACCCCCGCCCCCGGCCCGGCCCGCATCATCGGCGCCGGCGATGCCGGGTGCATCGCGGGGGCGATACGCCTGCCCGACACCGCGCCAGGCATGCAGACCATCAGGGTTTCCCGCAGCACGTTCTGGGGGCATCCGGCGGTGATTTCCGCGCTGCAATCGCTGGCGATGCGGGCACATGCGGCGGGACTGCCAGACCTTTATATGAACGATATTTCCGATCCGCGCGGCGGGCCGATGGCGGGCGTTCATGCCAGCCACCAACGCGGGCTGGATGCCGATGTGTGGCTGGACGTGGCCGGGCCACATCCGGTTCTGCCGGTGAAGGCGCGCGAGCAGATGGAGCCGCCCAGCCTGGTGCGGTCCGACCAGCGCGGCATCGAGCCCGGGCTGTGGCGACCTGAACACGTCACGTTGCTGCGCCTGGCCGCCACCCAGCCAGGGGTGGACCGTGTGCTCGTCAACGCCGCCATCAAGCGGCAATTGTGCCAGAGCGTGACGGGCGATCGCAGTTGGTTGCAGCGCGTGCGCCCCTGGTATGGCCACGCCTCCCATATGCACCTTCATTTCGCCTGCCCCGCCGGCCAGCCGCAATGCGTCGACCAGCCGCCTCCCCCCCCCGGCGATGGCTGCGACGCCTCGCTGCAATGGTGGTTCGACCGGCTGGATGCGCCGAGATCCACCGCCCCTGCCACGCCGGCCAAGCCCGTTGTGCTGCCGCCGGCGTGTCGCGCCATCATGGGGCTGCCCTAACCGATGCAGATTGCCACCAAACGTGCCGCCGGCGTGTTCGTGGCAGGCTTCATGACCTTCGTGAACCTCTACACCCCGCAGGCCTTTCTGCCGGTGATGGCGGACGATCTTGGCAGTTCGGCCACCCGGATCGGGCTTTCGATCACCGTGACCTTGCTCGCGGTGGCGCTCATGGCGCCCGTGGCGGGGGCGATCAGCGATCGTTTTGGGCGAAAACGGCTGATCGTGGGCGCCTGTGCGGCTGTGATTGTGCCAACCTTGCTGGTGGCGACCAGTGCCGGGCTGGAATCCTTGCTGATCTGGCGCTTCCTGCAGGGCATGCTGCTGCCGTTCATCTTCACCGTCACCGTCGCCTATGTCGCCGATGAATGCAGCGGGACCGAGGCGATAAAGGTTTCCGGCCTGTATGCCTCGGGCACCATCTTCGGGGGATTTTCGGGCCGGTTCATCGGCGGGTTGGTGGCCGACATGGCGGGCTGGCGGGCAGTGTTCCTGGTGTTGGCGGCGCTGACTGCCTGCGGGGCGCTGTTCGTGGCCTGGGCGATGCCGCGCGAACAGCGATTCCGTGCGGTGGTCGGCGGGCTTGGCGCCACGTTGCAGGCTTACGGCGAACATCTGCGCAACCGCCGGCTGCTGGCCACCTGCGGCATTGGCTTCGGCATGTTGTTCTCGACGGTGGCATGTTTCACCTTCGTGAATTTTCACCTGGCGGACCCGCCGTTCAGCCTGTCGCCAACCCATTTGGGGTCAGTGTTCGCGGTCTATCTGCTGGGCATGGTCACGGCTCCGCTCGCCACACGCGTGGCGGTATCGATCGGCCGTTGGCGCGCGCTGGTTCTGGCGCTGCTGTGTGCCGCCTGTGGCCTGTTGCTGACGCTGTCTAGCACGTTGGCGGTTGTCATCGCCGGGCTGGCGCTGGTGACCGGCGGGTTGTTCGTGGTGCAGGCGCTGTCGCTCGGCTTTATCGGCGCCACCGTCACGCGGGCGCGGTCCTCGGCCGTGGGGCTTTATGTAACGGTGTTCTATATCGGTGGATCGGTCGGCGGCGTGGCGCCGGGTTGGCTGTGGCATCATGCTGGCTGGCCGGGCGTGGTCGGGCTTATTTTGGCCGTTCTGGCCGTCATGGGCGTCGTTGGCAGCCTGTCATGGCGCCGATGAAGGCGATCATGGGGTTACAGGACGGGCTGACACACCATATCGTAAGATAACTTCCAAGCCTCCAGCAGCGAGAACCATTGCCATGAACGCTCCGTTTGATCACGCCTCCTTGCCTGCGGACCGTTTTGCCATTGGTCAATCCGTCTCCCGCTTCGAGGACCCAACCCTGCTGCGCGGCGAAGGCCGCTACACCGACGACCTCAATGTGCCCGGCCAGCTTTATGGCGTGATGGTGCGCAGCCGCGTGGCCCATGGCGTGCTGACGGCGTTGCACACCGATGAGGCCCGCGCCATGCCGGGCGTGCGCGCCATCCTCACCGAGGCCGACCTGAAGGCCGCCGGCATCAAGCCGATGCAGGTCAATGTGGCCGGCGCCAACCGCGATGGCAGCCCAACACCCAAGCCCGTGCAATACGCCCTGGCTGGCACCCATGTGCGCTATGTCGGCGATCCGATCGCCATGGTGATCGCCGACACCGCCATACAGGCGAAAGACGCAGCCGAAGCGGTGTTCGCCGAGATCGACAGCCTTCCTGCCGTCACCGACGCCCGTGCCGCCGATGCCGCTTCGGCACCGTTGGTGCATGAGGACGTTCCGGGCAATCTGGTGCTTGATTTCCATTATGGCGACACCGCCATGGTCAGCGCCGCCTTTGCAAAGGCGGCGCACGTCACCCGCCTGGATTTGCGCAACAGCCGCGTGGTGGTGGCCGCCATGGAGCCACGCTCGGCGATTGCCGATTTTGACGCCGAGACCGGCGCGTTCGTGCTGCGTCTTGGCTGCCAGGGCGTGTTCGGCATGCGGCAGGGCCTGCGCGCCATCCTGGACGTGCCGGTGGAAAAGATGCGCGTGCTGACCGGCAATGTCGGTGGGTCGTTCGGCATGAAGGCGTCGGTCTATCCGGAATATATTTGTACCCTCGCCGCCGCGCGCCTGCTCGGCGCCCCGGTGAAATGGACCGATGACCGCTCGGAATCGTTCCTGTCCGACAGCCACGGCCGCGACCATGACATGACCTGCGAACTGGCGCTGGACGCCGAGGGCGACTTCCTGGCGCTGCGCGTGACCGGCTACGGCAATGTGGGCGCCTATTTGTCCAACTCCACCACCATTCCGCCCACCAGCAACACGGTGAAGAACATCATCGGCGTCTATCGCACCCCGCTGGTGGAGGTGTCGTCGCGCTGCATGTTCACCAACACCACCCCGGTGGGTGCCTATCGTGGCGCCGGACGGCCGGAGGGCAATTACTACATGGAGCGGCTGGTCGAGACTGCCGCCCGCGAGATGGGCATCGACCGGATCGAACTGCGCCGCCGCAACCATATCGATCCGTCCGCCATCCCCTACACCGCGCCGTCTGGCATGATCTATGACAGCGGCGACTTCCCGGCCTTGCTGGAGGAGGTGTTGATCGCCAACGAATGGGACGGCTATTCGGCCCGCAAGGCCGAAAGCCGCCAGCGCGGCCGCGTGCGTGGCCGTGGCATCGGCCAGTATCTGGAAGTGACCGCCCCTGCCGGCAACGAAATGGGCGGCGTGCGCTTCGAGGCGGACGGCACCGTGACCATCCTCACCGGCACGCTGGATTACGGCCAGGGCCATGCCTCGCCGTTCGCGCAGGTGCTCGCCGCGCAGTTGGGCGTGCCGTTCGAGCGCATCCGCCTGATGCAGGGCGACAGCGACCAGTTGATCGCCGGCGGCGGCACCGGTGGCAGCCGTTCGATCATGCAGTCCGGCTCGGCGATCATCGCCGCCAGCGAGAAGGTGATCGAGAACGGCACCAAGGTGGCGGCCCATGTGCTTGAGGCCGCATCGGCGGATATCGAGTTCGGTGGCGGGCGGTTCAGCATCGTCGGCACCGATCGCAGCATCGGCATCATGGAACTGGCCGAGAAGGTTCTCGCCGGGATCACCCTTTCCGACGGCAGCGTGGCCACGCTGGATGCGCAACTGGTGTTCGCCGGCGTGCCGTCGGCCTTCCCGAACGGCTGCCACATCGCCGAAATCGAACTGGACCCGGAGACCGGCGTGATCGAGGTGGTGAAATACGACACCGTCAACGATTTCGGCGTGCTGGTGAACCCCATGCTGGTCGAAGGCCAGGCGCATGGCGGCATCGTGCAGGGCATCGGCCAGGCGCTGTGCGAGTCGGTGGTCTATGACGAGGACGGTCAGGTTCTAAGCGGCTCCTACATGGATTACCAGCTGCCCCGCGCCGTGGATGCGCCGGGCTTCACCTTCGCCAGCCATCCGGTGCCAGCCAAGACGAACTCCCTGGGCGTGAAGGGCTGCGGCGAGGCTGGTTGTGCGGGCAGTCTGCCGGCGGTGATGAATGCGGTGGCGGATGCGCTGAGCGAATTCGGCATTCCGCATATCGACATGCCGGCCACGCCGCAGCGCGTGTGGTCGGCCCTGCAGGCGGCACGCGCTGCCTGATCGGGTGGCGTTGATGATGGATCGATCGCTGCGGTGGGGCGTGCTGGCACTGGCCGCCCTGCTGGGTGGCTGCATGGCCCCAGGGGGGACAGCCTCCACCGATGCCATCGATCATGGCGCCAGCCGCATTGTGGTGTCGGCCCATCCGCTGGCGACAGCGGCCGGGTTGGACATCCTGCGGGCGGGCGGCAGCGCCATCGATGCGGCGATTGCTGTGCAGGCGATGCTGGGGTTGGTGGAGCCGCAGGCTTCTGGCTTCCTCGGCGGCACGGTGGTGCTGATCTACAACCCTCAAACCGGCGAAGTTGACAGCTTCGACGGCATGGCGACCGCCCCGCAATCGGTGACGCGGTCGGTGTCGGTGGGGCGCAGCGGCACGTTGCTGGACCCACGCGACATGGCGTTCAGCGCCCGGGCCGTGGGTGTTCCCGGCGTGCTGCCCGCGCTGTGGGCGGCGCACCAGGCACAGGGCAAACGTCCCTGGGCGCAATTGTTTACCGCCGCCGAGACGCTGGCCACCAACGGCGCGCCGATGCCGAAGCAATTGCATGATATTCTGGTAGAGCCCGGTGCAGACATGGCGCTCGGCGCCCTGCGACTGCCGTATCTGGCAGCAGACGGACAGGTGATCGCGGAGGGTGCCCTCTTCCGCAACTCCGCCTATGCCGCCGTGCTCAATCGTTTGGCCAGGCTTGGGCCGGATGGGCTTTGGGCAGATGGTGGCATGGCGGAATTGCTCGACGCCCTGGGGCGCGGACCGCGCGTGTCACGCATCACCCAGGCCGATCTTCTCAAGGCCGCCCCCCGCATCGACCACGCACTGTGCGCACCGTGGCAGGCGATGAAGATCTGCACGGCCCAGGCGCCCTCGATGGGCGGGATCGTGATGTTGCAGATCCTGGGCATGGTGCCGCCGGGCAACGCGGCGGACCCGAGCTTCGTGCATCCGTTCGTGGAAGCCAGCCGCCTCGCCGAGGCCGACCGACGTCGTCATCTGGCCGATCCGGCCTTTGTGGATGTGCCGGTGGAGGAGTTGCTGGAGCCGGATTACCTGAAGGAACGGGCCGCATTGATCAGCCCGACCACCACCATCACCCGCCCCCGTGCTGGCGAACTCGTCGAGGCACGCGCCGTGATCGACGATCCGCATGCCCCTCAATCCGCCACCAGCACGATTGCGGTCATTGATGGCAGCGGCCGGGCGCTGGCGATGACCACCACGATCAACCTGCATTTCGGCGCCCGGATCGGGGCCCTCGGCATGGTGTTCAACAACGCCTTGCTGAACTTCGCACCACCGCCGCCAACCGCCCTGCCGGAAAAGGGCGGCCACTACGCCAACGAGATGGAGCCCGGCAAGCGGCCGGTGTCGCCGATCGCCCCGGTGATCGTGCTCGATGCCGGCGGCAAGCCGCTCCTGGTGGGGGGTGGCGCCGGTGGGCCGATGATCCCGGACACGATGGCGATGGCGCTGACAAGCGTGCTTGTGGGCGGCCAAACGCCCCAGAAGGCGCTCGCCGCCGGGCATATCGATGCCTCCAACCCGGATCATATCGCCCTTGAGGCTGGCACTGAGGCGGTTTTGCTACAGCCGGCTCTGGAAGCGGTTGGCCACCGGGTGGAACTGGAGCCGATCAACACCGGCAACGCCCTGCTGCTGCGCGGCGCCGATGGCTGGTCCGGTCGGTCCGATCCGCGCCGGGATGGCGGGCCTGCCCAGGGATTGAAGTGATGCGTGCGGCGCTTGTGCAGCTTTATGGCGCGTTGGCGGCGCGCGACATGCTGATCGGCAGCAGCGGCAATGTCAGCGCCCGGCATGGCGCCGGCATGTTGATCAGCCCAACCGGCTGTGACGCTGACACGCTGGCAGACAGTGACATCGTCGCCATGGATTTCGCCGGCCACCACGAAGGCCAAAGGCGGCCGTCCTCGGAATGGGAACTGCACGCGGCCATCTACGCGGCCGATCCGGCGGCGATGGTGATCGTGCACACGCATTCCGACCATGCCACGGCGCTGTCCTGCCTGAACCTGCCGTTGCCGGCGTTTCATTACAACATCGCCGAATTCGGTGGTGAGGACGTGCGGTGCGCGCCTTATGTCACGTTCGGCACGCCTGAACTGGCGCGGCTGGCGGCATCTGCCATCGCTGGCCGATCAGCCTGCCTGCTCGCCAATCACGGCATGATCTGCCACGCTGCCAGCCCTGCGGCCGCCCTCTCCGCCGCTATTCGGCTGGAGGCGTTGTGCCGGCAATATCTGCTCACCCTCGCCGCCGGCACGCCGCGCCTGCTGACGCGCGTTGAAATGGAAGCGGCCATCGCCCGCTATGCATCCTACGGCCAAAACAAGGACAAAGCGCCATGAGCCTGACCGACACTGTGCTGGCGAAAGCCGATGCCAGCTTTGATGCCTCCATGGCGCGCTGGCTGGACTGGCTGCGCATCCCCAGCATCAGCGCCCAACCGGCCCATGAGGCCGATTGCCGCCGCGCTGCCAAATTCGCCGCAACCGATCTGGAGCAGCTTGGCTTTCAGGTGACGATCCGCCAGACCGCCGGCCATCCGATCGTGGTGGCGCATCACCCTGGCCCCGGAGGCGACGCGCCGCATCTGCTGTATTACGGCCATTACGATGTGCAGCCGGCCGACCCGATCGAACTGTGGACCAGCCCGCCGTTCGAGCCGGTTGTGGTCGATGGCCCGCACGGCAAGCGCGTGGTGGCGCGCGGCGCGGTGGACGACAAGGGCCAGGTGGCGATGTGGCTGTCCGCCTTCCGCGCCTGGCACGATGCCACCGGCAGCATGCCTGTGCGCATCACCGTGCTGATCGAGGGCGAGGAGGAAATCGGCAGCCCCAACCTCGATGATTTCGTGGCGATCAACGCGGCTGAACTGAAGGCCGACATCGCGGTGATTTCCGACACCGGCATGTGGGACATCGACACCCCTGCCCTCACCACCAGCCTGCGCGGCATGGTGTATATGGAAGTCACCCTGCACGCGGCGGAACGCGATCTGCATTCCGGCATGTTCGGCGGCTCGGCGCTCAACCCGATCAACGCGCTGACCCAGGCCTTGGGCCAGTTGCGCGACAAGGCCGGCCATATCCGCATCCCCGGCTTCTACGACGGCGTAACCGACGTCACGCCGGAGCAGGCCGAACAATGGGAGCGGCTTGGGTTCGACGAGAGCAAGTTTCTCGGCGATATCGGCCTCAGCCTGCCATCGGGCGAAGTGGACCGCGCCGCCCTTGAACGGCTGTGGACACGTCCGACCGCTGACATCAACGGCATCTGGGGCGGCTATCAGGGCATTGGCAGCAAGACCGTGATCGCCGCCGAAGCCAGCGCCAAGATCTCGTTCCGCCTGGTGCCGGGCCAGGACCCGGCCCGCATCGCCGAGGGCTTCCGCGCCTTCATGAAGGCCAACGTGCCGGCGGATGCACGACTGGAATTCAAGAGCTTCGGCTCCGCCCCAGGCATTCAGATCAACACCGACAGCAGCTTCGTGGCTGCCGCGCAGGAGGCGTTGGCCGATGAATACAACAAGCCTGCGGTGATGATCGGCTGTGGCGGGTCCATTCCCGTGGTGGAAGGTTTCCGCCGCCTGCTGGGCATCGACAGCCTGCTGATGGGGTTCGGCCTCAACGACGACCAGGTGCATAGCCCGAACGAGAAGTTTGAGGTGGAATGCTTCCGCCATGGCCTGCGCAGCCACGTGCGGCTGCTGGGCAAGCTGGCTCAAGGCTGACGCATACGGGCTGACGAATTCCTGCGGCTGGTGTATCCAAGAGGCCAAATTGCCACTCGGACACAGAATGCCGCAGGAACCGCCCGCTCTTATCCTGGCGCTCGACCAGGGGACCACCTCCACCCGCGCCATGGCCTTCACGACGCCGGATCTGGCGCCGGTCGCCATCGCACGACGCGACCTTCAGCAACATTATCCGGCGTCTGGCTGGGTGGAGCACGCGGCCGAGGATCTGATCGCGCACAGCGTGGCGGTGCTGCGCGAGGTGATCGCCCAGACGGCCGGGAAGGGCCGGATTGCCGCGATCGGCATCACCAACCAGCGCGAGACCACGCTGATCTGGGACCGCCGGACCGGCCTGGCCATTCACAACGCCATCGTCTGGCAGGACCGCCGCACCGCGGGTCGCTGCGCAGAGCTGCGCGCCGCCGGGCATGAGGCGATGATCACCGCCCGCACCGGGCTGCTGCTGGACCCGTATTTCAGCGCCACCAAAATCGCCTGGATTCTCGATCATGTGGACGGCGCCCGCGCGGACGCCGAGGCCGGGCATCTGGCATTCGGCACGGTGGATTGCTGGCTGGTGTGGCGACTGACCGGCGGACGCGTGCATGCAACGGATGCCACCAATGCCAGCCGCACCGCCCTGCTCGATATCCATTCTGGCCAATGGGACCCCGAATTGCTGGACCTGTTCCGGGTGCCGGCGAGCCTGCTGCCAGAAATACGGGACTGCTCAGGCCTGTTCGGCGTGACCGATGCAGCCGTTATCGGTGCTGAAATCCCGATCATGGGCATCGCCGGCGACCAGCAGGCCGCCGCCATCGGTCAGGCCTGTTTCGAGCCCGGCATGGTGAAATCCACCTACGGCACCGGTTGTTTCCTGCTGTTGAACACCGGCACGAAGGCCGTGGCGTCCGAGCACCGCATGCTCACCACCATCGCCAGCCAGTTGGGCGGCGTTCGCCGTTATGCGCTGGAGGGTGCGATCTTCGTGGCCGGGGCGGCCGTGCAATGGCTGCGTGACGGTCTGAAGATGATCCCGGAAGCAGCGCAGGCGGAGGTTCTGGCGCGGCAGGCCGATCCCGCGCAGGCGGTCTATCTGGTGCCGGCCTTCACCGGCCTGGGCGCCCCACATTGGAATGCCGAGGCCCGCGGCGCGATGTTCGGGCTGACGCGCAACACCGGCCCAGCCGAATTCGCCTGCGCGGCCCTGCAATCGGTGGCGTTCCAGACGCGTGACCTGATTGACGCCATGCACGCCGACTGGCCAGACGCACAGCCGGCGGTTTTGCGGGTGGATGGCGGGATGGTGGCCAGCGACTGGACCATGCAGTTCCTGGCCGACCAGTTGGATGCCCCGGTGGACCGTCCGCGTGTGCTGGAAACAACGGCGCTGGGGGCTGCGTATCTGGCCGGACTGGCGGCGGGACTATGCCCGCCCCCTGCCGAATTCGCACGGTCCTGGGCCCTGGACCGACGCTTCACGCCGAGCGGCGACGCCGAATCCCGCCAGCGACTTTATGCCGGCTGGCAGGATGCGGTACGTCGAACGCTGTAGGTCGGGCAACACCCGACGTTACATGATGTCGGGCGATGCCCGACCACCGCTAGACTGGCTCGCTCTTCTTTGCGGGAGTCCGTGAAATCGAGCGGATGTCCGGACGCGGGCGACCGGATGCGAGGCCGATCTCGCGGTCCTGGGCTTCGATGATCGCACGGGCTGGTTCATCGCCGTCAAGCCCACCAAGGGCCGTTGCAGGCACCTTGCGGTTCGAGGTGCGGCTGTCGTCGACATAATAGACGTCGAAGAACACAAAGCTGGTTTCAATTTTACGCCGCGGGGGTGCCATCATGGCCTCCTTCGTTCAATTCGGCGGATTTCTGGGTCTCATCGGTGAGCGGCGCCGGCTCGGCGTCATCGAGTGAGGGCTCGCCAAGGGGCGGCAGGCCAGCCTTGCGGCGGGCCACTTCCTCTTCACGGTCGCGCTGCTTTTCGTCTTTTTTCGCCTGCTTCGCACGGTTTCGCTCCGCGCGCTGCTGGTTGTAATTCGGCTTGAAGGCCATGATCGTCCTACCTGAATGAAGTCACGCGGCACAAGTCTCGGCGATCAGCTGGGGCGGAGTTGGCTTTCCCGCACAACGCGCTCATGGCTGTCGCGTGCCGATTTGATCCGGTATTGCAGATCCGCCGTCTCACTCGGCATCAGCCGCGCAATCGTATATGCCCCGCGCGGAACATTGCCGTCGAAGCGACCGGGTGTGAATTCAACCCGCTCGCCCACCGTGAACTTGTGTTTCGCCATGGCGCATTAGCACACAAATCGTGCCAATGCGCCATGGTTCATTCGTGAACAGCAGGTAAGCAGTCCTAGGCTCGTTTGGCGCGTGTGACGATCTGGGTGGGGTTGACGAAGCGCAGCGCCAGCAGCAGCCAGGCCAGCGTGGTCACCATATAGACCACCGCCATCGCATCCACCGACTGCCCGGCCCGCACGCCCGCCGCGAACACGGCATAGTATAGCGCCACCACCAAGGTCTGGCTGGTGGGCCCAGCGGTGAGGAAGGTGAGTTCGAACATCGCGATCGTGCGCACCAGCACCAGCAGCAAGGCGGCCAGGATGCCAGGCGTCAGCAGCGGCACCAGCACATGAATGAACATGCGCAAGGTGCCTGCGCCGAACACGCGGGCGGCGGCTTCCACCCGTGGGTCGATCTGCTGGATGAACGGGATCATCACCAGGATCACGAACGGCACGGTGGGCACCAGATTGGCCAGGATCACGCCCCAGACCGAACCGGCGATGCCCGCCTTATACAGCACCGTGGCCAGCGGAATGCCGAACGTGATCGGCGGCACCAGCATCGGCAGCAGGAACAGCAGCATGACAAAGCGCTTGCCCGGAAAGTCCCGCCGCGCCATGGCGTAGGCCGCAGGCACGCCGAGCAGGCCCGAGATCAGCACCACGGCGCCCACCACCTCGAACGTGGCGAACAGCACGTCCGGCAACTGGAACTCCTCCCATGCCGACAGATACCACTTGGTGGTGAAGCCAACCGGCAGCCAGGTGGTGAACCAGCGGGTGGAGAACGAGTTCACCACCACGGTTGCGATCAACGCCAAAAGATTGACGATGAAGAACCCTACCAGCAGCCAGACCGCCCAGGCCCACAGACGTGAGCCGATGGTTTGTGTACGGATCATATTCTCACCCTTTCCCGCCGCCGGCCGGTCCGCGATAGACCAGGGATTGCAGCCCCAGCAGCCCGCCCACGATCAGCACCTGCACGAACGCCATGATCATCGCGATGGCCGAGGCCATGGCGTAGTCGTATTCCTCGAACGCCGCCGTGTAGGCCGCGATCGAGATCACCCGCGTGGCGCCAGACGGAGCCCCCAGCAGCACGGCGGATGGAAACACCGAGAACGCCTGCACAAAGGACAGGCAGAAGGTGATGACCAGCCCCGGCACCAGCAGCGGCAGGATGATGGTCTTGAACCGCTGCCATCCCTTGGCGCCCAGCATCGCACCCGCCTGTTCCAGCGCCGGGTCGATGCCGGTCACGTAGGACAAGGTGAGCAGGAAGGTGAACGGAAATCCTGTGATAACAAGGGAGAGGAACACGCCCCAGTAGTTATGGATGAGGCGGATCGGGCTATCGGACAGGCCGAACTCGATCAGGAACCGGTTGAACCAGCCACGCGGGCCGAAATAGTTCAACATGCCCTCGGCCACCAGCACGGTGCCCAGCGTGATCGGGATGACCAGGATGGTGGTCAGCAGACGCGGGTTGCGCAGCAGTCGCATCCGCAACGCCACCGGCACGGAGATGATCACGTTCAACAGCGTGACCGGCACCGCGATCAGCAGTGTTTTGCCCACCGTGTCATAGAGGAATGGGTCGGAGAAGAAGCGGATGTAGTTGGCGAACATCCCCCCCGTCTTCGGCTCGAACGACAGCACCAGCCCGTAGAGAAACGGGTAGATGAACAGCGCCACGATGAACAGCATCGCCGGCAGCAGCAGCAGCGTGACCCCATCGATGCCCCGCCGCCCGAGGCTTGCGCGCAGGTCGCTCATTCGGCCCCCGCATACACCAGAACGCGGGACGGATCAGCGCTGAGCGCCAGAACTTCACCAGCCACCACGCGGGCCTCGGAGCGGAAATACAGGTCCGTTCCCTCCGCCGTCACGGCCACGCCGTAGAAGTCGCGACCGCGGTATTCTGCGGTCTGCACGATGGCCTGGATCGGACCATACGGGTGCGGTGACAGATCTTCCGGACGGATCGCCAGGATGGCATGGCCCGGCTTGGTGATGTCGACGGAGGTCGCCCACAGGTTGGCCGGCCCGATCTGCACGCTCAGGCCGCCGTCAAAACTGGCGGTCGTCGGCAGCACGTTGCGGAAACCCATGAACTCCGCCACGTCCGGACGCGACGGGCGTGCATACAATTCGGCGGGGGTGCCGACCTGACGCATCTCGCCGTCGCGCAGCACCACGATGCGATCGGCCAGGGACAGCGCCTCGTCCTGGTCATGCGTCACATAGATCGTGGCGCAGCCGAGGGAGTTGTGAATGCGGCGGATTTCGGCGCGCATCTCAAGGCGCAGCTTGGCGTCCAGATTGGACAGAGGCTCGTCCATCAGCACCAAGGGCGGTTCGACGACGATGGCGCGGGCAATGGCCACCCGCTGCTGCTGACCGCCTGAAAGCTGACCCGGCAGCTTGTCGGCCTGCGGCCCGAGGCGCACCAGCCGCATCGCCTCGTCCACCCGGCGATCGATCTCCGCCTTCGGGCGCTTCTGCATGCGCAGGCCGAAGCCGATATTCTTCCGCACGCTCATGTGCGGGAACAGCGCGTAGTTCTGGAACACCATGCCGAAGCCACGGTTTTCCGGCCCAAGCGTGTCGATCCGCTTGTCGTCCAGCCAGATGCTGCCTGACGACAGCGGCAGCAGCCCCGCCAGGCAGTTCAGCGCGGTAGACTTTCCACAGCCGGAGGGGCCGAGCAGGGCGATAAACTCGCCCCGCTTCACCGTTAGCGAGATTCCCTTCAGCGCGTTGAGCAGACCGAAGTCTCGGCTCATCGCATCCAGTCGCAGCGCCCGAAAATCCCGCAATGCCATGGTGTTACTTTCCTACCTTTGCGCCGACTTGTTCATCCCAGCGCCGGAACGCATAGACCAGACCCGCCGCATCCAGCGGCAGTTCGATCGGCGTCTCGGCGATCAGCTTGGCGTAGCTGGCGCGGCCGAATTCGGCGATCGCGTCCTGGCTTTCCTTCGGCGCCATCGCCAGCGTCACGCCAGCGACGGCGGGACCCGGATAGAAATAGCCCTTGTCGAACGTGACGGCCTGCTGGGCCGGCAGCATCATGAAGCTGATCATCTCCAGCACCAGCGACATCTTCTCGGCCGGCAAACCCTTGGGAACGCACATGAAGTGGCTGTCGCCGATCCAGTGGAACCCCTTCAGCGTGGCAATCTCGGCTTCCTTCGGCACCACACCCAGCACGCGCGGATTGATATCCCAGCCGACATGCGAGGCAATCATATCCCGCGTGCCTTCGCCGAATTCCTTCATCACCGCACCGGTGCCGGTGGGATAATACTCCAGCGACTTGCTCATTTCCTCCAGATAGGCCCAGGTCTTGTCCCAGCCCTTGACCGGGTCCTTTGGATTGCTGTCACCCAGCAGATACGGCAGGCCCATCATGAAGGCACGGCCAGGACCCGAATTGGCGGGGCGGGCGTACATGAACTTCTTCGGATGCGCCTTGCACCAGGCCAGCAGTTCCTCGGCGGTGGTTGGCACCTGCTTCACGCGATCAGGCATGTATTCCAGGATCGGGCCGCCCGGGCAGGCCGTCACGATCAGCGCCTGGCCCTCGGCTGCCGTCTGCAACTTGGCGGCCATGGGGGTGAGGATGTCGAGCTTGGGCAGCTTTGCGGCGTATTCCGCCATCAACGGCGCCCACAGCTTCAACTCGATGCCGGCGGCCAGGACGTCGTTGCCGCCCAGGATGAGGTCGATGTCGACGCGGCCGGCGTCCTGCTGGGCGCGCAGCTTGCCTGGAATCTCGGGGGCCGGCGCCGAGGTATAGGTGATGCGGCTGATGCGGCTGGCATTGGCCTTGGCGAACGCCTCGAACCCAGGACGCGTGAGGGCCAGGTTGCCGGCGGCGTCGATGATGTTGATGCCCATGGCGCCCTGCGCATTGGCGCGGCCAAGGCCGCCCGCGGTCACTGCCATCGCTGCGGCCATTCCGCCGCCCGCCGCAAGTACATCGCGACGTGTCGATTTAAACGCTGTCATGTTATTTCCTCGCCTTATTGATGGTGGTCTTACGCAGCCACTCAGTACAGTTTACGGTTATCGGTATATCGATACCAGGGAGCATAAAAAATTGCCCAACCGGACGCTTACCGACAAGGTAACGGCCCAGACGTCCTGGGCACCCAAAGCGTCGGTCAAGATCACGGATGTCGCGGCCCTGGCCGGCGTGGCGCCGATGACGGTCTCGCGCGTGCTCAACACGCCAGACCGGGTTTCCGAACCAACCGCCGCCCGCGTGCGCGCCGCCATCGAACAATTGGGCTATATGCCCAACCTTATCGCCGGCGGCCTGTCGTCGCGCCGCAGTCGTATGATCGCGGCCATCGTGCCCACGATCGCCAGCCCGATGTTCAGCGCGCCGGTGCAGACCTTCACCGATGCCATGGGTCTGGCCGGCTATCACGTCATGCTCGCCTTGTCCGGCTACAGCACGGACAGCGAGGACGCGCAGATTCGCGCCGTGCTGGCGCGCCGGCCAGACGGGCTGCTGCTGACCGGCGCCCGTCGTTCGCCCGACATCCGCCGCCTGCTGCATGAATCCCGGCTGCCGGTGGTGGAGATCTGGGATACCGCCGAGGACCCGACCGACGTTCTGGTGGGCTTTGATCATGAGGAAGTGGGCGCGGCCGTGGCGGATTTCTTCGCGGCCCAGGGACACACGGACTTTGCCATCCTGTCGGCGCCAGACGTGCGCGGCGCTGCCCGCAAGCACGGCTTCGTCGCCCGCGTGGCGCATCATGGCCACAGGCTCGTGGCGGAAAGCGTGCTGTCGTCGCCCAGTTCCATCGAGGACGGGCGGCACGGGTTGCGCGACATCGCAAGCAAGCTGGGCGCCCGGACGGCGCTGTTCTGCACGTCGGATCTGGTGGCGTTCGGGGCGGTTGTCGAAGCCAGATTGCACGCGATCGCGGTGCCGGAGCGCCTGGCGATCTGCGGCTTTGGCGATTTCGAACTTAGCCGCAGCTCCGAACCGCCGATTACCACGGTGCGGGTGGACGGCGCGGAAATAGGGCGCGTGGCCGCCGAGCAATTGCTCGCACGCATCCAGGGCGCGGCAACCCCCGGACGCATTCTTGTGCCATTCGAAATTATCGCCCGCGCTACCACCTGAACCGCCGCCTTCCCCACCGCCTGGATTTTTCCAGAACAAAGCATGCTAGCATGCATGTTAACGGTAACATCGCATACCAGCGTTGCTTTGCCAAGACCGTCATGCAGATTCGATGCATGACGAACCCTCATGGAAGAATGAATTCGCATCACAAAAGCAGAATGCTTCTCGACAAGCGCGAACGTGGCGAACAGAACAACCCAGACCCGCCAATCCTAAGGACATCTTCATGGCCCAAGAGCTTAAAATCAGCCCGGTGCTGAAAGATTTCATCAATTCCGAAGCGCTGCCAGGAACCGGCCTTCAGGCCGATGCCTTCTGGGCAGGCTTTGCCGAACTGGTCGCCAATTTCGCCCCACGCAATGCGGCCCTGCTGGCCCGGCGCGACGCCTTGCAGGCCCAGATCGACGCCTGGCACCGCGAGATGAAGGGCAAGCCCTTCGACGCCGCCACCTATCAGAGCTTCCTCACCTATATCGGCTATCTGCAGCCGCACCCCGAGGCGTTCAGCGTCGAGACGTCCAACGTCGATGCCGAGATCGCCCACATCGCTGGCCCGCAGCTGGTTGTGCCGGTCAGCAACGCCCGCTACGCGCTGAACGCCGGCAACGCCCGCTGGGGCAGCCTGTATGACGCGCTGTATGGCACCGACGCCCTGCCCGAGACCGGCGAACTCGCCCGTGGCCGCGGCTTCAACGCCGCCCGCGGCGCGGCCGTCGTCACCCGCGCCAAGGAATTCCTCGACAGCGCTGCCCCCCTCGCCACCGGCAGCCATGCCGACGTGACCGGCTACAGCATCGTGGATGGCGCGCTTGTGCCAGCCCTCGCCCAGCCCGGTCGCCTGATCGGCTACACCGGTGACGCGGCTGCCCCCGCCACCATCCTGTTGTCCAATCACGGACTGCATATCGAACTGCGGATCGATCGCACCAACACCATCGGCGCCACCGATCCCGCAGGCCTGGCCGACGTGATCCTGGAATCGGCGATCACCACGATCATGGATTTCGAGGACAGCGTTGCCGCCGTGGATGCGGCCGACAAGGTGGACCTGTATCGCAACTGGCTCGGCCTGATGAACGCCACCCTGTCCGCCAGCTTCGAGAAGGGCGGCCAGACCCTGCAGCGCACGTTGAATGCGGATCGGGTCTACACCGCCCCGCATGGCGGCACCGCCACCGTCGCCGGCCGCAGCCTGATGCTGGTGCGCAATGTGGGCCACCACATGTACACCGATGCCGTCACGCTTGATGGCGCCGAGATCCCCGAGACGATCCTGGACGCCGCCATCACGTCGTTGATCGCGATGCACGACCTCAACAAGCGCGAAGGCCTCAAGAATAGCCGCGCCGGCTCCATCTATGTGGTGAAGCCGAAGATGCATGGCCCTGAGGAAGTGGCCTATGCACGCGACCTGTTCTCGGCCGTCGAGGATCTGCTGAGCCTTGAGCGCAACACCATCAAGATGGGCATCATGGACGAGGAACGCCGCACGTCGGCCAACCTCGCCGCCTGCATCCATGCCGCGAAGGAGCGCGTGGTGTTCATCAACACCGGCTTCCTCGACCGCACCGGTGATGAGATGCACACCTCGATGGAAGCCGGCGCAATGGTGCGCAAGGCCGAGATGCGCAACGCCGCCTGGATCGGCGCGTACGAGAACAACAACGTCGATGTCGGCCTCGCCTCTGGCCTGCGCGGCCGTGCCCAGATCGGCAAGGGCATGTGGGCGGCGCCGGACCGGATGGCCGACATGCTGGCCCAGAAGATCGGCCACCCGATGGCCGGCGCCAACACCGCCTGGGTGCCCTCGCCTACCGCCGCCACCCTGCATGCGCTGCACTACCACCAGGTGGACGTCTCGGCCCGTCAGGTCGAACTGGCACAGCGCGTGCCGGCCAGCCTGGATGCGCTGCTGACCATCCCCCTCGCCGAGGGGGTCAACTGGTCGCCCGAGGAAGTGCAGCAGGAACTGGACAACAACGTCCAGGGCATTCTGGGCTATGTGGTGCGCTGGATCGACCAGGGCGTCGGCTGTTCGAAGGTGCCGGACATCCACGATGTGGGCCTCATGGAAGACCGCGCCACGCTGCGCATCTCCAGCCAGCACATCGCCAACTGGCTGCATCACGGCATCACCACCGAGGCGCAGGTGCTTGAGACGATGAAGAAGATGGCGCTGGTTGTGGACCGCCAGAACGCATCCGACGCACTCTACACCCCGATGGCGCCGGGCTTTGACGGCATCGCGTTCCACGCCGCGTGCGACCTGGTGTTCAAGGGCCGCGCCCAGCCGAACGGCTACACCGAGTTCGTGCTGCACGCCCGTCGCCGCGAGGCAAAAGCCGCAGCCTAACCCAAAAAAAGGGCTTCACGCCAAAAGCGTGAAGCCCTTTTTCTTTGCTGAGTAGGTCGGGCACCGCCCGACCCCACATCCTCACATCAGGTGGCAAACCAGTCCGCCACCGGCTTCATCGCCTCAAGCGTCCGGTTGCCCCACGAAATCTCGGCACGTGCCTGCCGCAAGGCGCGCAACAGCGCAGCCCCGGTCAGCTTGTCCGAACGCAGCATCGCCTGGGCGTTTTCCATGATCTTGTCGATCCGCTGGAACACCACCGAGCCGATATCGGCCACCAGCAACTTCTCCACCCGCACCACCGTCACGCGCGAACCGCCAGCGGCGAGAATGCGCTCGCGATAGGTGTTCCACTCGGTCAGATCGGCGGTGAACCGACCCAGATATTCCTGCTCGGCGATGAACACATGCGTGCGCTGCCCCCACGACAAGACCTGGTCGATCGCTGTGATGGCCGACTGGATGCTGTCGGCCGCCGTCGTGACCGGAACCACAACGCCGACGCGATCGCCGCCCTCGGGGAAGATGGGACGTGGCTCGTCATCAAGAATCCGGCAAATTTCGGAGAACGTGTTGGACCCCAGATCGACGACCAGATTGCCAACGCCGATATCATACAACAGGTCGTCCCATGGTGTGGCGTTCGGATCATATGCCAGCGCACGGGCCACATCGAACGCCGCACCGTTGCGTGCATCGCGATGGCTGACCGTACGGAAGCCGTCTTCTTTCTTGAAGATCATGCTCAGGCGGGGATGACGCTCGTATTCGCGCACATCGATTTCGCGCATCAGCAACGGGTAGCGCTGCAGCAGGCTCACCATCACAGCATTCGCAGCCGTGGTCTTGCCGCTGGATTTATCATTGGCAAAGATCAGCGTTTTGCGTGCCTTGAACGGTGCGTTCTGTGAGCTCGCGCCCGCGACCGCACCGGCTTGTTCCATGCTATCCATCATCATTCCTTCAGCGCCCATCACGAAGCCGTTGCTCTATTTAGCACAGCAGCGTGTCAACGCCAGTTCACACCAGCGAAATGAGCATGACATTCAAGGAACCAAAATCGTTTTTGAATTTGCGGCGGGGGAATTGGTCGGAGCGGCGGGATTCGAACCCACGACCCCTTGTCCCCCAGACAAGTGCGCTACCAGGCTGCGCCACGCTCCGACCGGCCGGCAGGTTCAATAGCAGTCACCCGCGCGCACCGCAACGCATGATCGGCATGAAATCAACCAAGAGTGGCGCGAAGATCTTCCAGATCGCGCAGCGTCTCGCGCAGCACCGTGCGCAGCCGCTCCAATTCCGCTACTATGGCTGCCGGTTGGGGGGATGAGACAGGCGCTCGCGCCTCGTGGGGGGCCGCGAGCGGCACATCCTGTGGAACGATGGGCGAGATGGCTGGGTCAGGCGTTTGTCGCACAGGAAGGCCGCCATCGACCGGGGTATCTGCTCCCTCTTTCTCGTCGGCTGCGGGCGGGGGAATATTATCGGACAATTGACCGCCACTCTCCCGCAAAAGGCGCTGAACGCCCTTGATCGTGTATCCCTGGACGTAGAGCAGACCCGAAATGCGGCGCAGCAGGGCAATATCGTCCGACCGATAATATCGGCGTCCTCCACCGCGCTTGAGGGGTTTCACCTGGGGAAACTTGGTTTCCCAAAATCGCAGCACGTGCTGCGGAATGTGGAGATCATCAGCCACTTCGCTGATCGTGCGAAAAGCGTTGGGCGCCTTCCGCGGGCGATATTTGGCGTCAGGCTGCTGCGCCAGAACGCCCGCATCATTTATTGCGGGCGGCTCTGCCGTCATTCGTCAGCGCCACCGTCAGCCGGCACGGCCATATGATTGACATGCGCCTTCAACACCTGGCTCGGCCGAAACACCAGAACCCGGCGTGGCAGGATGGGCACTTCGACGCCGGTCTTGGGGTTACGTCCAATCCGGCGGCCCTTCTGGCGCACCGAAAATGTCCCGAACCCGCTGATTTTGATGGATTCGCCCAGTTCCAGCGCCGTGCTCATGCGCGCCAGAACAGTCTCCAGCAGGTCGGCCGACTCGTTGCGAGACAGCCCAACCTGGGAATAGATCGTTTCGGCAAGATGGGCGCGGATGACAGTGTTCATACCCAAACGCTAGGCAAGACGTGAACTTTCGTCAAGAACCCGCAGATATCAAACGTTTGATCGCGGTTATTAAGTCCCGCGCCTTACATCCGGACCAGGGCGGATCCCCAGGTGAGGCCACCGCCCAGCGCTTCCATCAACACAAGATGTCCGCGCTTGATCCGTCCGTCGCCCCAAGCCTCGGCCAGCGCCAGCGGAATGGAGGCGGCGGACGTGTTGGCGTGGCGATCAACCGTCACGACCACCCGCTCCGCCGGCAGGCCCAGCTTGCGGCCAATGCCGTCGATGATGCGCAAATTGGCCTGGTGCGGCACCAGCCAGTCGACAGCGCTCTGCTCCAGCTTGTTGGCGGCCAGCGCCTCTGACACCGTCTCGGACAGACGGGTGACAGCGTGGCGGAACACTTCGCGGCCGTGCATCACCAGATGGCCAGACAATTCGGGCCGCCCCACAGCGCCGTCCACATACAGGATATCGCCCAATCCGCCCTGGGCGTGCAGATGGGTGGACAGGATGCCCTGGTCCTCTCCAGTGCCAGCACCCTGGCCGGCGCGCAGGAACACGGCCCCGGCGCCGTCGCCGAACAGCACGCAGGTGCTGCGATCGGTCCAGTCGAGGATACGAGAATAGACTTCGGAGCCAATCACCAGCACGCCGCGCGCCGAACCGGTGCGGATCAGACTGTCGGCGACCGAGAGGGCATAGACGAAGCCGCTGCACGCGGCGGAGAGGTCAAAGCCAAAGCCCGTGGCGCCGAGGGCCGCCTGCACGCGCAAGGCCGTGGCCGGGAAGGCCTGGTCAGGCGTGGCAGTGGCCACGATGATGGCATCGACCTCAGACACATCGGCCCCGGCATCGGCCAGGGCTGCGCGGGCGGCGGCCGTCGCCATGAAGGCGCAGGTCTCGTGCGGGGCAGCAATATGGCGCTGGTGGATGCCGGTGCGCTCACGGATCCAGCTATCGGATGTGTCGAGTTTGGCAGCCAGTTCGGTATTTGTAACGATACGGTCCGGAAGATATCCGCCCATGCCGGCGAAGATGCTGCGCACCTGAACGCCTGCCATCACGCCGCCCGCATCAGCCGGCTGCGGCGAGGGGCGAGATTCCGCCAATACCTGGTCCATCCTGAGATCCTGTTCCCTTGTCGCTCAACAGCGCCTCAGCGGCACGGGCCTGAAGGCCCACGATCTTGCCGAGACCCTCACGCATACGGTCGTTGAAACGGTGCACCACCATGTCCATCGCCACGTCCACCGCGTGGGCAAAGCCCTGCGCATCGGTGCCGCCATGCGATTTCACCACCACGCCAGACAGCCCGAGCATGACGGCGCCATTGTAGCGCCGCGGGTCCAGCCATTCACGCAACCGGTCCAGGCCGGGGCGCGCCAGCAGATAACCGATTCGCGCCGCGATGCCGGCGGAAAACACCTGTCGCAGCAACTGCCCGATCAACTTCAGCGCGCCCTCGCCGGTTTTGAGGGCGATGTTGCCGGTGAAGCCGTCCGTCACGATGACATCGGTGGTGCCGGCAGCGATGTCGTGCCCTTCGACGAAGCCGTGAAATTGCGGACCGATATGGCTGGCGCGCAGCAGGTCTGCCGCCCGGCGCAAGGTATCGTCGCCCTTGCCCTCTTCGGATCCGACATTGAGCAGGCCAATCGTCGGCGCCGTCAGACCCAGCACGGTGCGGGCGAACACATCGCCCATCACCGCGAATTCAACGAGGTTGCGGGTGTCGCATTGCACGTTGGCGCCCAGATCGAGCATCACAACATCGCCACGGGCCGAAGGACTGATTGCGGCCATGGCTGGCCGGTCGATTCCTGGAAGGGTCTTGAGGACAATCTTGGCAATTGTCAGCAAAGCGCCCGTGTTGCCGGCCGACACCACGCCGGATGCCTCGCCACGCGCCACGGCGTCAATTGCCAGCCGCATCGAGGATTGCCGCATGCGCAGCGCCGTCGAGGGCTTGGTGTCGTTGGTAATGGTGTCGGCGGCGTGCAGCACCGTGCAGGCCTTGGCGGCGCGCTTGAAGCGGGCCAGCAAAGGCGTCAGGCGCGCTTCGTCGCCTATCAACAAAAATCGTGCAAGCGGATGCCGCTCAGCAGCAACCTCCAGGCCTTCGACAACCATATCAGGGGCTCGGTCGCCCCCCATTGCGTCGATGGCCAGGCTGTAAACGCCTTTTTCCACAGTGTTTGCCTTATCTGCGCTTATCGCTCTCGTCGCGATTGCTTCTGTCACAACCACACCTTTCCCTGCCCGGATGCACCCCAAAGGGCCGGGCTTACCAGGATTGCATGACGCGTTGCTGCCTTAGCAACACGGCGACAAGCCACGCAGACAAAGTTGGCGCACCGCCGTGACGGCAAGTGCGCCCACTGGGTCAGACGCGGACCGCACCCTTGAGGGCCTTGCCGGCAGCAACGACTTCACGGCCGTCATAATGCCCGCAATGCGCACACACGTGGTGTGGACGCTTCAGTTCGCCGCAATTTGCGCATTCAGCGTGCGCTTCGGTGGTCAGAGCCTGGTGGCTGCGACGCATGCCTGCCCGTGAAGGCGAAGTCTTTCTCTTAGGAACAGCCATGGGACGAAGCCCCTCCGGTCAGCGCAACCCGCGACAACGCCACATTTGGCGCAGCACGCAAGGTCACAAAATGGCAACAACGCGAGCGGCGCGGTCTAGCAGAGCGGCAATCGCGCTGCAAGCCGCACGTCGAAATACGATGTCTCAATCCGGCCGTTTCAACCCCAGCAGGGCGGCAAACGGGCCCAGATCGATGTCATTCGCCTCTGGCGGCAGCTCTGCCCCGGGTTTGCGGGGATAGGGGTCCATGGTCAGCGCCAGTTGCTCCACCAAGGCGTCGCCCAGGTCGATCACCGCGCCTTCGTAGGGAATTTCATCATCCGCCTCGGGGTCCTCATCGTCCGACTCGCTGCCGGCCGGCACGAATCGCACCCGGAAATGCTCCACCACCACGTCGTCGAACAATTCGAGCGACACCACGCATTCGCGCACCAGCGTTGCGCGCAGATCGCACTCTGCCACGATCTCACCCTCACGGCGCTTGGTGGCGCCAGCCAGGGGGCGCGTCAGCGCGAATCGGCAATACAGGGATTTGACCTGCGCCAGTTCAAGCCGGCCGGCGATGGCGTTGTGCTCCTCAGGCGAGGCAAGCACCTCCACAACCATGCCGGTGGCGGGAATACGGTCGGTGGCGATGGGGCGGTGGAGTTCCGGCGGAATGGACTCAATCATGCGAAAACCTCAGATGGCGGAATAAAGAGCCGCGGCGCGGTGGACTGCCGGGCGCGAAGCTGGGCGAGGGTGATACGGTGCAGCTGGGCGTCTTGGGCATAGACCAGGCGGGCCAGATTGCCAGCCGCCAGGCGCTGTTCATCGCCCGGCCACAAGTTCCGTTCCAACGCCTCGGCCAATGCTTCAGGACCGATCTTCATGGCCTCTGCATAGGCATGCGCCCGGCCGTGGAACGCTTCCCACATCACCCGCACCTTGCGGCCGACCGACAGGTCGCCCACGCCCATTTCACGCAGGTTGAGGTCCATGTCGCTGAACATCGCGTCAAACACCGCCTGCGCGATCGGCTGGCCACCCGTTTCGGTGGAAAGCCTGCGGATCAGAAGGAAGGCGTGCAGCCCCACCATGTCGAAGCGGCCGTCCAGCGTGTCCGGCACGCCGAGTTCGGCATAGAAATATGGATCGCGCGCAGCGGCCACGGCCAGGCCGTACAGCTCATATCCACTGCGCTCCGTGCGCCCCCGACCGAACAGGCCGGAAAGCTTCAAACCGAAAAGACCCATGCAACCCCCAGCGTCCCAACCTTCACGCCCATGACGCCGCTCCGCAATTTGGGGCGTGACGTGCGGCTCGTAGCACCCTAGATGGAGGACCAGGGGGCGACAGGCAACCGTCCGCCCTCAAAGACACTCCGTGCCGCGTCAATCTCAAGGACCAGCAGCTTGCGCCCTATCGCCGCCCGCCCGCTCCGTGCCCTGCTGCTGGCCGCCAGCCTTGCCGCCAGCGTTTCGGCCTGCGCCGCCCCTGATTTCATGTCGTTTCCGCCGCAGACGCGCGGCAACAAGGTGGACCCGGAACTGCTGGCCCAGCTGGTCCCCAACACGTCCAGCCGCGCTGATGCCGTGGCCCTGATCGGCACCCCCACCGCACGCGCCACGTTCGACGACAATACTTGGATCTATATCGGCGAAGTGACCAAGCCGGTGATCGGCGGCACCCAGAAGGTGCGGGACCAACAGGTTGTGCTGCTGACATTCGACCAGGGCGGCACTCTGCGAAAGATTGAAAATCGCGGTCCCGAGGACGCGCAGAACGTGTCGGTCGTCTCCCGCGCCACGCCGTCACCGGGCAACAATGCCTCGGTGCTGCAGCAGCTTCTGGGCAATGTGGGCCGGTTCAGCCCTGGCGGTGCCGGATCGCCGGGCGAGAAGCAGAACAGCACAGGCGGCACCGGCGGCGCCAACAACTTCTAGAGGCTGATTGCTGGAGGTTGAACGGCTCTGGGGCAAGGATAAGCAAAGAGAGTTCTTTTTTGAAAAAAAGAACCAAAAAACTTCATGAATTCAAATATATGTCGCGGTATGAGCCGCGTCATGCACTGAAATGAACGAAAGTTTTTGCTTCTTTTTTTCAAAAAAGAAGATCTTTTTGTCCTGTCGATCCCTTGGCGACTCAACCTAAAACGTTATTGCTCTAAACGGAGCAATAACGCTCCTTGATGTCCTCATTGGCCAGCAATGCGGCGGCCGCGCCCTCATGAACGATCATGCCCTGGTCCATGATGTAGGCCCGATCGGCGATACCCAGCGCCAGCTCCACGTTCTGCTCGACCAGGAGAATCGTGGTGCCCTCGTTTCGCAGCTTGGCGAACAGTTCGAACATCTCGTCCACCAGCACCGGCATGATGCCTTCGGACGGCTCGTCCAGCATCAGCAGCTTGGGCTTTGACACCAACGCGCGGGCAATCGCCAGCATCTGCTGCTCGCCGCCGGACATGGTGATGGCGTCCTGGTCCAGCCGCTCGGCCAGCCGCGGGAACGTTTCGGCGATCTCGACGATCACATCCTGTTCACGCTGCCTGTGGGTGGCCGCCAGCAGGCCGAGGCGCAGATTGTCGCGCACCGTGAGGCCCTGGACGATGCGGCGCTCCTCGGGCACGTAGCCGAGCCCCAGCCCGTTGCGGCGATGCGTCGGCAGGGGCAGCAGGTCCCTGCCCTCGAACACCACCCGGCCTTGGGTGCGGCCCACCAGCCCCATGATGCTGCGCAGGGTGGTGGTTTTGCCGGCGCCGTTGCGGCCGATCAGGCAGACGATCTCACCGGCACGGATTTCCATGTCGATGCCTTGCAGGATGTGGCTCGGACCGTACCACGCCTGCAGCTGTTCAATCTTGAGCATCAGTGTTCCCGTTGGCCAAGATAGACGCGTTTGACGGTCTCGTTGCGGCGGATGTCGTCTGGCGTTCCCTCCGCCAGCAATTCGCCGTGATGCAGCACCAGCAGGCGATCGCTGATGCCCATGACGAGCTTCATCTTGTGTTCCACCAGAATGACGGTGCGCTCACTGGCCAGGCGCACGATGAGGTCCATCATCGCGCGGGTTTCCTCTGGCGACATGCCGGCGGTCGGCTCATCGAGCAGCAGCAGGCGCGGGCGGCTGGCCAGCGCCATGGCAATCTCCAGCGCCCGCTGCTCGCCGTGCGCCAGCGTGCCGGCAATCCGGTCCCGACGGTCCCAGAGGCCGACGGTGTTCAGCAATTCGCCGGCCTGTTCCACAAGCCCCACCAGCCGGGAGCGCGGCCGCCAGATGTCGTAGCGCGACACCAGCGCCTGCACCGCGATGCGGACGTTCTCCAGCGTGCTGATCTGCGGGAACACCGTCGTGATCTGGAAGGACTTGGCGATGCCGAGCTTGGCGTAGCGATGCTGCGGCGTGCCCGTGATGTCCTGGCCTTCGAACACAATCTGGCCCGAAGTGGGGGCGAAAGCGCCGGAGATCAGGTTGAAATAGGTGCTCTTGCCGGCCCCGTTCGGGCCGATGATCGAGGTCAGCGCCCCACGGGGGAAGCTGGCGGTGATACCGCTGAGAGCGCGGAACTTGCCGAAACTCTTGCCCACCGCCTCGGTGCGCAGAATGATGTCGCTCATCGTGCGCGCCCCATCAGCAAGGTTCCCCAGATGCCGCGCGGGAAGAACAGCACGCAGCAGACGAAGGCGGCGCCGACGAACAACTGCCAATGCACCGTCCACAGCGACACCAGGTTTTCCAACAGCAAGAACACGCCGGCGCCGATGAACGGGCCAAAGAACGTGCCCATGCCGCCGAGCAGCGCCATCATCACCACCAGGCCTGACGTTTGGTAATACAGCGTCTCGATCGGCACGATGGACAGGTGCAGCGCCTGCAGGCTGCCCGCGAGGCCGCAGAACGCGCCGGACAGCACGAAGGCCACGAACCGCGTCATCCGCACGTCATACCCGCAGGCCCGCGCCCGTGCCTCGTTTTCCCGCACCGCTTCCAGCACCGCGCCGAACGGCGAGGCGAGGATGCGCGACAGCACGAACAACGCCAGCGCCACGAACGCCGCCACCACGTAATAGCGCGTGAGCGGATCGACGAAGTTGAGGCTGAGGCCGAAGGCCGAGATCCGCGTCAGTTCCACGCCGCGCAGGCCGTTCTCGCCGCCGGTCAGCGATGTGGCCTGATAGGCGGCGAAATACACGCATTGCGACAAGGCCAGCGTGACCATGGCGAAATAGATGCCACGGGTGCGAATGGCGAGGCCGCCGATGATCGCCGCGATCGCCATGCCGCCCACAACGCCGCCAATGATCCCCAGCCACCAGGGCAGGCCGAAATGCACCATGGCGATGCCGCACGCATAGGCGCCGGCGCCGAACAGAGCCGCATGGCCGAACGACAGCAGGCCGAGCGTGCCGAACATGAGATTGAAGCCGAGCGCGAACAGCCCGTAGATGAGGATGTTCACCGCAATCGCCTTGAACGGCATCAACAGCGGAAAAACCACAAGGAACGCGATGCACAGCAGCACGCGATGCCGCTTGCAGAAAGCAATCAGACCCGGATTCAGCATCAGCTCATCAACCCCGCGCGCCCAAAGAAGCCTTGCGGACGGATCAGCAGCACCACCGCCATCAACGCGAAGATTGAAACCTGGGCCATCTCGGGCGCCAGCAGCGATGTCATGGCCACCACCACGCCCACCAGCAGGCCCGCGATCACAGCGCCCACCAGCGAGCCCATGCCGCCCACCACCGTCACCACGAAGGCCTCGGCCAGAATGGAGTTGCCCATTTCAGGACTCGCCCCTTGCAATGGGGCTGCCAGCAGCCCGGCCAGCGCCGCCAGCCCGGTGCCGATGCCGAACACCACCAGCCACACCCGCGCCACATCGATGCCCAGGATGCGGACGATCTGCGGATCGCGCGCACCGGCACGGATGATGAGGCCATACGGCGTGCGTTCCAGAAACAGCCACAACGCCCCCAGCACCGCGAAGGTGACGCCGATGACGAACAGGCGGTAGGTGGGGAAATAGCCGATGCCGATATCGGTGGCGCCCACCAGCATGTCCGGCGTGTCGAACTGCATGCCCTGGGTGCCGAACACGATCCGCACCACTTCGACCATCATGTAGGACAGGCCGAAGGTGAGCAGCAGCGGGTAGTCGATCCCGCGGCCATACAGCCGCCGGACCAGGAACCGCTCGCAGAGCAGCCCGAACGATCCCACCACCAGCGGCACGAACAGCAGGCACAGCCAGAAATTGAAGCCGAACCCCAGCAGCACGATGCCGGCATAGGCGCCCAACATGTAGAACGCGCCGTGGGCGAAGTTCACCACCGTCAACATGCCGAACAGCAACGACATGCCGAGTGCGAGGAGCACATAGATCGCTCCCAGCGCCAGGCCGGTAAACAACTGCAATATCAGCAGGTCGAGGGTGATGCCTTCCATGGGAGGTGCTCAAACGTGCCCTTGGTCCTTGCAACTGCGCAGATTGTCCGCGTTCGCCGGGTCGGTCGCCAGCACGTTGAACACGTCGAACGCGTTCGCCATGTCCTTGGACTTGCTCTCGACGATGAACACCGACTGCACCGACTGGTGATCGCAGGCGCGGAATTCCTGATCGCCCTTGTAGCTGTCGTATTTCATACCTGACATCGCGGCGACGACCTTTGCCGTCTCGGTGGTGCCGGCCGCCTTCACGCCCATCAGGATCGACCGCACGCCGGCATAGCCGAGGGCGCCGTAATCGGACGGCACGCGGTTTTCATACGCCTTGCGGTACTTGTCGTTGAGCAGCTTGGCCGAGGGCGTGTTCGACTCAATGCCCCAGTAATACGAACTGCCGCCCACAACGCCCTCGAAGGCCTGGGCGCCGGCCGCGACGCGGGAGGTGTAGAGCAGGATGGGGACGACGATCTTGGTGGTGCGCTTGAGGCCGAAATCGGTGGCCTGCTTGATCGAGATCTGCTGGTCGCGGCCGAAATTGGCCATCACCAGAATGTCCGGCTTCAGCGCCTGGATGCGCGGCAGCAAGGTGGAGTAGTCGGTTGTGCCGAGCGGATGGCGCAGATCGGCCAGAATTTCGATGCCCATGCCGGCGCCGGCCGCCTTGAAGCCGTCGACCATCTCGTTGCCATAGGCGTAGTCGGCGCGCAGGAACACGACCTTCTTGCCGAAATGGCTGAAGGCATAGCGGCCCACGGCGCCGGCCGTCAGGTGCGGCGTCATGGCTTCGTGGAACGTGGTGGTGCTCCAGTCCGGCAGGGCGGTGATCTGGTCGGACTGGCTGATGGAATTGAACAGAATGCCGCGCTGCTTGGCCACGTTGTTGATAGCCAGCTGCACCGAGGCCGAGAGCGAGCCGGCGATGAAGTTCACCTGGTCCTTCTCGATCAACTCCAGCGTGCGGGTGGCGGCTTCACCGGGGTCCAGCTTGTCATCCCGCACCAGCAGTTCCGCCTTGCGACCGCCCAGACCGCCGGCTTCGTTGAATTCGGCGATGGCCAACTGGGCGCAACGCACCTGGTCTTGCGCTTCGGTGCCATACGGCCCCGTCAGCGGCACCGGGAAGCCGATCTTGATGGTGGAATCCTGCGCTCGCAGCACGGCCGGCATGGCCAGAACGGAGCTTGCGGCGAGAAGAGTGCGGCGGCTCAGCAGCGCTTTGTTGGATTTTCCCATCGAGGTGTTCCCCTGTTTTTTTCTTGTTCTTATCATTTGATAGCAAAACCCACGGCAAGCGCAATGGGGTCTCTCAGGCGCGCCCCAGCGCCCGCAGAACGAGTTCCGGCGTCATTGGAATTTCAGTGATCTCCACGCCAAATCCGGCCAGCGCGTCGTTGACCGCGTTGGCCACGCAGGCGGCTGCCCCCGCCGTGCCCGCCTCCCCGGCCCCCTTGGCGCCGAGGGCTGATTCGAGAGTGGGCGAGACCACGTGCGCCACGTCGATATCCGGCATTTCGCCGGCCATCGGCACCAGGTAATCGGCCATGTTGGCGTTGATCATCTGGCCCTGGCTGTCGTACTGGCAGTGCTCGAACAGCGCCGCGCCCAGCCCCTGCACCACGCCGCCGCGGATCTGCTCGTCCACCAGTTGCGGGTTGATGATGGTGCCGCAATCCTCCACCACCCAATGGCGCAGCAGGCGGATGAAGCCGGTTTCGGTGTCCACCTCCAGATACGAGGCCTGGATGCCGTTGGTGAACGCGAACGGATATTCGCGGGGCACGTAATGGCGGGTGGCCATCAGTTCGGACTGGAAATCCGCCGGCAGCGTGTCCGGCCGGAAATAGGCGATGCGGGCGATTTCGGTGAGGCTCATGCGCTCCCGCCCGTCCTCGGCATCCACCACCGAACCGCTGCGGATATCCAGCGTGTCCGGTGCTGCCTGCAGAATGGTGCCCGCGAGTTTCAGCACGTTGTCGCGCAACGCCCGCCCGGCCTGCCACGCCGCCTCCCCGCCGATGCCGGCACCGCGTGAGGCCCAGGTGCCGCCGCCATAGGGGGTGTTGTCGGTGTCGCCCAGAATCACCCGCACACGCTCAATCAGAACGCCCATGGCCGTCGCCACCACCTGGGCGATGATGGCGCCGCTGCCTTGGCCCTGCTCGGTGATGCTGGTCTGGCAGACCACGGCCCCCGTGGAATCCAACCGCACCGCAGCGCCGTCCTGCGCCGAAATCCGTGCGCCGCCGACGCCGTAGAACGCAGGCCCGGGGTTGGTGATCTCGATGAAGCTGGCAAACCCGATGCCGCGATAGATGCCCTTTGCCCGCAACGCCGATTGCTCGGCCTGCAACGCCGGGTAGTCCATCATCGCCAGCAGCTTGTTCAGGCTGGCATGATGCGACAACGCCTCGAATTTCAGTCCGGACGCCGATGCGCACGGATACGCATCATCCGCCACCAGATTGCGCCTGCGGATCTCCACCGGGTCCATCCCAATCCGCCGCGCCGCCAGATCCACCAGCCCCTCGGTGACGGAGGTGGCGATCGGATGCCCCACCGCGCGGTATTGCGACATCACCGCCTTGTTCTGAAACACCACACGGGTGCGGGCACGGTAGTTCGGGCAGGTGTAGGGCCCGCCCACCAGATTCACCACCTGGTTGGCCTCCACCGCCGACGTGCGCGGATAGACGGAATACGGGCCGATGCCGGTCAAATCATCAATCTCGAACGCGGTGATCGTGCCGTCGCGCATCACGCCGATCTTGCCGTGGACCACGTGATCGCGGGCGTGAATATCGGCGGTGAAGCTTTCCAGCCGGTCGCCCATGTATTTCACCGGCCGCGCCACCATCCGGCTCAAGGCTGCCACCGCCATCTCGTCGGCATAGACATGCACCTTGATGCCGAACGAACCGCCGACATCCTGGCACAGGATGCGCACCTGCGGTTCCTCCAGCCCCAGATGCAGCGCGATCACGTTCTGCATCATGTGCGGCGCCTGGGTGCCGAGATGCACCGTCAGCCGCTGCTCGCCGGGATTCCAGTCGGCCACGATGGAGCGTGCCTCCAGCGTCACGCCGGTATGGCGGGCGAAGATGAAGGATTTCTCGACCACCACATCCGAGCCTGCGAACGCCGCGTCCACCGCCCCGGCATCCAGCCTGCGTTCGAACGCCAGATTGTCGCCCAAACTTTCGTGGATCACCGGCTGGGACGGGTCCAGCGCCGCCAGAACGTCCACCACCGGCGGCAACTCGTCGTACTCGATCTCGATCCGCTCGGCGGCGTCCTCGGCCAAGGCGCGGCTGGTGGCCAGCACCGCCACCACCGGCTCGCCCTGCCAGCGCACGCGGCCGACCGCCATCGGGTGTTGCGGCGCGGATTTCAGGCCCTTCAAATGCGCCAGCACGCCCACCCATGGGGTGCAGAAGGCCTGCATCTCCTCACCCGTCACAATCCGCACCACCCCCGGCATCGCCCGCGCGGCTGTGGTGTCGATCCGGGCGATCACCGCATGGGCGTAGGGCGAGCGCAGGAACGCCACATGCACCATGCGCGGCAGGCTGAGATCGCTGACATACAGCCCCCGCCCCTGCGTCAGCCGCGCCAGATTGGGGCGCGGCACGGCCTTGCCGATATACGAGTTCGGCAGATCCACCGGGGACAGGCTCATCGTGCCGCCTCCCGCTGCTTGGCCGTGGTCTCGACGGCATCGACAATAGCCTGATAGCCGGTGCACCGACAGTAATTGCCGGACAGATGCTCGCGGATCTCCTCCCGGCTCGGCACGCCGCCATGGCGCAGCAGATCCTGTGCCGCAATCAGCATCCCGGGCGTGCAGAAGCCGCATTGCAGCGCGTTGCGGGCGATGAAATTGGCCTGCAGATCGGCAATCTCGCCGCTGTCCGACACACCTTCGATCGTCTCCACCACACCGCCATCGGCCTGCACCGCCAGCACCAGGCAGCCGCGCACAATCGCGCCGTCCAGCCGGATGGTGCAGGCGCCGCAGACGCCGTGCTCACAGCCGAGATGGCTGCCCGTCAGCCCCATCTGCTCGCGCAGGAAATCCACCAGATGCGTGCGCGGCAGCACATCGGCCGAAACCTGCTCGCCGTTGAGGGTGAGTGTGATGTTCATGCGGCCACCTTCTGCGTCATTCCGCCCACAACGCGCCGCAGCAGCACCCGCGCCAGCGACAGGCGCGTGGCGGCGGTGGCCTGCAGATCGTCATGCGGCTCCAAATCCTGCGCCAGCGCCGCCTCGGCGGCAGCGATGGTCTCGGGCGAGATCGCAGCCCCCACCAGACACGCCCCCGCGGCCTCGGCCAGCGTCGCCCTGGTGCCGACCGAGAAGAACCCCAGCCGCAGGACCGACACCACGCCACCCTGCTGCCGCCCATGCGCCGCAAGGCCCACGATGGCGTAATCCCCACTGCGCCGCGCCAATTCCTGAAAGCCGCAGATATCGCCGGGATGCTGTGGGTCGATCTGGATCTCGGTCAGGATTTCGTCCTCGGCCAGTGCCGTCTCAAACAACCCGGTGAAGAAATCCCGCGCCGCGATCACCCGTTCGCCGGCAGCGCTGCGCACCACCATGCGCGCCTGCAACGCCAACATGCAGGCGGGCAACTCGGCCGCAGGGTCCGCATTGGCCAAGCTGCCGCCGATGGTGCCGCGACTGCGAATGGCCGGGTGCGCCACATGCGCCATCGCCTGGGCGATCAACGGCGCATGGGCGCGAATTTCGGCTGATTCCAGCAGATCCACATGCCGCGTCAACGCCCCGATCCGCAGGCCGGCCGGCGACACCGCCACCCCGCGCAGGCCTTCGATGCGGCTGATATCGATGAGAATGCCAGGTGCTGACAGCCGCAGGTTCAACGCCGGCAACAGGCTCTGCCCGCCGGCCAGCAATTTCGCCTCGCCGCCATGCCGGCGCATCAGGCCGAACGCCTCCTCCAGGCTGTGCGCGCAAACATAGTCGAACGCGCTGGCCTTCATGGGCGCTTCCCCTTTTTTATTCGTCGTTGGGGATAGTGATTGATAAATTGGCCCGCACGTCAAGCACCGCCACGGGAGTTGACAAAATTCCGCCCCGTTGCACGTTGTGTCCAACGCCAAGGGAGGCCGCGATGCCCATCAACAAACTGGACCATTATTCGATCCGCACGGCCGACCTGGACGCCACGCGCGCCTTCTACGTGGATGTGATGGGCTTTGAGACCGGCCCCCGCCCCGATTTCCCGTTCCCCGGCGTGTGGCTGTATCAGGGTGGCATCGCCGTGGTGCACGTGATCGGCATCGACCCGAACGACGCATCAGGCCTGCAGGACTATCTCGGCGACCGCGATGCGGCCGAGACCGGCGGCAGCGGCATGATCGACCACGTGGCCTTCACCGCCACCGACATCGACGCCGTGCGCGCCCGTATCGAAGCGTCGGGCCTGGCGTTTCGTGAGCGCAAGGTGCCGGCGATGGATCTGCGGCAGATCTTTGTGACGGACCCGAGCGGGGTGGTGATTGAGTTGAATTTCGCGGGGTAGGTTTGGGCGTGTAGCCCGTCGCCGAGCGTTCGACACAGCTTGATTTTTGGGAACGTATGTGTTACCAACATCCATGAGCGACGTTCAATTCTATGTCGCCGCCGACGGCACTAGCCCGTTTGAGAAATGGTTCGTCGGGATTGATATAGCGGCCGCCGCCAAGGTTTCCGTCGCCATCAGCCGGATTGAACAAGGCCATGTCTCAAACGTCAAAACCGTCGGAGACGGCGTGCTGGAATATCGGATCGACTGGGGACCGGGGTACCGGCTGTATTTCGGACGAGACGGAGCGGCCATCGTGATCCTGCTGACCGGCGGCACCAAGCAACGCCAGCAGCGTGATATCGAGGCCGCAAAAGCCTTGTGGTCTGACTACAAGCAACGGCGGGTAAAACCGTCATGACAGGAGAAGGCCCATGGTTCTGACACGAAGCTTCAAGGAACTTGTTCAGGAACGCGTAGCCCGCGAACCGGAATTCGGTGCCGCATTGCTGCGTGAAAGCATCGACACGATGCTGGCCGGCGACCTTGAAACCGGCAAGGCCATTCTGCGCGACTATATCAAGGCTACCATCGGCTTCGAAAAATTGGGCGAAGCGACTGGCACACAGCCGAAAAGCCTGATCCGGATGTTCAGCCCGCGCGGTAATCCGCAGGCGCGGAATCTGTTTGGGGTGATTGGGTATTTGCAGAAGCAGGCCGGGGTGGCGCTGCATGTGGTGCCTGGGCGTGCTTAAGACCTAACTGCATCCATATCTGGGTTCGCTGTGTCCGGGCGGCATCGCTGTGGCGCATGTGATCGGCATCGGCCCGAACGATGCCTCGGGCCTGCAAGATTATCTCGGCGAGCGCGATGCGGCCGAGACCGGCGGCAGCGGCATGATCGACCACGTGGCCTTCGCCGCCACCGACATCGACGCCGTGCGCGCCCGCATCGAAGCGTCGGGGCTGGCGTTTCGTGAGCGCAAGGTGCCGTCGATGGATCTGCGGCAGATCTTTGTGACGGACCCGAGCGGGGTGGTGATTGAGTTGAATTTCGCGGGGTAGGGTTGGGCGCGGCTGTGAAGTTGGCGTTAGTCAGACGGTTGAATCAGGGTTTCCATCGGCACGTTGAGAGAATTTGCGATGGCGTGCAAAGCGCTCACGCTGCCGGGCTTCTTGCCGGCCTCGATTTCGCAAAGATAGCTTGCCGATACCCCGGACGCATCGGCAAGTTTCCGCGCCGTCATCTTGCGATGCTCGCGCCAGATCTTGACCGGGCTTTCGCCGTTCATCAGGCGATCCACCAGATCACCCGGCAGATAATCGGCTCTCGCCGCCGCAACACCGATCGCTGCCTCCTGGCGCTCTCGCGCATCAATGGCGGCGTTGTCGATCGCGTCTTCCGACAGAGCGATCAGGGCATCGAAATCGGACCGACGCGGTCGTGCCCCAGATCGTGGTGTAGCAGCGGTGGGTAAGTCGCCCGCCGGAGC
>JBBART010000018.1:0-100895 GCA_040399685.1 Acetobacteraceae bacterium
TGGAAACTTTTGGACGCTGTTACCTGGAAACTTTTCGACGCTGTTTGACAGATCAGCGCTGCGCTCGCCTGGGGCTGCGTTGCAAAGGCTTTCCGTTTCCAGCGCCATCAGCCGCTCGGCGGCAAAGCCGATCAGCTCGCGCAGAAATGTGGTGTCCGAGCCCTTTTCTAGAAGCGCGCGAAGGGCGATCTTGTCGTCGGTCATCGTGGTGGTCCTTGGGTTTGAGGTGTGTCTCGACAATCCAACCCTACCCAATGCCGCCGCGGTGACCACCGCTGTGGATAAGCTGACCGCCTGCGCCAGACTCTTCGGCGGTCGCTCCGGCGGGCAGCTTATCCACTGCTCCTACACCACGCCCGGGGGCACGACCCATGGCGGGTTCCGCGTAAGCCAAAAAGGCGGTGTCGTTAAGCGGATCGCCAAGGTCCAGATGTTCGATGAGTGACTGCCGATACAGCGCCCGACATACCGGATCCCAGGTTGTGCCGTCAGCAAAGGTCACGTGCGGTGCGCCGCGTGCCATGAAGCCGATTGCCCCGGCGTTGATCAAAGCGTCGGCATAGTCCTGGAGCAGCAGGGATGTGTCGCCTGGCGGGTTGACCCCAAATCGGCTCTCATGCCGGGATATCACTCTTTTGTTGGGCGTGAACCCACTGAAATGAAAGAATACGAGGTCTTCGACGCGGCCATTCCTGCCCTCCACACACCAGCGATCGCTGATGCGACGGGGAACACGTTCATGTAAATTCCAATAGGCTACGTTGTAGCCCAGGTGGCGCAGAACGAAACTTTCGAGCAATAGAAGTGGTGCGTAGTCCATCCATTTTTGGTCAGTGAAAACGCCTGTCTGGATGTCTTCCAGGCAGTGTGAATGGAGCTTGGCATCCCACCATTCCAGCAGGGCGTGTGCTTCTGGCGTATTGCGTAATGCCGCAAATCCGAGATTATATAGGCCGGCCCGCATAATGCTGAGGTCATCTGGCATCAATCCGTCGTCAGGCAGTGGCGACAGGATATGGGGCGTCAGGACCAGTTGATCGACACCAGCGTCGCCCTCCCAAAATTCGTCTATGCGCTGAAATACACGGATGTCAGTATCAAGGTGTATGGTACGTTGTGCGCCACTTTGAAATACATAACGAAAACAAGCGGGTTTGATGCTGGTCGCAAATTCAATCAAGTTATAGTTGCAACGACGATGCGCCCACTGCTTGCCCGCAAGGGCATCTTTGGCATGGATGACGTTCAAAAAATCAGGAAATATCTCCACCGCGTGCATGTCATCGAGCAAAAACACAGTCAGTTTAAGTTCAGGATGATGCTCGTGCACGGAAGCACCCAGCATAATTGATTGGGTCAGATATTTAATTGAACATGTCACAAAAAATTTGCAAACCATCAACATTTTTTATGATGGAGCGTCTTTTAAATATTTGTTCGTTATAAAAATTTCAATATTCGCAAAAAATTAATTTTTGGAACGGAAAAAATGTTTTTTGACTGTGTTTTGGATCGTATGATCAGTTATTTTTTAGCTATGCAGACGAATTAATCCTAAAAAGGTTAAAATTGTTGCTTGTTAGCTTTTCTAAAAATATTGAACAAGACGGTGTAGCATGTCAGAGAAACGCCCCCGTCATCGGGTCAGTTGGCGGGTCTGCCGGTATGCCTCGTCGGGCGCGCCTCCAGCCGATTCCGAGAGGAACGTGGCGTCGATGGCAAAGGTGAGGCCACGGGGCTGGCGCGGCCCAGGGCGCACGCCTGGCGATCGACGCCAGCACATGGTATATCGCGTCCACCGCTTGCGTTCACGAGCGCCGATGCAATATCGCTAAAATGAACATTCCCGCGCCCATCCACGCCAGCGATCTCACAGAACTGGCCGTCAACATCCCCAGCCTGCTCGGCGACATCCGCTCAGACCATGCTGGTGAAACCGGGGCTGTGATGATCTATCGCGGCATTCTGGCCGGCGCGAGCGACCCCGATATACGCCGATTTGCCAGCGCGCACATGAAAACCGAGCAAGGCCATCTCGATCTGCTCGACACCCTGCTGCCGCCCGGCCAGCGCAGCGTGCTGCTGCCGGTCTGGCGGGTGGCGGGCTGGTTGACTGGGTTTCTGCCCACGCTGGCCGGCCGTCATGCGGTCTATGCCACGATCGATGCCGTTGAGACATTCGTTGACCATCATTATGAGGAGCAGATCCGCAAGCTGCCGCTTGAAGGGCCGGGCGGGGCCTTGCGGGCCGCATTGCGCGTATGCCAAGAGGATGAGGTGCATCATCGGGACGAGGCACGTGCGCTGCAGCAATCACAGCCGACCGGACTGCTGCGCCTTTGGGTCTGGGCTGTCGCCGCCGGAAGCCGCGCGGCCGTTAGCGCCGCCCGGAGGGTTTGATTACGATGGCGGATCTGCAGGTATATTATGATGGCGGCTGCCCGGTGTGTTCGCGCGAAATCGCGTTCTACCGGTCACGACCGGGGGCGGAGCGTTTTGCGTGGGTCGATATCACGCGTGAAGGTGCAGAGCTTGGGCCTGGATTGACGCCACAGATGGCGCTGTCACGGATGCATGTACGGACCGCCGCCGGCATTTTGTTGAGCGGCGCTGCCGCGTTCGCCGCAATGTGGCGGATGATGCCTGGCTTCAAATGGCTTGGTTGGCTGCTCGTCATGCCGCCCTTCGCAATCCTCGCAGAATGGGCCTATCGCGGGTTTCTGCTGGGACGGAAGCTCTGGCGATGACATCCGTGATGATCGGCGTCAGCCGGGCGGCGGCGCTGTTTGACCGTCTGGCCGCGCAAATCTTGTTCTGAGGCGCTTCAGAACGCCAACGTCAGTTGCTGATTTGCTTTTGCCGCCTTTTCGGCCCGGATTGCCCGCTCCCGCACAGGGTGATCATCATCCAGCCGGCGACTGCGGCTGCCGTGCCTTCGGAACACCTCCTCCGATGCCGCGCGGTATCCCGGCTCGGCGCGAACCTGGCTCAGACGGGCACGGGCGTCGCGGATGGCCAGGACCGGATCGACGATCGGCACAGTTTGGCCGCTCTCGGCCAGCCAGGGTGTTTGCAACAGCGCCAGAGGCATGTCCGCCAGTTCGGGCATCCAGCGCCGGGTGAATCGGCCGGTTGGGTCCTGGTCCAGTCCCTGCTTGATGGGGTTATAGATCCGCGGCGTGTTGATCCCGGTCTGCCCGCTTTGCATCTGCACCTGTGGCCAGTGAATGCCCGGTTCATAATCAGTGAACAGACGCGCGAGATGCAGACCGCAGACCCGCCAGTCCAGGCCCAGATGATGAACCGCGAGGCTTGTCACCATCGCCCGCATTCGGAAATTCAGCCATCCGGTGGCGATCAACGACCGCATGCAGGCATCGGCAAACGGATATCCGCTTCGCCCGGTGGCCCATGCGCGCAGCAGGGGCGAGTCATCGGCTGTTGCCATCCGCGTCCGCTCATGGACCGGATGCACTGAGCGATGCTCCATCTGCGGCTCGCTCTCCAGCTTCTGGATGAAGTGGCAATGCCAATGTAGTCGCGAGATCAGGCTGTCGATGGCGGTCAGCGGCACTGCAACCTGCCCGCTACGGGCCGCCACGCAGCTTGCCAGCGCCTCGCGGATCGAGATCGCTCCAATGGAGAGCGGAACCGAGAGGCGTGAACACGCATCCGCCCCGGTCAGCGGGCTCGACATTGCCCGGCGGTACATCGCCCCACGCCCGGCAAAGAAGCTGCGCAGCAGCGCCAATGCGGATTCCCGTGTGCCTGGCTGCGGCTGAATACATCCATCCGCCGCCAGTCCGAGCTGCTCGGGCGTCGGAATTTCGCCTTGTGGCGCCCGCGTGGCTGCAGCCAGCCGCGCTGGCTCAGGCAGTGGCTTCGCACGCAGAATGGCCGCCGAGCGTGCTCCCCATTCATCGCGGTTGCGCAGTCCACGCGCCACGCCGAACTGGGGATATTCTATGAAGGCGATGCCCGCCTCCCGGCAGAACCGGCGGACCGCACGATCGCGTGCGAAGCTCCAGGCATTGCCGGTTTCCTCATGCGCCAGGATGCGGGTCAGGCCCACGGCGCGGTGGATGCGGCCCAAACACGCCACCACCTCTCCGGTGCGGATAATCAGCGGCGCGCCGAGCAACTCCAGCCGGTCCGCCAATTCCACCAGAGCGCTGCGCACAGCCACATATTGTCTGCGCGACGTGTCCGGCTGGGCCCAGTAGTCCGGCTCGGCCACATAGAGCGGGATGACCGGCCCAGCGTTGGCCGCTTCGGCGAGCGGCCGATGATCGGCGGTGCGTAGGTCGCGCTTGAACCAAACCAGTTGCACCATGGCCTTATCCGGCGGTGTGGCCGAGAGGCGTGCCGGCGCCCATCACGCCGCAGCCGCACCTGCGCACGCTCATACCGCCACCCGTGCGAGCACGACGCCGGCGGCGACGATCTGTGCCACGTTGAGCACCACCGACAGCCTGTGCGCCATGTCAAAACGCCGCTTGACCTTGTCGTCGCCGGATCGAGCGGCGTCACTCAGGGCGTTTATCCGCGGCATCAATCCCTGACGAAGCCAGACCGTCAGCACCGCCACACCTGCCATCACCACGCCATCCCATCGTGTCACCAACGCGACTGCCGCGACGGCCGACGTTGCCAGAACGTACAGGTAATAGACGGGAAAGACCTCCCGAATGAAGGTTCCAGCCTGATTGGCAGGCAGCCTGGTGAACACCAGCGGTGCCATGACGACGGCAAAGAAAATCATGCCGCCGAACTGCAGGGCAAGGGCGAAGATGGCGAGGGTGTTGGTGTTGATCATGGAGGAGAAATAGTCGCGAGCTGGCTTTCAGCAACCCTTCGTCAAGCAGCGATGCGTGATGATTGAACCGTCGCACGGATCGTATTCACGCGTCAGGCACCATGGACTGCCCATCATCATGGAAACCGGAACATATGGGCGCGCCATGGCTGTGTTGCCCAGGATTATGGCTGCACAGAATGGAATCGAATATGCAGCAAGCCGAGGCGCTGTTTGCGATTTCCAGAGACCTGCAATGCTGCTTTAGTTGCGCTGTGGCCTCATGGCGGGAGAGACGGATGATCGATCGGCGCGGTTTTCTGGTGGGTTCTGTGGCAACGTCGCTTGTCTCATATGCGGGCTTTACGCAGGCCCTCGGCGCCGTCCCGCGCGATCTCGTGGTGATGGCCAAGCAGATCGACGATATCCTCAGCCTCGACCCGCAGGAGAGCTTCGAATTCTCTGGTAACGAAATCACCGGCAACATCTACCAGAAGCTCATCACCCCCAACCCGGTGAACCCCGCCGAATTGCTCGGAGATCTCGCGGAAAGCTGGCTGGTTGCGCCGGATGGACTGAGCATCACGTTCACGATGCGTGAGGGGAAAAAATTCAGCAGCGGCAATGCCGTCACCGCCGAGGACGCCGCGTTCTCATTCCAGCGCGCCGTTGTGTTGAACAAGCCGCCGGTGTTCATCGTCAATCAGTTCGGCTTCACGCAGGAGAACGTGGCCGAACGGATCAAAGCCATTGATGCGCGGACGTTGGTGATGCGCTTCAGCGAGCGCCCGGCGCCAAGCTTCCTGCTCTATTGCCTCGCCGCCAACATCGGCGCCATCGTCGACAAGAAAACAGCCATGGAACACGCCCAGGGCAACGACATGGGCAATGGCTGGCTGAAACAGAACAGCGCCGGTTCAGGCGCATGGGTTCTCAAAAGCTGGCGCGCCAGCGAGATCGTCTCGCTCGAAGCCAACGCGCACAACCCACCGCCCGGGGGCCTCAAGCGCCTGATCATCCGCCACGTCGCCGATCCTTCGGCACAGTTACTGCTGCTGCGCCAGGGCGACGCCGATATCGCCCGGGACCTGACCACCGAGCAGATCACCGCTGTGGCGAAAGACCCGGCCTTCGCCGTGGTTCAGCATCTTTCAGGCCGCATCAACTATCTGGCGATGAACACCGCCCACCCGCTGCTGGCCAAGCCGCTGGTGCGCCAGGCCATCAAATGGGCGATCGACTATGAGGGTATCCAGAAAAACATCATGCCGGTCACCGCGAAGGTGCATCAGGCCTTTGTGCCCGAGAGCTTCCCCGGCGCCATCACCGACGCGCCCTATTTCAAGGACACCGTCAAGGCGCGCGCGCTGCTTGCCCAGGCAGGCTACCCCGACGGCATCGACCTGGTGATGGACCACGCCTCCGTGGCGCCCACGCCGGATATCGCGCAAATCGTTCAGGCCAATCTGCGCGACGCCGGCATCCGGGTATCGCTGCAAGCCGGCGAGACGCGGCAGGTGACCACGCGGGTGCGCGCCCGGCTGCACCAGTTGGCGATGGGCGGCTGGGGATCGGACTATTTCGACCCAAACTCCAACGCCGAGAATTTCTGCATCAACATTGACAATTCAGATGCCTCGTCTCGCAAGACCACCGCCTGGCGAAATTCCTGGCAGGACAAGGACATTTCAGATCGCGCCCTTGCCGCACTGAAGGAAACCGATGCCGGCAAGCGGTTGGCGGCCTATCAATCGTTGCAGCGCGACGTGCTGGAGCGTGGACCCTACGCGATGATGGTGCAGCCGATCCAGGTTGCCGTGGTTCGCCGCAACGTCGAGGGCCTGATTCTCGGCACCATGTCCGACCTGTCGCGTTACGAAGGTTTGAAGAAAAGCTGAGCCGGCCTGCCCACGCTGTCGCTGTCTGAACGCTGGAACTGACGAGGCACGATACATGACACAGACGAAGCACATCAGCCTTGGCCTTTCCATGCGTTATCTCGGATACCACGCCGCGGCGTGGCGGCATCCTTCGGCGGACCCTGATGCTGCCTCGAAGTTCAGCCATTACCTCAATATCGCCCAGACGGCCGAGCGCGCAAAACTGGACATGGTGTTTCTGGCCGATGGCATCGGCCTGCGCACCAAGGATACGCCCGCGGGTGCGTTGTGCCGTTCGCATCAGACGCTGGAGCTGGAGCCGCTGACGTTGCTGTCGGCTCTGTCCGCCGTCACCAGCCATATCGGCCTCGTTTCCACGGCATCGACAACCTATAACGAGCCATTTCACATCGCCCGCAAATGGGCGTCGCTCGATCATCTCAGCAATGGCCGCGCGGGTTGGAACATCGTGACGTCGTGGTCTGAAGCGGAAGCGCTGAATTTCAGCCGCGAATCCCATATGGATTACGACCTGCGCTACGAGCGGGCCGGTGAGTTCGTTGAAGTGGTCAAGGGGCTTTGGGACAGCTGGGAAGAAGACGCTCCGCTTTTTGATAAGGAAAGCGGGATTTTTTTCGACCAGTCCAAGCTTCATGCGCTGAACCACCGGGGCGTACATTTCCAGGTCAAGGGGCCGCTGACGATCAAGCGCACACCACAGGGCCGACCGATTTTGGTCCAGGCGGGCGCTGCCGAGAAAGGTCTTGAGATTGCGGCCGCGAGTGCGGACGTCGTCTACTCCGCCAATCTCGATCTCGCTTCGGCGTAGGCCTATTATGCCAACCTGAAAGGGCGGATGGCAAAATACGATCGTCATCCTGACGATCTCAAGATCATGCCAGGGATCACGCTCTTCATCGGCCGCACCCGTGACGAGGCGCGTGCGAAATATGACGCGCTGAATGCGCTCGTGGACCCCAAACTTGGGCTGTCCTACCTCTACAGCCAGCTTGGTGATCTGTCGGACTACCCTGTGGACGGGCCGGTGCCGGAGTTGCCAGGTGGCGCCGTCAAATCGATGGCCAAGAACACGCTCGATATGGCGCGCCGTGAAAATCTGACGATACGCGAACTGTATACACGCACGGCCGCCGGTTTTGGCGGACGGGTTTTTATCGGAACGCCCAACGATATTGTCGACGACATGCAGCAATGGGTCGAGGGCGGTGCTGCGGACGGTTTCAATATTTGCCCGCCATTGCTGCCGCTGGGACTGGACGAGTTCGTGGATCTTGTGCTCCCCGAACTGCGCGCACGTGGTATGTTTCGCACTGAATATTCAGGCACGACCCTGCGTCAACATCTGAACGTGCCGTTGCCGCGCAATCGATACGCGGCCGCCAGCAAGATGTGATCCAGCATGCCGCAAATCTTCAATGCTGGACTGGTGTTTCCTGTCGGATGACATAACCGGCGCGGGTCATGACATCCGTCGCTCAAGAACATCCCGAAGCTGCGGCGAAAGGCCGAGCGTGGGGCCGGGCTGGCGTGCCCGGGCGTCCTTGGCGCTGACCGCGAAGACGTGCGCCACGGCCGCCTGGGCGCAGTCGATGATTCGGGCGGTGGACCGCAATCTGGGGGCATATCCGGCCAGCACCGCACCGCCCAGGATGAGAGTGCCGGCGCCTTTGGCAACCGCCTGATCGGCGCATTCGTTGAGTGCATCGACGAAGGCGTCAGGGTTCTGGCGGACATCATGCCCGGTGGCCTCCAGCGCCCAGACGCCCTTGCAGAGTGCGGCCTGTGGCAAGAGGGCGATCTGTTCCAGCAGCATGTCCCGCCAGATCGGCCCGGCGGTCAGCACCGCGAACGCGCCCGTCGCAGCCGCGAACGAGGCCTCGGCCAGGCCCACCACCGGAACGGGGGCGATCTCACGCAGCGCCTTCAGGCCGGGATCGCCGAAGCAGCCCAAAATCACGGCATCCACCGCGCCGTCGTGGCTGGCATAGGCGTCGAGTGCCGCGTGGCCCGCGATGGCGAAGCTGGCGCGGGTGGAAATGACCGGGCAGCCGAACGCGGCGGTGGCGCCGACAAACGCCGTGTCTGGCGGCGCATGGCGGGCCAGTTCGACCAGCAGCGCGTCGGTCATGGCGTGGCTGGTGTTGGGGTTGATCACCAGAACGCGGCGGGCGACGGTCATGGGGCGACCTCCGGAAACCGGGCGAGCCAGTGCAGGGCAATCTCGTCACGTCGTGCCATCCACGCGCCGCCCCGGTCGCGCATGTGGCGCAGCACCCGCTCCAGCCCGGCGATGCGGCCGGCGCGGCCGATCATGCGCAGATGCAGCCCCACCGACAACATGCGCGCTGCGTGTTCGCCCTCGATCCAGAGTTGGTCGTAAGCGTCGATCACGTATTCGGCGAACTGGGCGGCGGTGGTGAAGCGCTGCATGCCCTGGTGGAAATGCATGTCGTTGGTGTCGAAACTATAGGGCAGCACCAGATGCCTGCGCCCGGCGGCGGAGACGAACACCGGCAGGTCGTCGTTGTAGCCGTCGCTGTCATAGAGAAACCCGCCATGTTCCAGCAGCAGCCGGCGCGTGTTGGCGGACGGGGCGGAGCGGGTGTGCCAGCCGCGCGGGGCGGTGCCGGTGGCGTCCTTGATCGCCTGGCAGGCGCGGGCGATGGTGATGCGTTCATCGGCTTCGGCCATGCCGGCATGGCGTTCCCAGCGCCAGCCATGGCACGCGACCTCATGCCCACGCGCCACGGCGTCCTGCGCCAGCCAGGGCGAGCGCGCGACGGCCCTGCCGCAGGCGTTGAGTGTGCTGCGGGCGCCATAGGCATCAAGCAGCTTCATGATCCGCCAATAGCCGACGCGGGTGCCGTATTCGAAATGGCTGTCCCGGCAGGGGTCTATGACGTCGCGCACTTCGTCGGTCACCTCATAGACCGCCTCGTTGCGCTCATCGCCATCGATGATGGACAGCTCGGCGCCTTCCTCGACATTGACGACGAACGAGACCGCCACCCGCGCCCCGCCAGGCCAACTGGGGGGCGGTGGGGTGGCGCCGTGGCCCAGGAAATCACGTTCTGCCGACATCATACCCCTGCCATCCGGTTCAGCCCCACCAGACGGTCGCCGGCGATCAGCACCAGCATTGTCAGGCCGATGATGATGGCGGAAATGGCCGCGACGGTGGGGTCGGGCGATTCGCCCAGATATTGCAACAATTGGATCGGCAACGTGCGGTGATAGACATCGGTGAGGAAGATCGACACCGGGTAGTTGTCCACCGAAGCCAGGAAGCCGAACAACGCGCCGGTGATGAAGGACGGCGCCAGCACCGGCACCATCACCTGCAGCACGGCACGCGGATACGACAGGCCCAGCGTGCGGGCGGCGTCGATCAGGGCGAAGTCGAACCGCGCCAGCCCTGCTGTGAGTGTGCGCATCACGAAGGGCAGCACGATGACGATATGCGCCAGCAACAAGCTCGGCAGAGCGGCGCGCAGTCCCAGCATGCGGAAATATTGCAGCATGGCGATGCCAAGCACGAGGCCCGGCAGCATCAGCGGCGAGATGAGGAAGGTGGCGATGGTCTCGCGCCCCCAGAACCGCCCGCGCGCCACCGAGATGGCCGCCAGTGTTCCCAGCAGCAGCGAGATCGCCGTCGCCACGCTCGCCACTTCCAGCGTCAGCACAACGGACTCGACCAGCCCGTCCAGCCGCCCGACGCGCTGATACCAGGACAGCGTCAGCCGGTCCGTCGGCAGGGAGAAAACCGGCGAGGGCGACAGCGACACCAGGATGGTGACAACCAGCGGCGCCAGCAGGAACACCACCGATGCCGCCAGCATCACCCAGGCGACGACGCGTGCAAGGATGCGGATCATGCGGCCTCCGACCGGCGGCCCAGCCGCACGCTGGCCACCACAACCAGCAACGACATCACCAGCAGCACCACGCCGGCCACCGATCCGCGCTGCGGGTCCTGCAAGTAGAGGAACGCGGTGGCGATGGTGGTGGGCAGGGTTTGATAGGCGTCACCCATCAGCAAGGTGGGGATGACATAGGCGGCGATGGACAGCGAGAACACCAATGTTCCTCCGGCGATGATGCCCGGCATGGTCAGCGGCAGCACCACGCGCAGGAAGCAATAGATCGGCCCGCCCCCCAGCGTCGCGCCGGCCTCGGCCAGACGCGGGTCCAACTGGCGGATGCTGGCGAACAGCGGCAGCACCATGAACGGCAGGAAGATGTTGGTGATGCCGATCAGCAGCCCGGTTTCGGTGAACAGCAGCCGGATCGGGGCGGATGTCAGCCCCATGCCCTGCAACGCCAGATTGATCACGCCGTTCGCCCGCAGCAGCACCGTCCAGCCGAACGCCTTGACGATGACACTCAGCGACAGCGGCAACAGCAGGCACGCCACCAGCACCGATTGCAGCCAGCCGCGCGCCCAGGCCAGCGCAACGGCGGCGGGATAGCCGACGATCAGGCAGATCGCGGTGGCGAGCGTGGCCAGCCGCACCGTGCGCAGCACCACGCTCCAGGCATAGGCGCTGCCGAAGAAGCTGGTGTAGCCGGTGAGGCTCCAGCCGTCGCGGCCGTGGAAGCTCTCCACCAGCAACAAGCTCAGCGGCAGCGCGAACAGCAGCAGGCAGGCGAGGGTGGCGGGCACCGACAGCCAGAAGATCCCAAACCGGCTCATGCGGGTGGCGCCGGATAGAGCAACGCGTTGTCGGTGCGCCAGGCGATGGCAATGGCCTCGCCGGTGGTGGTGGCGACGTCGGCGGACAATTCAACCGTGGCGCGGTCCTGCCCCTGCATGGCGCCGTGCAGCAAGCAGCGGCTGCCGAGGAACGTGCGTGCGGCGATCGGCAGCGACACGCCGGTCCATGCCGGCGTTGGCGGTGCGCCCAGCACGATGCGCTCCGGCCGAATGGCCACCATGGCGCGGGAGCCGCGCAGCATGTGGCCGGGTGCCTCGATCACGCCGTAGGCGGTGCGCACCGTCACGCTGGTGGATTTTTCCTCCACCACCTCGCCGTGCAGCACCGTGGCCTGTCCCACGAAATCCAGCACGAAGGGCGTTGTCGGCCGGTCATAGATCACCTGCGGGGTGGCCAGTTGTTCGATCAGTCCCGCGTTCATCACCGCAATCCGGTCAGACAGTGCCAGCGCCTCCTCCTGGTCGTGCGTCACGAAGATCGCCGTCATGCCAAGCTGTCGCAGCAGGCTGCGCAGTTCCACCTGCATCGTCTCTCGCAACTTGCGGTCGAGGGCGGAGAGCGGTTCGTCCAGCAGCACCAGATCCGGGCTGACCGCCAAGGCGCGCGCGATGGCCACGCGCTGCTGCTGGCCGCCGGAGAGTTGCGCCACCGAGCGTCCCGCCAGATGGCCCAGCTGCACAAGGGCGAGCAACTCATCCACCCGCGGCGCGATGCTGTCTTTCGGGCGCCGGCGGGCGCGCAGCCCGAAGGCCACGTTCTCGGCCACCGTCAGATGCGGGAACAGCGCGTAGTTCTGGAACACAACACCCACATTGCGGCGGTGCGGCGCCAAGCCTGCCAAATCCTGACCGCCGAGCAACACGCGGCCCTGGTCCGGGGCGAGCAGCCCGGCCAGGATGCGCAGCAACGTGGTCTTGCCGCAGCCGGAAGGCCCCAGCAGCGAGACGAACTCACCCCGCCCGACGGTGAGCGTGATGTCGTCCAGCACCATCGCCTGGCGGAAACGCTTGGCGACGCCTTCGATCCGCAGATGGCCCGGCTCCGCCATGGATGTCAGCCCATCACCTGGTTCCATTTCTGGATCCACGCCTCACGGTTCTTGTTGACGTGGCCCCAATCCGGCACGAACGGATCGGCCGGCACCTGGAATCCGGCCGGAATCTTGGCGGCCGTGTTGGTCGGCAGCACGAAGGATTTCTCGACCAGGATGCTTTGGATCTCGGGGCTCAGATAGGCGTCGATGAACGCATCGGCCATTGCCTCGTTCGGCCCGCCCTTTACCTTGCAAATGCCGGACGGCATCGCGAACACGCCCTCCTTCGGGGCCGACAGCCCCACCGGCGCGCCGGCGGCGGCGCGAATGAGGGTGTAGCTGGAGAACTGGCCCGCCATCATCGACGCCTCGCCGGATTCCAGCAGGTTCTCGGCCTGGGGCTGGTTGGTATAGACCGTCAGCACGTTCGGCTTCAGGCTGGCGAGCTTCTTGAACCCGGCATCGGCATCGAACTGCGCCTCGGCGAAAGGCTTGCCGGTTTCCAGATGCGACGCCACCAGCAGCATCCACAGCCCCTCGGTGTTCTGCAACGACGGCACGATCACCTTGCCCTTGTTCGCAGGTTCGAACAGCGCGGCATAGCTGGCCACGCCCTTCGGCATCGCCGTGGTGTTATAGGCCACGCCGGCCCAGGGCTGCTGATAGTTGGCCCATGCGCCATCGAGATGCACGGCCGATGGCTTGATCTTGCCGAGGTTCGGCACGGCGGACGGGGTGAGTTTGGCGATCAGGCCTTCCTCCCATCCAAGCTGCATGATCGGGTCGTCCATCAGCACCACGGACATGCGTGGTGCCGCACGGTCGGCGCGCATCTTCTCCAGGTTGACGAGCGAGCGCGTGCCGTCGAACACGATCTTCATGCCGTGCATCTTCTCGATGACCGGGAAGACGAATTCTTTCATGTAGCCGGACATTCCAGCAGCGCCGCCGACCACCAGGTCACGGGACTGGGCCCGGACGATGGCGGGGCAGGCGAGCAGCGCGGTGCTGGCAGCGGTGGCCTGGAGCATATGTCTGCGCGTGAATGTCGCGGTCATGGCGGTTCCCTTCAACGAACGTGACGGGATGGTTCGCAAAGGACGTGCCACGCCCAAACATGCCCCTGCTGGGCCGAAGGGCCATGAAGATTGCATGCAATCCATGCATTTTGGTCGTTAAAGTGGCACAAAATGCCAGTTTATTGACAGAAAATGCATGGTCATGGTGTATGTTCACTATAGTCGTTCCTGGCTGGAGAAACGTCAATGGCTGAATCAACCGGCCTCGCCGAACGGCTGGCCTGGGTGCGGCAATTCGAGCAGACGGCGGATGCCGGTGCCGTCTGCCGGCAATTCGATATTTCCCGCGCGACGCTGCGCAAATGGTGGGGACGGTATGAGGCGTCGGGCGTGGCGGGGCTTCAGGATGTCAGCCGCACGCCGCGCCAATCGCCCGGCCGCAAGGTGTTCGCCCCGGAAGCGGCGCTGATCGAGGCGATGCGGGCAGCGGGGCTCGGACTGGCGCGCATCCGCAGCGCCATGTTGGCCGAGCATGGGCTGAACATCTCGGTTCCCACCATCCGCAAGGTGCTCCAGCGCGCATCCGGTGCTGAGGTTTCAGGTCCACCGACCCGCCAGGGCAAGGCGGGCAAGGTGCCCAGCCTGTTCGCCGCCGCCTTGCCGGATGATTCATTGTCGCGCCTGCTGGCGGCCGATATCACGCGGGGATTGCTGCGACCGGGTGAGCGTTTGACGGAGGAAGCTCTCAGCCAGCGCTACCGGGCCGGACGTACCCGCATTCGCCAGGCGTTGCGGTCGTTGGCGATGCTGGGTCTGGTGGTGATCGAGCGCAACCGGGGCGCCATCGTCGCCACCCCATCGCATCAGGAGGTGGCGGACGCCTATGCGGCGCGCAGCGTCATCGAGCAATGCATCGTCATTGCGGTGGCCTGCCACCACACGCCGGAGCAGATTGACCTGCTTGAACAGCACCTCATCTGGCAGATCGAGGCCGAAAAACGGGGCGACAAGGTGGAACTGGTCCATCTGTTGACCGAGTTTCACCTGCTGCTGGCCTCGTTCTGCAGCAACCAGTTCTTGCGGAATTTCGTCGAAACCCTGGCTTCGATGACCTCGCTGGCGGTGTTGCTCTACGACCAGTCCGCGAACCCGTCCTGCGCGATCGCCGAGCACCGGGTTCTGATCGAGAACATCCGGCAGGGAAACGGTGCGGCCGCGGCGGCGTTGATGGCCAGCCATCTCGGCCACAACCATCATCGCCTGGATTTGCCGCCGATGCGTCACACCTGACGTCCCGGCTGGACATTCAATCTGGGTTATCCGCGATCCGTGGCCGTATTCCGCGCTGGATTGAGGTGCCCCCGCTGCGGTTCTGTCAGCCGGGGGCAGCACCGACCCACATCATCGACATATCGCCGCGGATCGTTTCCTGGAGCGCAACGAGGCCATTTTCGCCGATATCCAGCAACGACAGCACGGCAGGTCGCCGCATACCGGCGGCCACCATGCGGCGACCGCCAGGAAGCAGGGCGAAGGTGCGGATATGGAGGCTGCCCGTCCGGGCATGCTGGATCAACGTCGGCGCGCCGGTTTGCGGATCGATGGAAAACACGGCGATGTCGTTCGCCCCGGCATCGTCACCGACGCGATCGCAGCGGTTTGACACATAGAGTGTTCGCCCGTCTGGATGCACATGGATGGCCCCGGCAAGCTGACCCGGGCGTTGGTCGCCGGGGTCAGCGAGCGTGCTCGTGACATGCAGCGGCGCTGCGGACAGGCCTATACCGTCCAAGCCATACACATGCAGTTCGTTCTGCCGCTCAACGGCCACATACACAAAGGGCTGGGTTGGATGGAAATCGAGATGCCGTGGCCCGAAGCCAAACCCGCCTCCCGGCGCGGTCACGATGGCTTTGCCGAGTTTCCCGTTGTGGAACGGCAAAATCCTGATGGCGCCGGGATCTTCCTTTTTCTCCGTCGTCGCGTCATTGCCGCGCGAGACGAGCATTACACGCCCATCTTGCGTCACGCGCACCTGGTGCGGGTATATCCCGAAATCCAGATCGTCATCCTGCGCCACCGCAGCTCCCAGGCAGCCATCCAGACCGATTTCATGCACCCCCAGTGCAGCGGGGTCGTTATAGGCGGCCAGCAGGTGCCGCCCGGACGGATCGACCGTGATGCTGATCGGGCGATTGTCGAGAGCCATGGCCGCGCCGTGCCGGCCCAGCCTGTCGCCATCCATCCGCAGCGCGATGAGCGAATGCGTGTCGCCAAACCGGCCGGGGCCACGGTTGCTCGTGGCCACATACAGGATCGGCAGGGACGGATGCGGCCACCCGTATTGGATGGTCGCATCGAGCGTGACCGATGCCATCGCCCGCGCATCGCCATCGAGATCGAGATCGAGATCGTAACACGTCAGCTCGGCCCCTGCGGCGACGCAGATCCTGTTCGGTGAGGACAAAAAACGACTCCCTTTGTGCGATCTTGGACCGGATCGATATCTTATCAGCTTTGCATCGTCGCGGTTGCTGCCGGAATGACCGATGCCGGGCAGGAGAACAGCATATCGTTCTCTGGCTTGTCGTCGACAACGAAGCGACTGCGTTTCACACCGCAGGCGATCGACCTCGTCATGGTCCAACTGCCGCTCAAGTCCAGCCACTGGCCCGTGTTTTCGCCCCCGCGTCTGGACGCATGGGAACGGCAGTGCCAAAGCTGTGATCGAAGGCGGATTCTACCGCCATGATGTCTCCGGGAGAGAAAAAGTGGCACAGTCCCACGGGCACGCGGTGCTTCGCGCCAGCGCACTGGACGACGTGGCGGTGGCGTTGCGGCCGATCGCTGCTGGCAGCGAAGCCGGCGGCGTTGTGGCCAGCGAGACCATACCAGCCGCCCACAAGATCGCGCTGCATGCGATTGCAGCAGGAGGGGTGGTGCGCAAATCCGGCCTGCCGATTGGCATTGCACGTGCCGATATTGCAGCCGGAGCGCTGGTCCACAGCCATAATCTATCCTTCGACGCTGCCACCGCGATACCGGCTTTGATGCAACCGAGTGCCACCCCCGCTTTGCACCCGGCCGCCACATTCCAGGGCTTCGTCCGACCTGATGGCCGCGTCGGCACGCGGAACTTCATCGGACTGTTCGTCGTCGGCAATTGCGGCGCCACCGCCGCGCGCAAGACCGCCGACTGGTTTGACGCAGAGAAACTGGCGGCGTTTCCAAATGTCGACGGCGTGGTGCCGTTCGTCCACGAACTCGGCTGCGGCATGGAAATGACCGGCGAGCCGATGGACCTGCTGCGCCGAACCATTTCCGGCACCATCCGCAATCCCAACATGGCCGGTGCGGTGGTGGTGGCGCTGGGATGCGAGCGCAACAATCTCCAGGTGTTTCTGGACCAGGAGCAGCTTGAACGGGGCGACATGTTTCGCACCGTCACGATTCAGGATGTGGGCGGCATCGCCAACACGCTCGACATCGCCCGCGGCTTCATCGCCGAGATGCTGCCGCTCGCCAACCGGGCCGTGCGCCAATCCGTGCCGGTGGCGCGTCTGGTGGTGGGCGTGCAATCCGCCACGCCTGACGGCTTTTCCGGCCTGTCGGCCAATCCGGCGCTTGGGGCGGCGATGGATCTTCTGGTGGCGCAGGGCGGCACGGTCATTCTGTCCGAAACGCCGGAGATCATCGGCATGGAACACAGCCTCGCCGCCCGCGCGGCCACGCCCGAGATCGCGGCAGCCTTGTTGGCGCGGGTCGACTGGTGGCGCGACTACAATCGCGGCCGCGACACCCAGTTGAACGGACGCCTCAATCCCGCCAGCGCCGCCGCCGGCCTCGCCACGCTGCTGGAGAAATCCGTCGATGGCATCAGCAAGGGGGGCGCCTCGGCGCTCATGGAGGTCCGCCGTTACGCCGAGCAGGTGCAAGGCCCCGGACTGGTGTTCATGGACACGCCGGACAACGACGCCGTCGCCGTGACCGGCCAGATCGCCGGTGGTGCGATATTGATCGCCATGACCACCGGCCTCGGCACCGCCTTTGGCTCGCTGCCGGCGCCAACGTTGAAACTGGCGTCCAACACCGAAACCTTCACGCGCTTGCAGGACGACATCGATCTCAACTGCGGCGTCATGCTGGACGGTGATGTGAGTGTCGCGGAAATGGGCCGGCGGATCTTTGACGCCTTGCTGCGCCATGCCTCTGGCGAACCAACCAAGGGCGAGATCGAGGGCATGGGCGAGAATGAATTCGTGCCCTGGCCCATCGGCGTGTTCGCGTGAGACGGGATATGACAATGACCAACCTGCCGACCAATCCCTTCATTCGTCTCGATCCGGCTGACAACGTGGTGGTGGCGCGCATGCCCGTGCCGGCTGGCGTCGCGGTGCTGTCCGAAAATGTCACCACGCAACAGGATGTGCCGTCCGGACACAAGATTGCCACGCGCCTGCTGCGCGAGGGTGAAAAGGTGTTGAAATACAACACCGTCATCGGTTTCGCCGCCACCGATATCCCGCCCGGCACGCATATTCACAGCCACAACATCCTCTTCGATGAGGTGGAAAAGGACTATGCCTTCTCGCGCGACTATCGCCCCACAGTCTACGTGCCAGAGGCCGAACGCGCCACCTTCCAGGGCATTGTCCGCGCTGATGGCCGGGTGGCCACGCGCAACTTCGTTGGCGTGTTCGTACTCGGCAATGGCGGCGCCACCGCCGCGCGCAAGATTGCCAGCTGGTTCACCGCCGAGCGTCTCTCTGGCTTCCCGAACATCGACGGCGTGGTGCCCTACGTTCACGAGCAAGGCGACGGAATGGAGCGCAGCGGCGAGCCGATGGACCTGCTGCGGCGCACGCTGGGTGGCTATATCAGCCACGCGAACACCGCCGCCGTGCTGCTGATCGCCCAGGGCAGCGAGACCAACGATCTGGCCGATTTCCTGCAATCGCAGAACCTGCAACCCAGCCCGAAACTGCGCACGCTGGTGCTGAACGACATCGGCGGCCTGCGTCGCACCATCGAGGCCGGCAAGCTGCTGTTGGAAGCCATGCTGCCAGACGCCAACGACGTTCACCGCCAGACCGTCTCCGCCGCGCATCTCACCATCGGCCTGCAATGCGGTGGGTCGGACGGGTTCTCCGGCCTGTCCGCCAATCCGGCCTTGGGGGCGGCGATGGATATTCTGGTGCGTCATGGCGGCACCGCCATTCTGTCCGAGACGCCGGAGATCTACGGTGTCGAGCACACGCTCACCGCCCGCGCCGTCACGCCCGCGGTGGGCCAGAAACTGGTCGAGCGAATGGACTGGTGGTTGAAATACAATGAGGGCCGCGACTGCCAGATCAATGGCCGCGTCAGCCCCGGCAACAATGCGGGTGGCTTGGCCAACGTGCTGGAGAAATCCCTCGGCGGCGCCAAGAAGGGCGGCAACTCGCCGCTGATGGAGGTCTATCGCTACGCCGAACCGGTCACCACGCGGGGCCTGGTGTTCATGGACACGCCTGGCTACGACCCAACCTCCGCCACCGGGCAGATCGCCGGCGGCGCCAACATGGTGATGTTCACCACCGGTCGCGGTTCCTGCTTCGGCTCGGTGCCGGCGCCGACCATCAAGCTGGCCTCCAACACGACGATGTTCACGCGCATGGAGCGCGACATGGACGTCAATTGCGGTGTGGTGATCGATGGCGAGGTGACGCTGCTGGAGATGGGGGAGCGTATCTTCGCGCAACTGCTCCGCCACGCGTCCGGCGAAAAGACCAGGAGCGAGCATAGCGGGATGGGCGAGAACGAGTTCATGCCGTGGCCCATCGGCGTGCTGGCCTGACCATGGCATTCAATGGTTCACCCTCCATGTGAGGGGTTTCGGCGCCGAAACCCCTCACTGGTTTACAGTCTCCGTTACTTCCCCAGGTTCCGATCGAAGAAAAGGGCGATCTCGCCGAACGCTTCCTTCACCTCAGGGATGCGGTCGTCGCGGTAGAACTGGGCATGCGACTGGCCCTCGAACACCTGCAACGTCGCCTCCGTGCCCGCCTGCCGCAAGGCGCGGTGCATGCGCACAGTGTTGCTGAGCAACAGGTCGCGGGTGCCGGTGGTCAGGATGGTGGGCGGGAAGCCGTGCACATCGCCATACACCGGTGACAGCATCGGGTCCTTGAGGTCGGCCCCATTCGCATAGAACCGCGTGGCGGCGTCGCAGAAGCCGTCGGGGGAGACGAGGACGTTGTCCACCATGGCGTTGGTCTGAAACGAATCGCCCTGCTTGGTGACGTCCGACATCGGGGTGCCGGGGGCGATGGCGCCCGGCATGGGCAGGTTGTCGCGCTTGGCGCGGAGCATCATTTCCAGCGTCAGGGCGCCGCCGGCGGAACTGCCGAACACCGCCACGTTCTTCGGATCCGTCATCTTGATGGCGGCCTTGTAGACGGTCATGGCGTCATCGAGAGCGGCTGGATAGTAAGCCTCGGGCGGCATCCGGTAATCGACGGCGATGACCTTCATGTGGGTGAACCCCGCCATCATGATCGCTTCCGGCAATGCTGCCTCGCGGGGGTTGAGAACATAGCAGCCGCCATGCACATGCACCGCCAGCCGGTTGCGGTTCTGTGCCGGAATCTCGTTGGGCGTAATGGTGTAGACGCGAACACCGTCGATCGTGGACGGCGCGATCTTCACGTTCATGCGTTCGGCAATCACCGGGATCTGCGGTGCGACGGTTGTGGCGATGCTGTCGGCCAACTGCTTCCAGCCCTCAGGCGTGGTGGGGGGCTTGTCCCAGTTTGTGCGCAGCGGTTGTGCAATGATCGCCTGCATCTGTGGGCTGACGGTGCCAGGAACCGGAATGGACTTGGCGGGTGCCTCGCGCGGCATCAGCGTTTCTGCGCTGGCAGGGGCGGCGAGCAGCAAGGCGGCGGTCGTGAGACCGAGCAGGCGATGGATCATGGCATTCTCCCTCCGGCCTGTTGAGGTCGCCGGTTGGCGGAGATCCTGTGCCAGGAACAGGCCGATCGCAAGTGATCGGCTATGGTAACGTTTGCAAGAACCAGCCGAAGCGCCTCATGTTCACGGCCAAATCACGGATGTGAAGGAACCCAACATGCGCGGCAACCTCAAGGACTGGCTTTCAGAGCACGCCAATGGCTTCGCCGCCATCCGGCAGGACATTCACGCGCATCCCGAAATGGGGCTCGAAGAGGTTCGCACCGCGGCACTGGTGGCCGAGAAGCTGAGAGGCTGGGGGATCACGGTCACGGAGGGCGTGGGCGGCACTGGCGTTGTCGGCACGATTGTGGGAAAGCGCCAGGGGCAGCGGGCCATCGGCTTGCGGGCTGATATGGATGCGCTGGCCATCATCGAGAAAACCGATCTGCCCTATGCCTCGACCACGCCCGGCACGATGCACGCATGCGGTCATGACGGCCACACCACCATGCTGCTGGGTGCTGCCCGCTATCTGGCCGAGAACCCAGACTTTGGCGGCACCCTTCATCTTATCTTCCAGCCCGCCGAAGAAGGTCGTGGCGGCGCCGTGGCCATGCTCAAGGACGGGCTGTTCGAACGATTCCCCTGCGATGCCGTCTACGGACTGCACAATTCCCCCGGCATGGCGGTCGGCCATTTCGCCTGCGCCGTGGGGCCGATGATGTCGGCTGCCGACATGTGGCACGTGACCTTTCGCGGCGTGGGCGGCCATGGCGGTCTGGCGCCGCATCTGTCCACCGATATCACCTATGCCCAGGCGCAGTTCGTGCTTGGCCTGCAAGGTATCATTGGCCGCAACGTTCCGCCGTTGGAAGCCGCGGTCATCAGCATTGGCCATATTGCCGCTGGGTCAGCCGATTCACCCAACGTGGTGCCGTCGGAACTGACGATTTCGGGCACGGCCAGAAGCTTTTCCGACCCTGTGCGCGATCTTCTGGAGCGCAGGCTGGCCGAACTCGCGCACAGCGCTGCCATCACGTGGGGTGCCACGGCCGAGACGGTCTATCGCCGCATCACGCCGGCCGTGGTGAACCCGGTGGAACAGGCGGCCGTGCAGGTCGCCGCCGCAGGCGCCATCGTGGGTCAGGAGAGCGTCAATGGCGCCTTGCGTCCAACAACGGGAGGTGAGGATTTTGCCGAAATGATGCGCGTGGTGCCGGGCGCGTTCATGCGCATCGGCAACGGCATGGCGGAGGATGGGTCGTTCAAGGGCCTGCACACGCCGGGCTATGATTTCAACGATGCCATTCTGCCCTACGGCATTTCCTACTGGGTCAGCTTGGTTGAGCAGGAACTCGGCGCTCCTTAACGTCGCCGGATTGAGGATACCGACCATGACACGGATCGCGCTGCTGGGCTTCTCCATCGAATGCAACCGCTTCGCGCCGGTTGCGACCGAGCATGATTTCGTCGTCCGCACATTGTTTCGCGGCGACGCCCTGCTCGCCGAAGCCCGTGCCGAGGCCCCGCGTATGCTGGCCGAGTTGCCGGGATTCGTGGCTGACATGGATGCGGCGGGACCGTGGGTTCCGGTGCCGCTGACCCTGGCCATGACCGCGCCAAGTGGCCCGGTGGAGCACGCCTTCTTCCAAAAGCTGATGGGCGAGTGGGAGGCCGGTCTTCTGGCGGCCGGGGCGCTCGACGCTGTCTATTGCGTGATGCACGGCGCCGGCCTCACCACCGAGGACGACGACCCGGAAGGCATCATCCTGACCATGGTGCGGCGCATCGTGGGGCCGAAGGTGAAGGTGGTTGCCAGCTACGATCTGCACGGCAACATTTCCGACGCGGACGTCACCACCATCGATGCGTTCGTCGGCTACCGCACCAATCCGCACATGGACATGCGCGCATGCGGCGCGGAATCAGCCCAGATCCTGCGTCGCCTGCTGTCCGGCACGCCGTCGTATCTTGCCCGCGTGCGCCTGCCCATCGTGCCGCCGACGGTGACGATGCTGACCGGCCAGGATGCCCCGCACCGGCCGTATGGCGAACTGATCGACCTCGGCCAGCAGCGGATGCGCGAGGCGCCGTATGCAGGGCGCATTCTCAACGTCTCGATGATGGGCGGGTTCGCCTTCGCGGATACGCCCTATAACGGCCTGACCGCCGTGGTGACGGCCACCGACGCGGAGGCGGCAGATCTGCTCGCCCATGAGTTGGCGGAGGCCGGTTGGGCGCGGCGGTCGCAGTTCTACGCCACACTCACCCCGTTGGAGGAGGCAACCCGGCTGGCGCTTGAGACCGCCGATCCCGTACGCCCGGCGCTGGCCTTTGCCGACGTGGCCGACAATCCCGGCGGCGGGGGCGGCGGCAACACCATGTTCATCCTCGAAGCCTTCCTTGCCGCAGGGGTGCGGCACGCGCTTGTCGGCATCATTCACGACCCGGCGCTGGCCGCCGAGGCGCATGATCTGGGTGTTGGCGCGGCCTTCACCGCCCGGTTCAACCGCGACAGACTGTCAGATTTCGCACGGCCTTTGCGCACCAAGGCGACCGTGCGCAGCCTTCATCCCGGCCCAATTCACTGCCGGCGTGGCATCTTCGCAGGCAGTATCGTCAATCTTGGCCCGTCCGCCGCTCTCGACCTCGGCGGCATCGTCGTCGTGGTGATTTCGCAGCGCGAACAATGCGCCGACCCGGCCTTCTTCGAGGCCCTGGGTCTGGACATCGCCGCAGCCCGGGTGGTGGTGGTGAAATCGCGCGGCCATTTCCGGGGCGGGTTCGACGAATACTTCAGCCATAGCCAGGTGATCGAGGTCGACGTGCCCGGCCTGACCAGCCCGATGTTGCAGCATTTCGTCTGGAAGCATCTGCCGCGACCGGTCATCCCAATTGACGATCATGTCGTGTGGCCCTGACGAGACGCGAAATTTCCGTCTCTGTTCACAAAGTTTGGGCCATGCCACGTCATCGGTGACATGGCCCAAACGCCGTCGCAGATGCGAACGTGCCTGAAGTCTATTTCAGGACAATCTCCACGCGACGGTTCTGCGGTTCACGCACGCCTTGGGCGGTTGGAATAAGCGGGCTGCTTTCACCAAAGCCTTTGATCGCAATCTCGTTCGCCGGAACGCCGTTGCGAACGAGTTCGTCCGCCACAGCCTGGGCGCGACGCACGGACAGTTGCTGGTTGTGTTGCGCTGTGCCCGAGAGGTCGGTGTGACCGTTGACCTCAATGCGTGTCACCTGCACCTTCCGCGATGCCTCGGCGGCGCCAACGATGATCTGGCGGGCGCGATCGGTCAGGTCTGCCCGATCCCAGTCAAAGAACACCAGGTAGCTTCGGGCCACATTCTGCACCGGCGCCGGAGCGGGCGCCTGCACTGGTGGCGGCGGTGGCGTCGCGCCGAAGGCATATCTCACGCCCAGCAGGACCTGATGGTTCAAACGCTCCGCAAATCTTGCGGATATATTGGTTGTGGTTCCGTTGACGGTCACATTCTGGCTGCCACTGATCGACTCGGTGCCGATGAAGCGATATTCGGCCGTCAGCGCGAGACCTGGCGCCACATTTGTGAGCGGGTATGAAACGCCGGCAATGACCTGATAGGCGAACGTGCCCTGCGATCTGTTCGGCGTTTTGACGAGGCAACAATTGCTGCTGTAGGTGCCCACACGCACCTCAGATTCTTCATATCCAAGGCCTGCGCCAAGATAGGGTGTGACTGGCCATCCCATGTTGAAGTCATAGAAAGCATTCCCGAAGCCGCCATATTGTTGAACATGTCCCCTGGTGTTGTTCGAGCTGTATCCGCGGGAAAGGTTCACACTCCCAGTGTCGTTGTAACTGTATGCGCCCTCGATTTCGAGCCGGACACCGTTGCCCAACCCGTAGCCAAGCGCAACATTGCCTGCAAACCCAGGATCGAAGCCAAACTGGGCTCTGTTGCTCACGTTGAGGTTGGCTGGCGTGACGTTCACCTGTTGCAGAAAATTGACCCCGGCTCCAGCGCCGATGTACAGACCGGTTATTGGTTGAGCCTGCGCGACACAAGGCAATATCGTTGCCGCTGCGCCGAACAATAGAATGTGTTTGGTTTTCATGATTTTATAATAACCTTTCATCATCCCACTGGACGCATGTCCAACAGTCGTTTCCGGAAACGAAACTAGAAAAATAATACAGGCTTAAAAACTGTGATAAAAGATTTTTTAACGCGAAATAACCTGTTCGTGAGCCGAAAGAACGGTTCATCGGGATATCGCCGTTTGGAGTATTCCGTCGCCCGCGCCAAGCTATAGGTGGCCATGGCCAATTATCGTAGAGTCAATGCATATGGAAAATTTCACCCCCCCTCCCGGCCTTCCTCGGCGGCGCACTGATCGGTGCGTCGGCCGCTCTGCTATGGCTCATGCATGGACGAATTGCCGGAGTGAGCGGCATCGTCGGCGGACTCATGGCCGCATACGGTCCGGACCTGCTTTGGCGACTTGCGTTTCTCGCTGGCCTTATTGCGGCGCCCCTGGCTTACGTCGCGATGGTCGGCGCGCCTGAAGTTGTCATCAACGCTGGGTGGGCAACGCTGGTCGCGGCTGGGCTGCTTGTGGGCTTCGGTACGAGGCTGGGTGGCGGTTGCACCAGCGGGCACGGTGTTTGCGGCATTGCGCGTCTGTCTCGCCGGTCCATCGTGGCCACCGTTCTGTTCATGCTGTCAGCGGGACTGACTGTCTGGCTCACCCACCACGGCTTGGGCGGGGCGAGCCTATGACCCGTATTGTCGCAGCGCTCGCCTCGGGGCTGCTGTTCGGGTTGGGGCTGACCGTTTCTGGCATGATCAACCCCGCCAAGGTCATCGCCTTTCTCGACATTGCGGGGCACTGGGACCCGAGCCTGGCCCTGGTGATGGGGGGCGCCATTCCGGTCGCCGCCATGGGCTTCGCGCTTGCCCGTCGACGGGCGGCGCCGGTTTGTGCGGATGCATTTGCCAGCCCCACAAAGACCCGTCTCGACCTCCGGTTGTGTGCCGGAGCCATTTTGTTCGGGATCGGCTGGGGGTTGGCGGGCTATTGTCCTGGCCCTGCCTTGGCGTCGCTGGCGTTCGGCGGGGCGCGCACATTCGTTTTCGTGGCCGCGATGCTGGTGGGCATGGGCGCGTTTCAGATGGTCGATCGCGCCATGGGCGGACACGGCAAACAGGCGCTCACAGCGGTGCGCATCGCTGACTGACCTCGGCGTGTTGCCTCAGGCGGCCAGACGATCCTCGCCGCTGCCGAACAGGAATTCCACGTCGTCCATTTCGATGGCGGTCAGATCGCCATCCTCGCTGAGGGCGATGTTGGCAAGATCGGCCTTGCGTTGCTGCAATTCCACAATGCGGTCTTCCACGGTGTCGGCGGCGATGAGCTTGTAGACGAACACGGATTTGGTCTGGCCGATGCGGTGCGCGCGGTCTGACGCCTGGTCTTCCACGGCCGGATTCCACCAGGGATCGTAATGGATGACGGTGTCGGCGGAGGTGAGGTTCAGCCCACGCCCACCGGCCTTCAGGCTGATCAGGAACAGCGGCACCTCGCCGTTCTCGAAGGCGCGCACAGGCTCGGCGCGATCGCGCGTGTCGCCGCGCAGCTCGACGAAGGCGATCCCGCTTTCGGCGAGGCGCGGCTTGATGAGGTCCAGCATCGAGGTGAACTGCGAGAACAGCAGGATGCGGCGGCCCTCTGGGATCATTTCCTCGATCATCTCCATCAGGTCGTCGAGCTTGCTGGAGGTCTCGACCAACTTTGCCGAGGGCAACTTCACCAAACGCGGGTCGCAGCACACCTGGCGCAGCTTGAGCAGCGCATCCAGCACAACGAGATGGCTCTGCGCCGCGTTCAGGCCGGCGATCTGTTCGCGCACCTTCTCGTAGAGGGTGCCGCGAATGGTGTCGTACAGTTCGCGTTGCTCGGGCGCCAGGTTGATCCGTCGCAGGATGGTGTGCTTGGGCGGAAGGTCCGTGGCCACTTCGCCTTTCGTGCGGCGCAGCAGGAACGGCCTGATCCGGCGCACAAGCTGCACCCGCCGGGCGGAATCGTTGTTCTTTTCAATCGGCGTGCGGAAGCGCTTGGTGAAGCCTTTGCGCTCGCCCAGCAGACCCGGCATCAGGAAGGCGAATTCCGACCACAACTCGCCCAGATTGTTCTCGATCGGCGTGCCCGACAGGCACAGCCGGTGGCGGGTATCGAGTTGGCAGACGGCCTTGGTGGCCTTGGAATCCGGGCTCTTGATCACCTGCGCCTCGTCCAGCACCACCATGTGCCACGCGATCAGCTTCATCTCCTCGATGTCGCGCGTCAGCACGGTGTAGGTGGTGAGCACGACATGGATGCCGTCCAACTCGGCGCGCAAGGCGTGCCGGTCCAGGCCGTGCAACACGGCGGTGGTCAGATGCGGGGCGAACTTGGCCAGTTCGGCCACCCAGTTGGTGACGAGGCTGGTGGGCAGCACAATCAAGACAGGCCGGTCGAGCCGGCCCTGCGCCTGTTCGATCACGATATGGGCGATGGTCTGGGCGGTCTTGCCGAGCCCCATGTCGTCGGCGAGGAAGCCCCCGAGGTCGTTCAGGCGCAGATGCTGCAACCAGTCCACGCCGTGCTGCTGATAGGGCCGCAAGGTCGCCAGGAAGCTGGCGGGAATGGCGGCTTGCGGGATCTCCGCCGTGCCCCGGAAGCGCTCGGCGTAGGCTGCGATGGCGGCGGCGTTTTCCCAACGCGTGGTGAGCAGGTCTTCAAGGTCCAGCACGCTGGCCGCCTCGGCATCCGGCAGCACCAGGCTGCCATCGGCCGTGCGCCGGGCAGCGGCCAGCAGGTCTTCCATGACGGTCAGCAGGCGGCGCATGCGCTCGGCCGGCAGTTTCAGGATGCGGCCGTCATCGAGGCTGGTGATCAATTCGCCGTCGATGATCTGGGCAGCCTCCATGCCGCCGCGTTCCAGCAGGCGGGACAGGATGGGCAGTAGCGCGATGCGCTTGCCGTCGATCTCGATGCCGAAATCCAGCGAGAAGTTGCCGGTGTCGGCATCGGCCACCCGCACGTCGTAATCGCCGACGTATTGCACCTGCGGCGGGCCGAACGCGGCGTCGATCTCGTTGCGCCAGCCAAGCGCCTGCAGCGCCGGAGCGCGCTCGGCGATGAAGTTCTGCCAGCGTTCGGCGGCGTCCCGGCCGCGATGGACATAGGCCATGCGGCCCTTGGCGGTCGCCCCCTCGGCGATGCGCATCTGGCTGAAGTTGTCCTGGCGCAGCATGTCCAGCGCCGCCGCCTCGGCATTGCGGTTGCGTCGTACGAAGCTCTGCTGCCCAGGCTTGTCGCCGGGCTGGCTTGCCGGCACGAACTGCTTTTCGTCCTCCGGGGCGGCCATGGCGCCGCCGTAATCGAAGTCGATGGTCAGGGCGTCGATCAGTTCCATGTGGCCGAACACATCGGGGCATTCCAGCTTGCGCAGACGCAGCACCACCGTCAGCGGACGCTCCAGGATCACTGGGGCGACGGCATTGGTGATCCGGACAATCTGCGGCTCGGGCGGGCGGGCGCTGGGGCGGAACGGCGGTGGCTTCGGTGGGCTGTTGCGCTGGAAGGTGGGGGCCGCCGAGGGACCACGGTCCCGCAGCGGGCGCAACGGCGCGGCCGAGGCTTGGCCCGGTCGCCCCAAGGTTGGTACAGCCGGCGCCTGCTGCACGGGCGCCTGGCGCAGCCGGACGCGGCCGACCTCGCCGGTGGCGCCGTCCACATACCATGGGCCGGCCTCACCCATGATGACGGCGGATTTTGGCGGCAGGGCGGGCGGCACGCTGGCCTGGAAAACCCGCTCCGCCCCCAGGATCAGCGTCTTGCCGGTGGCATGCCAACGCGCCTTGCCGATGCGCCCGAGCAGCCCGAGCACCGAGGCCACGCCGGCGGGCGGGATGGGCGTGCGGCTGGTCTCGCCACCGCCGAGCAGCCTGGCCAGGATGCGCATCGTCTCGCTGCTCGTGCGCGCGGCGAGGATGCGGGCCGGGGTGGTGGGCTCCAGCCGGCCGCTGCGTTCGCCGATCAGAACGGCGGACACAAAGCAGGCGTGGGGCGGCTCGCCGGGGGAAAGCTCGAACACCAGATTCTGGCGTTCCTCGGCGGGCAGGGCGGTCAGTGCCTCCAGCGCGGTCTTGGGGGCGGCCTTGCGCAGAGCCGGAAACCGGTCCAGCGCCGCCAGCGCCCCGGCCGCCAGATGGGCGCAGCCGGAATGCCCGCAACTGCACGTGTTCGAGAACGCCACCCGGTGCCCGATCGCGGACGGGACGATCGTGCCGGTATAGCGCTGCCCAAGATTCTCCACGACGACCGCAATCGACGACTCGCCCAGCGTGACGCTCACGGACCCGGACAGACCCATGGAGCGCCCCCGCGTCAGCGCCCGCGAGTCGAACGCACGACCGAGATCATCGGACGAGAACAGTGTCAGCATCGGGACAGGACGACCTTTATGGTTGGAGCGCTTACCGCGTTCGGCATTACGCCTGTGCGGGGATCACTTCGATGTCGCCAGACGCCACGGCCTTGCGGGCCAGTTCCAATGCGCCGGCGCGCGACTTGGCAGCGCCCACGAAGCGGCGCAGATGCACGAACACGGCATCCGCGATGCCTGTCTCCGTCGCGAGCGCTCCGGCCTGCAATCCGGCCCAGGCTTCCGGCAGTGCCAGCCGCTGCTCGAACGACCCGGGTTCCGGCGGCATCGTGTCCAGCATCCAGTTGCCGTTCGACGCCGGGGAGACGGCGAACAGCACCGGCAGGTCGTGGGAGAACACCACGTTCTTCCACGGCATGCCGCGGTCCAGCACCAAGATGCGGGGATCTTCGCCCGCCTGGTGTGCTGCGAGAACGATGGTCTCGGCCGCATGCCGTGCCCGCAATCCTTCAACGCGGCGGCCCAGCATGCTCAGAACCAGCGCGGTTGCTTCCAGAAAGGCCGCGTCGCCGGCGGTGGAGCCGTTCCCGGCGGGATCGTCCCAGGTCGGATTGAATTCGCCGACCAGCGTTGCCAGGCCGAGCGTGTCGCGCTGGATCGGGCCATCGGCCGACACGCCGTTGTCGATCTCGTCGATCCGGCGCACCAGCTTCTCATCGATGTCGGCGGCAATGGCGGCGGCGAAGGCTTCAGAGCCGCTCGGCTGCAACAGGGCGGCCACAGCGCGTTCGCCATAGACCTGCCAGATCAGACCGGCGGAAGAGAAGGGCGTCTCGTCGGCGCGCACCGGCGCGCCGCGCTGGTGATGGTCAAAGCGGCTTGCGGCCGCATCGAACACGAACCCCACGTCCCAGACGATATCGGCCGTCTCGATCAATTCTGCCTTGCGGGTGCGCAGCAGAACGTGGTCCTGGCCGGGTTCACGCAGGCCCAGCGCCAGGCGCAGGACGGCATAGGCGAACACCTCGTCGCAGTGGAACTTGCCGCTATGGGTCGCCAGAACGGGAAGCGGCTTGTCGCGTGTCATGGTCGTGATCCGATGTGAGATTGATTCGGCGCGGCTGGGGCGCCTTTGGCACAGTGCCTACCCGCGCAAGCCCCATGCGTCCATGCTTTGTGCGCTGGCACTGAGCCGAAGCGGGCTCTGCCATGCCATCTTTGCCCCTGTCCAGGACCGTGCGCGGACGGCAAGCTCGCGTCATGGGAACGAGACAGGACAGCAGCATGAAACCAACAATCGGCATGATCGGCGTGGGCCTGATGGGCCACGGAATTGCCTGGAACATCGCCAATGCGGGCTACCGCCTGACGATACTCGACCATCCTGGCAACCAGCCGGTGGACGATCTTCGCGCCATGGGCGTGGCGGTGGCCCCCGGCATCGCGGGCGTGGCGGAGGCCTCCGACATCATCGTTCTCTGCGTCACCGGCTCGCCGCAGGTTGAATCAATTCTCACCGGCGAAGCGGGCGTGATCGCGAATCTTCGCCCCGGCACGGTGGTTGTGGACTGTTCCACGGCCCTTCCCGACTCGACCGAACTGATGGCGGCCGCGGTGGCGAAGGCAGGCGGGCAGTTCATGGACGCCGCGATGACACGCCTGCCGCAGCATGCGCGCTCGGGCACGCTGAACCTGCTGATCGGTGGCGATGCGGCGCTGCTGGAACGGCTTCGCCCGCTGCTCGACACGTTCAGCGAGAACATCACCCTGATTGGCGGCGTGGGCGCCGGACATCGGATGAAGCTGCTGCACAACTATGTCTCGCTCGGCTTCATGACGTTGCTGGGCGAAGTGGCGGCGCATAGCGCGAAGGCCGGGGTTGATCCGGCGATCCTGATCGATGTGCTCACCAAGGGCGGCGGCGGCGGCGCGGCGCTTGATCGCGTGTCGCCCTTCCTGCGGACCGGCGATCCGTCGGCCGTGCCGTTCTTCATCAGCAATGCCGCCAAGGACCTGGCCTATTACCGCACCACCGCGGCCAGTGCCGGCGCCTATCATGGCATTGCGGACGCCGTTGGGCGCACGCTGGAGGCCATTGTGGCGGATGGAAACGGCCAGTCCTTCGTGCCGCAACTGGCGGCGCTGCTGACGACGCAGACGATGCCTGAGGCCTGAAGCTGATTGCTGGGATGGGGGGCGTGCATGGCCATGCCGGTCGCGCCTCCCACGGATGAAGCCTTGATGCATGACAGGGACGCGCCAGCATTCGAATCCTCAAAATGATGGTGCTTTCTCTGGCGAGTTTGGCGGCGAACAGACTTATTATGGAGTAGTATTTTAGGTTTGTTATTTTGATATATCGTTAGCACATTATTTTGATTACATAAAACTTATGCTTGCCCGGTATTGTCTTTCTTGAGCCGTGCAGCTTGTCTCGGCGGGAATGGTTTATGGCATGCCAAACCATTCTGGAAACAGGGGGGGGGTGACAGTGGCAAGGCACATCGATCAAGCGGTTGAGATGCCGCCGCGCCTCCCTCAAAGTCGGCACCGGTTGTTTGCATGACCGCCCCATCTTCGGCCATCACCACCATCGGGCTCGGGCGCGAGGCAGCGTCGAGCAGTTTGCTGGCCGGCCGCAGCGGCATTGGCCCAGCGTCGGGGGTCGACACGCAACCCGATGCCTGTGATTTCGCCGCTACGCTGGGGGCGATCCCTTCGAGCGGTGCCCATGTTCGGCACCGTGGCCACCAACTGGCGTTGCTGGCGGCGCGTGAGGCGGGGGCGGATTCGACGGTCTCGGCCAGGCCGCTGCCGGCCCATGCGCACCGTTTGGTCAGGAGATCGGCCTGACGCTGGGCGTGACTGGCGCGGGTCATGGCATTGGATGCAGGAGGCTCAACTGGAACCGCGATCACACCCCGCCTGCGGGGTGATCTTTCCTGGCCAGGGTGTGCAGCGCGCCGGCATGGCACGGGATTTCCACACCCACTTCGCCGCCAGCCGGGCGGTGTTTGACGAGGCGTCCGACACGCTCGGCATTGACATGGCGGCGCTGTGTTTCGAGCCGGATGACCGTTTGGCGATGACCGAATTTGCCCAGCCGGCCATCCTGACGGCCGAGATCGCCATGCTGCGCGCCGTGCAGTTCATCACCGGACTGCGCCCAGCCTTCTGGGCAGGACACAGTCTTGGCGAATACGCGGCCCTCGTCGGCGCCGGTGCGTTGCCGTTCGCCGATGCCGTGAGCCTTGTTCGCGAGCGCGGCCGCATGATGCAGGCCACCGTGCCGCAAGGGGTGGGGGCCATGATGGCGATTTCGGCGTCACGGCTGGACCCCTGCATCGTCGCAGGCTGCCTGGTGGATCTGCGGGTGGATATCGCCTGCCTGAACGCGCCGGAGCAGATTGTGGTGTCAGGGTTTGCCGCTGATATGGCGGTGGCGGCGGCCCGGTTGCGCGCGGCTGTGCCAACGGCTGTGCTGTGGCCGGTGGCGGCATCCGTGCCGTTTCATTCCCGCATGCTGGAGCCCGCGGTGCCGGGCTTTCGGGCGGAACTGCGCAAGTTGAACTGGCGCGCGGAACAGGCGGGCGTGGTGGCGTCCAATATCACCGGGGGATGGCACACAGCCACCCAATCGGCGCTGGTGGATGCCATGGCATTGCATGTCGCGGCCTGCGTGTGCTGGAGCGACAATGCCGACATGCTGGCGGCGTCCGTGACCCGCATTGTCGAGATCGGCCCAGCCAGCGCGTTGCGACCTTTCTTTCGCAGATTTCGCAGGCGCGTCGATGTGGTGACCTGCGTGCACGACGCGCAGCAAGCTGCACATGCGGGCTGACGGAGGCGCTGTTGCATTCGATCGCGCACACGGCGCCCGCGTCTGCTCTAACGCGCCGCCTGCACGTCCCCGATCAGGGGCATGTCGGTATAGGCATTGCCGAAATTCTGCCGGATGAACCCCACCACATCGGCCACCTGCTGGTTGGACAGATATTTCCCAAAGGGCGGCATCGCCCGTTGGCCGTGCAACACCACCCATATCGGGTAGCCGGAGGCGGCCAGGCGCGTGTTGTCCGCCAGCGCCGGATAGGCTCCGGCCCCGATAGCGCCCCGTCCGTTGGCCATGTGGCAGCCCGTGCAGACCGCCTGATAGATCGCGGCCCCGGTTGGTTCGGTGAAGCGGCTCGGGCTGCCGAACAGGCCCTCGGGTTCCTGCGGAGCGGTGGATTGCGCCTGGGCCAGGCGACCCATCAGGAGCAGCGCCGTGACCACGGCAATGGCTGTGCGCGCGATCATCGGGCCATCACCCGCTGGTGCAACCGGCTGACGGCGTCCAGCGACGACAGCAATGCGCCCTCCTGCCAGGCCGGGATGTAGGAGGCGTGTTCGCCCGCCAGCAGAATGCGGCCGTCCAGCGCGCAGAGATTGCGATAATGCTGCTTTCGCGTCTCCTCCGACCATTGGCCGTAGCAGCCAAGCGCCCCGGGCACACGGTGCCAGCCGACAGCGATGCCGTTGTCGAATTCGGCTGCGTATTGCGGGTGTATCGCTGCCCCGAATTCAACAGCCTTGCGCACGCGTTCGGCGGGGGGGAGGGCGGTGAACTCATAGGCGTAAGGTCCAAACGGATAGGCGCCCAGCACCACGCCCGGCCCGTCCTGGAAATAGCCGCTGCTCGGATAACCGATCATGGCGATGGGAAGGTCGGTGAAGCTGATGCCGCCGAAGATCGCATCGTCCTGCTCCCAGAAGCGCCGGCGGAACTGAAGGCCGATCTTCATGCCGGCGGCGTAGGGCACGGCGGCGATGGCGTCCGACATGGCTGGGCCCACGTTGATGTCGATCTGGCTGAGAACCGAAAGCGGGATGGTGCACAGGCACCAATCGGCCCGTGTCTGCCCGATCTCGCCGGTCTGCGTGTCGGTCCAGGTGGCGCTGACGCCGGTCTCGTCCTGGCGGATCGCGGTGACTTTGGTGTTCAGCCGGATCAGGTCGCCGACCTCGCGGGCGAAGGCCTTGGCGATCATGTCCATGCCGCCGACCGGTTGAAACAGAGCTGTCTGGTAGTCGTAGTCGAGCGCCACGGCGAGAGAGCGCCACAATCCCGATTGCAGCACGTCGTGCGCCGAGCGGACGGTGGATATCACCGGCTCGGCGCTGAGCCCGCCGCCGGGCGGCTTGTCCCAGCCGCGCCGGGAACTGGAAAATTCGCCAGACTTATACGTGTAGTCGCTGCCCAGCGCGCCGTAATTGCGCAAGGAGGCCAGCAGCATCTCGCGGTCATCCTTGGAGACCGCATCATCGAGGCGGTCCGCCCCGACGGCCTTGGCCAGCAACTCCGCGACGGCGCCGTGGTAGTCGGCCTGAATGGTGCGGTAACGCTGCGGCTTGCCGCCGAAGGCATTTTTGCCGTGCAGATAGGCGTTGTGGCTCACCTGGGTGAATGGCTCCAGCGCCACGCCCAGCCGCTTGCAGTAATCGAGCATGCCGCGATGATGATAAGGGATGCGCCAAGGACCGGGGTTGAGGTAAAGCCCGTCGGCAAACCGGCAATCCTGCACAGCGCCGCCCAGTTCGGTGAATCGATCTCCGCCCCGCACGGTCCAGGTGCGGCCGCCAGCACGACCGTTGTAGTCCAATACCGTGACGGTATAGCCGGCCTTTCGCAACTCCATCGCCGCCGCCATGCCTGCCACGCCCGCACCCAGCACCAGCACCGATGCCCCGGCCGGGTCGCCTTCCAGGCGGATCGGACCGCGATAATCCGATTCCTGCGCGAAACCGAGGCTGGTCATGGCCAGATACATGGCCGAGCCGCCGGCCACGGCGCCGATCTGCGCGAGGAGATCCCTCCGTGTGGGAGAGTTGCTGGAAGAAGTGCTCACGAGGCCCCCAATTTGATGGGCGAATATAAGCCCAGCGTGTGGGCAGTGTCATCACGTCGGGGGAGGCTGTGCGCATTGACCGTGAGGGGCGGATCTGGTTGCCTCATTGCAATCGCCTGAGTGGTGCTGGGGAAGGTCTGTGTTTCGACCGGTCCAGCATCGTCCCAGGCCCAAAACAAAAAACCGTTCGCACGACAAATTTGTGCGGAAGCGGAAGGTAAAAATGGCACATTCAGGCCCCGCCTATTCTCTCCAGACATTCCACGCCGCCTGGTCGCCGAGCGACGGCGGCGAGGTCACGCTCGACGCGCGCGTGCCGTTCGTGCCGGGTGGCAGACCCGGATTGCCCGCTCCACTGGTCTACGACGTCTCCGAGAGGGCGCTGCGCCAACGTGAGATGAACTTCGCCGCCAAGCGCATGGTGGACATGGTCTTTGTCAGCGAACTTGATTGGCACGATGCGCTGGACCGCCTGCGCTGGCGCGGCGTGCCCGCCACCGGCGGGCTGGACTCGCTACCAGATGCCGCTTCACGCCGGGCCCGCCTTGCGGCTGCGATGGCGGCGGGTGAGATCAAGATCACATCCGACACCGCCGCCCGCACGGTCAGCGTGGTTTGGACCGATCCGGCCTTTGGCCCGCCCGTCACCGGCGGGGCGGCGGCACCGGAGGGATGGGGCGGGATCATCACCGGCCGCGAAGCACCCGCATCACTCACCGCGTCGCCCATTCCCCGCGCAGCCTCCTCTGCCGCCCTTTGGCCGCTGGGCAGCGACGTGCCAACGCCGCCGCCCGCCGATCGCGCGCTTGACGAGGCTGTCGATCGCTTCCTCGCCGCCTCGAAATGGGTCTACGGCCTGTTGGTGGCCTCCCCGGAACAGGTTCTGTTCGAACGCTACGGCGCCGGCGGTCATGCGGATCGGGTGACGCCAAGCTGGTCGATGAACAAATCCATGACCGGCACCATGATCGGCCGGCTGATCGCGCTCGGCTGGCTCCAGTCCGTTCACATCCCGGCCCCGGCCCCTGCCTGGCGAGATCCACGCGGCATTCATGCCCTGATCACGCTGGACCACCTGTTGCGCATGCGCAGCGGCCTCGCCATGCCCTGCCAGGGCGAGGACGGCGCGTCGATCGGCTTCGAAGGCTCGGCGGTGTATTTCGACGCCGTCGATTCCTTCGCCGCCGCCCAGGCCAACATCGTCGCCGTCCGGCCCGGCTCCACGTTTCGCTACATCAACGCCGGCATCAACGTGCTGGCCGCCATCATCCGCGACCAGATCGAACAACACGCTCTGCCCTACCAGGAAACCGCCTACAGCCTGCTGCCCGACCTGCTGGGCATGAACAGCTACCGCATGTCCGGCGACATCGCCGGCAATCTCATAGGCTCCGGCTCGGCCTTCGCCACGCTGCGCGACTGGTCGAAACTCGCGGTGCTCTATCTGCAAGACGGGATGTGGAACGGCACCCGCCTGCTGCCTGAGGGCTGGGTGGACTACGCCCTGTCGGCCGAGCACGGCGGCACCAGCTACGCCGCCACCTTCTGGACCAATTCCGACCGGCGCTTCCCAGCCTTGCCGCCCGAAGCCGCCTGGCTGTCCGGCGCATCCGACCAACGCGTGTTCATCCTGCGCGGCGCCAACCGCGTTGTCGCCGTCTCCAACGAGACCGACGCGAAGATGGATCTCGTGGCCCTCAACGACGTGCTCGCCGCCGTGCTGGCCTCGGCCTGATCAAGGAACATGACGATGCGCCTCCCCCTTCTTGCCCTCAGCCTCCTGCTGGCCGCCCCCGCGGCCCACGCGCGCGACCTCGTGTTCGCCCGCGGCACCGAGCAGGCCTCCATTGACCCGCATTTCAACGATGCCGGCAACGACGTCTCCACCAACCAGAACATCTACGACCGCCTGGTGGAAATGGACGCGCAACAGGTGATGCGCCCCGGCCTCGCCACCTCCTGGCGTGCGCTGGACCCGCTGCGCTGGGAGATCAAGCTCCGCAGCGGCGTCACCTTCCATGACGGCTCGCCCTTCGGCCCCGAAGACGTGGCCTTCTCGCTGGACCGCCCAAACCGCGTCATCGGCGCCGCCGCCCCCTGGACGCGGTCTGTCGCCTCGGTGGCCAGCGTTGAAGTTGTCGATGCCACCACCATCATCGTCCACACCAAAGGCCCCAAGCCGATGGTGATGGACGAGATCGGCAACGTCTTCATCGTCTCCAAAAAAGCCGCCACCGGCGCCTCCACCGATGACTTCAACACCGGCAAGGCAGCCCTCGGCACCGGCCCCTACCGCTTCGTGGCCTGGAAGCGCGCGGAGAGCGTGGAACTGCGCGGCTATCCGCAACACTGGCGCGGCGTCCCCGAGTTTGACCGCGTGACCCTGCGCTTCATCCCCAACACCGCCTCGCGCATCGCCGGCCTGATGTCGGGCGAGGTGGACGTGATCGACGGCGTGCCACCGAACGACGTGCCGACCATCGTGGCCAAGCCTGACCTGCGCGTGTGGTCGGGCCTGACCAACCGCATCACCTTCCTCGCCCTCGACAGCCCACGCGCCGTCACGCCGTTCGCCACCGACCTCAACGGCGCGCCCCTGCCGGCGAACCCGCTCGCCGATCCGCGCGTGCGGCGGGCCTTGTCGAAAATGGTCAACCGCCCGGTGCTGGTGGAGCGCGTGGCCGGCTGGCAGGGCGTGCTCGCCGGCCAGATCGTGCCGCCGGGCCAGGGCGGCTACGCCGCGGACCTCGCACCGGACACGCTGGATCTCGACGCAGCCAAGAAGCTGCTGGCCGAGGCCGGCTATCCCCAAGGCTTCGGCCTGACCATCCATTCCTCCAACGACCGCTTCCCCGAGGACAGCGCGGTGCTGCAGGCGCTGGGCCAGATGTTCACCCGCGGCGGCATCCGCATCAACGGCGTGAGCTCGATGCCGTTCAACGTCATCATCGGCCAGGCGGCCGCGCAGAAGCTCAGCCTGTTCCTGTGGGCCTATAACAGCGCCGCACCGGATGCGTCCGAAGGCCTGAAATCCCTGCTCGCCACCCGCAACGTGGCCGCCGGCATGGGCGGTTCCAACCGCACGCAATACTCCAACGCGGCGTTCGACGCGCTGTTGGCCAAGGCGCTGGCCGAGTTCGACGAACCTCGCCGCAACGAATTGTTCGCCGAGGCAACCCGCCTCGCCATCCGCGATGATGTCGGCATCATCCCGCTGTATTGGCAAAAGCACGCCTGGGGCACCAAGGCGGGCCTGACCTACGAGACCAACGTGCAGGACGACAACGCCGTCCGCTTCGTCCACATCGTGAAATAGGGGGCGGACATGGCACATCACCGCCTCGTCACCCTGGCCGCCTGGGCCACCATCGCCTCGCTCGCGACGCCTGCCATGGCCAGGGATCTGGTCATCGGCCGGGTGGCCGAACATGCCAGCATGGACCCGCAGTTCAACAATGCCGGCAACGACACGCCGATCCGCAAATTTGCCTTCGATTCCCTCGTGGACTTCGATGCCAATCAGAATGTCGTGCCAACACTGGCGGTCAGCTGGAAGGCACTCAGCCCGACCCAATGGGAGGTGCATCTGCGCCCGGATGTTCTGTTCCATGACGGCAGCCCGTTCACCGCCGACGATGTGGCGTTTTCACTTGCCCGCATCGACAGCATTCCCAACTCGCCGTCCTCCTACATCCGCACCAGAGGGGAACTCCGGGTCGAGATCATCGACAAGCTCACCTTGCGGCTGACATCGCCCAGCCCGAACCCGTTTCTCATCGAGAATGTCGGTCAGATCCCCATCGTGTCGCGCAAGGCGGCGGAGGCGGCCAGTTCGGCGGACTTCAACACCGGGGCCGCCGCCATCGGCACCGGGCCTTACCGCTTCACGGCATGGGCGCGGGGCGACAACGTTAAATTCACCCGGTTTGATCGCTATTGGGGCGGTGTTCCCGAATTCGAAAACGTCACGGTGAAATTCATTCCCAGTGCGCCGGCGCGCATCGCCGCCTTGCTGAGCGGTGGGGTGGATATGATCGACGGCGTGCCGAACGCCGACGTTCCGCGCATCGAGACGATACCCAACCTTCGCGTGTGGTCGGTGCCAACGGCGCGCATCACCTATCTGGCCATGGACCAGGGCCGTGATGACAGCCCCTTCCTGACCGATGCGTCGGGCCAGAAACTGGCGCACAACCCGCTGCGCGACCAACGCGTGCGCCTGGCGCTGTCCAAGCTGATCGACCGCAAGGCCCTGTCCGAACGCCTGTTGAACGGCGGCGGCACCCCCGCCTCGCAAATCAGCCCGATGGGCCAGCCTGGCTATGATCCGGCCATTCCGGTCACAGCGGTGGACGCCGCCGGCGCCCGCACGCTTCTGGCCGAAGCCGGCTATCCCGGCGGGTTCGCCATGACGATCCACGCCTCCAACGACCGCTTCCCCCAGGACGCGGCGGTGGCGCAGACTTTGGGGCAGATGTTCACACGCGGCGGCCTGAAGGTGACAGACGTTGTCACCTTGCCGTTCAACGTGTTCTCGGCGCAGGCAACGCAGTTGAAATTCAGCGTGTTCCTATACGCCTATAACAGCGCCCTGCCAGGCGCGTCGGACTACCTGCGGTCCATGCTCGGAACCTACGACGCCGCACGCGGCCTCGGCGGCGTCAATCGCGGGCGGTATTCCAATCCGGCGCTCGACGCGTTGATCTCCGCAGCCGACAGCGAATTCGACCCGGAGAAACGCAGTGCGCTGCATCGTCAGGCCATGGCCCTGGCGATGGCCGACGTGGCGGTGGTGCCGATCTATTCACAGAAATCGTATTGGGCGAGCAAGGCGGATATCGTCTTCGAACCCAGCGTCGGCGACGAGACGCAGATCCGCTTCATCCACCCAGCCAAATAGAGCCAAACCATGCGCCTGATCCACGATTTCGTGCCGATGCGCGACGGCATCCGGCTGGCGGTCAGCATCTATCTGCCCGAAGCCGACGGCCCCTGTGCGGCCGTCCTGGAACGCACACCCTACGGCCGCGACCTGCCGCGGGGCCATGAGGTCACCGCCGCTGATCGCGTTGCCTGGGATGGCCCGGCGATGGCTGGGTGGTTCACCCCCCACGGCTATGCTCTCGTCCTGCAGGACTGCCGGGGCCGCTACGACTCCGAAGGCGCCTTCGTGAAATACGTCTCCGATGCCGAGGACGGTGTGGACACCTGCGCCTGGATTCGCGAGCAGCCCTGGTGCGATGGCAGGATCGCGACACTGGGCATGTCCTACGGCGCGCATGTGCAGGCGGCTCTGGGAAGCCTGGCGCCGGAGGGGCTGGTGGCGCAGATCCTTGACTCGGGCGGCTTCAGCAACGCCTGGCGCAGCAGCGTGCGTCAGAACGGCGCGTTCGAATTGAAGCAGGCCACCTGGGCCTTCCGCGAGGCAGCCCGTTCTCCGGAAGCGCTGGCCGATCCGGTGCTGAAGGCCGCGCTGGAAGCCGAGGACATCGCCGCCTGGCTGACGCGCCTGCCATGGAAGCCCGGTCACTCCCCGCTGCGGCATCACCCCGGCTACGAGCAGGCGCTGCTGGAACAATGGCGCAGCGGCGCGTTCGACGCCTACTGGGCCCGCGCCGGCCTGTGTGCCGAGATGTTTTACGATCGCTACAGCACCGCCGCGTGCCTGCACATGTCATCCTGGTTCGACCCCTATTCCACCACGGCGTCCGAAAACTATCGCGGCCTCAAATCGGCTGACCGTGGGCCGCAACGCTTGATCCTGGGGCCATGGACCCACGGCAACCGCAGCGACACGGTGTTCGGCGATGTTGATTTCGGCCCCGACGCCACGCTCGACAGCTGGGCCGGTGACTGGCGGAGCTATCGCCTGCGCTTCCTCGACAGCATCCTGAAGGGCGCCGCGTTCGACGATCCCGAAGTGCGAGTGTTCGTGATGGGCGGCGGCGACGGGCGGCGCAGTCCGGGAGGCCACCTCCAACACGGCGGACGCTGGATCAGCGCCACCAACTGGCCCGTGCCCGGCACCGAGATGGCAAAGTTCCACTTCACATCCGATGGCGGGTTGGAGCGCGCACCCCCCGCACTGAACGCCCCCGCTTTGTCCTATGATTTTGACCCCTCTCATCCGGTGCCGACCATCGGCGGCAATTTTTCCAGCTTCGACCCCATTCTCCATTGGGGTGCGCGCGACCAGACCGAGGCGGAAACCGTGTTCGGCTGCACGCCGCCGTACCTGCCGCTGGCATCCCGCGCTGACGTCCTGGTGTTCCAGACCCCACCGTTGGAGACGCCATGCCAGATAGCCGGCCCGGTGGAGTTGGATCTGTGGGTCGCCACCGACGGACCCGACACGGACTTCACCGCCAAGCTTATCGACGTCCATCCCCCCAGCGCCGATTATCCGCAGGGCTACGCCATGTTGCTGGGCGACTGCATCTTCCGCCTCCGCTATGTCGAAGATCCCTCAACACCCAGACTGCGAGCGCCCGGCGACATCGTGCGGATAGAGGCGACAGGCTTCTGGACGGCCAATTTGTTCGGCGCCGGCCATCGCATCCGCATCGATATCTCGTCATCGAATTTTCCAAAATTCGATGTCAATTCCAACACCGGCGAACCCGAAGGCGCCTCTCGCCGCCGCCGCGTGGCGGTCAATACCGTATATACTGATCAAGCCCGTCCCAGCGGCATCCGCCTGCCGTTGCTGCAACTGGGCGGTGATGCGCCTGGATAGGCCCTGAGGGGCATTTAAACGGATGCGTCTATGAAAATAGCTCCCACGCCGACTTAAATTGGTCTCGGTGAATTAAGAAAATCCCAATCTTTGGCGCGCTATAAATTGCGACGGCCGGTCTGTTTTACCAAGGTCGTGCGCAAGGAAAAAGCGAATGGCTATCGTCCGACTCATTTACTTCAGTGATTTTCGTATCGATGTCAAAAATGGTCAAATGAGTCAAAAAATTACTGAAATTATCGATGTTTCGGAGCGGAACAACGCCGCCAAGGGGATAACGGGAGCGCTCGTGTTTGACAGAAACTGGTTTGTTCAAGTGCTTGAGGGCGCGATGGACGATGTTTGGGAAACCTTCAAAACAATCGAACGCGATCCCCGCCATGTCAACATCAGGTTTGTCGAAATGATAACGGTGCCGAGCCGTCGCTTTAGTGACTGGCGGATGGGATGCGCGGAACGCGTGACCCAGCACGACGCTGTATTTGCACCTTATCTCTACGACGGCAGGTTTGAACCTGCCAATATGTCTGGCGACATGATTGTGTCGATGATGGTGGACCTCAGTTCGAAGTGTTTCGTTCCGCCATTCTCGTCGCGCGCGAGATGACTCGCAGAACCAATATCGTCGCAGGAGTCTTCGCATAATGGTCTAAAGTTTGTCGCGTATAGAGCAAAATCCAATCACTCTGGCTCATACCCGGCGGCGCTGGAAAAATTTGCGCACGGGTGGAGAGTGGGGGCGCATCTCGGATGGCGCCTCACAGGGCGTCGATTGTGCGCACAGCAACTTTGGGCAGACACGCCTTCAACTTGGCGAATGCGTTCGCAATTGTATGGAAGTCAGGGTTGTAGGGTGGCACATAAAGCGGCACGGCGTTCGCAGATTCGATGGCGGCGCGCACGACTGCACAGTGGTGGACGGGCAGATTGTCCACCACCATAATGTCGCCCAGCTCCAGCTCTAGAATCAGCACCTGCTTGACATAGGCGGGAACGGCTGCGCCATTCATCGGGCCGCCGAGGACCATCGGTGCTGTCATGCCGTCGCGGTTCAAAAAGCGCCAGATCGTGCTCGTCAAAAAGGATTCGCCGTGCTGCGTGCGCAACATGTCGGATAACTGGTCCAGCGGGACCTCGACCTGCGTCGCGATCTTAGCCGCCTTGCGGCCTGGCGGCGATGGTGCCCGTCGGCTGCTATGCTGGCACCCAGCGCACCGCGCTCGTAGCGGCGGCGCCTCGGGTCGTGCAGCAAGCAACGGCAGCGATCAGACGAGAGCGAAGGTCAGTCGAAATCGGTTTGACCATACAGGCTGACCTCCTGTGCCCAGACTGTATGCTGAATCACGTCTGCGTCGCGTAGGGACAGCCCTCGCGCTTCAACGCGCCCAGATTTCGCTCCATCTTGGCGACGAAATGGCTGTGGACTTAAAACAATAACCGCCCGAGTATAGAGACGATGCGGTGTCATTCCAGCCCAGAGCCCGGACATGTCAGCGTGAATTCTGCGACCGAGGCCGATTTTAAACGGGGCGATGATCATAGGCGCACGCTCGAACATCCAGGCCGGAAGCTCCAGCCAGCGATCTGCATCCAATCCGCTTAGCTTGCAGCGAAAAACATCGCCATTCATGTGGCCGATTGCATCTTGGATAGCAAAGCGCATCATTGACCATGGATGCCAAGGATACGGAAGCGTGCGGGAAACGGTGCCATGGGTGCTCTTGAGCCTTGTTATACAACGCGGTTTGCCCATCTGAGACGATCGGCGATAAGGTGCCGATCTCGTTGCATATTCCTGATGGCGCACCGAACGCATCACCGCGAAAATGTGGGAAAACTCTCCCTTCTGGCGATCGAAATATGAGAGGCGGATCCTCCATATCGTGTCTCTGGTGCGATTGAACGAAAGATTTGCGGCACGTCCAACGACGCATTGCTCATGCTATGTTCACAGCAGAAGCGCGCCGCCAGAACGCCGTCTTTGGATTGGCGTAGTATCGAAACGATCGGCGAGTCGTTGTGTTTGCTGATTTTGTTCGATGTCCCATTATGAATCGTGTCGAGGACATTTTACATTAGTTATTTTATGTTCTATTCAAAATATCTCATTGTTTTGGTTTGTTGAAAAATAATTTCGGAATTTTGGTTGACATTTTTGTTGAACAAAAATAGCGCATCAATTAACTCGCGGCCAACTTCGGCATGTGGGTCAATCGGCCGACGCACTGCAATTTTCGGCGGACTTAGCCTCATAGCCAACCATCACTCAGCAGGCGCTGCCGAACTTAATGCAGGAGAACAGCAGGAGTGGATTTCCTTCCGAGATCGGTTTGTTCAGCCGAATGGGCGTGTGATCGATAACGCCAACAATGGCCAGTCACATTCTGAAGGACAAGGCTGGGGCATGATCTTCGCGGCTCGCTTTGGCGATCGCGAAACGTTCAATCTCATTAGCGACTGGCGCCGGCGTGTCCTTCGTCGAAGTGGTGATTTGTTGCATGCCTGGCGCTGCCAACCGGGCCCAAACGAAATCGTGGACGACAAAAACAATGCCAGTGACGGAGATCTCCTCATCGCTTGGGGGCTGATAGCCGCGGCTGCGCGTTGGCGTGACCCTGAGCTCCTTGCTGAAGGCCGCGCACTGGCCGAAGACATACTCCGCCTGCTTGTGCGTTCTTACAATGGACGGATCTTACTATTGCCAGCCCTGCATGGTTTCGAGCATTCGTCATATGTTGTGGTCAATCCTTCCTATTACGTTTTTCCTGCATTCCCTATACTTGCCGCGGTCGTCCCAGATCCGGCCTGGATACGCGTTGCAGCGCAAGGAATTGCCCTTTTGCGCGCGGGACGGTTCGGACGTTGGCAGTTGCCCCCGGATTGGCTGGCTGTTTTTGGCCGCACAGACCCTCCGGCACCGGCGCCGGGATATCGAAGTCGGTTTTCCTACGATGCCGTCCGCGTCCCGCTTTACATGGTCTGGGCCGGAATGTTTGATGAGCCTGCAGTGACCGCCACGGCGCGCCTTTGGGGCAGTGGTGACGTAAAAAAGCTGCCCGCCTGGATAGATCTGGTGAACGGCCAGAACGCCAAATATCCCCCGCCATCTGGCTTTCTTGCTATTGGCCGCCTCGCGGTCGCGGCGGGTCGAACGAAACCTCCCAACGGCGATATGCCGCATGTAGCAGACGCAAAAGATTACTTTTCCGCCGCACTTACCCTGCTGACACGCCTGGCGCGACATGACACGGGGTTATCGGCATGAACGGTCGTCCGGTCCTCAAAAACACCGACGAAGTCTGGGAAGAGCTCTACCAACCAGATGCTTCCGCGTTGCCGCCGCCGCCACGTTCGCTCCTTGCGCGTCGAAAGAAACGGCTGTTGGCCGCTATTCTCGTGTGCTTGGTGGTGTTGACGCTTGCTTTCGTTGGCGCAGGCGCCAGCTTCTTGATTGCCACCATCGATCTCTACGCCGATATCCAACGTCGTGATGGGCGAAAGTTGGAAGCCGAGGTGGACTGGCCGTTGCTCCAGCGCTCGCTGCGCCAGGACCTGACCGATCTTGCCGGCAGCGGCGTTGACAGCAGCGCCAGCAGTGCCGAATTCCTCAACGCGTTGGTCGAGACGACTATCCAAGGCCTGCGGCAGCCCGAACAACTCGCCAGAACGGTCGTGGCGCGAACACGGTCAATGGTGGGTCCAGGGGCTCTTGGTCATCTGGTGCTTACCGATATTTTGGATTGGTTCCATTATCAGGATGGCGGTAATATTCGGATTGATCTTCCTGCCGATTCTTATGCCGTGGTTTCTGGTGTTAGCCTGTGTTTTCGTCCTACGTCATATATGTTGCCCAAACTCAAGCTATCCGGCGTGGGTTGGCCGGAGATCAGGCGGCATTGTTGATCTAAGGCATCAGTCAGCCTTCCGCAGTCGGCTTCTGGTGGTCGCGTATCCAAACCAACGCTGCCGTTGCGGACATCGGCGGGGCGATGAAAAAGCCTTGCGCGAAATCGCATCCCGCTTCACGCACAAAGTCCATCTCCTCTGCTGTCTCCACCCCTTCGGCAATGGCCTGAATGCCAAGCCCGTGCGCCAACCCAATGACGCCCCGCACAATCGCCTCCGCCCGTGCATTGCGGCCAATGCCAGACACAAAGCGACGGGCGATCTTGAGGCCGTCGAGCGGAAACCGATGCAGACTGGAGAGACTTGAGAAGCCGGTCCCAAAATTATCGAGGTAGAGCCGGGCACCGCGAAGGCGCAGATCCTGAAGCGATTTTTGGTCGTCCAGATCGCTGCTGCCGACGAGCACGTCTTCATTGAGTTCCACAGCCAGGCGAGACATGTCGAGGCCCAACGCGCTCAGGGCATGGTTGATCGTCAGCAACACGTTGGGCGTCGCAACCTCAGCAGGGCTCAGATTGATCGATAGTCCATAGCGCGGGGCTTCTACCCCAAGAGACAGGTCGATCTCAGCCAATGCGGCAAACGCTTTGTTGCGCACCTCCGCCGAAATGACTGGCAGCTTGCCCATGGCCTCTGCGATCGGCAGGAACTCGCCAGGAGGTACCTGGCCCAGACGAGGATGGTGCCATCTGGCAAGCACTTCAAAGGAGATCGCGTTGTTGCTGCGACACTCCACAATCGGCTGCAGCCAGGCCTCCAGGCCGCGCAAGTCCCCATTGCCCAATGCGTCGAGCACTGCATCGCGACGTGCCTGCACCAAGGTTTCGCTGCTATGATAGGCTTTTACCCGGCTGTTGCCGGTGCTTTTCGCATCGCGCATCGCAATATCGGCCATACGCAACAGTTCGCTGCGCTCTCGGCTGTCATGTGGCGCAAGGGCTGTGCTGGTGCTGAGAGAAAATCGGAGCAACTCGCCCGAGAATGGTAGCGGCTGTTCTGCAATATTCACCAAACGAGATGCCTCCGCCATCAGCGCGGTATGACCGCCGTCGATACGAGGCAGAGCAACTGCGAAGCTGCGCGAGCCCAGCCTGCCAATGAGCGCCCCACTTCCCGCTGCTTGGCGCAGCCTGCTGGCCACCGCATGAAGAACGGCATCACTGGCGCTGCTGTCGGTGCCACTGTCACTATTTGTGTTGAGCGAAAGGAGTTTGTTGAGATCAAGGCGGATCAGGCCTACCCCGGCGCTGGATCGCGCCTTCCCGAGTAATATTTTGAAACGTGCAAGAAAGGCGCCGCGGCTGAGAGCGCCAGTCAGCGCATCGCGAGAGGCCAGCCACTCCAGGAGTTTGATGCTGCGCCGTAGGCGGAGTTCAAATGGCAACAGGGCCAGTGAGATCACAACCGCCAGGGCGAGAAGATAGCCGCCATTCCAAGCGATCGCCCGTTTGTGACGTGTGGCACGTTGACCTGCCCATTGCCGGAACAACTCCCCGGCCTGGTCGATCCGCGGCGCCAGACCGTTCGCGATTTCAAATCTCAGGTCGCTGAGGAGCCGCTCGGCATCATCGGCGTTGGTGGGTTTTTCAATGCGGTGACCAAGAGCTACAAGGTCGAAGATACGCTCAGAAAGCGTATAGCTTCGTCCGCCCATCAGGTCCCGCAAGGCGAGGGGAACGTCCTCAGACAGTGCCGCTGTGTCCAGCAATGCCTGGTGAGTGGCAAGGCTGACGAGAGCTGCAGAGAACCTTCCGCTCTCATCAGCCGTCCGGGGGTCGAGGGCTGCAAGTTGCCAGAGCAGCGCCGCCTCGGTCTGGGCTATCGCTGCGGTCTCGGCGGCGGCGGCAACATGAGAAGCGCTATTTTGAATCGATACTATCTGAATTGCGCTAAAAACCATAAATATCGCGACAGCAAGAAATTCGTAAAAACGCAGTCGGATAAGGGATCTCGTCATTATCTCACTGTTCACCATGCTGGCCCGATACAGTGCAGAGACGCTAGGCTTTGACGCCAAAAGTCTTTTTAACCATTTTTGAGGGGGAGAGTCTTTAATCTTGGAGTTCACGTTACTCATTGGTTTCACTCAACTCCACTGGCGGGGCCTCAAGTCAGCGATCTGCTACCGATTTGGGGAGCAATCGGCCCCAAGTTGTGGATCTTGAGTGTTGATCGACAAGGCAATCGATTGACGTCTTGTCGATGGCAGCATTCATAGGTCTAGTCAGCTTATCGGAAATCAAAGCCGGAGTAAAATAGCGGTTAACGGGCCCGCCTATCATCTTGTTGCCACGCTGGCGCCAGAGGTGGCCCCGGAAATTCGGACAGGGTTATAAGCTATCCCAGCCTGCATGAGAGGCGGGACGCGATGGGAAAAGTGACACGCAAGCGCTACGGGGCGGATTTCAAGGCGAAGGTCGCCCTGGACGCGATCACGGGGGAGCAGACGTTGGCCGAACTGGCCACCAAGCATGGCATTCACCAAACGATGATCGCTGGGTGGAAGCGTCAGGCGATTGAGGGGCTGACGTCGACGTTTTCCGGCAAGGCCGAGGCGGTTCGGGTCAACAGCGAAGCCGAGCTGTCACGGCTGCACGCCAAAATCGGCCCCGTTGGTGGTGGAACGTGATGTTTTGGCGAAGGCCTCCGGTCGATGAGTGTCGAACGGAGGCGAGAGACGATAAACCCGAAACACAAGCGCCTGTCGGTCGTTCGGCAATGCGCGCTGCTCCAGATCAGCCGGTCTGGGCACTATTATCGGCCGACAGGCAAGAGCGAGGGTGCGCTGGCGCTGATGCGGCTGATCGACGAGGCCTTTCTGGAATCGCCCTATTATGGTGCGCGGCAGATGATGCGGCATCTGCATCGTCTGGGCCATCGCATTGGCCGTCATCGCGTGGCCCGACTGATGCGCAAGATGGGGCTTCGGGCCATCTTCCAGAAACCCAATACCAGCGCACCGCACCCGGAACATCGGGTTTATCCGTATCTTCTACGGAATTTGGCGGTCCTCCGGCCCAACCAGGTCTGGTGTTCCGACATCACCTACATTCCGATGCGTCGTGGTTTTTTGTATTTGGTGGCGATCATGGATTGGCATAGCCGCCGCGTGCTGTCGTGGCGGCTGTCCAACACGATGGATGTCGGGTTTTGCGTCGAGGCTTTGGAGGAGGCCCTGGTCCGGTATGGCACGCCTGAGATCTTCAACACCGATCAGGGCAGCCAATTTACCAGCGTGGCGTTCACCCAGGTGTTGAAGGACGCCAGCGTGCAGATCAGCATGGATGGCCGAGGACGGTGGATGGACAACGTGTTCATCGAACGCCTGTGGCGTTCACTGAAATACGAATGTGTTTATCTGCATGCATTCGAGACTGGCCCGGCCCTGCACGCCGGACTGATGCGGTGGATTGCCCACTACAACATACAACGACCACATTCCGCGCTGGCTGGGCGTACGCCCGACGAGGCGTATCAGCAGACCCGCCCGCCATCAAATTGGCGGCGTAATCGGAACCTGGGAATAGCTTATCAGAGTTGCCAAACTGTCCAGGCAACCGGGGCCACCTCAATATCACCATTCTCGCCGCTATTATGCGGTCGCGCAGCCGGCACCGTAGTTCCTTATGGATCCGATCATAGTCTTCAAGCTTGTTGTCAAAACAGCAAGGCTTGGTGAGTTGCGGCCGCATTGACCAATCGGGATCGTTGTTGGTGCGATGTAGAGAGGCATTTCCAGACCGCCTCTGTCCATTTTCATTGTTTTCCATTGGCCCGACACAGCTCTTTTTCCTCAGTCCTTTGCGCCAGGGAGGCAACCAAATACCGTCTCCCTCATCGCAGACTGAAAAGCAGACCACCTACACACCGACATCTATGCCTGCTTCAGTTCCGCTGGTGAACCGCTTCGGGGCGATCGCACGACAATGGAAATCGTGCTCGCGGCACTGGCGAAGTCACCGGCGACCTACTTTTACGCCGGCCACTTAAATTCGCCTGTCGCCTGGGCCTCGCGGGTCGAGCCAGGATGTCACGATCATATGTGGCAGCGTAAGTGCCGCGATGATTCGAAACGCTGGTGCGAGCAGGCCGGTGATCACGTTCGCTTCAACAAGCGCCAAGCCCGCAAGACCAAAAGCACATAAAATACAAGCAGGAACCATCACGCGGCCAATCCACCGGAATGCCGTCGCCTGACTATAGGGGCTATGCCAAGCGCCGAGGCGAAGAACATGCCGCATTGCGTGGCCTATCGAGAAATACAGTCCAAATGCGAGAAGAGGGGGAAGCAGCAGAAACCCCGCCGCCGTTGTCAGTCTCTCTGCCACGCCACGGTGCTCACGAAGACGCGTCCTTGTCACCCAGATGAACGCGGCGAGCCAGACAGGCACAAGCCATTGCGTCGCACGCAGCAAAGGCTCCAGTGTGTCGGTTGGCATTTTGGCCATTGCTGCCAGAACCGGGGCGGCGTCGGCGGCGTGAAAGGCCACCGGCAACAGCACCGGCAACATCCCATAGGTGAGCACCACGACAAGGCGCGGGACGCCATCAGGCGCAAGCCCGTCTTCCGCGTCACCAAGGCCAAAATGCACCACCGTTGCTGCCAGAAACACGACAAGCGTCGTTTGGGGCACCCACATCCAGGCCAGCAGAACCAGTCCGGCCAGGGCCAGATAGGCCGTCACGAAAATCACACTCCAGCTGCGCCCGAGGCGCCGTTCCAGCACGGGGCGTGCAACCAAATGATCGAAGGCGCCGTGCGGAACACCGATCAGCACAAGTCCTGCGAGCAAGACGGCGACCTGCAGGCCCAGGCCAAAGGTCATGCCCATCATCGCCGCGAGGCTGAGGCTCCCGACCAAAATGGTCGACACGCCAGACTGCACATGAAGCGCCTGGCCTAGCCAGGGACGGCGGTCTTCGGCCATTCGATTTTCTCCGCAGCCAGTCTCATGGCGGCCAGTATCGTGGGCCTGAACGGGATCGCAGCGGCAACGGCCACAAAATCCGCAGGCCGGGCAACATCGTTCAGGAAACGGATCAAGGCGCCGGGCGGGCACCTGTCGAACAATCGTGAAAAGATATGCGGCGCCAGATCCGGCTGCCGTGACACGAGGTCCACCAGAACGTGGTCCATCATGCGCACCATCGCGGGCCGCGCGGGGACCGCAATCGGCATGTTCCCTGCCGCCAGGGCATTCGCCATTGCGTCGCACTGCGCCTGGATCGCATTGAAAGCATAGCCGGTGCTGGGGCGCATGGCACCACCTGCGACACCGAACCGCAACAGGCGCCGGCCCCGACCCGGCTGGAAGGCAGGGTCCATCGGCAACGCGCCCTGTTCGGAGAACAGCACCGTGAACGTGTCGACACCATAATGGCTGCGCAGATAGCTTCGAACAGCCACGCGATGATCCGGCGGCTGCAAGCCGGATGGCGCGAACCACGTGTCCTCAACCAATGCCCGTGTGGGTGTCGAGGGGAGCATGTAGGTGAAATGCGCTCCACTGGCCTGCGGCGTACGAAAATCCATCAGAACGGCAACTCCGGGGTCGAACACGTTCTCTGATGTTTCGATCTCCATGCCGCCAAAAATCTGCGTCAATCCCTGGCGGCGGACGCCCGCGATCGGGCGCGTGTCGAATGCTACGCCGCACCGCCAGGTTTCCACGCCGGCCTGCACAAATACCGCATCGTCGTCTTCCCACGCAGTTGCCTCTGCCCCGAGATGCAAGGTGACCTGCGGTGCGGCCCGAAGCCGCAGAAGAGCCATCTTATAGAGCCGATCGGCCGGAATAGAGTCATAGGCGATGCCGGGGGCCGCACGCACCACGTGGCGATCGTCGGTCGTGACCGCCCAACGTTTCCACGAGCACGCCACGGCCTCCTGGAACGGGTGAGGCTGCACCGACCAGAACGACCACGTGCGATCACGCGTGTATTGCGTGCGCGATTCGACGACGAGCACCCGCAATCCCGCAAAGCGCGGCTCTGCCAGCCGAACCGCAAGGCTCAGCCCGGCCAGTCCGCCCCCCAGGATGGCGACGTCATAATCGAGCCGGCCGGTCAAACCTGGGGACCGGGCAAGGCCGCGTGATGTTCGAACTGCGCCGCATGTGTGGAAGGACGGCGCGTGTGTCCAACCAGGCTGCCGCCGAGCAGCCATAGCCGGCGCGGCATCGGCACCACGCAACGCCCGGCGCTGAGATAGGACGGACCGAGCGACAGGACGCGAAGACCGATTTCCTCATAAAGCCGCGCCGCCGCGCGGATGGCCGGCCGCACCCGCGCCGGCAGATAGGCCATGCCGCGTTCGGCGCTGCGATACCGGCTGTCGGCACATTGCAGAACCTTTTGCACCGCCTCAAAAATCGGGATTGGGTCAGACGTGACATTGTGTGGTCCGCACCCGGAAGGCAGCCAGGTGGCTGGTAGATAGATGCGCCCCAGCGCCGCATCCTCAGCCACATCGCGCGCGATGTTGGTGAGCTGCATAGCGATGCCAAGGTCGATGGCGTGCGATGTGGCCGCTGCACTCCGGGCATCCAACACCGCGCACATCATCAGCCCGACGGTGCCAGCGGCGCCATAGGCATAGTGCAGCAACGCTGCCTCGTCCGGGAGGCGAACCGGGTCAAGATCGGTCAGCACCGTGTCGATCAAAGTCACAGCGGCCTCACGGCTCACACCATGGTTGTGATGCAGCGCCAGAAACCTCGCCGCGATCGCATGGGTAGTGTCGTCCGTCAGCACCGCGTGGCGCACGTCTGCAAGGGCGCAACGAGCTGCCGCGGCATCAGTACTTTCATCCGCGAGATCATCGATGTCGCGGCAAAAGGCATAAAGCTCGGCTGCACGTCGCAGCGTGGGCCCCGGAAGCAGGCGGCCGGCCAGGCGAAAACTCCGACCATAACGCGCCATGACGGATACGGCCTCTGTCATCGCACCGGCTCGGCCATGAGCAAGGACTCGACCACTTTCGCAGAGGTCAAAACACCCGGCACACCCGCCCCAGGATGCGTGCCGGACCCGACGAGATAGAGTCCCGGCATCGGCCCGCGGTTGTGGAAGCGAAACCACGCGGATTGCAGCAATGTGGGCGCCACCGAAAATCCGGCGCCATGACGACTGAGATAGTCCTGCGCAAAATCCTGCGGCGTCATGATACGTTCGGTCACGATGTGGCCAGACAAACCCGGCAGCACGCTGTCCTCCAGCAATCGCACCACGAGGTCACGCAACCGGGGGGCAGCGATGCTCCAGTCGATCCCGGCACGCAGGTTGGGAACTGGCGCCAACACGTAGAAACCATCATGCCCTGGCGGTTGCAGGCTGGCGTCGGTCGCTGCTGGACGATGCAGATACAGGCTTGGGTCGAGGGGGATCTCGCTGCCATCGAAGATCTCATCAAGCAACGCCCGCCAGCGCTCGCCCAGGATGATGGTATGGTGCGCGACGTCCGGCCATGAATGGTTTGTGCCGAAGCAGAGCACAAACAGGCCCATCGAATACTGCATCCGATCGACATTCTTACGGCTAGGAGCCGCCTTTTCTTGCAACACAGCATGCACCTGTGGCGCATCGGCGTTGGCAATGACGATGTCGGCCTCAAGCGTCGTTCCATCGGTCAGTTCCACCCCGGCCGCGCGTCCTCCGGCCATAATGATGCGCGTCACGGTATGCCCCAGATGAAGCCGAATGCCGTGGCGCAGCATCAGCTGTTCGAGGGCTGACACCAGCGCGCCGGTGCCGCCGCGTGGAAACCAAATCCCCCATCGCTGTTCAAGATATGGAATGAGCGCGTAAATCCCCGATGTCCGGAACGGATGCCCCCCAACCAGCAACGGCTGAAGACTGAAGACACGCTGCAACGACTCATCTTTGATGAATCCGCTGACCAACGCGGCAACAGACTTGAACCCACCCAACCGGATCAATGGCAGCAAAGCCCGCGCCATGGATGCCAAGGTGTGGAATGACTGCGCGCCGTAGCGCGTGAAACCCACATCGAAAAGTGCCTTGCATCGTGCCATGAACAGATCGTAGCCAGCCGCATCCCCGGGCGAAAAGGCCACGACCGCTTCACGCATTTCAGCGGCCGAGCTGCCATAGTTGAACACCCGCCCATCGGCGAATACGATCCGATACCACGGTTTGACCGGCAACATTTCGACGTGGTCAGACATCGTCTCCCCGAACAGGGTGAACAGCTCCTCGAACAGTTGCGGTGCGGTGATCACGGTCGGGCCTGCATCGAACGTGAAGCCGTCCTGGCGAAACACGCGCGCGCGGCCGCCGATCGTGGGCTGGCGCTCCACCAGTGTGACCTGGTAGCCGAGGCTTCGCGCGCGCAATGCTGCTGCGATACCTCCAAATCCTGCACCAATAACCACAGCGCGCAGCGCATCCGGGGAGGCGACATGGTCACGCGGCATGAGATTGCCCCTTGGCGACACTGTCCAACGAGGCGTCGAGCGCATCGGCGGCAAGCGCCAGAACCCGATCGAATTTACTTTCCCCGAGAAGGCCTTTGGCTTCCGACAACCTTGCGCGTGCCCAAGCCATCAGATGCGTGGCATCTTGCTGCAATCCAGCGGCAAGCTCCGATGCTTCGTGCAAGGACAGGCCTTTACTTTGCGCCCGCACTAAAACGGCGTGCAATTCGGCGGAACGCCATGGCTCATCACTCTCCAGCGCCCAGGCCAGTATGCCGTTGAGTGCGCCGCGCATGATGTCTGTTTCGAGGTCGCAAATGTCATCCGCGGCCTGATAGGCCATACCCAAAAGGCGCGCCACGCGGCAGGCCGCGTTGACGTTCGTCGGCGGCAAGCCAGCGAGGACGACCGCCCCCTCCACCGGAAGCGCTACCATTGCGCCTGCCTTGGCAGATATCAGCGACTGATAGCGATCGCGGTTCATCATATGCCAAAGGTCCGGACTGAATTCCTCGCCCTGTCCAGCAACGATCTGTGTCACTCTGTCCGCAAACATCCGGACGAGTTCTGGCCCGTGCGGCAATGGAGCCAGCATGGCAAAGGCCCGCACCAGCAATGTGTCGCCCACACAAATTGCCGCAGGACCGCCATATCTGGCGACAACGCTCGGCACGCCCCGGCGCAGCATCGCTTCGTCTTGCACATCGTCATGCACGATCGAGGCCTGGTGAACCAGTTCGCAGGCTGCGGCCAGGCTGACCGCATCCGCGTCGGTGATATCGAGTGCACGTCCACAATCAAGCGACAACCGGGCCCGCCAGGCCCGGCCGCCGGTGGCCAGGTGGTAGGCCATTGCTTCTGCAACCAAACCCTCGCCACGGGTTGCGGTTTCCAGAGCCGCCGCAACCCGATCCTGTGTCAAAAATGGCATGACCGACCTTATCGCGCCGCAGTTGCCATCGCTGGGAGAGGCTTGGACATACCGGCATCGGCTTCCGACTTCCGCGCCGCGATCATGTAGATAAAGACTCCGAACAACGCCTTGGCCACGATATCGGCCACTGTGTAACCAACCTGCACGGCAGTCGATGCGCCGCCGCCGCTGAAGCCGATCATTGGGAACACAAAGACCACGGGGTAGAAGCACCACGAAATAATCGTCAACCACCGCGCAGCGCTTACCAGGCCGCGAGCCGAGGCCGGCTGCGATGCGATCGATTCACGAAGCCCCACGAACAGGTCATAGACGATGAGCAGGAAGGGAACCATCGCAAGGGCCCACCAAATCCATCGCGTGCTGCTGTCAGATGCGACTTCACCGGGGTATCCGAGGACCACCATCAGTGCTGCGAGCACACCAAGCTTCGTCGCCTTGGCAACCGTCTCGCTGGCAGATAGACGCATGACAAGAATGAGTTCAACCAGCAGCAACGGCACGGTCAACAACCAATCGACATACCGATAGGCGTCGTTGAAGGCCACTCCGGTTGGCTTCACCACGCCACCAACCACGTCATACGCCGCTTCCCACGATGCAAAAATGCGAAAGTAATGATAGCATGCGATCATTGTCACAATGCCAGTGATGGTGATCGCAGACCGATAGGCAGGAGAAACCTGGTTGCACCGGAGAAAAAAGAAGACGGTCGCGGCACCCATGACCGCTATTGTGAACGAGAAGGCATTGTAGACAAGCAAGTATTGCGAAAGCGTTATTGTATTCATTTCGGTTAACCCCAAAAAAGCTATTTTCTTTTGTTGTAGTGTTTCAAAGGCAATATCCGGCGGGATAATTACCTGGGTGGTATCAAATCCGCCATCAGGCTGCCGGTATGAGCGCCTGCAATCTGATGACGTCGATGACATGAACGACGCCGTTGGTGCACAGGCTGTCGGCTGCGACGACTGCAGCACCACTGACGGTGGAACGGTTGGTGCCAGCGATGTCCAATGCTTTATTTGCGAACAGCATCGGCTTTAACTGATGCCCCAACACCTGCCCAGCATCCACGTGCAAGGTCAGGATCTCTTCGGCCAAGTTCCCCGGTTTCAGCAGGATTTCCGTAATACGGGCAGGCAGTTTGTTGAATATGCCATCAGTCGCCCCAAAAACCATGAGCGGTTTAACGCTCTTGAGCGTTTCGACAGGACCTCTGGCCGCCGAGGCGATAATCAGCATGCTCAGCGCGCAGGTTGAAGCAGCATGACTAATGCAGTGACTCGTTTCGGTCATGGTTGCGCTTCCTACTCCTGAGAATATTGCAGATTTTCTAGGCAAGCGGATGTGATACGTTTCAATTCTTACGGTTGGAATATCAGGATTATACCAAAGAATTGATGCTTTCCGGCAATGAACGTCTCAGTTCATGTTAAACTTGGAAGATCACACAGGTCCGCGTCAATCCTTAGGTTTCACTCTGGTTGTATTTTTATTATTTTTTTGACCCCGGTATTCTTAGGGGAGTAGATGGGCGCACTTATTTTTTTGTGAAGAGATAAAATAAATTTTTTTAATGCGATCGGTTATCGGGTATCCAGCCGATGAGTTTTTACTCAGCGTATGATGTGGCGGCGCGCAACAGTGTTTGGTCAACCTGACCAGCGGATTGCGCCCGCAGTGACGTACCCCTGATCTTTCATCCAACGGCGATCAGTCTCTATGTGGGTTACGCGCCTTCGGAGCGGTTTAGGCAATGTGTCGTTCAGTGGCCATCAATCGTGCCGCATGGGCTGCAGGTGTTTGGGTGCCGAGCGATGACTGCGGCCGGTTGGCATTGTGTAGTCCTGGGCCCCAGTGGCCAGCTGTTGGCGGGCGTAACCCAACCTGAAGAACAGCGTCTCGTTGAACAGTTCGTCGCGCATCCGGCCGTTGAAGCTCTTCACAAGGCCGTTCTGGGTCGGCTTGCCCTGCGCGATATAATGCCCGGCTCGCCGCGCAGCGCGATGGGCCTGCTAAGTTCGCGCGCCACTCGCCGCCCGGAGATTGAGGTATCGGGGAATCGCCGCCAGGCACTCCCGGCCGACGTCGTCGACCACGTTGAACACGCGAAACGGTCGGCCACAGGCAAACGGGTCATGCACAAAATCCAACGACCAGCGCGCGTTGATCCTTGCTTCAACCAGGATCGGCGCCCGCGTGCCCACAGCCCGCCGCTCGCTCATTGCCGCGGGCCTTGCCATCTTTTTGTCAGGAGTTCGCCCAACGCCGCCTTCTCGAGCATCACGTTGGCTAGCGGGCGTCTGAGGCGTCTACTCTTATCCTCCAGCGCCCGCAGCCGTTCAGCGTCAGATACGCCCATCCCGCCAAACTTCGCCTTTCAGGCATAAATCATACCCTCGGAGGCACCGTGCTTCCGGCCCAGCTCACCCGCCTTCGCACCGGCTTCGTTCCCCCGAAGAATCCCGATGATCTGCTCCTCGGTAAATCTCGTTCGCTTCAGATGTCCATCCTCTCATGGGCCGGACTCAAGCAACGTCTGGAGGAAATTTTCAGGGACACGTCACCGGCATTGCACGTCAAAATGCTCTTCAAGGCAAAGGGAACGTATGTCTTTCCAGCCAGCGACACAGAGACGGATTGCGTGGCGAACATGTGATTGATAGGCGGTTTAGCGGTCGGAAAGTACGTCGCTGACGATGACCTGAGTATGTCGGAAAGTGTTCGCAAAGACAAAAAGGCCGCCCACCGGGTTTTCAAGTGGGCGGCGATCTGTTGTTTTTGCAAAATTGGTGGAGCCAATCGATGCTTTTAAGCGGTGTTGTGGCTGTGCCGCTGCAGTGTCAGGTTCTAAATTTACGGATCGTTATTTCCCCTGCCAGACGGGGGTGCGCTTGTTGAGGAACGCTTCCATGCCCTCGCGGAAATCCTGGCTCATGTAGCACATCAGGATCAGGTCTTTTTCCATGCCCTCGGACGCGCGTTCCTTCAGGCGGCGCAGGGCCTCCTTGGTGGCCCGCAAGGTCAGGGGGGCGTGGCTTGCGACCAGCTTGGCCAGTGCCTCAACACGGGTGGCCATGGCGGCGTGGTCGGGCAAGATTTCGCTCACCATGCCAATGGATTTGGCTTCCTCGGCTTCCACGAGGCGGGCGGTAAAGATGATGTCCTTCACCCGCGCCGGGCCGATCAGGCTGACGAGGCGGCCGTAATTGGACATCGACAGGCAGTTGCCCAGTGTGCGCGCGATCGGGAAGCCGAAGCGGGCGTTGGCGGTGGCGATGCGCAGGTCGCAGGAGAACGCGATGCCGGCGCCGCCGCCGGTGCAGGCGCCGCCGATGGCAGCGATGGTGGGCTTGGTGCAGGTTTCCAGCAGGCCCAGTACGCGGTCGATCCGGGCTTCGTAATCCAGTGCGTCCTGCGGGGTGTTGAAGGCCCGGAACTGCGAGATGTCGGTGCCAGCGGCGAAGGCCTTCTCGCCGGCGCCGGTCAGCACCAGGGCCTTGATGGCCGGGTCGTCGTTGACCTCGGTGCACACCTGCGCCAGGCGTTCATACATGGCGAACGTCATGGCGTTGCGGGCCTGCGGGCGGTTGAAGGTGCCATAGGCGATGCCGTCGCGGACCTCGTAAAGGAATTCCGGCTGCGGTGTGGTGTCGGACATCAGATCACTCCCTTTGCGCGCAAGGCGCTTATTTTGGCGGCGTCGTAGCCGAGTTCGGCCAGCACTTCGTTGGTGTGCTCGCCCAGTTCCGCAGTCGCGGTGTGGATCTCGGCCGGGGTGCGGCTGAGTTTGATCGGCTGGCCCACGATGGTGATGGGGCCGAGCGTGGGGTGTTCCACCGTGGCCGTCATGCCGAGATGCTGTACCTGCGGGTCGGCGAACACTTCGTCCATCTTGTAGATGGGCCCTGCCGGAACCTCGGCGGCGTTCAGGCGCTCCACCCAATAAGCGGAGGTGTTGGTCTGGGTGATCGCCTCGATCTTGGCGTTCAGCGCGTGGCGGTTGGTCGAGCGGGCCTTGGCGGAGGCGAACAGCGGGTCGTCGATGACCGTTTCGATCCCGATGGCCTTGCACAGTCGCACGAAGATCGGCGTGCCGGCGGTGGCGATGTTGATGAAGCCGTCGGAGGTGGCGAACACACCGGTGGGGATGTTGGTGGGGTGATCGTTGCCGGCCTGACCGGGCACATCGCCGTCCATCAGCCAGCGGGCGGCCTGGAAATCCATCATCGCGATCTGCGAGGACACAAGATTGGTCTGCACCCATTGGCCCTGGCCGGAAACCTCGCGCTCCAGCAGGGCGATCATGATGCCCTGCGCCGTCAAATGCCCGGTGGTGAGGTCCGCCAGTGGAATGCCGGCGCGCATCGGGCCTTTGCCGGGGGCGCCGGTGACGGACATCAGGCCGCCCATGCCCTGCGCGATCTGGTCAAAGCCCGGGCGCATCCGATATGGCCCGTCCTCGCCGAAGCCGGACATGCTGGCATAGATCAAACGCGGGTTGATTTCGGCCATCACCCCGTAGCCGATGCCCAGCCGGTCCTTCACGTCAGGGCGGAAATTCTCCACCAGAACATCGGCCCAGGCCGCCAGTTCCTTGAGGATAGCGACGCCCTCGGGCGATTTCAGATCCAGCGCGATGCAGCGTTTGTTGCGGTGCAGGTTCTGAAAATCCGAGCCGTGGCGCGGGCCGCCCAATCCGGCGTCTCCGGCGTTGGTGGCTTCCACCTTGATCACCTGCGCGCCATGGTCGGCGAATTGCCGTACGCAGGTGGGGCCAGCGCGCACGCGGGTGAGGTCGAGGATTTTGAAACGCGCCAGTGCGTGTGCGGCCATTCGGGCTCTCATCTGTATGTGGACCGCATGACTATGGGCGGCGCCGGTGGGACGTGCAAATCTACAAACAACGCCCAGAGGAGATGCATGATGAACCGAGTTCTGCCGGTTTCCCCCCACGAGGTTGGCCTGTCCGAATCCCGGCTTTCCCGTATCGACGGGTGGATGGACGGGCTTGTCGCCAGCGGCAAGCTGCCGGGGGTGAGCGTTGTGGTGTCTCGTCGGGGGCAGGTGGCGTATTCGCGCTGCGCCGGACTTGCCGATATCGCGCGTGGCACGCCGATGGCCACGGACACGATGGTGCGTATCTACTCCATGACCAAGCCGCTGACGTCGGTGGCCATCATGATGCTGTATGAGGAAGGTCGCTTTCAGCTCGATGACCCGATCACGCGGTTCCTGCCGTATTTCGTCAACCAGCGCGTGCTGGTGGGCGGCAATCGCGCCAAGAGCGAGACGGTGCCGGCGGTGCGCGACATTACGTTCCGCGATTTGCTGACGCATACGTCGGGCCTCACCTACGCCTTCATGCAGGCGACGTTGGTGGATGCGCTGTATCGCGATGCCGGCGTTGATTTCCAGACGTCTGATGCAACGCTCGGCGAGATTGTCGAGCGCGCCGCCGCACAGCCGTTGTTGGCGCAGCCTGGAACGGCGTGGAATTACTCGATTTCCACGGACGTGCTGGGGCACCTGGTGGCGGTGATTTCCGGCCAGAGTTTCGACAGCTTCATGCGGGAACGAATTCTGGAGCCGTTGGCCATGAATGACACGTCGTTCTCGGTGCCAGCCGAAAAATTGGGGCGCTTTGCAGCCAATTACATGCGCGGTCCGGATGGGTTGGTGCTGGCGGATGATCCGGCCACCAGCCGGTTTCGCACGACCGATAAGATCTGCTCGGGCGGCGGCGGTTTGGTTTCGACCTCGGGCGATTATCTGCGGTTCTGCCAGATGATGCTGAACAAGGGCGCGTTCGACGGCAAGCGACTGCTGGGGCGCAAGACAGTGGAACTGATGACCACCAACCATCTTGGTGGCGACATGGGGTCGATGGGGCAAAAGCGCTTCAGCGAATCGAACTATGAAGGCGTGGGCTTCGGACTTGGGTTCTCGGTGATGCTGGACCCGGCGCGGGCGCAGATTGTGGGAACGGCCGGGGAATACGCCTGGGGTGGGGCCGCGAGCACCGCGTTCTGGATCGATCCGGCCGAGGAGATGGCGGTGATTCTGCTCACGCAATTGACCCCGTCATCAACATACCCAATCCGGCGCGAATTGCGGGTGCTGACCTATCAGGCATTGGTCGATTGATTAATCGCGCCCGCATGTCGGCCACGCTTGATGGGGATTTCGTGGTGTTCCTGATCGGCGCGCGCATCAACAAGATCCATCGGGTGGACAAGTGGCTGCCTGTTTCCAGGGCCATGTCGCGCATGTTGAAGGAACTGCACCCGCAGCCCGAGTTGGGGTTCCTGCACGGCGAGGCATGGTTCGGCCGTACCATTTTGATGGTGCAATACTGGCGGTCGATGGATCAATTGCTGGCCTATGCGAAAAACCGTGAGGCGGCGCATCTGCCGGCCTGGAAGGCGTTCAACAAGGCTGTTGGTGTGAACGGGACGGTTGGCATCTGGCATGAGACGTATGCGGTCTCGCCGGGATCGTACGAGACGATCTATGCAAACATGCCGCCGTTCGGGCTTGGCAAGGCGGGAGTGCTGCGTCCTGCCGAGGGGCGTAATCGAACTGCATCGCAGCGACTCGGTTTGTGATTTTCAGATGAGGAAGATCTTCTTTTTCTGAAGAAAAAGAAGCAAAAAGACTTTCAGTCGTTTCGGTGTGTGGTGTGGCAGATGCCGCGCCATGCTTCTGAACTCATGAAGTTTTTTGGTTCTTTTTTTCAAAAAAGAACCCCTTCCTGTAGGAGTATGTACAATCTGGGCTCCCGGCTCGGGGGGCGGCCGGGAGCCCATTGCACACGGCCCGACGCAAAACTGCGCCGGATCGCGATCTCGTTCAACGCGGGCCGAGGGCCTCGCGCACGTCGTCAAGCGCGGTGATGTCGTCAATCGTCGGCGGCGGGTTGGCGTCCTGGCCGTCGGCGAGGCGGCGGATGCTGGCGCGCAGGATTTTGCCGGAGCGGGTTTTGGGCAGGCGCTGCACCACCAGCGCCTCCTTGAACGCCGCCACCGGGCCGAGGGTTTTGCGCACGCGGGCGACCAGTTCGGCGATGATCTCGGCATGGGGGCGATCGACGCCGGCTTTCAGCACCACGAAGCCGAGGGGGGACTGGCCTTTCAGCGCGTCGGCCGCGCCGATGACGGCGCATTCGGCGACGTCTGGATGGCCGGAGAGGATTTCCTCCATCTGGCCGGTGCTGAGGCGATGGCCGGCGACGTTGATGAGGTCGTCGGTGCGACCCATGATCCACACGTCGCCGTCCGCATCCACCTGGCCGGCGTCGCCGGTGCGATACCAGCCGGGGAAATCGGTGAGATACGAGCGGCGGTAATTGTCGTCCGAACCCCAGAGGGTGGGGGCGCAGCCGGGTGGCAGCGGCAGGCGGATGGACAGGTTGCCGCTCTGGCCGCGCGGCAGGGTGGTGCCGGTGTCGTCCAGTGCCTGCACGTCATAGCCGGGGCAGGCGCGGCCGCCGGAGCCGGGTTTGACCTCGAACAGGCCGTAGCCACGAAAGCCCGCGGTGATCGGCCAGCCGGTTTCGGTCTGCCACCAGTGATCGACCACCGGCCTGGCCAGATGTTCGGCCGCCCAGATGGCGGTTGGCGGATCGCAGCGTTCGCCGGCCAGATACAGCGCATCGAGCGATGAGAGGTCGTATTGGCCGAGCAGTTTCAGTTCCGGGTCCTGCTGGCGGATGGCGCGGAGTGCGGTGGGGGCGGTGAACAGCACGCGCACCTTGTGCTCGGCGCAGACGCGCCAGAACGTGCCGGCATCGGGCGTGCCGACCGGCTTGCCCTCGAACATGACGGTGGTGCAGCCCATCAGCAGCGGGCCATAGACGATGTAGCTGTGGCCGACCACCCAGCCGACATCGCTGGCGCACCAATAGGTATCACCGGCTTTGACGCCGTAGATCATCGACATGGATTTGTGCAGCGCCACGGCATAGCCGCCGCAGTCGCGCACCACGCCCTTCGGCTTGCCGGTGGTGCCGGAGGTGTAGAGGATATAGAGCGGATCGGTGGCCTTCACGGCCACGCAGGGATGCGGCGGGGCGGCCTGCATCGCGTCTAGCAAGTCGATGTCGCGGCCCGGCACCAGCTCCGCCGCCAGCATGGGGCGTTGCAGGATCAGGCAGGTTTCCGGCTTGTGGGTGCAGAGGCGGATGGCTTCGTCGAGCAACGGCTTGTAGGCCACGATACGGCCTAGCTCGATGCCGCAACTGGCCGAGATCACCGCGCGGGGCTGGGCGTCTTCGATGCGCTTGGCCAGTTCCGGGGCTGCGAAGCCGCCGAACACCACGGAATGGATGGCGCCGATGCGGGCGCAGGCGAGCATCGCCATGGCCGCTTCCGGCACCATCGGCATGTAGATCACCACGCGGTCGCCCCGGCCGACGCCGTTGGTCACGAGGGCGCCGGCGATGCGGGCGGTGGCGTCACGCAGTTCGGTGTAAGTATAGCTGCGTTTGTCGGCCGCCGCCGGGCTGTCCCAGATCAGCGCCGTGCGGTCGCCATGTCCGGCATCGACATGGCGATCCAGCGCGTTGTGGCAGATGTTCATCTCGCCGCCCGCGAACCATTGCCCGAACGCGCCGAGCGATGGATCGAAGGCCTTGTCCCATTTGTGGGACCAGTCGATGCCGTCCGCTGCTTCTTCCCACCACGCCTGCGGATGGGCCTGCCAGTCGGCGTAGACCTCGGCGTAGCGTGAATCGGACGGATTCATGGCGTTTCCTCTTGATGGGCGTTTTTAGAGACGCAGATAAAGTCTTCTTTTTCTGAAGAAAAAGAAGCAAAAAGACTTCTATTCATTTAGACGCGTGTCGCGGTAAACGCCGTGACACGCGCCTAAATGTATGAAATTTTTTGGTTCTTTTTTATAAAAAAGAACTCTTTCCTTAAGCCTCTCCTTCTCTTACCTCTCCAGCCGCTTCAACGCTGCGGCATGGCCTCGGGGATGATCGTTGTCACGATGGACTGGTCGAGCGCCTCGTAGCCAGCGTAGTCGATCGTGGCGTAAAGCTCGGTGCGGGTCTGCATGCGGTCCACATAGCCGTGGGTGCCGCCGTCGCGCTTGATGGCGGCGAACAGCTCGGCCTGCGCCTTGTTGGCGACGCGCAGGGAGCTGACGGGCCAGATGACCATCTTGTAGCCCATGTCCTCAAACTCGGCCGCAGTGAAGAACGGCGTGCGGCCGAACTCGGTCATGTTGGCGAGCAACGGCACGTCCGCTGCGTATTCAGCGCGCATGCGACGGGAGAATTCGCGGAACATTTCAGCGGTGTTCAGCGCTTCGGGGAAGATCGCGTCGGCGCCGGCTTGCATGTAGAGCTTGGCCCGCGCCACCGCGCCATCCATGCCTTCGCTCGCGGCCGCATCGGTGCGGGCGATGATGACGAGATGTCGGCGGGCGCGGGCTGCGGCTGCCACCTTGGCAGCCATGTCATGGCTGTCAGCGATCTTTTTGTCGTTCAGGTGGCCGCATTTCTTGGGCAGAAGCTGGTCTTCGATGTGCACGGCGCCGGCGCCGGCATCTTCGAACGTGCGCACCATGTGCATCACGTTCAGCGCCTCGCCATAGCCGGTGTCGCCGTCCACCAGAACGGGCAGCGCCGAGCTGCGGGCCACCTGGCGGATGAAGAAGCTGACTTCATCGACGGTGATCAGACCCACATCGGGCAGGCCCATCGAGGCGGTCATGGCCGCACCCGACAGATAGAGGGCTTCGAAACCCTCGTTCTTGGCCTGGAGGGCGGCGTGGCCGTTATGGGTGCCAGGGATCTGCAAGATCCCCGGCCTGTTCAGCAACGCGCGGAAACGATCGCCCGCGGGCATGCTGGGAAGCGTTGAACCGATCAGATAGGTCATGCCTTGGCACCCCGCTTGGCGATGGGCACGAATTCCAGACCGTCCGGCCCGGTGTAGTTGGCGGCGGGGCGGATGATCTTGCCGTCCTGGCGCTGTTCGATCACGTGCGCCGCCCAGCCGCTGGTGCGGGCGATGACGAAGATCGGCGTGAACATCGCGGTCGGCACGCCCATCATCTTGTAGGAGACGGCGCTGAACCAATCGAGGTTCGGGAACATCCGCTTGGTGTCCGCCATCACGCCCTCAAGCCGCTCGGCGATGGTGAACAGCAAGGTGCTGCCGGCCTCGTCGCTGAGCGATTTCGCCACGCGCTTGATGACGACGTTGCGCGGGTCGCTGATGGTGTAGACGGGATGGCCGAAGCCGATCACCACTTCCTTGGCCTCTACCCGGCGACGGATATCGGCCTCGGCTTCATCGGCGCTGGAATAACGCTGCTGGATTTCCAGTGCCACCTCGTTGGCGCCGCCATGCTTCGGCCCACGCAGGGCGCCGATGCCGCCTGTGAGGGCGGAATACATGTCCGACCCGGTGCCGGCGATGACGCGGCAGGTGAAGGTGGAGGCGTTGAACTCATGTTCCGCATACAGGATCAGCGAGGTGTGCATCGCGCGCACCCAGCTGTCGGATGGTTTCTGGCCGTGCAGCAGATGCAGGAAATGGCCACCGATCGTGTCGTCGTCGGTCTCCACTTCGATGCGTTTGCCGTTATGGGACCAGTGATACCAATACAGCAGCATCGACCCCAGCGAGGCCATCAGCCGGTCGGCGATGTCTCGGGCACCTGGCGGATTGTGGTCATGCGCTTCCGGCAACACGCAGCCAAGCGCGCTGACGGCGGTGCGCATCACGTCCATCGGGTGGGTGAAGGCCGGCAGTTGCTCCAGCACGACGCGCACGCTGGCGGGGATGCCGCGCAGGGATTTCAGCTTCGCCTTGTAGGCGCGCAGTTCCGCCGCATCCGGCAGGCGCTCGTGGACGAGGAGATACGCCATCTCCTCGAACTCGCACGCCTCGGCGACATCGAGGATGTCGTAGCCACGGTAATGCAGGTCGTTGCCGGTTTTGCCGACGCTGCACAGGGCCGTGTTGCCGGCAACAACGCCAGACAGGGCCACGCTTTTCTTCGGCTTGTTGGGGGCCGCAATCACAGTCTCGCTCATAGGCTTGTCTCCCGTCTTACGCGGATTTCAGAACAGGCCCGGCAGGCCGGTGGCCAGCTGGCCGTTCGGCATGGCGATGGTCAGACCGGCGAGGCCGGCCGGCGACAGGGTCGGCAGGCGCTGGGCGACTTCGAGGAAACGCTCGGCCTCGGCGGCGTCGATCAGGCCCTCGGTGAGGGTGCGGAACTTCTTGATGTAATCCGCGCGCTGCCAAGGCGTGGCGCCGAGCGTGTGGGCGTTGGCGACGGCCATTTCGTCGGCGATCTCGGTGCCGTCATTCATGCGGATGATGATGCGGCCGCCGAATGCCTTCACGGCGGGGTCGATCGAGTGATAGCGCTCGGTCCAGCCGTGGTCTTCCACGGTGCTGATCTTCTGCCACAGCTTGACGGTGTCGGCCCGCTGGGCGCGCTCGGGCGCATAGCTGCGGACATGGTGCCATTCGCCGTCTTGCAGGGCGACGGCGACGATATACATGATCGAGTGATCGAGCGTTTCGCGGCTGGCGGTGGGGTCGAATTTCTGCGGATCGTTCGAGCCGGTGCCGATGACGTAATGGGTGTGATGAGAGGTTACGATGACCACCTCCTTCACGTCGTCCCAGTTCTTGACCTTGTCGCGCATGCGGAACGAGAGATCGATCAGCGCCTGGCTTTGATATTCGGCCGAGTGCTCTTTCGTATAGGTGTCCATGATGGCGCGCTTGGCTTCGCCGGGGGCGGGCAGGGGCACCTGATAATGGGCGGTCTTGCCGTCCAGCATCCAGGCGATGACGCTGTCTTCGCCTTCATAGATCGGGCTTGGCGCACCCTCTCCGCGCATGGCGCGGTCGACGGCCTCGATGGCCAGCTTGCCGGCGTGGCTGGGCGCGAACGCCTTCCAGCTGGAAATCTCGCCCTTGCGGCTCTGGCGGGTGGAGGTGGTGACATGCAGCGCCTGCTGCACGGCCTGGTAGATGATCTCGGTGGGCAGGTTCAGCAGCGTGCCAATGCCGGCGGCCACGGACGGCCCGAGATGGGCGACATGGTCAATCTTGTGTTCGTGCAGGCAGATCGCCTTCACCAGATTGACCTGGATTTCATAGCCGGTGGCCAGGGCGCGAATAACGTCGGCACCCGAGCGGTTGGTCTGCTGCGCCGTGGCCAGGATGGGCGGAATGTTGTCGCCGGGGTGGCTGTAATCGGCGGCCAGGAAGGTGTCGTGATAGTCGAGTTCACGCACCGCGGTGCCGTTGGCCCAGGCTGCCCATTCGGCGTGCACACGCACTTCCGGGCCGCAGCCGAACACGGTGGCGCCGCCGGAGCGGGGGTGGGCCAAGGCCTGGGCGCGGGCCGAGGTGACCGAATGACGGTTGATGGAGGCGACGGCCACCGAGGCGTTGTCGATGACCCGGTTGATGATCATGTCCACCACGTCTGCGGCCACTGGCACGGCGTCGCTGGCGACGGCGGCAATTTTCCAGGCGAGCTGGTCTTCCCGGGCAAGGCGGTCGCTCTCGGGATGGACTGTGACATCGTGCAGCAACATGGCCGTTCTCCGTGATTCTTGAAACTCTCTTGGATTATGGGTGTGCGCCGAGACGTTCGCCACGTCCAATCCGATTGACAGAGCAGATCGATACGGATTTTGTATCGTGATGGATCTCAACCTCATCAAACGCTTCGGCCATTTTCTCGCGGTCGTCGAGGAGGGGCATTTTGGCCGGGCTGCAGCGCGGCTTGGCATGTCGCAGCCGCCGCTCACGGCACAGATCCAACTTCTGGAACGTGCGCTGGGCGTGAAGCTGCTGGAGCGGTCGCGCCAGGGCACCCGGCCCACCTGGGAGGGCGAGGTGCTGTTGCCGGCGGTGCGCCGGCTGGAGGAAAGCGCCCTGGCGGTGGAGGCGTTGGCGCGCGAGGTGCGGCTGGGCCGGCGGGAACTGGTCAATATCGGCTGCATCACCTCGGCCATGCTCAAGACCCTGCCGCCGGTGATCCGCGCCTTTCGGGCCTTGCGGCCTGAAACTGTGATCACGGTGCGCGAAATGGACACGTCCGACGCCATGGAGGCATTGCGGCGCGGCGAGATTGACGTGGCGTTTGCCCGGCTGGAGCGCGATCTGTTTCCCATTCGCATGCACTCGTTGGCCACGGACCGGCTGGTGGCGGCGGTGCCGGACACCGATCCGCTGGCTGAGTCCGCCGTGATCGACCTGGCGATGTTGGAGCAGCGACCGATGGTGATGCTGCCGCGCGCCATCAGCCCGGCCTATTTTGATGGCGTGGTCAGTGCCTGTCGCAGTGCCGGATTTGCGCCGGTGGCAGCGCGGGAGGTGAATTCGGCGATGGCGCAGCTGGCGTTGGTCGCCTCCGGCCTTGGCGTGGCGCTGGTGTCATCGGGCATGGCGGCACTGGCGCCTGACGGCGTGGCGTTTCGTCCGTTGGCGGTGCCGGTGGAGGCCGTGGGCGTAGCGGTGGCGTGGAACACGGAGCGTGAAAGTCCGATCTCCCGGGCGGTGGTCAGCATCGCGCGTGATATTGCTATGGGATCGTCTGTTGCCGAATGAAGGCATCGCGCATGGCAAGTCTTGCGTGGTCTGATTATGGCGAGATGCAAAATTGCGCATGGCAGAATTGCAGCCAAGATGCTATCGGGCAGTATGATCTCGGTAGGGATCGATAAAAATTCTAGGTTTAGGGAGACGACGATGCGCTTTGGACGCCGGACTCTGGTGGCTCTGGCCGCCTCCACGATGCTGACGAGCGCTGCATTCGCAGCCGACCCCATCAAGCTGGGCCTGACCGGCCCCTTCACCGGTGGTTCCGCCTCCATGGGCGTGTCGATGCGCGACGGCGTGAAGCTGGCCGTGGCCGAGATCAACAAGGCCGGCGGCGTGCTCGGCCGCCCGTTGTTGCTCGTCGAGCGGGACGAGGAGGGCAAGAACGAAGTCGGCGTTCAGGTGGCGCAGGAGTTGATCAACAAGGAGCAGGTGGTGGCCACCATGGGCTTCATCAACACCGGCGTGGCCCTGGCGTCCCAGCGTTTCTACCAGGAGAACGAAATCCCGGTGATCAACAACGTCGCCACCGGCACGTTGATCACGCAGCAATTCGTCCCGCCCGCCAATGAGAAGAACTACATCTTCCGCATGTCCGCCAACGACGTCATCCAGAGCGGCATGATCGTTGAGGAAGCCATCACCCGTCGTGGCTTCAAGGCGCCGGCGATCCTGGCCGACAGCACCAATTACGGCCAGTTCGGTCGCGCTGATCTGGTGAAGGCGCTGGCCGCCAAGGGCGTGAAGCCGGTGACGGAAGAGAAGTTCAACATCGGCGACACCGATATGACCGCACAGCTTCTGCGCGCCAAGGCCGCCAATGCGGACGTGGTGCTGACCTACGGCATCGGGCCGGAACTGGCGCAGATTGCCAACGGCATGGCCAAGCTCGGCTGGAAAGTGCCGCTGGTGGGCAGCTGGACGCTGTCGATGTCCACCTTCATCGACAATGCCGGCGCCAACGGTGAAGGCGCTGTGATGCCGCAGACCTTCATCCAGGCGCCGTCCACCCCCAAGCGCAAGGCGTTCATCGAGGCCTATCAGGCCGCCTACAAGGTGGACCGCATTCCGAGCCCGATTTCGGCAGCCCAGGGCTATGACGGCGTGTATGTGCTCGCCGCCGCCATCACCCAGGCGAAATCGACCGAAGGCCCCAAGATCCTCGCCGCGCTTGAAAACTTGCAAACCAAGGTTGAAGGCGTCGTGACCGTGTATGACCGCCCGTTCACCGCGACCGACCATGAGTCGATCACCGCCAACATTCCGGTGTTCGGCATGGTCAAGGCTGGCCGCGTTGTGGCCGCGCATGAAGAAGACATCACCGGCGCCAACGCCGTGCGAACCAAGCAGCGCTAAGCCTCAAGGCTTGTCCGGACGCCCCTGCTCCAGGCGGAGCGGGGGCGTTTTGCTATTTTGAACAGGGCGTAAATTCCATGCAGATTCTGGCCCAGCTGATCGTGAGCGGCATCGCCGTCGGAATGATCTACGGCGTGATCGCCTTCGGCTATCAGCTCACCTTCGCCACCTCGAAAACCCTGAATTTCGGGCAGGGCGAGGCGTTGATGCTGGGCACTCTGGTGGGCCTGAGCGTGTCCAGCGTGACGGGCTATCTGCTGATGCTGCCGATCGTGATGGCGTTCGGGCTGGTGCAGGGCGCTGTGGTGGAGCGGCTGGGTGTGCGCCAGGCGATCAAGACCAAGAGCGAGAGCGGCTGGATCATGGCAACCATCGCGCTGGGCATCATCTTCAAGAATCTGGCGGAGAACATCTGGGGCCGCGACGAGCTGAAATTCCCCTCGCCGCTGCCGGAGACGCCGATCAGCCTGGGCGGGGTGAACATCCTGCCGATGGAGATCGCCACCATCGTGGGCGCTCTGGTGCTGATGCTGGCAGTGGAATTGTTCAATCGCCGGTCTGTCTACGGCAAGGCCGTGGTGGCCACGGCGGCGGACCGCGATGCGGCTGGGCTGATGGGCATCAACACGTCCCTGGTCATCACCTTCTCCTACGCGCTGTCGTCGATGAGTGCGGCGTTTGCCGGCGTGCTGGTGGGGCCGGTGACGTTGGCGGGCGCCTCGATCGGCGGCGCGCTGGGGCTGAAGGCGTTCGCGGTGGCCATCATCGGCGGGCTGTCCAGCGGCATGGGCGTTGTGGTGGGCGGGCTGATCATCGGTATCACCGCCAAGCTGACCGGGTTTTATCTGTCGACCGGCTATCAGGATGTGCCGGGGCTTATCCTGCTGCTGCTGGTGCTGTCGTTCAAGCCGTCCGGCCTGTTCGGCCGTGCGACGATCAAGAAGGTTTGAGCGCATGACCGCGAAGTTTCTGAAGGCTCTCGGCCTTGTCGCGCTGCTGGTGTTCCCGTTCGTGGTCACCAGCCCGTATTACCTGCATCTGGTTGTCACCATTGCGATCTTCTCGATCGTGGCCCTCGGGCTGGACGTGGTGTTCGGCTACACCGGCGAGGTCTCTCTCGGCCATTCGGCGCTGTTCGGCATCGGCGCCTATACCGCCGGCGTGCTGCTGTTCCAGTTGGGGATCGGGTTTTACTGGGCCTTGCCCGTCGGCATCCTGGTCGCGGCCGGATTCGGCGCACTGCTGGCGTTGCCGGCGTTGCGGGTGACCGGGCCGTATCTGGCGATGGTAACGCTGGCGTTCGGCACCATCGTGCAGATTTTGATCAACGAAATGACGTTCCTGACCAACGGTCCGCTCGGCATCTCGCTGACCAAGAAGGTGATCTATGACTGGCGTGCGCTGGGCGACACGTTCCCGTTCCTGAAGATGGCGCTGCCGCGGATGCGCGAAATGCAGTTCTATTACATCGTGATGATCGCCCTGGTGCTGACCATCGTGGTGGTCTCGCGCCTGCTCGCCTCGCGCTATGGCCGGGCGTTCGAGGCGCTGCGCGACAGCCCGATCGCGTCGGACTGCATGGCCGTCAGCGTCTACAAGCACAAGGTGCTGGCGTTCGTGATCAGCGCCGGGTTTGCCGGGCTGGCTGGCGTGTTGTTCGCGTATTCGGAGCAGTATATCGCACCGAACAATTTCAGCTTTGACCTGTCGATCACCTTCCTGCTCGCCGTCACGATGGGCGGGCGCAAGTCTCGCATCGGGCCGATGCTGGGCGCTGCCATCGTGGTGTATCTGCCGAACCTGCTGGCTGATATTGGCCAGTTCCGTATGGTGGCGGGCGGCATCGCGGTGATTGCGGTGATCACCGGCGGCATCCGCTTTGTGCGTGAGCCGGAGAGCCGGATGAAGACCGCCATTCCAGTGGTGCTGTGTCTGGCGTTCTTCGGGTTCTCGATGATGCTGGAGAAGATCGTCGACTATAAGTTGACAGTGTTCGGCCTGATGATTCTGTTCGTGGTGTATTATCTGCCCGACGGCATTTACGGCTTCGTGCGCCAGAGCATCGGCAAGATCCGCCCGGAATGGGTGCGGCGTCAGGTGGATGTGCATGCGGTTGACCAGACCGCCAGCGCCTGGGCCGCGTCCGATCCGAAGGTGGCGCCTGGCCAGCCGTTGCTGGAAGTGCGCGACGTGGTGATGCAGTTCGGCGGCCTGAAGGCGCTGGACCGGGTGGCGATTTCGGTGATGCCCGGCACCATTCACGGGCTGATCGGGCCGAACGGGTCGGGCAAGAGCACGACCATGAACGTGCTGACCGGCATCTACACCCCCACCTCTGGCGATGTTCTGTTCGAGGGGCGCAGCATCGCCGGGCATAAATCGGCCGAGATCGCCGGCGCCGGCATCGCCCGCACGTTCCAGAACGTGCAGCTGTTCGGCGAGTTGACCTGCCTTGAGAACATCATGGTCGGCCTGCACCACATCTATGCCGGCAGCATGCTGGATGTGGCGATCGGCACCGGGCGCGCCGCCCTTGAGGAAGCCCACGCCACCGCCCGCGCCGTGAGCCTGCTGCGGTTCGTGGGGCTGGAGGAAATGGCCAACGAGGAGGCGCGCAACCTGCCCTATGGCAAGCAGCGCCTGCTGGAAATCGCCCGTGCGCTGGCGCTCGATCCGAAGCTGCTGCTGCTCGATGAACCGGCGGCGGGGCTGACGGCGCCGGATATTGTGGAACTGATGACGATCATCCGTCGCATCCGCACCCAGGGAATCACCATGATCCTGATTGAGCATCACATGGATGTGGTGATGGGCGTGTGCGACACCGTCACGGTGTTGGATTTCGGCCAGAAGATCGCCGAGGGCAAGCCCGCCGAGGTGCAGGCCAACGAGCGTGTGATTGCAGCCTATCTGGGCACCGCCCAAGCCGACGCAGCCTGAGGAACATATTATGCTGCAAGTCAAGAATCTGGTGGCCGGCTACGGCAAGGTGAAGGTTCTGCACGAGATCTCGTTGCATGTGCCGGAAGGTACGCTGGTGACGCTGATCGGCTCCAACGGGGCAGGCAAGACCACCACGCTGCGGGCGCTGTCTGGCATGATCCAGCCGGAATCAGGCACCATCTACGTGGCCGGGGCGGACATCACCGGCATGGCGTCCCACGAGATCACGCGGCGCGGCCTGGCGCATTCGCCGGAAGGACGGCGGGTGTTTCCGGTGCTGAGCGTGGAGGACAATCTGCTGATGGGCGCCTTCACCCGCCTGACCGGATCACGCCCCAAGGGCGACGTGAAGGGGGATTTGGACAAGATGTTCGAGTTGTTTCCGCGTCTGGCCGAGCGCCGGTTGCAGCAGGCCGGCACCTTGTCCGGCGGCGAGCAGCAGATGCTGGCGATGGCACGGGCGCTGATGCTGAACCCGAAGGTGCTGTTGCTCGATGAGCCATCGATGGGCCTTGCGCCGAAGCTGGTGCAGGAGGTGTTCGCCACCATCGTCCGCCTCAAGGCGCAGCGTGTGACCATGCTGCTGGTGGAGCAATTCGCCGCCGCCGCTTTGGAGGTTGCCGATTTCGGCTATGTGCTGGAGAACGGTCGCATCACCGCCTCCGGCCCTGCCGAGGCGTTGAAGAACGACCCTGCGGTGCGCGCGGCGTATCTGGGTGCCGCGCATTGAGGGTTTAATGTCTGGAGTGATGTCCCAACCTGGCCCCAAGCCCATCCCGGTTCCGGCCAGCGAGGTGTATGTCATTGCCGTCGAATACGTCGATGCCGGGAGGTTCGACGCGGCGGACCGATTGTTGCGCCATATCCTGGCCGTCAGTCCACATTACGCCGACGCGCTGCATCTGTCTGGCCTGATCGCGTTTCGCCGTGGCCGCTGGCAGGATGCGGCTGATTTCATGGAGCAGGGCGGCCGGGCAGCGCCCATGAAGGGCGTGCATCTGCGCAACCTCGCCGAGGTTTATCGGCAACTTGGCCGGCTCGACGAGGCGGCTTTGGCCGCCCAGCGCGGATCGGCCATGGACCCGGCCGATCCACTCGGGCCGTTCAATCTGGCGATGGTGGAATACGACCGGCTGCAGCTGGATGCGTGCCTGATGGCGGTGCGCAAGGCGCTGGCGCTGAACCCGGCATTGCCGGAGGCCCAGATGAAACTGGCCCAGGCACTGCTGGTGACGGGCGCTCTGCGGCAGGGCTGGGAGCCTTACGAGTGGCGCTACAAGATCCCTGGCGCGGCGCCGCTGATGCCGCCGACCGAACGGCTGCAATGGAACGGTGCGCCGATCAACGGCAGGTTGCTGCTGATCGCCGACCAGGGATATGGCGACGTGATCATGTTCGGGCGTCTCGTGGTGTGGGCGCAGGCGCGATGCACGGCGTTGACGATTGCGTGTAGCCCGGAAATCATGGGCATTGCCGCCCAGTTGGCGCCCGGCGCCGAGATTGCCACGCGGTGGGAGGATTGCACCCAGTACGACGCGTTCTGCCCGTTTTCAGGTCTGCCACGATTGGCTGGAACCGGGTTGGAGCAACTTGCGGGCACATCGCCCTATTTGCGGGCGGACCCGGTGCGCGTGGCGTTCTGGGCGGCGCGGCTGGAGGCTGGCCTGCCTGCGGCCACGCGACGCATCGCGCTGTCCTGGGCGGGGCGGCCTACCCATAACAACGATCGCAACCGATCGCTGGCGCTGTCTCAGTTGGCGCCGCTGGCGCAGTGTCCGGGCATGTCGTTCGTGTCGCTGCAAAAAGGTCCGGCCTCTGCGCAGTGCAAGGCCTGGCCTGGGCCGGCGCCGTTGCTGGATCTGGATGCCGAGATCGCCAGTTTCGAGGACAGTGCGGCCATTCTCCAGTCGGTCGATCTGTTGATCTCGGTGGATACGTCGGTGGTGCATCTGGCGGGGGCGCTGGGCAGGCCGGCCTGGGTGTTGCTGCCTTACGCGCCGGATTGGCGCTGGCTGCTGGAGCGTACCGATTCGCCCTGGTATCCGTCGCTGCGGCTGTTTCGCCAGCCGAAGCCGGGTGATTGGGGCAGCGTTATCGCGACGGTGGCCGCCTCACTCTGAGTGCGACGGTTCGCGCGTCCATTCGGTGGTGGTATGGTCGATGAAGAACGCCCGGTATTGTGGCGTGACGTTCGGCGCCAGCAGGCCAACCAGCACGATGGTCGCCTGGGCCACCAGCAGCACAAGTGCAGCGGCGAGGGTGAGAGACGCGCGCATCAATAGGTTGAACTGGCTGAGATGAACCAGAACACCAGCACCACGCCATGCATCAGTCCGGCCGTGCCGAAGATCGCCGCTATCGCCACCCGGTTGCGCACCATCAGCAGAAGGTCGAACACGGCGAACAGGAAAAACGGGTTGTTGGCCACGAAGCGCGGCATGGAATGCAGCCCGGTGGACAGCGGCAGCAGAATGCAGGCGGCGCATAGCCAGGCCTCGCTGTAGCGCCGGCGCCAGATCATCACACCAGCAGCGGCCAGTCCGAGCAGCGCCCAACTGGCGAAATACGCCTCGCTTTGCAGGCCTTTGGGCGACAGCAAGCGCGCCCAGTCGCCGCTTCCCAGCCCCTGTGCCACCATGGCAAACGGGCCGACCCATGTGCGTTCCCACAGCACCTGCACATGATTGAACGCCAGTGCGTCACCAAGGCCGATATACTGCGCGAGCATGTAGAGCGACAGGCCGAGCGGGGCGATGGCGATCGGCAGCAATGTCTCGCCCAGCAACGCCACCCGGTCTGTCCGGTGGCGGCCGCGCCAGAGATGCAACCCGCGGTCGATCACGATCAGCGGCAGCATGATGATGCCGGTGGGGCGGGTGGCGAACAGCAAGGCCGTGACCATCGATGCCGCCAGCACCCGTCGCTGTTGCAGCAGTGCCAGGGCCGCAACGATGAGCACGGCGAACAGGCTCTCGGAATAGGTGGCCGAAAAGACAAAGCCGAACGGAAACAGCACTGCGAACAGCACCCACAGCACCGGGTCGGTCAGCGTGCGGGTGCGTTTCAGGTAGGCGGCCGACAGCACGATGAAGCCCATGAACAGCGCGCTCGAAAGAAGTACGCCGGAAAAATACGGACTCATGCCTGACAGCATCGTCGCAGCCCGCAGCAGCAACGGGTAAAGCGGGAAGAAGGCGTAATTGGGAATGTCGTTGTAATTGGCAAAGAGACTGTCCGAGCCGTAGCCGTCTGTTGCCAGGCGCGCATACCAAAAACAGTCGTATTGACACATCGCCGTGGCCAGGCCGCCAAACGGAACGGCCATGATCTTGTAGAAGCCAAGTCGCAACAAAACCGCGAAGGCGGCGAAGAGCGGCAGAAATGTGCGGGGTGCCATGCATGCTGCCTAGTTGATGGGGGGGCAATAAGCAAACGGTGATCCATCAAACGTTGTTTTTCCGCTTGATGTCACTGGAAGGTCGCGACCGTTTCAGGCATGGTATCGTTAACGATAAACAACTGTGGGGGCGTCATGTCGCGTATCAAAATCCTGGCCGCAGCCATTTTGGCGGGCTCTGTCAGCGTTGCAACGGCCGGCGAAATCCGTATCGCCTGCTACTCGGACGGCAATGAATGCGAGGCGACGGAAACCCTTGCCGCGCGGTTCATGAAGGACAACGCCGACGTCAAGGTGACGATCGACAAGATGCCGTTCAAGGCGATCCAGGAAGGCCTGCCGGTGCAACTGGCGGCTGGCCAGGGGCCGGACATCGCGCGCACCACCGATTTCGGGCCGATCATGCGCTATACGCTCGATCTCACGCCGTATTTGAAAGACTCCGCCTATTGGGAGGCCAATTACGGCCCCGTGCTGGGCTGGATGCGCAAGGATGCGTCCGATCATGGCATCTATGGCCTGATGACGCAGCTGACGATTTCCGCCCCGCTGGTGAACAAGACGTTGTTCGACCAGGCTGGCGTGCCGGTGCCGAAGGCTGGTGCGACCTGGGATGAGTGGGCGGCCGCCGCCAAGAAGGTCGCCACCGCCACAAAGATTCCGTACGGCATGGCGTGGGACCGCAGCGGCGCGCGTTTTGCCGGGCCGGCGATTTCGATGGGCGCCAAATATTTCGCCGCCGACGGCACGCCGAGCGTTGTCGATGACGGCTTCAAGGCGATGGCGCAGCGTTTTGTCGATTGGTCGAAGGACAACACCCTCGAGCGCGACGTGTGGGTGGCGGCTGGTGGCGGTTATCGCGATGCGTTCGAGGAGTTCTCCAATGGCCGCATCGCTGTCTATCTGTCCGGCAGCTGGCAGTTGACGCGCCTGGAAAAGCAGATCGGCGACGCCTTCGAGTGGGTTGTCGGCTCCGCGCCGTGCGGCCCCGCTGCCTGCACCGGCATGCCGGGCGGCGCTGGGTTCGTTGCGTTCAAGGGCAGCAAGAACCCCAAGGATGTGGCGCGGTTCCTGGACTATCTCGCCGCCGAGTCGGTTTATGCGGAATGGATGGTCATGACCTCCAACGTGCCGGCGCATGCGGGTTTGCAGAAGAAGGCGCTGCCGTACAAGCTCTCGCCGGCCGGCATTGCTGCTGTGCAGTCGTTCGGCGCCAACGCGGCGTTGTTGTCGCCGCTGGCCTATAGGCTTCAGGGCGATCCGATGAGCCGGCCGATGTTTGGCGCGGTGGTGGATCGGGTGAGCCAGGCGATGAGCGGGCAGATCACGCTGGACCAGGCCTATGCGCGCATCACCGCCGATGTGGCCGATGCGGTGGCGGCTTCCAAGAAATGAAGCTGCTGGCTGCATTGTTTGCCTTTCTGATGAACCTTCCCGAGCGCCCGATGCGATGGGCGCAGGGAAGGCTTGCGGGGGGGCGGCTGGGATGGGTGTTTGTGGCACCCAACCTGGCCGTGTTCGCCGTGTTCACGTTCCTGCCGATCGCGATTGATTTTCATTATGCGCTGAGTGGCGGCACCAATCTTTTGCCGGCCGAGCGGCCGTTCGTGGGCGGAGAGAATTTCGCCACGTTGCTGGATTGCGTGGATCATTTCGACCCCAATACCTGCCGGCGGGACCTGTTCTGGCACGGCGTGTGGAACACCATGCGGTTTGTCGGCTTCCAGGTGGGGCTGATGCTGGGGTTCAGCCTGCTGACGGCCATCGTGCTGAACCGCAAGATCATTGGGCGTGGGTTTTTCCGGGCGATGTTCTTCTATCCGGTGCTGCTGTCGCCGGTGGTGGTGGGGTTGATCTGGAAATGGATCTTGCAGCGCGAGGGCGTGCTGAACGCCGGCATGATGGGCGTGGGGGCCGCGCCGGTGAACTGGCTGTTGGATGCGAACTGGGCGTTCTTCTGGAGCGTGTTCGTGTCCATCTGGGCGCATATGGGCTTTTACACGCTCATTCTGCTGGCTGGGTTGCAGGCGATTCCAGCGGAGATCAACGAGGCGGCGGCGATGGACGCAACGCCCCCCTGGCGGCATTTCCGCCGCATCACCTGGCCGCTGATGCTGCCGAGCGTGCTGGTGGTGCTGGTGCTGGGGCTGATCCGCGCGGTGCAGATGTTCGATGAGATCTATGTGTTGACCGGCGGCGGGCCGGGCACGGCGACGACGTTCATTGTGCAATATATCTATAAGACCGGCTTTGCCGATCAGGTGCGGCAATACGGACTGGCGGCGGCGGCTTCGTTGTTGCTGGCCGGCGTGCTGCTGGTGCTGACGATGATCCAGTTGCGGGGAATGCGTCGTGGTTAGGTTTCTGACGCGAACGCGCGGCCATGCCGCGTGGGACTGGACGGATTGGGCGGCGCATCTCTACCTCGTGCTCGGCGTGCTGGTGATGTTCGGGCCGGTGCTGTGGCTGGGCATGAGTTCGCTGAAAAGCGAGAGCGGCATTCAGGCGTTTCCACCGACCTTTCTGCCGTATGAGCAGGTGAGCGTGGATGTGGAGGGGCGCGGCAAGTTGAAGCTGTATCGTGTCACGGCCGGAGAGTTCGCCGGGCGCGAGTTGGGCGAGGTGCGGCGGATGGGATTGCAGGTGCAGCTGGTCGATCCGGCGGCACCCGCGACGCTGATCCGCGTGGCGGTGGGCGACCGCGAGCCGGTGATGCATCTTCGGGCGGCGTGGGACAATTTCACCGGCCTGTTCAGCCAGTTTCCGTTCTTCCGCTATCTGTGGAACAGCGTGTTCATCACCGCCGTGGCCACTGTGCTGACGCTGCTGGTGAACTCGATGGCCGCCTTCGCGCTGAGCAAATATCGCTTCGCCGGGCGCGACCCGGTGTTTTTGCTGATGTTGGCCACGCTGATGATTCCGCCGACGATCGTGCTGGTGCCGAACTACCTCATCGCCAGCCAGCTGGGGTTGACCAACTCGCCGTGGGGCGTGATCTGGCCGGCCGTGGCCACCCCCACCGGCGTGTTCCTGCTGCGGCAATACATGCTGACGCTGCCGGACGAGTTGATCGAGGCGGCGCGGATGGACAATGCCAGCGAGTGGCGGATCTATTGGCGCATCGTGCTGCCCCTGTCGGCCCCCGCCTTGGCGGTGTTGGCGATCTTCTCCGTCATGTGGCGCTGGAACGAGTTCCTGTGGCCGATGGTGGTGCTCAGCCGGTCCGAAAGCTTCACGCTGCCATTGGCGCTGAACGCGTTTCAGGGCGAACTGACGACGCAATGGAATTATCTGCTGGCCATGACGGTGGTGACGTTGCTGCCGGTGACAGTCATTTTCGCGTTCTTGCAAAAACATATCACCCAAGGCATCGCCTCGGCGGGAGTGAAGTGATGGGCGGGCTTTCGCTGAGGAACGTGACCAAGAGCTTTGGTCCGACCAAGGTTATTCATGGGGTGAGTTTCGACATCGCCGATGGCGGGTTCACGGTGTTCGTGGGACCGTCCGGCTGTGGCAAGTCGACCTTGCTGCGGATGATCTGCGGGCTGGAGAGCGTCACCACCGGCGACGTCGCGATTGATGGTGTTGTGGTCAACGACATCCCGGCCGCGCGCCGGGGGTTGGCGATGGTGTTTCAGTCCTACGCGCTGTACCCGCATATGACGGTCTATCAGAACATGGCGTTCGGGCTGGAAAACCTGGGCACGTCTGCGGCCGAGATCGCCAGGCGGGTGGGCGAGGCGGCGCGGATGTTGAAGCTGGAGGACTACCTTCAGCGCAAACCCACCGCACTGTCTGGCGGCCAGCGCCAGCGCGTGGCGATTGGGCGGGCGATTGTGCGGGAGCCGAAGATATTTCTGTTCGACGAGCCGCTTTCCAACCTTGATGCCGAACTGCGCGTGGGCATGCGCGCCGAGCTGACGGCGCTGCATCGCCGGCTGAAGACCACGATGATCTATGTGACGCATGATCAGGTGGAGGCGATGACGATGGCCGACACCATCGTGGTGCTGCGCGCCGGCCGGGTGGAGCAGGTGGGGGCGCCGCTTGATCTGTACAACAACCCTGCCAATGCGTTCGTGGCTGGGTTCATCGGCTCGCCGCGGATGAACCTGCTGCCCGGCACCATTGCCTCGGTGGCCGGCGGCGTTGTGTCGGTGGGGTTGCTGGGCGTGGGCGTGTTTGCCACCGAGGCGCTTGCCGCTGGTCATGAAGTGGGGGCGGAGGTGACGCTGGGCATTCGCCCCGAGCATATCACCACCACCGACGACGAAGGCCCGGGCACGTTGGGCGGTGTGATTGCTGGTGTTGAGCAGTTGGGCGGCCTGTCTTATGTGCGATTGGAATCGCCGGATATGACCGTGCAGATCGCCGGTCAGACAAATTTGGGCTTTGGGGCTGCGGCCCGCCTGCGTCTGCCGGCGGCTGCCATTCATGTGTTCGACAAAAGCGGCGCCGCGTTGGCGCGAGGAGACCAGGCATGAAACCGATCCGTAGCGCCAGCCTTCTGGCAACCACCGAACGCGGCGTGCTGCTTGATTGCGGCGGCGGCATCACGTGTCGCGTTTCGCTGTTGTTGCCGGATCTGGCCCGCGTGGTGTTCCTGCATGGCGGCGGCGTTCAGGAGAGGCGCACCTGGTCGGTGCTGGCGAATGGCGCCAAGGATGTGCCGTGGGAAGGCCGGGATCGGTTAGATGAGAGCAGTTGGCCGGCTGGCGTGCAGGCGCTGGCGCAGAGCGATTCAGCCATCACGCTGACCACAGCTTCCATGTCGCTGACCATTGGTTTGTCGCCGCTGGTGTTCACCTACGCGCTGCCGGACGGTACGGTGTTCGCGCAGGATCGGGCCAGCCATGCGGTAAGCTTTGGCGCGCGCGGCCTGCGCCATGCCTTCGCGCGACATCCGAATGATCGTTATCATGGGCTTGGCGACAAGACCGGGCCGATCGACCTGCACGGGCGGCGGTTGCGCACGACGATGCTGGACAGCCTCGGGTATGATGCCCAGCGCGGTGATCCGCTCTACAAGCATTGGCCGTTCCTGATTGTATGGGATGGCGCGAGCGGCGTGGCGCATGGCGTGTTCTATGACAATCTTGCCGATGCCAGCTTCGATCTTGGCTGCGAGCATGACAATTACCACGGGATTTATCGCAGCTACGAAGCGGCGGGCGGCGATTTGGATTACTATGTGTTTCCGGGGCCAGACATCGCCGATGTGACGCGGAAGTTCCTGGCGCTGACCGGCAAGCCGGCCTTGCCGCCGCGCTGGACGCTCGGTTTTGCCCAGACCGCGATGGCGATTGCCGACAGCGAGACGGCGCAGGCGCGGATGGAGGATTTCATTGCGCGTTGCGGTTCGGAGAACATTCCGGTCAGCGCGTTTCATTTCGGCTCGGGCTACACCTCGATTGGCGCCAAGCGTTATGTGTTCACCTGGAACCGTTCGAAATATCCTGATCCGGAGGGATTGCTTGCGCAGTTCCATGCGGCCGGCATTCATCTGGTGGCCAATCTGAAGCCGTGTTTGCTCGATGACCATCCGCGCTATGCCGAACCGGCCGAGGGCTATGTGCGCAACGCCGACGGCACGCCGGTGATCAGCCAGTTCTGGGACGGGGAGGGCGCGTTCCTCGATTTCACCCATCCCACGGCCATTGCCTGGTGGCAGCAGGGTGTGACGCGCGACGTGCTTGGCACCGGCTTTGATGCCGCGTGGAACGACAACAACGAATATGGCTTTGCCGATGACGGGGCGAAATGCTTCGGCTTCGGGGACAGTATTCCGCTTGATCTGGCGCGGCCGTTGCAGCCGTTCCTGATGACCCGCGCTTCCGTGGAGGCCACCCGTGCCCATGCGCCGGGGCAGCGGGCGTTTACCGTCTCGCGCGCCGGCATGCCGGGGTTCCAGCGTTATGCGCAGAGCTGGACGGGCGACAACGATAGTTCGTGGCATTGCCTTGCCTGGAACATGCGGATGGCGGCGACCATGTCGCTGTCCGGCATCGGCAACACCGGCCATGATATCGGGGGGTTTTCTGGCCCGGTTCCAGATGGGGAATTGGTGATCCGTTGTACGCAGGCGGGGGTGGTGCATCCGCGCATGATCATGAATTCTTGGAAGCCCGATGAGGTCTATACCTCGCCCTGGCTGCATCCGGAGGCGACGCCGCATATTCGGGCCGCCATTCGGTTGCGGTATCGGCTGATGCCGTATCTGTATTCGTTGATGCACGCGGCCTCTCGTGACGGTACGCCGCCGTTGCTGCCGACATGCGCCGTGTTTCCGCAGGATCGTGGCACCCATGAAGATTTCGCCGATTTGATGCTGGGCGCGGCACTTTTGGCTGCCCCTGTCGTGGAGCAGGGGGCACGGTCACGGGTGGTTTATTTGCCGGCAGGGCCTGAATGCTGGTTTGATTTCTGGTCGGGCGAGATCATGGCGGCAGGCGCCATCACCACGCTGGCGGCACCGTTGGACCGGCTGCCCTTGGCTGTCGCGGCCGGCGGTATTCTTCCCATGACGGATGCCACCGATTTCGGCCGTCTGCATGACGAGCCGAGCCGGTGCCTGCGGCTGTTCCCTGGCGTGGGCACAGGCTCCAGCCAGTTTGTGCTGTGCGAGGATGACGGTGCTGCCGAGGATGGGCCGGTCACCCGCATCACGATCACGCTGTCCTGGACGCCAGCCGATGTGACGGTGGTTGCGCAGGCCGAGGGGGATTACGCCTTGCCGTTCGAGACCATCGGCGTGTCGCTGCCGCAGGCCGATGCGCGGGCGTTGCATCTGTCCGGTATGCTGGAACGCCGCGCATTCCGGTTCTGACCAGCAGCGGGGCTATATCGCGATACAGCCCCGCTGCTGGCGATCAGGCGGAGACGAGCCTGTTGGTGAAGGTGGGCGCCAGATCGACATTGGCGGCGGCGATCGCCGGGTCGAACCCGGCCAGCATGCGCTTGACGGTCTCGGCCTGTTCCATGGTGATCTGGCCGTTATGGTTGAACGCCTCGCGGTTGCGGGTGAAGGCGCTGCTGCACACGCCGGCATCGAGGAAGCACATGCCCTTGCCGAGGGCGCCGATCGCCTGGTCGGGCGTGGCGGTCTTGAGGAAGGTGACGGCTTCGACGATGGCGGCGGCGGCCTTGCGGCAGGTGTCTTCGTTCTTCCCAAGCCAGCTGCTTTCGGCATAGAGCGAGCCGGAGGCGTAGGGGCCGCCGAAGATGGCGGTGCTGCCCTTGGTGTCGCGGGCATCGGCCAGCACCACGATCTCGCCGCGGCTTTCCAGGTCGGCGATGATCGGGTCGAACAGCGACAGCGCGTCGATCTGCTTGCTCTGGAACGCGGCCAGGGCGGTTTGGGTGGTGCCGACGCCGATGGCGGCTGCGTCCGTGCGTTTCAGCCCGGCCTTGACCATCAATTGCATGGCGAACAGATGGGTGGAGGAGCCGGGGGCGGACACGCCGATCTTGCGCCCCTTGAGGTCGGCTGCGGTCTTGATTTCGCCGGCCAGATCCTTGCGCACGCCAAGCGCCAGGCCGGAATTCTGCGCCTGCAACACGAACGCCGTCAGCTTGCCGCCCTTGGCCGCGATCTGGATGGTGTGCTCGTAAAAGCCACAGGAAATATCGGACGAGCCGCCGAGCACGGCCTGCATGGCCAGCGCGCCGCCGGGGAACATTGCCACGTCCGCCTCAAGTCCGTGCTTGGCGAACAGATTCTGCCCGATGGCCACGAAGAACGGCATGTAGCCATACAACGCCACGCCACCGCCGGCGAAGCGCACCTTGGTGCGGGACTGGGCGATGGCCGGCATGGCCAGTGTTGAGCCAGCGGCGGCAAGCAGCGTGCGGCGTGAGAGCATGGCGTTATTCCCCTTATTTTTATGAATCGCGCGGTATGTCCGCATTATTAAGAATCGCGCGGTATATCCGCGCGGGGCTGCCAGACGAGCAGGCGGGCTTCGGCGAAGGTGACGATGGTGTCCAGCACCAGCGCGCAGGCGGTCAGCAAGGCAATGCCGGCGAACACGGCATCGACATCGAACACGCCTTGCGCTTGCAGGATGAGGTAGCCGACGCCGGCGGCGCTGCCGAGATATTCACCAATCACGGCGCCGACGAAGGCCATGCCGACCGAGACATGCAGCGAGCTGAACACCCAGCTCATCGCCGCCGGCAGATACACATGCCGCAGCAATTGCTTGCGGGAAGCGCCCAGCATGCGGGTGGCGTTGAGCACCACCGGCGAGACTTCGCGCACGCCTTGCAGCACGTTGAAGAACACGATGAAGAACACCAGCGTGAAGCCAAGCGCCACCTTGCTGCCCATGCCGAGGCCGAACCACATGGCAAAGATCGGTGCCAGAATCACGCGCGGCATGGCGTTGGCAGCCTTGATGAACGGGTCCAGCACCGACAGCGTGCGCGGGCTCAGCCCCAGCCACAGCCCGGCCAGCACGCCGCCTGCGGTGCCGGCGGCAAATGCCAGCAAGGTTTCGGTGAGGGTGATGGCCAGATGTGGCCAGATCTCACCCGTGGCAAACCAATCGACGATTTGGGCGGCGACCTTCGAAGGGTGGCCGAAGAAGAACGGCGACAGCACGCCGCTGGTTGCCCCCGCATACCACAGGCCGAGCAGGAGGGCGGCCAAGGCCAGGCGATACACATGCGTCACGCGGCCACGCTCCGGTGGTAGGTTTTCAGCACTTCGTCGCGCAGCACGTCCCAGATCTGGGCATGGGCGGACTGGAATTCCGGGGTGTGGCGGATTTCAGCCACGTCTCGCGGGCGGGGCAGGTTGATGGCGAATTCGGCGATGGGCCGTGTGGCGGGGCCGGCGGAGAGAACCACCACGCGGTCGGACAGGCTGATCGCCTCCTCCAGATCGTGCGTGATGAACAGCACCGTCTTGCGCGGGCCGGGGCCGCCCTGCCACAGCGCCAGGAGTTCGTTTTCCATCATCAGGCGGGTTTGCACGTCCAGCGCCGAGAACGGTTCGTCCATCAGCAGGATCGGCGGGTCGAGGATCAATGTTTGCGCCAGTTGGGCGCGTTTGCGCATGCCGCCGCTCATCTGGTGCGGGTATTTGTCGCCGGCGCCGTGCAGACCGACGCGGTTGAGCCAGGCATCGGCCTGGGCGCTGGCGGAGGCATCTTGGGTGCCTGCGAATTGCAGCCCGGCCGCCACGTTGTCGCGCGCGTTGCGCCACGGCATCAGGCTTTCGCCCTGGAACAGATAGCCGGCCTGACGGTTGATGCCGGTGATGGCGCCGCCCAGGCTGCGCACGCTGCCGGCGCTCGGTGCGAGCAATCCGGCGGCGAGGTTCAGCAGGGTGGATTTGCCGCAGCCGGTGGGGCCCACCACCGACACGAATTCCCCCGCTGCAATGGACAGCGACGCGCCGCCCAATACAGTGGCCGCGCCGAAGCGCACGACGGCATCCTGGAATTCGAGCGCGGACATTCTGTTCTCCCTCAGGCGGTTATATCCGCTTGGTGGTTCTCCGTCACGAAGCCTCGGATGGTTTCTAGCAGTAAATCACCGACATCCTGGCGTAGCGAGTGGCTGGAGTTTTCGAAGATGTGCAGTCGGGAGCCGGGGATGAGAGCGTGGATCTCCTCGGAGAATTCCGGTGCGCAGATCCAGTCATGCTGTCCGGCCAGGATCAGCGTGGGGGCGGTGATGCGGCTGAGTTCCGGGCGCAGGTCGAAGGTCTGCAACGTGCCACCAGGGCCGAAGGCACGGTTGAGCGGCTCGGGTGACTGGATGGCGCGGCTGCGGCTGGTGGCGGCGGCTTCCGGGTTGTGCTTCAGCGAATAGAGCGGGCCCATCACGGCGTAATAATGCTGCAACTGTTCCAATGTTTCGAATCCGCCTGCCCAGAGCGTGGCGCATACGGCCTGCTGCTCAGGCGTGCCGCGTTCGGCGATGAAACGTTTGGCGGTTGCGTTGAAGCCGGCGTGGGACGCGGTGACGCACAAGACCAACTTGGCCACCGCTTCCGGATAACGCGCCGCATGTGCCTGTGCCACCATGCCGCCATAGGAGGTGCCGATGCTGACGATGGGCCCCAGGCCGAGATGGCGGCGCAGTGCCTCCATGTCCTCGACGTTTTCGTCCAGCGTGTAGCGATCCGGATCGCCCTTTGCGGAACGACCCTGGCCGCGATGATCGAAATAGACGAGCTGCATGTCGGACGTCAGCGCACCGAAAGCGGTCTTGAAGGCGGAATGGTCACCACCTGGCCCGCCATGGATGATGAAGGCTGTGGGGCGTTCCACCATATCGGGGCCGATTGGCGCCAGGCCCATGCCGTCGATGTCGAAATACAGGCTGGTATCGCGGATATGAGCGAACATGATCTTCCTTGGGGCAGGGGGCGTGATCATCCGCGCCCCGGCTCACTTGGGCAAGCTTGACGCGGCGGGGCATTGCTCTGCACACAAGAAGCAAGACGCGAAAACGCGACCAGGAGGGGACCGGACATGGATTTCGACCTGACCGAAGACCAGCGCGCCTATCAGCAAACGGCGCGCGATTTCGCCCAGGACCGGCTGTTGCCGAATGCGGGGCAATGGGATCTGGATCGGCATTTTCCGGCCGATGAACTGCGCGAGGCCTGCGGGCTCGGGTTTGGCGGCATCTATGTGGAGGAGGCGTATGGCGGCACCGGGCTGTCGCGCCTCGACGCCGCGTTGATTTTTGAGGAATTGGCGGCGGCTGATCCGTCCACCACCGCGTTTCTGACCATCCACAACATGGTGGCGGGGATGATTGCCCGTTTCGGCAGCGATGAGCAGCGTGAGCGGCTATTGCCGGATATTCTGAGTGGCAAGACCTTCGTCAGCTACGCGTTGACCGAGCCGGGTTCGGGCTCGGATGCGGCGGCGTTGAAGACGCGGGCGGTGCCGGAGGGCAACACGCATTACCGGGTGAACGGCTCCAAGGCGTTCATCTCGGGCGCCGGGGTTTCAGATCTTTACGTGACGATGATGCGCACCGGCGAGGACGGGCCGCGCGGCGTGTCCTGCGTGATCATGGAGGCCGGAACCCCCGGGCTCACCATCGGCAAGCCCGAGCGCAAGATGGGCTGGAACAGCCAGCCGACAGCCACAGTCAGTTTCCATGATTGCCTGGTGCCGGTGACCAATCGGCTGGGGGATGAGGGTGCCGGGTTTCGCTATGCGATGGCGGGGCTGGATGGCGGGCGCGTCAACATCGCGGCCTGTTCGTTGGGGGGCGCGCAGGCGTGCCTGGATGCGGCGGTGGCGTATGTGCAGCAGCGCCGGGCGTTTGGGAAAACATTGTCTGAGTTTCAGGCGTTGCAGTTCAAGCTCGCCGATATGGCCACCGGTTTGGAAGCGGCGCGGCTGATGGTGCATCGGGCCGCGGTGGCGCTGGATCGGCATGATCCGAATGCGACGAAATTGTGTGCCATGGCCAAGCGTTTTGCCACCGATATATGCTCGAATATCTGCGACGAGGCACTACAGTTGCATGGCGGCTACGGCTACATCCATGAATACCAGATGGAGCGATATGTGCGTGATTTGCGCGTGCACCGCATTCTGGAAGGCACCAACGAAATCATGCGCGTGATCATCGCGCGCAAATTGCTGGAGGCAGCATGAGCCGTATCCTGTTCGTGGGCCTGGGCAATATGGGCCTGCCCATGGCGATCAATCTGGCCAAGGCCGGCTTTGCCGTCACGGGGTTCGATCTTGCCGCGGAAGCATGTGCGGCGTTTGCCGAGCACGGCACGGTGGCGGCCAGCATTGCCGACGCGGTGCCGCATGCGGATGTGGTGGTGACGATGCTGCCGGCCGGGCGGCATGTGGCTGAGGTGTATCAGGGCGCCAACGGCATTCTGGCCAACATTGTGGGCACGCCGCTGCTGATCGACTGCTCGACCATCGATGTCGAGACGGCGCGGCAGGTGGGGGCTGCCAGCGCGGAACAGGGCTTGGATATGCTGGATGCGCCGGTTTCGGGCGGCATCGGCGGGGCGGCTGCCGGCACGTTGACGTTCATGGTCGGTGGGCCGGAGGCTGCGTTCGCGCGGGCGCAGATGGTGTTGGCGGCGATGGGCAAGACCATCGTGCATACCGGGGAGTCAGGGGCCGGGCAGGCGGCGAAGATCTGTAACAACATGATCCTTGGCATTTCCATGATCGGCGTGTCCGAAGCATTTGCGCTGGCGGATCGGTTGGGGCTGGATCATCAGAAGTTGTTCGATGTGAGCAGCAAGTCCTCCGGCCAGTGCTGGGCGTTGACCTCGTATTGCCCAGTGCCGGGGCCGGTGCCGACTTCGCCTGCCAACCGGGATTGGCAGCCGGGGTTTGCCTCGGCGTTGATGCTGAAGGATCTGGCATTGGCGCAGGCGGCGGCGACTGCCACCGGGGCGGCCACGCCATTGGGGGCGGCGGCGGCGAAGATCTATGCGCAGATGGTGGAGCAGGGGGATGGGGGACGCGATTTCTCCTACGCCTATCGCTGGCTGGCGGAGAAATCGGCATGAGCGGGTTTGCGGAAGCGCGTGCGTTTCTGCTGGCGCACCGGACGGATTACGACACGGCCTATGCGCAGTTCCGTTGGCCGGAGCCGGACCATTTCAACTTCGCGCTGGATTGGTTCGACGCGGTTCTGGCGCAGGGTGAGAGCGGCGCGCGACCGGCTTTGCGGATTGTGGGCGCGGGGGCTGCGGAGATCAGCTTTGCCGAGATGTCGGCGCGGTCCAATGCCGTTGCCAACGGGCTTCGGGCGCAGGGTGTTAAGCGGGGCGACCGGATTTTGCTCATGCTCGGCAACGTGGCGCCGCTGTGGGAAGTGATGCTGGCGGCGATGAAACTTGGCGCCGTGGTGGTGCCGGCGACGACGTTGCTGACGGCGGATGATCTGGCGGAACGCGTTGTACGGGCGCAGGCCCGTTATGTGATTATCGCCGCCGAGGATGCGGCGAAGATTGAGGGGATCGATGCGGTTCGGATTACCGTGGGGCCGGTGCTCGGCTGCGTGGATTACGCATCGTTCCAGTCTGAGTTGACGCGCTTTGTGCCGGATGCGCCGACGCGGGCGGATGACCCGATGCTGCTGTATTTCACGTCTGGCACCACGGCGAAGCCGAAATTGGTGTTGCACACGCATGCATCTTACCCGATCGGGCATCTGTCGACGATGTATTGGCTGGGGTTGCAGCCGGGGGATGTGCATCTGAACATCTCCTCGCCCGGTTGGGCCAAGCATGCGTGGAGTTGCTTCTTTGCACCTTGGATTGCCGGTGCGACCGTGTTCATCTGCAACCAGCCACGGTTTCACGCCCGCACGCTGCTGGATGCGATTGCAGTCAACGGCGTGACCACGTTGTGTGCGCCGCCGACAGTGTGGCGGATGTTCATTCAGGAAGATCTGGCGTCCTGGAAAACCGCGTTGCGCGAGGTGTGTGGCGCCGGTGAGCCGCTGAATCCGGAAGTGATCGAGCAGGTGCGCACGGCCTGGGGGCTGACCATCCGCGATGGCTATGGCCAGACCGAGACCACAGCCCAGATCGGCAATTCGCCGGGGCAGGAATTGCGGGTGGGTTCGATGGGGCGGCCGATGCCAGGCTATCGCATCCGGCTGTTGGACACCGATGACCAGTATGCGACGGAAGGGGCGGTGTGCATTGCGCTTGATCCGCGTCCGCTGGCGTTGATGCGGGGCTATCAGCAGGATGACGGCAGCTTTTCGGGCGTCAGCGGCGATGTGTATCGCACCGGGGACGTGGCCTCGCGCGATGCGGATGGGTATCTGACCTATGTCGGCCGGGCCGATGACGTGTTCAAGGCGGCCGATTACCGCATTTCACCGTTCGAGTTGGAGAGCGTGTTGATCGAGCATGCGGCGGTGGCGGAGGCTGCCGTGGTGCCGGCGCCGGATGCGCTGCGTTTGGCGGTGCCGAAGGCGTATGTGGCGCTGGTGGCGGGTGTGGAACCGGATGCGGCCACGGCGCTGTCGATCTTTCAGCATCTTCGGCTGCGGCTGGCGCCTTATAAGAGGGTGCGGCGGCTTGAGTTCGCCGAGCTGCCCAAGACCATCAGCGGCAAAATTCGCCGTGTTGAACTGCGTCGGGCTGAAGAATCGGCCAATGCGCGGTCGGCGGGGGAGTTCCGCGAGGAAGATTTTCCCGAATTGTCTGCAAAGCCGGCGTGATGCGCGCGGTGCTGACCATTTCCCCGTTGGCCCAAAAGGATTAGGGTTGCTGCAGTGCAGCAGGAGAACGGTCTTGGATCAGAAACGCATTTATTTCGTTTGTGGCGGCGTGTTCGTGGATGGCGGGCTCGATCAGCTTGAATCTGGCGCCAAGCCGGAATGCTATGGCCCCTTTGATGACGAGACGATGGCGCAACGCATCTGCCTCGAACAGAAGCGCCGGAATGTCGATATCTGCTGGCATCACCTCTACGTCACGTCGTGCCTCACCAACGCTCATTGACCATGTAAAACCCCAAGCAAGGCTGAGACAATATGGCCAGCAACACCGATTACGGCATGGATTTCGACCTCGGCGAGGAAGTGGACATGCTGCGCGACAGCGTGCGGCGGTTTTGCGATGTGGAGGTGGCCCCGCGTGCGGCGGCGATCGACCGGGACAATGATTTCCCGGCCGATCTGTGGAAGAAATTCGGCGATCTTGGCGTGCTTGGGCTGACGGTGGAGGAGGAATGGGGCGGCGCTGGGATGAGTTACCTGGCGCATTGCGTGGCGATGGAGGAAATCAGCCGCGCTTCGGCCTCGGTGGGTCTTTCGTATGGGGCGCATTCGAATCTTTGCGTGAACCAGATCCGTATCAATGGCACGGACGCGCAGAAGGCGCGGTATTTGCCGGGGCTGATTGCCGGCACCGATGTGGGCGCGCTGGCGATGAGCGAGCCTGGGGCGGGGTCAGACGTGGTGTCTATGCGTCTGCGCGCTGAGAAGCGGGGCGATCGGTATGTGTTGAACGGCACCAAGATGTGGATCACCAATGGGCCGGAGGCGAACACGTTGGTGGTGTATGCCAAGACCGATCCGGAAGCGGGTTCGCGCGGGATTACGGCGTTTCTGATCGAGAAGGGGATGGCTGGGTTTTCCTGCGCGCAGAAGCTGGACAAGCTGGGCATGCGCGGCTCGAACACTGGCGAGTTGGTGTTTCAGGACTGTGAAGTTCCTGAGGAGAACGTGCTCGGTCGCATCGGCGGCGGGGTGAATGTGCTGATGAGCGGGCTGGATTATGAGCGCGCGGTGCTGGCGGCGGGGCCGTTGGGCATTATGCAGGCCTGCATGGATATTGTTCTGCCGTATGTGCATGAGCGCAAGCAGTTCGGGCAAAGCATTGGCGAGTTTCAGCTGATGCAGGGCAAGATTGCCGATATGTACACGGTGATGAATGCCGCGAAATCCTATGTTTATACTGTGGCCAAGGCCTGTGATCGCGGGCGGACCTCGCGTAAGGATGCCGCAGGGGCGATCTTGTATGCGGCTGAGAAGGCCACGTGGATGACGCTGGAGGCGATCCAGTGCCTCGGCGGCAACGGCTATATCAACGATTACGCCACCGGGCGGCTGCTGCGGGATGCGAAATTGTATGAGATTGGCGCGGGCACGTCTGAAATCCGGCGCATGCTGATCGGGCGGGAGCTGTTCAAGGAGACCGCGTGATGCAGATCGAAACCGCGCTCGACACGCGTTCGGACGGCTTCAAGGCCAATGCGGCTGCGATGCAGGAATTGGTGGATGATTTGCGGGCGAAGGCTGCGGTGATCGCCCTCGGCGGCAATGCGACATCGCGGGCGCGGCATGTGGCGCGGGGCAAGTTGTTGCCGCGCGATCGGATTGCGGCGTTGCTGGATCCTGGCACGCCGTTTCTGGAGCTGTCGCAGTTCGCGGCTTACGGGATGTATGGCGACGAGGTGCCGGCGGCGGGCGTTGTCACCGGCATTGGCCGGGTGGCGGGCCAGGAGGTGATGATTGTCTGCAACGATGCCACGGTGAAGGGCGGGACGTATTTCCCCATTACTGTGAAGAAGCATCTGCGGGCGCAGGAGATTGCGCGCGAGAACCGGCTGCCGTGCATCTATCTGGTGGATTCTGGTGGGGCGAATTTGCCGAACCAGGACGAGGTGTTTCCGGATCGGGATCATTTCGGACGGATCTTCTATAACCAGGCCAATCTGTCGGCTGAGGGTGTGGCGCAGATCGCGGTGGTGATGGGGTCTTGCACGGCGGGTGGCGCGTATGTGCCGGCGATGTCTGATGAGAGCATCATCGTGCGCGGGCAGGGGACGATCTTTTTGGCCGGTCCGCCTTTGGTGAAGGCGGCGACCGGGGAGATTGTGTCGGCCGAGGATCTTGGCGGTGCGGAGGTTCATTCCAAGGTCTCAGGCGTGACCGATCATCTTGCTGAATCCGATGGCCATGCGCTGGGCATCGCGCGGCGGATTGTGGGTGGTTTGAACCGGGTGAAGTCGGTTGGTTTGAAGCTGGCGCCGGTGTTGCCGCCGCGTTTCGATCCGGCGGAGCTGTATGGGGTGATCCCGGCGGATCGCCGCAAGCCGTTCGATGTGCGCGAGGTGATTGCGCGGGTGGTGGATGACAGTGTGCTCGATGAGTTCAAGAGCAATTACGGCACCACTATCGTGACCGGGTTCGCGCATATTCATGAGATGCCGGTGGGCATTGTTGCCAATAACGGCATTCTGTTCAGTGAGAGTTCGCTGAAGGCGGCGCATTTCATTGAATTGTGTTGTCAACGCGGGGTGCCGTTGGTGTTCTTGCAGAACATCACCGGCTTTATGGTGGGCCGGAAATACGAGGCTGGCGGCATTGCCAAGGACGGCGCGAAGTTGGTGACGGCGGTGGCGACGGCGCGGGTGCCGAAATTCACCGTGGTGATTGGCGGCTCGTTCGGCGCGGGCAATTACGGCATGTGCGGGCGGGCGTTTGGGCCGCGTTTTCTGTGGATGTGGCCGAATGCGCGCATCTCTGTGATGGGTGGCGAGCAGGCGGCGAGCGTGCTGGCAACGTTGCGCAGGGACGCCATTGAGGCGAAAGGCGCTGAGTGGCCCGCCGCCGAGGAGGAGGCTTTCAAGGAACCTATACGCGAGCAGTATGAAACCCAGGGGCATCCGTATTATGCCTCGGCGCGGCTGTGGGATGACGGGATTATCGACCCCGCCGACACCCGCCGGGTGCTGGCGCTGGGATTGTCCGCGTCTCTGAATGCCCCGATCGAGCCCACGCGCTTCGGCGTGTTCCGGATGTGACCCAGATGTTCAGCAAACTTCTGATCGCCAATCGCGGCGAGATTGCCTGTCGTGTCATGCGCACCGCGCGCGACATGGGAATTGCCACGGTGGCTGTGTATTCCGACGCCGATGCCGATTCGATGCATGTGGCGATGGCCGATGAGGCGTATCGGATTGGCCCTGCGCCGGCGCGGGACAGTTATCTGCGCGGCGATTTGATTTTGGATGTGGCGCGGCGTTCGGGTGCGCAGGCGTTGCATCCGGGATATGGGTTCTTGTCGGAGAACGCCGATTTTGCCGAGGCCTGTGCGCAGGCGGGGGTGGTGTTCGTGGGACCGCCGGCTTCCAGCATTCGTGCCATGGGCGGCAAGAGCGAGGCCAAGGCGCTGATGGAGAAGGCGGGCGTGCCGCTGGTGCCTGGCTATCATGGTGCCGCGCAGGATTTGCCAACGCTGCTGATGGAGGCGGGCAAGATCGGCTTTCCGGTGCTGATCAAGGCCTCAGCCGGCGGTGGCGGCAAGGGCATGCGCGTTGTTGAGCACGAGGCTGATCTGGAGGCGGCGATTGCTGGCGCCAAGCGGGAGGCGGCGTCGTCTTTTGGCGATGATCGTGTGTTGATCGAACGGTATCTGACGCGGCCACGGCATGTGGAGATCCAGGTGTTTGCCGATGGCCATGGCAACTGCGTCTATTTGTTCGAGCGTGACTGCTCGGTCCAGCGCCGCCACCAGAAGGTGATAGAGGAGGCGCCGGCGCCTGGCATGACGGCTGAGATGCGTCGGGCGATGGGGGAGGCTGCGGTGGCAGCGGCGCGGGCGGTGGGGTATGTCGGCGCGGGGACGGTGGAATTCATCGTCGAGGGCGACAGTTTTGCGTTCATGGAGATGAACACGCGCCTGCAGGTGGAGCATCCGGTGACGGAGATGATCACCGGGCAGGATCTGGTGGCGTGGCAGTTGCTGGTGGCGGCCGGGGGCGCGTTGCCGCTGAGCCAGGCGCAGTTGACGATGACCGGCCATTCGTTCGAGGCGCGGCTTTATGCCGAGGATCCGCAGCGTGGATTTTTGCCATCGGTGGGTCTGCTGTCGCATTTGCGGCTGCCGGCCGACGGCGTGCGGATTGATGCCGGCGTTCGCGAGGGCGACCGGATCGGGGTGGATTACGACCCGATGATCGCCAAGTTGATCACCCGTGGCCCGGATCGCACGACGGCGTTGCGGCGCATGTCGCAGGCGTTGGCTGCGTGTGAGGTGGTGGGCGTGCAGACCAATCTTGGGCTGTTGCGCGGCATAGCGGATGATGCGGATTTCGCGGCAGGTGATTTCGATACGGGTTTCATTGGGCGTCATCCGGAGTTGCTGGCACCGTATCCGGCGCCGGATGTGGCGATCCTGGCTGCGGCGGCGTTGTCGGTGTTGGCCGATGCGCAGACGGATTCCGATCCTTGGTCTGCATCGGATTGTTGGCAGATGAACCTTGCCGGCACGCGCACAATGATGCTGGAAGCGGGCGAACGGCGGTGGGAGGTGACGGCCACGCCCGCAGGCCCGTATTGGGATCTTGCGTGGGATGAGTTGAAGGTGCGTGTGCGGTCCGACCCAGCTGGTGTGTCGGTCAACGGCGTGCGATCGCGGCTGGCGGTGGTTCGGCAGTCCGGGCGGATTGTGGTGATACGCAGCGGCATCAACCATGTGTTGGGCCTTGTCGATCTGCTGGCACCGCCGTTGGCGGCCCTGCAGGCGGGCGGCAAGGTGACGGCGCCGATCCCTGGGCGCGTGGCCGGCGTGGCGGTGGCGGTGGGCGAGATCGTCAAGCGCGGGCAGGTTCTGGTGGTGCTGGAGGCGATGAAGATGGAGTTGTCCCTGTCAGCCCCGGCCGATGGTGTTGTGACCGGCGTGCGTTGTGCGGTGGGCGACATGGTGGACGAAGGGCGAGAGCTTGTGGAACTGGGGCCGTTGGCTGAAATCTGAGCGACAGTATTTGCTGCATTGCGATATAAACGAAGCAGCGAAAGAAATACGTTCCGGCGGGCCTGATATTGGAAGTATCCGGCCCGTCCGGAACCGGTCTGGCGCATGGAAGCTGCTATTTTCGGCTGCGGGTTCACAGAGCTTGGTTGCGGCAACGACACTGCCCTAATATGGCCTCGGGCCAAACAAGGGATGGGCGTCATGACGCAGGCAATTGCCACGCTCGACGACAAATACGATCTCGCGGCGCGACATTTCTACCTCACGGGAACGCAGGCGCTGGTGCGCCTGCCGCTGTTGCAGCGCCAGCTTGACCGGCGCGCCGGCTTGAACACCGGGGGCTTCGTGTCGGGCTATCGCGGCTCGCCGCTGGGCAGCGTGGACATTCAGATGACCAGCGCGCGCAAGCAGTTGGAGGCGGCGAACGTTCAGTTTCGCGCTGGGTTGAACGAGGAACTGGCGGCGACGGCTGTGTGGGGCACCCAGCAGGTGACGCTGTTCCCGGGCGCCAAGGTGGAGGGGGTTTTTGCCCTTTGGTATGGCAAGGGGCCTGGGGTGGACCGGAGCGGGGACGTGTTCAAGCACGCCAACTTCGCCGGCACTTCGCGCTCCGGCGGCGTGTTGCTGGTGGCGGGTGATGATCATGCCTGCAAGTCCTCCACGGTGCCGCATCAGAGCGAGCAGGCGTTTGCCGCTGCGTCCATTCCGGTTCTGGTGCCGGCGGATGTGCATGATCTGTTGTTCCTCGGCCTGCATGGCTGGGCGATGTCGCGGTGGTCGGGCCGGTATGTCGGGTTCAAGACGGTGTCGGATGTGGTCGACAGTTCGGCGAGCGTGGCGTTCGATCTTGATCGGTTCACGATTGTTCGCCCTGAGGGGCCACAGCCGGATGTGCATATAAGGCTGCCCGATCCGCCGTTGGCGCAGGAGGCGCGGCTGTTCGCCCATGGGCTGCAGGCGGCGCAGGATTATGCGCGGGCCAATGGGCTGGACCGGGTGATGCTGCCGGGGCGTGGCGCGCGGATTGGTATTGTGACGGCGGGTAAGTCCTATCACGACACGCGCCATGCGCTGGCGATGCTGGGCGTGGATGAGACGCAGGTTCGGCTGTTGAAACTGGCGCTGACCTGGCCCGCCGATTCACGCATTTTGTGCGACTTTGCCGAGGGGCTCGATGAGATTGTCGTTGTGGAGGAAAAGGCGCCGCTGATCGAGCAGCAGATACGGGACGCACTTTACAATCTGCCGCACCGGCCGGTGGTGGTGGGCAAGCACGATACGAACGGTGCGGTGCTGCTCAAGCCAAACGGTGATTTGTCCGCTGTGGAGATTGCGGTGGCGCTGGGTGAGCGTTTGGCCGGGTTCATGGAAACCGATCGCCTGCTGGCGCGCGCTGCGGATTTGCGTCTGGGCGATGTGGCTGCGCATGCGATTGTGCCATCGGCAGAGCGCAAGCCGTTTTATTGTTCTGGGTGCCCGCATAATACTTCTACCAAGGTGATCGACGGCAGCCGGGCCTTGGCCGGGATTGGCTGTCATTACATGGCCATCTGGATGGACCGTAATACCGACAGCTACAGCCAGATGGGCGGTGAGGGCGTGGCGTGGATTGGGCAGGCGCCGTTTACCGAGGAGGCGCATGTGTTCGCCAATCTGGGCGACGGCACGTATTTTCATTCTGGCCTGATGGCCATTCGGGCGGCTGTGAGTGCGAAGGTGAATATCACCTACAAGATCCTGTTCAACGACGCGGTGGCGATGACCGGTGGCCAGCATATCGACGGTGTGCTGACCGTGCCGCAATTGACGCGGCAATTGGCGGCGGAAGACGTGGCGGCGATTGCTGTGGTGACGGATGAGCCGGAGAAATACGAGGGCGAGACAGGGTTCGCCTCTGGAGTGACGTTGTTTGACCGGCATGATCTGCAGGAGGTGGAGCGGCGGTTTCGCGATACGCCAGGCTGCACCGCCATCGTTTATGACCAGACCTGCGCCACGGAGAAGCGTCGCCGGCGGAAGCGCGGCACGATGGTGGACCCCAACAAGCGCGCCTTCATCAATGCGGCGGTGTGCGAGGGGTGCGGTGATTGCTCGCGCACGTCCAACTGTATTTCGGTGGCGCCGTTGGAGACGGAATTTGGCACCAAACGGCAGATCAATCAAAGCAGCTGCAACAAGGACTTCACCTGCGTTGATGGGTTTTGCCCGAGCTTCGTGACGGTGGAAGGCGGTGCGTTGCGCAAGCGGGCGCCGTTTTTGGCACGACCGGATGATGATGTGCCGGAGCCGGTTCTGCCGGCGCTGGATCGGCCTTGGGGCATTCTGCTGGCGGGCGCGGGGGGCACCGGGATTGTGACGGTGGCGGCGCTGCTGGGTGTGGCGGCGCATGAGGATGGCGTGCAGGTGTCGGTGCTGGACCAGATGGGGCTGGCGCAGAAAGGTGGCGCTGTGTTCAGCCATGTTCGCATCGCGCGCGATAACGCGGCGCTGCACGGGCTGCGCGTGGGGGCGGCGGAGGCGGATCTGTTGCTGGGGTGTGACCTGGTGGTGGCCGGCTCACGCGAGGGGCTGGCGTCGATCCGGGTAGATGGCGGCACCCATGTGGTGTTGAACACGCATGAGACAGCAACGGCGCATTTCGTGATGGACCCGGGCAGCGTGCTGCCGGGCGGGCAGTTGAAGCGCGATGTGGCGGCGGCGGCCGGCGCTGGGAATGTGGATATGGTGGACGCCACGGCGCTGGCGGAAGCGTTGCTGGGCGATGCGGTGGCGGCGAATTTGTTCCTGCTGGGGTTTGCCTGGCAGAAGGGGCAGATTCCGCTCAGCCGTGACGGCCTGATGACCGCCATTCGCCTGAACGGGACGGCGGTGACGGCCAATCAGGCGGCGTTTGCCTGGGGGCGGGCGGCGGCCGTGGATCTGGGGCGGGTGGCGGCGGCGGCTGGGATTGAGCCGGAATTGGTGCCGGCGCCAGGTTTGGACGCGGTAATCGCCACCCGGGCAGCGCATTTGCAGGATTATCAGAACCGCCGATATGCGCGCCGGTATGAGCGGTTGGTGGCGCGGGTGCGCGAGGCCGAGAGGCGGGCGTTTTCGGGCGGCACCGTACTGACTGAGGCGGTGGCCAAGAGTCTGCACAAGTTGATGGCATACAAGGATGAGTATGAGGTCGCGCGGCTGTATGCCTCGAAGGAATTCCGCGAGAGTTTGCAGGCGCAGTTCGAAGGCCCCGTGAAGCTGTCGTTCCATCTGGCGCCGCCGGTGCTGGCCAAGCGGGATGCGCGGACCGGGCACCTGTTGAAGCAGGCATTCGGCGGTTGGATGATGGGGGCGTTTCGGTTGATGGCGCCGATGCGAGGGTTGCGGGGCACCTGGCTTGATCCGTTTGGCCGGACTGAGGAACGGCGGCACGAGCGGGCGTTGATTGGCGAGTATTCGGATTTGGTGGAGGAGATCATCCAGCGTCTGTCGCCGGGGAATTTGCGGGTGGCGGTGGAGTTGGCGTCTCTGCCGCAGGAGATACGTGGGTATGGACATGTGAAGGAACGCTCGATCCGCCTGGCGCGGCAGCGTTGGGGCAATTTTTTGGAGCGACTTCGGGCGTGAAGGGTAGGGGCTCTTTTTTGAAAAAAAGAACCAAAAAACTTCATGAATTCAAATGCATGGCGCGGCAGATGCCGCGCCATGCACCGAAATGAATGGAAGTCTTTTTGCTTCTTTTTCTTCAGAAAAAGAAGATCTTCAAACCGCTTTTGCAGGCGGCCGGCAGAAGGCGAAGTCGCAGCCTTGGTCTGCCTGAGTCACCTGGTCCAGGAACAGGCGCAGGTAGCCACGCTCGGCACCTTCCGGTTCGGCGGGAGCCTTCCAGTGGCTGGCGCGCTCGGCCAACTCGGCGTCGCTCACCAGCAGGTCCAGCGTGCGGGCGGAGGCGTCCAGGCGGATGCGGTCGCCGTTGCGCACCAGGGCCAGCGGGCCGCCGATGGCGGCTTCGGGGGTGGCGTGCAGAACGATGGTGCCGAAGGCGGTGCCGCTCATGCGGGCGTCTGAGATGCGCAGCATGTCCTTCACGCCGGCGCGGGCGAGTTTGCGCGGGATGGGAATGTAGCCGGCTTCGGGCATGCCTGGCGCACCCTTGGGGCCGGCGTTGCGGAGCACAAGGACGTCGTCTGCCGTCACGTCCAGCGCGTCGTCGTCGATGCGGCTGGTCATGTCCTCGATGTTCTCGAACACCACGGCGCGGCCTTCATGCGTCATCAAGGCGGGCGTGGCGGCGGAGCGCTTCAGCAGGGCGCCGCCGGGGGCGAGGTTGCCGCGCAGCACCGCAAGGCCGCCGCCGGAATGGATGGGGGCTTCGCGGCTGCGGATCACGTCTTGCCCTGGCACGTATTCGGCGTTGGCCACCACGTCGGCAAGCGTGCCGCCGGCGACGCTGCGCTGGGAGGTGTCGATCAGCGGGCCGAGTTCGGCCAGCAGGCGCGGCATGCCGCCGGCCCAGTGGAAATGCTCCATGTAGTGATTGCCGGAGGGCTTGAGGTCCACCAGCACCGGCACGTCCAGCCCGAGGCGGTCGAAGTCCTCAAGGTCGATGTCGATGCCGAGGCGGCCGGCGATGGCGGTGAAGTGGATGAGGCCGTTGGTGGAGCCGCCGATCGCCTGCAACACGGTGAGCGCGTTGGTGAAGGCTTGCTTGGTCATGATCTTGGCGGGCGTCATGCCGTCTTTCGCCAGGCGGATGGCGGCGGCGCCGGAGGCTTCGGCGGCGCGGATGCGGTCGGCATGGGTGGCGGGCACGGTGGCAGCACCTGGCAGGCACATGCCGAGGGCTTCAGTCATGCAGGCGATGGTGCTGGCGGTGCCCATCACCATGCAGGTGCCCTTGGTGGGGGCCAGGCGGCCGCTGACTTCGTCCATTTCCTGCTCGGTCATCTCGCCGGCGCGGTGCTTGGCCCAAAGGCGGCGGCAGTCGGTGCAGGCGCCGAGGACTTCGCCCTTGTAGTGGCCGACCAGCATGGGGCCGGTGGGCAGCACGATGGCGGGGATGTTTGCGCTGGCGGCCCCCATCAGTTGGGCCGGGATGGTTTTGTCGCAGCCGCCGATGAGCACCACGGCGTCCATCGGCTGGGCGCGGATCATTTCCTCGGTGTCCAGCGCCATCAGGTTGCGCAGGAACATGCTGGTGGGGTGGGCGAAGCTCTCATGGATGGAGATGGTGGGGAATTCCATCGGCAGGCCGCCGGCCAGCATGACGCCGCGTTTGCAGGCCTCGATCAGATCCGGAACGTTGCCGTGGCAGGGATTGAAATCGGAGAATGTGTTGGTGATGCCGATGATGGGGCGGTCCAGCGCGTCATCCGAATAGCCCATGGCCTTGATGAAGGCGCGGCGGAGGAACAGCGAGAAGCCGGCATCGCCGTAGCTGGTCAGGCCTTTGCGCAGGCCTGTTGGCGTTGTGTCGGTCATGGCGGTCTCTCCCAGTTTTGAGAAAGATTAGAGGGTGTCAGGCGTTTAGGGGAGGCATCTGGCAGGAAGATCTTCTTTTTCTGAAGAAAAAGAAGCAAAAAGACTTTCATCCATTTAGAGCGCGTTGACATTCAGCATGTCCAGATAAACGCACTGACGACGGATAGCATGGACATGAATGACCGAGATGTCTGCTCGTAGC
>JBBART010000019.1:0-98987 GCA_040399685.1 Acetobacteraceae bacterium
TCTCGGTCATTCATGTCCATGCTATCCGTCGTCAGTGCGTTCATCTGGACATGCTGAATGTCAACGCGCTCTAAAACGGATGACGTTTTTTGGTTCTTTTTTTCAAAAAAGAACGTCTTTTGTTGTTCTTAAAATTTCGTCTTTTTACATCTTTCTAATAAGGCAGACCCACATAATTTTCCGCCAGCACTGTTTGCGCCGCGCGGGAGCTCATGAGGAACGCCAGTTCCGCTTCCTGCACCTTGCGGTCAAAGCCGCTGGCTTCCGGAAAACGATGCAGCAGCGAGGTCATCCACCAGGAGAAGCGCTCGGCCAGCCAGATCCGGCGCAGCGCCTGGGCCGAGTAGCCGTCCAGGCCACCCATCGCGCCTTCGGCGTAGAATTCGATCAGGCCCTGCGACAGATAATGCACGTCGCTCGCCGCCAGATTCAGGCCCTTGGCGCCGGTGGGAGGCACGATATGGGCGGCGTCTCCGGCCAGGAACAGGCGGCCGAAGCGCATGGGTTCGGACACGAAGCTGCGCAGCGGAGCGATGCTTTTTTCGATGGAGGGCGCCATGACGATGTTGGCGGCGGCCGCAGGGTCGAGACGCAGCTTCAGTTCCTCGTAGAAGCGTTCGTCAGACCAATGGGCGATGTCGTCGTCGAGGTTGCACTGGATGTAGAGGCGGCTGCGGGTGGGGGAGCGCATGGAGCAGAGCGCGAAGCCGCGTTCGTGGCTGGCGTAGATCAGTTCGGACGAGACCGGCGGGGCGTCGGCCAGAATGCCGAGCCAGCCGAACGGATAGACCCGTTCGTAGGTTTTGATGACGCCTTCGGGGAAGCTCTGGCGGCTGACGCCGTGGAATCCGTCGCAACCGGCGATGAAATCGCAGGTGATTTCGTGGTCGATGCCGTCTTTGCGATAGTGGACCGTGGGGTTGGCGCTATCGATGGCCTCCAGGCGGACGCCTTCAGCTTCGTAGATGGTCAGCAGGCCGGCTGCGGCGCGGGTGTCCATCAGGTCGCGGGTGATTTCGGTCTGGCCGTAGACCATGACGTTCTTGCCGGTCAGGGCGTGCAGGTCGATGCGGTGGCGGGTGCCGGCGGCACTGATCTCGATACCGTCATGCACCTGGCCCTCACGGCGCATGCGGCCGCCGGCGCCGGCGGCTTCGATCAGGTCTGAGGTGCCCTGCTCAATGATGCCGGCGCGTATGCGGCCGAGCACGTAGGCGCCGGTGCGCTGTTCGAGGATGACGGTGTCGATGCCGTTGCGATGGAGCAACTGGCCAAGCAACAGGCCGGATGGTCCGGCCCCGATGATGACGACCTGTGTGCGCATGATGGGCCCCCCAGCGTTATTTTGGACGCATTTTAGGGAAGGTCTTCTTTTTCTGAAGAAAAAGAAGCAAAAAGACTTCCATTCATTTCGGTGCATGTTGCGGCATTTGCCACGCACACGCACCGAATGGATGAAGTTTTTTGGTTCTTTTTTTCAAAAAAGAACCCTTCCCCTTGCCTTCAGAGATTGGTGCGCATCAGCCGCATTTCGACCAGCCGCAATGCAGGCAGGACATGCAGCCGGCTTCCTTGACGAGGCCAGGCTGGCTGCATTTTGGACAGATTGGCCCGACATGGGTGACGATCTTGTCTTCCTCGGCGCGAACCGGTGCCGGGGTTTCCTCGGTCTCTGGCAGTTCGAGGAAGCCGGTCACGGTCATGTGGCGCTCGATGATGTCGCCGATGGCGGCCACCAGGGACGGCACGTAGCGGCCGTTGCTCCATTGTCCGCCGCGCGGGTCGAACACCTGCTTGAGTTCCTCGGCCACAAAGGCGACCTCGCCGCCGCGGCGGAAGACGGCGCTGATCATGCGCGTGAGGGCCACAACCCAGGCGTAATGCTCCAGGTTCTTGGAGTTGACGAAGATTTCGAACGGCCGGCGAATGCCGTCCTGCTCGATGTCGTTGATGGTGACGTACATGGCGTGCTCGCTGTCCGGCCAGCGGAGCTTGTAGGTGGCACCCACCAGCATGTCGGACCGGCGCAGCAGATCGCCCGGCGCGGAGGAGATCACCACGGGCGCAGGTGCGGGGGCTGGCGGGGCTGCGGCCGGCTTCACTTCCAGCACGGAGCCGGTGATGGCGTTGGGGCGGTAGGTGGTGCAGCCCTTGCAGCCGCTTTCATAGGCGTCGAGATAGACCTGCTGGAAGTCGGCGAAGCTGATGTCCTCGGCCACGTTGACGGTTTTGGAGATGGCGCTGTCCACATAGCGCTGGACGGCGGCCTGCATGCGCACATGCTCGGCGGGGGTCAGGTCCTGGGCGGTGACGAAGTAATCCGGCAGCGGGGCGGCTTTGCCGTGGAGCGCCTGGAAGGCGCGGAGCGCGTAATCGGACACGTCTTCCTCGACGCGGGAGCCGTCCGGTTGCAGCACCTTGCGGGTGTAGGCGAGCGCGAACACCGGCTCGACGCCGCTGGACACGTTGTCGGCCACCAGCGAGATGGTGCCGGTGGGGGCGACGGAGGTGAGCAGGGCGTTGCGGATGCCGTGTGCCGAAATCATCGCGCGGACGTCTGCGTCGAGTTCCATGATCGTCTCGCCAGCGAGGTAGGCATCGCGGTCGAACAGCGGGAAGGCGCCTTTTTCCTCGGCCAGACGGGCGGATTGGATGTAGGCGGCGCGGCTGATCTGACGGGCCCAGTCGCCGGCCTGGGCGGCGGCTTCCACCGTGCCGTAGCGAAGGCCGACCATCATCAGGGCGTCGGCCAGACCGGTCATGCCGAGGCCGATGCGGCGCTTGGCAACCGCCTCGCGGTGCTGGGCCTCAAGCGGGAAGCCGGAGACGTCGATGGTGTTATCCATCATGCGAATCGCGGTGGAAACCAGTTCGGCCAGTTCCGCTTCGTTCAGATGGGCCTTGGCGGTGAAGGGATCGCGCACCAGGCGGGCGAGGTTGATGGAGCCGAGCAGGCAGGCGCCATAGGCGGGCAGCGGTTGCTCGCCGCAGGGGTTGGTGGAGTGGATCTCCTCGCAATACGCAAGATTGTTGCGCGCGTTGATGCGGTCGATGAAGATCACGCCGGGTTCGGCGTAGTCGTAGGTGGCGCGGGTGATGCTGTCGAACAGCGCCTTGGCGCGCAGGGTTTTGTAGACGCGGCCGCCGAAGACGAGCGGCCATTCTGCGTCGGCCGCGACGGCCGCCATGAAGGGGTCGGTCGCCAGGACGGACAGGTTGAAGTTGCGCAGGCGGCCGGGCTGGCGCTTGGCTTCGATGAACGCCTCGATATCAGGGTGATCGCAGCGCATCGTGGCCATCATGGCGCCACGGCGGGCGCCGGCGGACATGATGGTGCGGCACATCGAATCCCACACATCCATGAACGACAGCGGGCCGGAGGCGTCTGCGCCCACGCCCTGCACCGGGGCGCCGTTGGGGCGCAGGGAGGAGAAGTCGTAACCGATGCCGCCGCCCTGCTGCATCGTCAGCGCGGCCTCGCGCAGGTGCTTGAAGATGCTGCTGAGGTCGTCCTCGATATCGCCCATCACGAAGCAGTTGAACAGCGTGACCCGGCGGTCGCTGCCGGCGCCGGAGAAGATGCGGCCGGCCGGCAGGAAACGGAAATCGGCCAAAGCCGCGTAAAACCGCTCTTCCCAGACCGCAGGCTCGGCTTCTGCTGCCGCCAGCGCCTTGGCCACCCGGCGCCAGCTATCCTCGATTTCGAGGTCGATGGGGGTGCCATCGAGGTTTTTCAGGCGATATTTGGCGTCCCAGATCTGGCGGGAAATCGGCGCAATGCCGTCAAGCGCACCGGCCTGCGAGGGATGGGTGTCCATGGTGATCTCCTGGGTGGCGGTTCGTGAACGCACGAATCGGGCGAATTGTGACGGCCATTCTAGTCCCAATACGTTGGAGTCGCCACGCGCCCATTTCACGGCGCAGTGATTCCCTGCTCTGCGGACCATCTTCAGTGACTTCAAGTTTCGGTTATACGAAACAACAGGTCTGTTCGGCTTTCTCAATGCATGTTGAAATACGATGAACATATTTTTTCAGAAAATAACACATAATACGTAACAAAAAATTGTTTCACTAATTCTAAAACGAACAAAAAGGTCTATAAACGTGCCGTCAGATGCGTGATTTTGGCCAAAATGCAGCCAGGCTGTTCGCATTTTATTTACCGCAATTTCATCCAACACCAGAAAATGATCGATTTTGGCAACCGGGATTCACCGAATGGACCAACGTGGCCAAGGCCCAACCGCTCTTTCGGGGCCATATTCAACCGCGCCTGCCGCGTGATCTGGGATTTTATGACCTGCGCGTGCCGGAGGTGCGGGAGCAACAGGCCCAGCTTGCCCACGATTGCGGCGTGGAGGGGTTTTGCTACTGGCATTATTGGTTTGGCAACGGGCGCCGGATTTTGGAGCGCCCATTCCAGGAGGTGCTGGACAGCGGCAGCCCCAGCCTGCCGTTCTCGCTGGCCTGGGCCAATCACTCCTGGACCGGGATCTGGAGCGGCAATCCGAAAACAACCCTCATCCGCCAGGAATATCCTGGCCGAGCTGACGAGGTGGCGCATTTCAACTGGGCCAGGGCTGCCTTTGCCGATCCACGGTATCAATGCGTCGATGGCAAGCCGGTGTTCGTCATCTTCAAGCCGCATGACATGCCCGATCCTGCCGCCTTTATCGACCATTGGCGCGAATTGGCGCATCGTGCCGGGTTTCCGGGGCTGTATTTCGTGGCGATTGCCAATCGCTACAGAGCGGGGGTGAATCGCTATCGCGACGCCTTGCTGGACCCGTTCGATGCCGTGACGCCGCTGACGCCGCATGACTATCTGGAAGACCTGTCCGCGGAAGGATTGGCCGCGCGGGCCTGGCGGCGCGTGAAAACGCGGCGATTTGGGCCGCGGGTCGATCGGCTGACCGGTGGCCGGCTGCGGCTGCCGGCCCGGCATGATTATGCCGATGTTGTGAAGCGGGCGTTGCACGACCTTCCGGATGATCCTCGGTTTCTGCCCGGCGTGCTGCCGGGGTGGGACAACACGCCACGTTCAGGCCCGCTCGGCGTGGTGTTCGAGGGTGCGACCCCTGCCCTGTTCGATGATTATCTGGCCAAGGCGCTGGAGAAGGTGCGCAACCGGCCGCCGCAGCGGGCCATCATCTTTCTCAAGGCATGGAATGAGTGGGCGGAGGGCAATTATGTCGAGCCCGATGCGATTGCGGGCCATGGCTATCTGGACGCGATCCGCCGCCGGCTGCGGCCATCGTCGGTCGCCGTGCCCCGCCCGCTTGCCCACGCCGCGGTGTAGGATATGTCCAGACCGAGCATCGGCGTTGTCAGCCATGTTCTGAACGCGGAGGTGCGCGGTATGTTCGAGCGGCTCCTGCGGGAAGCGCCGGCTGATCACGATGTGCGCATGATCCTGAGCAGCAATGATCCCGACGCCTGCATCGCCGGGCTTGAGGAACGCCAGGTGGTGCGGATCAGCCGCGAGGATCTGTTGCGGATGGGGTATCCGGAGAAATCCCGGCGGGAGGGTTGGGCGATGTCTGGCAATCTGGATCTGGTGTTTCTGGAATTCCGGAACAGGTTCCCAGATCATTCGCATTACTGGTTCGTGGAATACGATGTGCATTGGGAGGGTGTGTGGAGCCGGTTTTTCGAACATTTTCGCCATAGCCAGGCCGATGTGCTGGGGGCGACGATGCTGCGTGTGGACGATGTGCCGCACAAGGAACACCAACAGCGGCTGACAAAGTTCGTTGTGCCGCCCGGAATGGCGTGGGCGCGGGCGCATTTCCTGAAGGGGTTTCTGCCGATCTGTCGGATCAGCCGCGAGGCCTTTGCCGCACTCGATGCCGCCTATCGCGCGGGGCTTGGTGGGCATTACGAGTTCACGTTGCCGAGCGTGGCGGCCCAGAACGGGTTGGTTGTGGAGGATTTTGGCGGACGTGGGCCGTTTGTGCGGCCGGAGAACGTCGATCGGTTCTATTTCGCCAACGGCGCCACCTATACCCATTCGCCGGGTAATTTTGTTTTCAGGCCAGATCAGTATGTCTTTGCGCGCCCCAACACGCTGTGGCACCCGGTCAAGCCCGGGGGGGTGCCGGCATGGCATCCGCTGCGCGTTCGGGGCGGACCGGTCAAAACGGTTGTGGAATGGGTGAAGCCGTTCATCTGGTGGGCCGCGATCTGGCTGTGGTTTGCCACGCGGTGGCGCCCGCTGGGGCTTGATGACTCAAGGCAGAGGCCGTCATCAAGCCCCGATATGGGTTAGAACAGGCCCGACGCGGCGGGATCGATCGATACGGCTAGCGTCTGGCTGATGACGGCCGTGACAGTGTCGCCGATTTTGAGCGTGCGGAGCATGGCGATGCGGGCGGGATCGGTGATGTCGATCGTGTAGATGCCGCCGCCGGAGGGATTGACCACGTCGATGTGATTTTGCGCGAGGTCGATCCCGACCACCGTGCCGCTGACCCTGGTCAGGCGCACGCCAACGCCGCCGGGCGCCTCAGCCTGCCGGGCCATGATTTGCGCCATCTGGTCGTCTGACACCGGGGCGAGCGAACCGCCGGTTGGCGGATTCACCGCGAAGGCCACCGAGCGATAGTATTTGGCGTTCACCCGGTCCCCGACCTTGAGCATCTCAAGCCGCACGTTCGGCCCGGCCACCACGTTCAGGGTGTTGCCGGACGCGCCGACCAGCGTGACGTTGCGGGTGGCTGGGTCCATCGCCGTGATCCTGGCGTGGATGGTGAGTGCGGCAGCCTCCGGAATGACGTTGGTCAGGACCGGGTTCTGGGCCGTGACAGGGCTCGGCAACGCGCAGATCAGCGCGAAGGCGGTCGCGATGGCGGCAAGTGATGTGCGATACTTCATTTTTCCCGTCCGTGATGTGGTGGTGCGGTTTTGATGTAGATTGTCGTGAGCGCCTTCTTTTTCTGAACAAAAAAAATCAAAAAACTCATCCTATTTAGTTTTGTGTTCGCTTGTGTGTAAAACTAAAAGTAATGAGGTTTTTTGGTTCTTTTTTTCAAAAAAGAACACTTGTTTTATGTCAACTACGCTGCGCTGTGGCCATAAGCCCTCATGTGACGGTAACGTCGATCCCGGGCACAGCGTCTTTTGCCGTTCGCTTCGTTGCGCGACCTCATGCTGGTTTTTTGAATTCCGGAAGTAATACTTTTGGAATTTCAGAAATTTAAAGATGACATTTATGCAAGACAATCAAACAAATCTATATAGGCACACACCAAGTATCTCTTGACACTTTCAGACTTGATTGTGATCAATGAGGACAGTCAAACAATATACTTTCCACTGAAATTTTCTTTTATCTGAGCGAGACGGATGCAGATGACCCCAGACGGCACAATGAGAGTTGCGCCGGCGCTTGCGCTGGTTCGGGTGCTTGGTGATCTCGGGCATGATCATGCAGCGGTTCTGGCCGCGGCCGGCTGGCCGCCGGGCCTGCTGAACAACCCCGAAAATCTGGCGCCGTTCACGGCCTTTGGCCGGCTGCTGGCGGTGGCTGCAATGCAGACCGGGTGCGAGCATCTGGGGCTGCTCGTGGGCCAGGCGGCCGGGCCTTCGGCAATCGGCGCCATCGGCTTCGCGGCCCGGCACGCGCCGGACGTTCGCTCGGCGCTGGAACTGCTGCGATGCCATCTTGTCCGGCACAACAGCGGGGCCGTGGTGACGCAGACGGTGATGGGCAATGTGGCGATGGTGGGATATCGCATCTACCATTCGGAGATGCCCGGCGGGCCGCACATCACCGTGGGTGCGCTGGTGGTTGCGTTTCAGTTGATGAAACTGTTGTGCGGGCCGCAATGGGAGCCGCTGGAGACAAGTTTCGCCCTGCACTGGCCGGGCGATCTGCGGCCCTACCACACCCAGTTCGGCGAGGCGGTGCGCTTCGAGGCGGAGGAATCAGCGCTGTCGTTTTCGGCGGAATGGCTCGACAGCAAGATCGTCGGCGCAGACCCTGAGTTGCAGCGCGTGCTGCTGCGCATGATTGGCGGGGGTGAAGCGCCGCAGGTGCACAGCCTGCACACCGACATTCGCGGCGTGCTGGCCGGGATGATCGGCAACGGCGATGTGCATCAGGATGCCGTGGCGCGGATGTTCGGCCTGTCCAGCCGCACGTTGCATCGCAGGCTCGCGGCATTGGGCACCAGCTTTCAGGCTTTGCACGACGAGGTGCGGTGCGAGATTGCCTGCCGTTTGTTGAACAGCACCAAGCTGCCGGTGTCGCAGGTGGCGCTGATGCTCGGCTACAGCGAGGCCAGCGCGTTTACCCGTTCGTTCACGCGCAGGATGGGATGCGGCCCGGCTACCTGGCGATCCGCGCAGCGCGGGTTGGGCCCGGACTAGGGCGATCGCCCGATACGGGCCGGGCGGCGGTGTCCCACATCAGCCTTGGGTCGAAGCTTTCGGCGGCGAAAATGGTCAGGATGACCACCGCGCAGAACGCAACCGCGCCGAAGCCCGGCTCGATGGTGATGACGTTGCCGAAATGCACCAGTGCGCCCAGCAGCGCCTCCATGAAGATGTCGATCATCGACCATCGGCCGATCCAGCAGATGATCTGATACAGGCGGGTGCGCCGGGCGAGCCAGTTTGCGTTGCCGGTCTGGGTCATGATGAGCAGGGCGGACAGGCCGACCAGCTTGAGCATCGGCACGGCGATGCTGGCGAAGAACACCAAGGCGGCGAGCGGGTACATGTGCGACGACACCAGTTCCTCCACCCCGCCCAGAATGGTGCTGGGTATGCCGGCACCGAGTTGCATGACGGTGAGCACGGGGAAGTAATTCGCCGGGACATACATGAGCGAGGCCGCCAGCAGCAGCGCCCAGGTGCGTGCGACGCTGTTGGGTTTGCGGGGATGCAGCGCGCTGGCGCAGCGCGGGCACGGGGCGTGGCGGGTCTTGGGGATGCTGACGAGGCCGCAGGTTTCGCAGCCGATGGCACGGCCCGATACCAGGGCCCTTGGGGGGATCGGAGCGGTTTTGAGGGTGCCGCCCAGTCGTTCCCAGACCGCCGAGCGGTGCAGCGCGCCATCGGCCCAGGCCAGCAGGAAAGTGAGGATCATCAGCGTGTAGACGCCCGGTTCGAGCCGGATTTTCACCAGATCGCCGAGCTTGACATAGGCGACGAACACACCGAACACGAACACTTCCAGCATCGACCACGGCGCCAGTCGTTCCACCCAGGCGAACACGCGGCGCAGGTGACGCGGCGGCTGGCGTTGGTGCATGCGGATGAGCACATACAGCGTGCCGGCCAGCTTGGCGGCGGGGGCCATCACCGTGACGAACACCACGACGGCCGCCACAGAGGCCATGCCACGATGCACCAGTTCGACCGGGCCGGAGAACAGGCCGGCCTCCAGTTGGAGGCCGGCGGTTTGCACGCTCATCAACGTGGTGGTGCTCAGGATCACCAGCAGCACCAGCGCGGCGAGATTGAGGGCGATGCTCCTGTCGTGGGTGTGCAGCCGGGCACGGCGCAGCACGACGGGGCAGCGCTCGCACAGCGCGATCATGTCAGGCGCCAGCTTCGGCAGCATTTGGAACCGGCCGCAGCCGGGGCATTCGCAGAGATCCGGCGGCGGGGCCGGGGCAGCGCTCATCGTGACGCGGGGGCTGACAGCAGCAGGGCCGCGAGACCGTCGGCCAATTGGCCCACGGCCGTGCTGGTGGCCGCGACCTGGCCGGCAGTGTCTGGCGTGGGGGTTGGCACCGCGATGCGGAAGCTGCGCAGCAAGGGGGCTCCCCTGCCCTTGATGGCCACGCCGGCCTGCGCCTGCAGGATCAAGGCGCCGGATGCGTCCTTGTCCAGATGCTGGACGTTGAGTTCAACGGTGGCGTTGGGGGAGGCAGAGATGCCGCCGGATTCGCTCAGCACCGAGCTTGCCGGAAGGCGTTGGCCCAGTTCGTCCACCAGCACGCGGCCCAGCATCGCGGCGAGCGGTTCGCCCCACCACTCGTTGGACATCACATCGAGCCGGTAATTCTCGGAGGACCGGACAATGGACTGGCGTTCCAGATAGCTGGCCAGGACGACCGCCTGCACCACCACCACGCGCGGCCCGCCGGCGCGCGCATCGCCCGGGACCATGGCGATGGTGTAGAGGGCCGGTTGCGGTGAGGTGGCGCAGCCGGCGAGCAGAATGGTTGCCGCTGGAACGAGCAGCCGCCGGCGGGGGAAGGGATGCGTCATTCCAGGCCGCCCTGCGGACGGCCCTTGATCAGCGCCTCCGGATGCCGGGTGAGCAGGTCGGCCAATGCCTTCACGGCGCGCAAGGTTTCGTTCATTTGTGCGAGCATCCGATCGAGGTCTCGATTGAATTTCGTGTTGTCGCCGTAGCCGCTGTTGACGGATTGGACGAGCTTGCTGGTGTTGCCGATGGTGCGGGACAGTTCGGTGGTCAGGGCTGGCAATTGCTTCAGCGCCGGGCTGAGGCCGCCGTCCAGTTTGGCCGCCACGTCCTGAATGGAGGCCAGCGCCTTGGAGAGGTCGGTGACCGCATTCTTGAGGTCCGGACCGTCGGTGGCGCTGTTCACCGATTTCAGGATGCCATCGATGCTTTGGCCGATCTGGCTGAAGGGGATGGTGTTGACCTGGTTGAGCAGGGTGGAAGCCGCGGCCTGGAGGTCGGCGAGGCCGCCGCCGCCGGTGATGGGCAGCACGAAATACGTGCCTTCCTTGACCACGTCGGCCGGCGGTGCGTCGGGCAGGATGTCGATCGCGACGGCCTGCTGGCCGGTGATGAGGCTGGTGGTTTGCAGCGAGGCGCGGAAGCCCTTGTTGAGGACGGCGGCGACCGCGTCGGCCATGTCCGGGTAGATCTGTCGGGCGCCCACGCCCAGAATGCGTTCCGGTTCGACCTCGAAGCGCACGGGGGCCAGGATGGCGCCCTTGGCCGCGTCGTACTGCAGCCGGGTTTCCAGGACGCTGCCCACCACCAGGCCGTGCACCAGCACATCGGCCCCGGGCGCCACGCCGCGCACGGAGCTGGGGAAGTAGGACACGAACGGGATGCGGCGGCGATAGGAGGCGTTTTTGGCGCTGTCGCGGTCGGGAAACAGCGGGAACACATGATCCACGGCGCTTGCGGGCTGCGGCGTGGCGGGGCGGGAGTCCTCGGTGGATTGCGGGGTATCGAACGCCACCCCGCCGAGCAGCAGCGCCTTGACCGATTCAAGCTGGACCTGAACGCCGGCGCCGGACAGGTTCACCGACAATCCGGAGGCGTTCCAGAACCGCGTTTCGTCCACCACGTATTTGTCGAAAGGCGCGCGCACGAAGGCGTGGATGGTGACGCTGGTGGCCACGTCCTGGAGATCCCAGCCCAGGACCTCACCCACGTTCAGGTCGCGGAAGAACACCGGTGAGCCGAGCGAGATGGAGCCGATGCTGCTGGCCTTGAGCAGGAAGGTGCGGCCGGGGACATTGGCCTCGCGCACCGGCGGGTTTTCCAGGCCGGTGAAGCTGCGCCGGGCGTTGCCGCCCTCCGGCCCCGGCAGCATGGCGATGTAAGCGCCCGACACCAGTGTTTCGAGGCCCGAGACGCTGCCGGCGAACAGGCGCGGCTTGGCCACCCAGAAGGTTGTCTGGTCCGTCAGCAAGGGTTCGGCGGCCCGTGTTGTCTCGACCGTGATGTTCACGCGCTGGTGGTCGGGCGCGAGGTTCAGGCTCTGGACGGTACCGAAGGTGATGTCCTTGAACTTGAGTTGCGATTGGCCGGCTTGCAGTCCCTCGCCGCTTTCGAAGGCGATGGTGATGACCGGGCCTTTCCGGAACAGAGTCGTCCAGGCCAGCCACACGCCGATCAGAACCGCGAGCAGCGGGATGAGCCACACGATCGACACCCGCCGTGCTGGCCGTGCCACAGCACGGCCCATGATGGGTGGGGGCGTTACCTCATCCATGGGCGGTCCATCATGAAGTTTCCCGACCTGTCAATATTGTTCTAAAACTGTGGTTTTTCACACTTCGATACGGAATTAATTTTCGAACTTTCACTCACCAGCCCATGTTGTCTTCAGGGTATTCATTTTCCAACCGACGCATCTTGACATTTTCAGACCAAAATCAGGCAATACTGGACATTCAGACAATAAGAATGTCCGACCATGGACCTTGCACGATCCACGGTGTTGGCAACCAAAGCCATCAAGAATGGTTGAGATTGCCGGTGCACGATGGGACGATGGCCTGCATGAAGCTGATCAGTTGGAACCTGCTGCACCGAAACGGCGCCGATGTGGCGGAGGTGGCGGATTTGATCGCCGCACAGAGGCCCGACCTGTTCTTGATGCAGGAGGCGACGGCGTCGTTTGCTGATCTGGTGAACCGGATCGGCGGGGCGTTCTCCCGCGTGGCGCTGCCGGGGCGGGTGCATGGGCTGGCGATGTGGATGCCCCATGCCACTGCGGCGCCGCCCGTGGCGCATCCCCTGCCCGCCGGCGCGCTGGTGCTGCGGGTGTGCCAGATTGTCGATCTGGGGCCGTTTGCCGTGGCCAACGTGCATCTGTCGCACGGCCAGGTGCTTAACCGCCGGCAGATGCGCAGCATTGCGCTGCATCTGCCGCACGCAGCCGTGGTGATCGGCGACACCAACATGGTGGGGCCGACGCTGCTGCCGGGGTTTCACGATGTGGGGCCGCGCGAGCTGACGCATCGGATGAGCCGGATGCTGCCGCTGCGGCTGGATCGGTGCCTGGTGCGGGGACTGGCCTGCACCGAGGCGGCAGTGCTGCCGCGCGGCAAGTCGGACCATCACCCGATCATGTTGCGGCTGGAGCCGGTCTTAAAGATACGGCAGTAGCAGGCGGGTGGCGGAATCGCGCAGGCGCCCGGCCAATGGGCGTTTGTCCAGTTCGGCGATTTTGAGTTCCCCCCCCTGGCACTGCGCCATCAGGCCGCCCAGCGTGGTGGCCAGTGCGCGGTCATAGACCTCGACGCAGAGTTCGAAGTTCAGGCGGAAGCTGCGCATGTCCCAGTTGCTGCTGCCGATCAGGGTCCAGTGATCGTCGACGATCATGGCCTTGGTGTGCCGAAAGGGCGGTGCGCTGCGCCAGATCCGGCCGCCGTCTTGCAGCAGGGTGCCGACGTTGGCGCGCATCGCCCAGTCGACGAGGGGGTGATCTGACTCCTGCGGCAGAATGATCTCCACCGCCACGCCACGCATGGCGGCCAGGGACAGGGCGGTCATCACCCGTTGGTCTGGCAGGAAATACGGCGTCATGATCTGAATTCTGGTCTGGGCGCAGGAGATGGCCTGCAAGACCACGTATTCGACCTTTTCCAGATCCTCGTCCGGGCCGGCGGTGACGACGCGGGCCTCGGCCTCGCCGGCCTGGGGGTCGGAGGTGGGCTGGGGGAACCAGGCCGGGCCGTCCAGATCCTCGCCGGCGACGAACGACCAGTCGCGGGTGAAGGCCTCCACCAGTTGCACCACCACCGGGCCGCGCAGGTGGAAATGGGTGTCCTGCACCGGGTGTTGCGGGTGAGTGGCCAGCACGTTCTGGTCGGCGATGTTGATGCCGCCGGTGAAGGCCGATGTGCCGTCCACCACCAGGATTTTCTTGTGCGATCGCAGGTTGAGAAACGACATCTTCCATGGCAGCGGCGAGTGCATGAAGCGCCCGACGGGAATTCCTGCCGCAGAGAGCGCGGCATAGGCGGGCGAGCGCAGCCAGCCGCTGCCGATGCCATCGACGATCACCCTGACGTCCACGCCGCGCGCCTGCGCCGCCTTGAGGGAGGCGACGAACCGGCGGCCGGTGGTGTCGCCGCGCATGATGTAGCTGGACAGGCCCACGCTCTGGCGGGCGCCGTCGATCGCGGCCAGCATCTCGGGATAGGCGGCATCGCCGTTGGCGAGGATCGTCACGCTGTTGCCGGGCTCGCTGCGGCGCTGCGTGATGGCGCCGATGCTGCGGCGGAGTGCGTCCAGATGCCGGTCCTCGTGCGAGAAGATATGCGGCAGGCGACCGCCACGGCGCTTCCCGCGCCCACCGCCGCGCAGTCGCATGGCGCGGCGCTGCACCCGGTTGATGCCGAGGACGAAATAGATCAGCCCGCCGAGGAAAGGCGAGAACCAGGCAAGGCCGATCCAGCCCACCGCAGGCGACACCTCGGTCTTGGTCAGCAGCACATGCAATGTGACGAGAATGGCCACCGCCAGGCCGAGGCCGACGACGATATCAGGTCGGGCCAGCGTGAGGACGGCCAACAGGCTGCTCACCGGGCGCGGTCCTTGGGGTGCAGCAACGGGCCCGGAAACGCCAGCTCGGCCGCAGCCTGCAGGCGCGCTTCGCCCCGGTGAATCCAGCGGACGCCGAATGCGAGGGCCGTGACGGCCAGTGCGGTGAAAATGATGCCGATCGGCCCCAGAAGGTGATCGATCTGGCTGCCCAGCAGATAGGCGCCGAGGCTGTAGCCCGTCACCCAGATGATTCCGCCAGCGGCGTTCCAGACCACGAAGCGGCGCCAGTCCATGTGGTTGGCGCCGGCGAGCAAGGCCGCCAGTGTCCGCAGCAGGGCCACGAACCGGCCAAAGAACACCACTTTGCCGCCGTGGCGCAGGAACAGATATTGCCCGAGCTTCAGGCGGTCTGGCCCCAGCCCCACGCGCCCGCCATGGCGCACCAGCAGGGGGAAGCCGAGTTCGCGGCCGATCCAGTAGCCGATATTGTCGCCGATGACGGCGCCGGCGATGCCGGACAGGATGATCAGCGTGATGCTCATGCTCTGCGTGCTGCCGGCGTAGAGGCTGGCGGCGATCAGGGTTGTCTCGCCGGGCAACGGCAGGCCCATGCTCTCCAGCCCGATCACGACGGCCACCAGCAGATAGCCGTAATTGGCGATCAGGTCGGGTAGCCTGGCAAATAGCGCGTCCAGCAAGATGCGTTCCCCCGGGGTTTGAGCAACCCCATGCCATAAAGTGACACAGATCAAGTCGCTGCGGTTCAGAAGGTGCCATACGCCATGATGGTTCCTGCCTGCTCATCCATCAGGGACGGGATGGAGTGCGCCGCATGAGCCTGTCACGAGGTGGAATGAACGGTGATCGGCAGACCGAAGGTGGTTTGACCGCGGGTGAAGCCACCGTGATTCTGGCCAGGGATGGACGGAATGAATTGCCGCAGGAACGCCAGCGGCGAATGGGGCGCATCGTGCTGGACGCGGTGCGCGAGCCGATGCTCCAGCTGCTGCTGGCAGCCGGGATTATCTATCTCATCATCGGCGATCTGGCCGGGGCGCTGATTCTGCTCGGCTTCGCCGTGGTGAACGTGGCCCTTGTGGTGGTGCAGGAAAGCCGGACGGAGCGGGCCTTGGCCGCGCTGAAGGACCTGACCAACCCGCAGGCCTTCGTCATCCGCGACGGCGCCCGGCAGCGCATTCCGGGCGGCGAGGTGGTGGCGGGCGACGTTGTGGTTCTGGTGGAGGGCGACCGGGTTCCGGCGGACGGATGGTTGCTGGCGGCGAGCGATCTGGAGGCCGATGAGTCGCTGCTGACCGGGGAATCGCTGCCTGTCCGCAAGGAAATGGCCGAGAGTTGGACGGATGATGTCCGGCCCGGGGGCGATGGCAGCCCATATGTGTGGTCGGGCAGCCTGATTGTGCGCGGCACCGGGCTGGCGCGGGTTTCCGCCACCGGGCCGCGCACCGAGATCGGGCGGATCGGCACGTCGCTGAGCGCGGTGGAGAGCGCGCCGACGCCGTTGCAGATCCAGACGCGGCGGCTGGTGCGGGTGTTTGCCGTGCTGGGCATTGGCGCGTCGGTCACGCTGGCGCTGGTTTACGGACTGCTGCGGGGGGCGTGGCTGGATGGCATTCTGGCGGGCATCACGCTGGCCATGGCGACGCTGCCGCAGGAATTTCCCCTCGTTCTGTCCATCTTCATGGTGCTGGGCGCGTGGCGCATGTCGAAATGCCAGGTGCTGACGCGGCGCGGTTCGGCGATCGAGGTGCTGGGGGCCGCCACGGTTCTCTGCACCGACAAGACCGGCACGTTGACGCGCAACCGTATGGATGTGGCGAGCCTGATGGCCGATGGCGAGCGGCTGATGGTGGCGTCCTCGGGGGAGCAGGATTTGCCGGAGGCGTTTCACCGATTGGTGGAATTCGCCATTCTGGCCAGCCGCCCGGACCCGTTCGACCCGATGGAGAAGGCGTTCAGCGAGCTTGGCGCGCGGTTTCTGCATCACACCGAGCATTTGCACACCGATTGGACGCTGTCGTACGGCTATCCGTTGCAACCGCCGCTGCTGGCGATGTCGCAGGTCTGGGACGGCAATGCGGGGGCGGATTTCGTGGTGGCGGCCAAGGGCGCGCCAGAGGCGATTGCGGATCTGTGCCATATGGATGCGGGCAGTCTCGGGCGGATGCGCGAGGACGTGGGCACCCTCGCGGCTGAGGGGTTGCGGGTTCTGGCCGTGGCCGAGGCGGCGTGGGGGAGCACGGAGTGGCCCTCTGGGCAGCATGATTTCGCGTTCCGGTTCGTGGGCCTGCTGGGGCTGGCCGATCCGTTGCGCCCGGAGGTGCCGGCTGCGGTGGCCGCCTGCGTGGGCGGTGGCATCCGGGTTGTGATGATCACCGGCGATCATCCCACCACCGCGCTGGCCATCGCGCGTCAGGCAGGGATTCCTGCGGACAGCGTGGTGACGGGCAGCGACCTCGCGGCGCTTGATGAGGACGGGTTCAGGGCGTGCCTGACGCGGACCAACGTGTTCGCCCGCATCATGCCAGAGCAGAAGCTGCGACTTGTACAGGGGTTTGCCGCTGCCGGCGAGGTGGTGGCGATGACCGGCGACGGGGTGAACGACGCGCCGTCGCTGAAGGCGGCGCATATCGGCGTGGCGATGGGCGGGCGCGGCACCGATGTGGCGCGGGAGGCGTCGTCGCTGGTGCTGCTGGACGATAATTTCGCAAGCCTGGTGACGGCGGTTCGGCTCGGCCGGCGCATCGATGACAATCTGCGCAAGGCGTTCGGCTATATTCTGGCGGTGCACGTGCCCATTGCCGGCATGTCGCTGGTGCCGGTGCTGCTGGGGTGGCCGTATATGCTGGGGCCCATCCATGTGGTGTTTCTGGAGCTGATCATCGACCCGGTGGCGTCCATTGTGTTCGAGGCGGAGCCGGAGGAGGACGGGATTATGTCCCGCCCGCCGCGCCAGCCCGATGCGAAGCTGTTCGACACGAACCTGTTGGTGCGCGGCCTGCTGCAAGGCGGCGTGGTGATGCTGGCGAGCCTGGCGATCTACCGGATGGGGATCGGCGATGTGCATGGCGCGGCGGCGGCGCGGGGGATGGCGTTCGTGACGCTGGTGCTGGGCAATCTGGGGCTGGTGCTGACGAACCGTTCGATGACGTCCAGCGCGCTGTTTGTGATCACGCGGCCCAATCCGGCGCTGCTGTTCGTGGTGGTGAGCACCGTGGCGGCGCTTGGGCTGTCGCTGGCCGTGCCGTGGCTGCGCGGGCAGTTCGGGTTTGTGCCGCTGGACGTGTGGCAGGTGGCTGAGGCGGCCGGTGCGGCCCTGGCCTGTGTGATGGTGAACGACGTGATGGGCATCATCTGGCGCCGGGTGGCGGCCAGATGATGCGTCCGTTCAGCCGAACATATGCGCCAGCCAATAGGCGGCGGCGGCGGCGAGGCCACCCACCAGCAGGGTTTGGCTCGACGATTTGAGCAGGTTGACGCCGGTGAAGTGGCCTTTCACCGCGCCGAATACGGCAAGGGCCACGGCGGTCACGCCCACGGAGATGCGCAATGCTTCGGACATGCTGGAGGTGGCGATATAGGGCGCCAGCGGGATCATGCCGCCCACAAGATATGCGCCGGCGATGGTTCCGGCGCTGATGGGGGCGCGCTTCGGGTCTGGCCGTTCGAGGCCGAGTTCGAAGCGCATCATGAAGTTTATCCATTGCTCCGGGTCGGCGGAAATGGCGGTGACGACGTTGGCGAGCGCCTCGCCCTTCAGGCCGAAGCCTTTGAACACATCCGCCACTTCTTCCAGTTCATCTTCGCGCCGGTTCTTGATCTCCCATTTCTCGCGGGTTTCCTCGGAGCGGTAATGTTCCTCGTCCGAACGGGCGGCGAGATAGCCGCCCAGGCCCATGGCGATGGCGCCGGCGGCGATCTCGGCAAGACCGGCGGTGACGATCACGCTGGTGTCGCTGACGGCAGCCGACAGGCCGGCGGCGAGGGCGAACGGCACTGTCAGCCCGTCGGCCATGCCGATGACGACATCGCGCACGGTTTCGGAGCCGAGGAAATGCTTCTCGATATGGGGCGTGGCGGGCATGGGGAGAGAACTCCTGCTCTATACGTTTCCGTATAGAGCAGGAGTTGCCGGCCCTGTCTTTGACCCAGTTGGAGCGGCAGGCACGTGAATCATGGCACTCGCAGGCGGGGCGGAACGCCCCATGTCACACGGCGAGAGCCGCCTTCACCCGCTCAGGTGACAGCGGCAGTTCGCGCATGCGCAGTTTGGTGGCATCCGCCAGGGCGTTGGCGATGGCAGCTGCCGTGGGGCCGGCGGCGGCTTCGCCAGTACCAAGGAAGGGCGTGCCGGGGCGGTCGATGACATGCACGGTGACCGCGTCCGGCACGGCGGCGAAGCGCAAGATGGGGTAGCCGCGCCAGTCCTTGCTGGTGATGCCGGCGCGGTCGAAGGTGACCTGCTCGATGATGGTCCAGCTTGCCGCCTGGATGACACCACCCTGGGTTTGGTTGCGGATGCCGTCGAAGCTGACGGCCTGGCCGCTGTCGATGGCGACTTCGGCGCGCACGAGGCGCACCGCGCCGGTTGCGCGGTTGACCGATATCTCGACGGCGATGGCGAGATAGGCGGCGAGGTTCTTGTAGCGGGCAAAGGCGAAGCCACGGCCGTGACCGGTGGGAAGCGGTGCGCCCTTGGTCCAGCCGAACTGGTCGGCCGCGAGGGTGATGACGTCGCGCGCCCGTTGGTCGGTGAGATGGGCGAGGCGGAATGCCACGGGATCGGCACCGGCCGCGAGGGCCAGTTCGTCCATGAAGCTTTCGATGCTGAACACGTTGGTGTAGGCGCCCAGGCCGCGCATGGCCGAGACGCGGAGTTTTTCCTCGGCGATGAAATGCGACACCACGCGGGCGTTGGGCACGTTGTAGAGCGGGATGCCGTTGCGATCGCCGCCGCCTTCCGGTTGCGGGATGGCAGTGGGCGGTTGCGGTTTCAGCGGCTCTGCGATGTGCCAGCTTGGCAGCAGGCGGGCGCCGTTGCCGGGGCGGTTGCTGTGGGTGTTGCTCCAGACGCCGTATTGCCAATCGACGATTTTGCCGGTGCTGTCGAGGGCGGCGGAGACTTCCGTGACCATGGCGGGGGTGTAGGGTTCCCACGCGTTTTCCTGCTCGCGCATCCACTGCACGCGGATGGGGCGGCCGGGCATGGCGCGGGCCAGCAGGGCGGCGTCGGCCGCGGCGTCGTCGGCACCGTTATGGCCGTAGCAGCCGGAGCCTTCGACATGGATAAGGCGGACTTTGGCCGGTGGCATCTTCATCAGGTCGGCGATGGCGGCGCGGTTTGGGAAGACGCCCTGGGTGTGGGTCCAGACCGTGAGGGCGTCGCCTTCCAGGATGGCCATGGCGCAAGACGGGCCGATGGAGCCGTGCATGCCGTAGGGCCTGCGGTAACTGGCGGAGATGGTGCGCAGGTTGGCGGGAAGCTCAGCCTTCTTGTCGAGAATGACGGTGTCCTTGGCCGGCAGGGCGCGGATGGTGTCGAAGATCTTGGACTGGTCGGGGAACGGGGTGCCCTCGGTCCATTTTGCCGCCTGGGCCAAGGCGCGCATCGCCTGGATGGCTTGCCATTCGCCCTCGGCGATGACGGCGAGATAGGAGCCGTCTCGGACCAGCTTCAACATTCCGGGCATGGCTTCGACGGCGGTGCTGTCGAGGCTGAGCAATGTCGCGCCGTAGGTGGGGGGACGGACGAGGCGGGCGTGGACCATGCCGGGCAGGCGCATGTCCTGCATGAAGGCGGCGCCGCCGGTCATCTTGGCAGGGATGTCGATACGGGGGACGGGTTTGCCGATGACGCTGTGGGTTGCTGGATCTTTCAGCTTCACGCCGGGCCGGGCCTTGCGGTCCAGCGCCACGCCGGAGGCCAGTTCGCCGTAGCCGATGCGGCGGCCGTCAGGGGCTTGGACTGTGCCGTTGCTGGTGGTGAGCTGGTCGGCTGGCAGGCCGAACTTCGTCGCGGCGGCGTCTACCAGAAGGCCGCGCAGTTCGGCGGTGGCGTTGAGGATGGCGGTGCCGCTGTCTGGCATGGAGTGACTGCCGGAGGTGTAGCCCTCGTTGGGCGTCAGCTTGGTGTCAGGCGCGATCAGGGTGATGCGGGCGATGGGGAGGTCGAGTTGTTCGGATGCCACTTGCAGCAGGGCGGTGCGGATGCCCTGCCCCAGTTCGCCCTTGCCGGTGAAGACCGTCACGCCGCCATCGGCGTCGGCGCGGACCCAGCCGTTGAGCATGGGGGTGTCGGCGAGGCTGCCGGGGAGTTTGGCTTCCTGCGCCAGGGAGGGGCGTGCGGTGAAGGCCACGATGAGTGCTGCACCGGAGCCGAGGATGTGGCGGCGGGAGATCTGGTTCATCGCACGGCCTCCTTCAGGGACGCCATGGTGACGGCAGCGCGCTTGATGGCGGCGATGATGCGCATGTGGGTACCGCAGCGGCAGAGATTGGTTTGCATCTGGGTGCGGATCTCGGCGTCGGTGGGCGTTGGGTTGGCCTCCAGCAGCGCCTGTGCGCGCATGATCATGCCGGCGCTGCAATAGCCGCATTGGGCCGCCTGCTCGTCGATGAACGCCTGTTGCAGCGGGCTGGGCTTTGCTTCGTCGCCCAGTCCTTCCAGGGTGCGGACCTTGAGGCCTGCCAGGGCCGCCACCGGGATGAGGCAGGAATAGGTGGCCCGGCCATCGACCATCACGGTGCAGGCGCCGCATTGGCCGAGGCCGCAGCCGTATTTGGCGCCGTGCAGGTGCAGCGTGTCGCGCAGCGCATACAGAAGCGGCGTGCTGGGATGGATGTCGAGCTGGTGCTCATGGCCGTTGATGTTCAACGCGATCATGGGGCGCACTCCTTGTTATAGCGGGGCGATGGCGAAACGGTCGGATAGTTTGGCCAGAACGGCGGCCAAAGCCGGGTTGATCGGCACGCCGTCGCGCACCCGGCGGGCGCGGCGTTTGGCGCGTTCGTCACCGGGCAGGCGGATGGTCTCCACGCCAGGCAGGCGGGCGGAGGCGCGCAGTTCTGCGAGATGCGCCACCACGCCCTTGGCGAACACAGCAGGGTCGATGAAGCGTGCCACATCAAGGGCGATGATGAACTGGCCGGTGTTGGCGGGCGTGGTGTCGTCGGCGTTGAAATCCACCACGTCCCGCCCGACCGCGGCGCCGTTGAGAGTGCCGGCGAGCAGGCCCAGGACCATGGCGAGGCCGGCGCCCTTGTAGCCGCCGATGGGCAGGAGAACGCCTTCGAGGCTGCGCTTGGAATCAGTGAGGGGTGCGCCGGTGGCGCGGTCGATCATCCAGCCTTCGGGCATGTCCTTGCCCTGCAGCACATAGTTCTTGATGGTGCCGTAGGAGACGACGGTCGTGGCGATGTCCAGCACCACCGGGTCGGCATCGCCCACGGGAATGCCGATGGCCAGCGGGTTGGTGCCCAGCAGCAGGTCGGTTCCGCCCCAGGGCGCCATGTGGTTCGCACTCGCCACCGCCGAGTAGATGCCCACCATGCCGTGGGCCACCGGCATGGCGGCGTAGAGCGAGGCGGCGCCGGCGTGGTTGGAGTTTCGTACGCCGACCCAGCCGACGCCGCAGGTTTTGGCCAGTTCGACGGCGGTGTTGGCGGCGCGCGCCATGACCAGATGGCCCATGCCGTTGTCCCCATCAACCAGCGCCGTGGCGGGGCCGGTCTTGTGGACCACGATGGTGGGGGTGCGGTTGAAGCCGCCGGCTTCCAGCCTGCGGATGTATTGCGGCAGGCGGAGGATGCCGTGAGCGTCCGCACCCACGAGGTCGGCTTCCACCATCAATGTGGCGATCTCGGTTGCATCCGGTGCTGGAACGCCGGCGGCCACCAAGGCGCGTTCCGCGAAGGCGCGCAGCGTTGCGGCTGGGATCTGACGGACGCCGGTCATACCGCGGGCCCGGTTGGGAGCAGGCGGTCTGGCGCGTGTTCGGCGGCCACGGCGCGGGTTTCGCCGGTGGAGACAAGTGTGCGCGTGGCGGTGATGGAGGCGTAGGTCCAGAAGATCCTGAGCGTGTCCGTGTCGGACGGGTTGCGGAAGAAATGCGGCATGCCGGCTGGAATCCAGCTTGTGTCGCCGGGGCCGACATCGTGTTCCATGCCGTTCATCACCGCGACGGCGCGACCTTCGAGGACGATGACGCTTTCCTCGCAGTTGTGGAAATGATGCGGGATGGCGGCACCCGGGGCGATGATGGTGATGCCGTTGATGAGTTGCGTGGAGCCGGTGCGCGGCGTGACCAGCGGAATGGTGCGCGCTCCGCCGCCGCGATCGGCGATCGGCTGTTCGGAGGGGCGGATGATGGCGGCGTTAATCGGCATGGATGTTGGCCGCACGGAGCAGATCTCCCTTGGACACATAGTCTTGCGCCAGGATGTCGCGCAGGTCTTCGGGTGTGCTGCCGACCACGTCGTAGCCGAGGTCGGTCAGTTGCTTGCGGATCACAGGGTCCGCCAGCGCCTGTAGGGCTGCCTTGTTCAGCGTGGCCACCACCGCCGGCGGGGTGCCGCCGGGAGCGAAGAGGGCGGCCCAGGCGGTGAATTCGAAGCCGGGCATGCCTTGTTCGGCGATGGTGGGAATGGTGGGGAGCGTGGCGAGGCGCTTTGCATCGGCAGTGCCGAGGAAGTTCAGCTGTTTGCTTTCCAGGAACGGCAGCGGGCCTGGGAGGGCGATGAACATCACCGGGACGTGGCCGGACACCACGTCTGTCAGCGCCTGCGTCACACCGCGAAACGGGACGTGCGTGAGCTTGATGTCGGCGGCGCGCATCAGCAGTTCCATGGCGATGTGCTGTGGGCTGCCCTGGCCACCGGTGCCGAAGTCGATCGATCCTGGCTTGGCTTTTGCCAGGGCGATGAATTCCTGCACGTTTTTGGCCGGAAACGCGGGATTGGAGATCAGTGCCCAATGCAGCTTCACCAGCAGGGTGATGGGCACGAAGTCCTTGCGTGGATCGTAGCCAGCATCCTTGCGCATGTTCGGCAGCACGGTGAGGACGCTGTCGTTGACCGCCAGCACCGTATAGCCATCCGGTGCGGCGCGGGCGCCAGCGCGCATGCCGAGCAGGCCGGCGGCGCCGGGCTGGTTGTCGACATACAGGCTCTGGCCGAGGATCTGGCCCATCTTGTCGGCGACGATGCGGGTGACGGTGTCCACGGCACTCGCGGCCGCCAGCGGTTCGAGCACGCGGATGGTGTGGGAGGGATAGGTTTCAGCAGAAGCCGCGCCTGCGAGCAGCAATGCCATCAAGCCGAACAGAGCGCGTTTCATACTGTCACCTTCAGCAATCTTGCCGCGTTGCCACCCAGGATGGCGATCTTGTCGTCGTCGCTGAGGGTGGTGGTGTTCAGCACGTGGTCCACCGGATGCTGTTCCCACGGGATGGGGTGATCGGTGCCGAGGACAACCTGGCTGGCGCCGACGGTGGCGACCAGATGGCGCAGGCCTTCGGCGGTGAAGACCATGGCGTCGAAATAGAGTTGCGTGACGTATTCACTTGGTTGCTTCTTCAGCACGATGTCCTTGCTGCAATTCTGCGGCGAGACGAAGCAGCCGTGGTCGCCGCGTGCGGCATAGGACGGCAGGTAGCCGCCGCCATGGGCCGCCAGGATCTTCAGGTTGGGAAACTTGTCGAGCGTGCCTTCAAAGATGAGGTGTTGCAGGGCGATGGTGGTGTCGAGCGGGTTGCCGATGACGTTGGACAGCCAGCCGTTGCCCGCATAGCGCTTGGCCAGTTCAGGCTGGCTTTGCGGGTGGATGAACAGCACGGCGCCGAGTTCCTCGGCCTTGGCCCAGACCGGGTGGAAGCGGGCGCTGGAGAAGTTTTCGCCCATGACGCTGCCACCGATGGCGGCACCGGCCAGGCCCTTGTTGCGGACGGCGTCTTCGAGTTGCTGCACCGCGAGGTCGGGGAATTGCAGGCTGATCGAGGCGAAGGCCTGGATGCGGTCGGGGTACGCCGCGCGGAGTTCGGCGAAATGGGTGTTCTGGATGTCGCAGATTTTGGCTGCGGTTTCGCGGTCGCGGTCATACCAGTAGGGGTTGATGGACAGGACTTCCATGTCGATGCCCATGTCGTCCATTTCGGCCAGACGCGCCTTCATCACGTCGGCTTTGGCGAGGAAGTGTTGCGGCACGCCTTTGACGGGGGGCAGGACCTTGGAGGCATCGGCGCCCATCAGGTCGAGTGCGTCCTGGAAGTAGCAATGGGCGTGGGTGTCCACGGTGCGGACCCGCTTGCCGCCGACCGAGACCGGCAGGCGGGCCGGTGCGGCAGATTGGGCGTGGGCGCGATCGGGGAGGCCACAGCCGCAGAACGCCATGCCACCGGCAAGCGATGCGGTCAGAAAGCTTCGGCGTGATGTCATTGTTGCCTCCCCGTTCTATGCGGAGTTGGAAGTCGGACGCAGGCCCGTTATTGCGCGGACGGTTTCCGCGCAATAACGGGGAAGTGGGTTAGCCCTTCAGGCCGAGGAGGGCGCGGGCCTCTTTCGGGGTGGCCAGTTCGCCGCCGAGTTCCTCGACGATATGGGCCGCCTTGCGCACCATGGCCGCATTGTCGGGCGCCAGGACGCCGCGGCTGAGATTGACCGCGTCTTCCAGACCGCACCGGACATGGCCGCCGAGCAGGAACGCCGAGGCGAGCATGGGGAACGCCATGCGGCCGATGCCGAAGCCGGCCCAGTGGGCGCCGGGGGGCAGGATGGAACGGGCATAGGCCATCGTCTGCGGCGTCTGCTCGAAGCCGTAGCGGATGCCGGTGACGATCTGGAACAGCGCCGGGCTTTCCAGCACGCCTTTCTCGATCAGCATCTTTGCCAACTGGATGTCACCGCCGTCGAACACTTCAAGCTCGGGCTTGGAGCCGGCTTCCTTCATGGCGGCGGCCATCACGGAGATGCTCTCGGGCGAGTTGATGACGGCCGAGGTGCCGGACCACATGGTGTTGAGGTCCAGCGTGCAGATCTCGGGCTTTAGCGCCAGCACGTGTTCGACGCGGCGCATCGGGTGGGTGAGCGTGGTGCCGGGGCCGGCGACGCTGGGGTCTTCCTTGCTGGGGACGAAGCGCTGGCCGGGGCCGGTGGTGAGGTTGATGATGACATCTGTGGAGCTGGCGCGAATGCGGTCCACGATCTCTTTGTAATGCGCCAGTTCCATCGACGGGCGACCGTCTGGGTAGCGGGCATGGATGTGGGTGATGGCGGCACCGGCCTTGGCGGCCTCGATGCAGGCAGTGGCGATCTGTTCGGGCGTGCAGGGCAGGCCTGGGTGTTGTGCCAGCGTTGTTTGGTTGCCGGTGACGGCACAGCTCAGAATGGTCTTGCTCATTATTTTGGTCATCCCCTCCGCAGTCGCGGCCACTTGACAGCCGGCCTTGTGGTCAGCACGCTATACGAACGTTCGTATCCGTCAAGGCAGCGCGATTAACCTCATGTCCATTATCGTAGAATCCGCCCTTCCCCTGCCGGCAAAGCCGGTCCGGCAACGCCTGATCGACGCAGCCGAACGGCTGTTTGCCGAGCGGGGCTGGAACGGGGTGAGCATTCGCACGATCGCGGCGGCGGCGGATGTGAGCCTGGCGGCGCTGAACTATCATTTCGGGCTGAAGGAGAACTTGCTCGCCGAGATCTTTGCCGCCCGGGCGCGGCCGATTGCCGATGAGCGGCGGCGGTTGCTGGCCGCGATTGAGGATGGTCGCACGGCGACGCTGGAGGATGTCATCGAGGCGTTTCTGCGCCCGGCCTTGGCCGTGGGAGCGGAGAACCGGATGTTTGCCAAGTTGCGCGCCCGGCTGGCGACAGAGCCGGAGGAGTTCAGCCGGGGGATTTTGTCGGACGCGTTCGATGATTCCAGCAAGCTGTGCATCGCGGCCCTTCAGAAGTGCCTGCCTAATCTTCCGCCCGAGGCGTTGTCGTGGCGGTTTCACTTTCTGATGGGCGCCATGGTCTATACCATGGCCGATTCCGGGCGAATTCAGGCTTTGACCAACGGCAGTTGCGATCCGGGCGATGTGGATGCCGCGTTGCGCCATATTGTGCCGTTCCTGGCGGCGGGATTTCGGGCCGATACACCGCCGTAGCCCAAAATCATAAATAATAAGACTGGGGAGGAAACGATGGACACCAATCAGAAAATCGAAATGCGGGCACCAACCCGCGTCACACGCGCCAGCCTGGATGAGGCGTGCGCGCGGCTGAAGAACTGGGGCAAATGGGGGCCGGACGATCAGATCGGCACGCTGAACTACACCACCGCAGAGGATATTGTTCACGCCGCCACCTTGGTGCGCAAAGGCCAGGTGATCTCGCTGGCGCTGAATTACGACAAGGACGGCCCGCAGGGCGGCAAGACGAACTTTCCGCCTGTTGGGCGGTTCAACCCGGTGCACACCATGCTGCGCAGCGGGTCGGATGCGTATTCCGGCACGCTGGACAAGCGCGGCATTCGTTCGGCCGACGACATGGTGCTGTTTCCGTTGCAGGCGGGCACGCATTGGGACGGGCTGGGGCACATCTTTTACGACAACCATATGTGGAACGGGTACGACTGCCGCGAAGTGTCGTCGTTCGGGGCGGCAAAGGCGGGCATTCAGCACACCAAGGAGAAGATGGTCGGGCGCGGCGTGCTGCTCGATATTGCGCGTCATCTTGGGCTGGACTGGCTGCCGGACGGCTTTGCCATCACCAACGATGTGCTGGATGCGTGCTGCACGTCGCAGAACGTGACTGTGGGGCGGGGCGATCATATCCTGCTGCGCACGGGACAGATGGAAAAATGCCTCGCCGCCGGCTCGTGGGATGGCTATCCGGGCGGGGATGCGCCGGGGCTGGATTTCGAGACGCTGGACTGGTTGCAGGAAAAGCAGATTGCCGCCATCGCCACCGATACCTGGGGCGTGGAAGTGCGGCCGAACAATGCCGAGGGCATCAACCAGCCTTGGCACTGGATCTGCATTCCCATCATGGGTCTGACGATGGGTGAGATCTTCAAGCTCGATGAACTCGGCCGCGTGTGCGCCGAGGACAAGGTCTATGATTTCATGTTCGTGGCCCCTGCCCTGCCGATCACCGGTGCGGTCGGCTCGCCCCTCAACCCGATCGTCATCCGCTAAATTTGCTGAGAATGGCGGCACGGAAACGTGCCGCCCCACAATGACGGTGCATCAAAGCACCGCGAGGAGACTCCCATGCGCTTGATCACCCGCCGGACCGCCCTTCTTGCCGCCACCGGCCTTGTTGCTGCGACCAGCCAGGCCCGTGCGGCCGGATATCCGGACCGGCCAGTGAAGATCATTGTCCCGTTTGCGCCGGCTGGGCCGACCGACATTATGGCCCGCATTGTCTCGGCGCATCTCAGTGAGCGGATGGGTGGGTCGTTCATTGTGGAGAACCGCGCCGGCGCGGGCGGCAATATTGGCGCGGGGGCTGTGGCGAAGGCGGATGCGGACGGATACACGCTGTTGCTGCATTCGTCGGCGCTGGTGGTCAATCCGGGACTTTATAAGAAGGTCCCTTACGACCCATATAAGGATTTCGCGCCTTTGGTGGAGTTGGGGACGTCGCCCAACGTGTTTCTGGCAGATCCGAAATCCGGCATCACCACGATGGCGCAGTTGATTGCCAAGGCGAAGGCGGACCCGGGCGGGCTGAGCTATGCCAGCGCCGGCATCGGCACAACGCCCCATCTGTCGGGTGAGTTGCTGAAGGTGGTGGCCGGCATCCAGATGGTGCACGTGCCCTATGCGGGCGCTGGCCCTGCGATTCAGGCCATTCTTGGCTCCACCACGCCGGTTGCCTGCGTGTCTCTGCCACCCGCCTTGCCGCAGATTTTGGCCGGGGCGCTGACCGCGCTGGCGGTGACCGGGCGCACGCGGTGGCCGGAATTGCCGAACGTGCCGACGATGATCGAGTTGGGGTATCCAGATTTCGTCACCGACACGTTCCAGGCCTTTCTGGCGCCGGCGCAGACGCCGCAGCCGATTGTGGATGCATTGGTCAAGACCACCATCGGCATTCTCAACGACCGCGACATTCATGCCCAGTTGCAGAAGGCGGGCTTTGACGTGCTGGCGAACGGGCCCGTTGGATTGACGAAGCGGATTGCCGAGGAGGTTCCGAAATGGCGAGATCTTATCACGAAGTCCGGCATTACCCCGGTCTAGGCGATGCGCATTACAGCCATTCGTGAGCGAGCCGTGCCGGTGCAGTCGGCCATGCGCAACGCTGCCTTCGACTTTTCGGAAATGACGACCTCGGTTGTGGCCGTGATCACCGATGTGATGCGCGGCGGCAAGCCGGTGGTGGGTTATGCGTTCAACTCCACCGGGCGGTATGCGTGCGGGGCGGCGATGCGGGAGCGGTTCATTCCGCGCGTGTTGGCAGCACCGCCAGAGTCGTTGATGTGTGCTGCGGGTTTGCTGGACCCTGCGAAGGTGGCGGCGCGGATGGCGCTGCGGGAGAAGCCGGGCGGAGATGCGGAACGCTCGGTGCCGATCGGCACGATTGAGACGGCGGTGTGGGATGCGGTGGCCAAGGCGCAGGACCGGCCGCTGTGGGATGTGCTGGCGGAGCGTTACGGGACCGGGCCGGTGCGGACCGCGATTCCGGTTTATGTCGGCGGGGGATGGTATCAGCCGGAAGGCGATCTTGCAGCGCTGGACAGCGAGATCAGGCGGCATCTGGATTCCGGCTACACCCATGTGAAGATCAAGACCGGTGGCGTGGCGTTGGATGACGATTGCCGCAGGCTGGATGTGGCGTTGACGATTCTGGGCGATCCCCAGCGTTTGGCGGTGGACGCCAACGGCGCGTTGTCGCTGGCGCGGGCGAAGGAATATGCGGCGCGGCTGGCGCCTTATGATCTGCGTTGGTTTGAGGAGCCATGCGCGCCGCAGGCGTTTGGCGAGTTCGCTGAACTGGCCGCCATGTATGCGCCGGCCCTGGCCACCGGCGAGAATTTGTTCTGCCTGGCGGATGTGAAGAACCTGCTGCAATTCGCTGGGTTTCGCACCGGGCAGGACGTGTTGCAGATCGATCCGCCACAGGCTTATGGCATTGCGGCCTTTGCCGAGATGGTGGTGGCGCTGGAGGCCCATGGCGGCAGCCGGACGCGGGTGTTTCCGCATGGCGGCAACATGATGTCGTTTGCTGTGACCGCTGGTCTCGGGTTGGGAAGTTGCGAGGCCTATCCTGGGGTTTTCGGTGCATTCGGCGGTTATGCCGAGGGCATGGACGTGACCGATGGCACGCTCAATCTGCCCGACGCGCCGGGGATTGGGTTCGAGCGCCAACCGACACTTTTCGCCTTGATGCAGGAGTTGTCCGCATGACGGGTTTTCAACGCAATCGCGATTACTATGCCGGCGCCTTGATGGCGATGATCGGGGCCGGCGCCATTGTGGAAGGCTGGTCCTATGGGGTTGGGAAGCTGACCGCGATGGGGTCTGGCTTCTTTCCCGTGGCGCTGGGCGTAGGGCTGGTGGTGATGGGCGCGCTGATGGCCATTCTGCGTGCGCCGGCGCCGGATGCGCATGATGGCCACGCGGTGGGTGCGCCCGATTGGCGCGGGGCGGCGGCCATCACGGCGTCTGTTGTGCTGTTCATCGCTCTTGCCAAATCGGCGGGGTTGTTTCCGGCCATTTTCGCCTGCGTGTTCGTGGGCGCGCTTGGCACCCGCACGACCAGTTTGCGGGAAGCGGCCTTGTTGGCGTTGGCCGTGGCGGTGTTTGGCGTGTTGTTGTTTTCATTCGGGCTGAAAATACAGTTTCCGATCGTGCGGGGATTGATCTGATGGATGTTGGCCTCGTTGGATTGATGCACGGCTTCTCGGTGGCACTCGATCCGCAGAATTTGATGTGGTGCTTTCTGGGAGTGTTGATCGGCAATATGGTGGGCGTTCTGCCTGGCATGGGCGTGCTGTCGACCATTTCCATTCTGCTGCCGCTGACGTTTGCGATGAAGCCGGTGGCGGCGTTGCTGATGCTGTCTGGCATTTATTACGGCGCGCAGTATGGCGGGGCGATCTGTTCGATTTTGCTGAACCTGCCGTGCCATCCGCCGCATGCGGTGACGTGTCTGGATGGCTACCCCATGACCAAGCAGGGGCGCGGCGGGGTGGCGCTTGGGATTACGATGCTGGCGGCCATTATCGGCGCTGCGTTCGGTATTATCCAGATGATCTTCATGGCGCCGTACATTGCCAATATCGCCTTCAAGTTCGGGCCGCAGGAGATCTGCTCGCTGATGCTGCTGGGGCTGCTGGCGGGTTCGACATTGGCCAAGGGATCACCGGTCAAGGGCGTGTCGATGACGTTGTTTGGCATTCTGTTGAGCCTGGTTGGAACCGATGTGAACACCGGCAGCGAGCGGTTCACGTTCGGGTTTCTGGAAATGGCCGATGGGCTGGAACTGGTGGCTGTGTCGCTGGGGCTGTTTGGGATTGCCGAGTTCCTGAAAAGCGTGAACGGCGCGGCCCCCACCACGCCGCGTGCGGTGAAGCTGGGGTTCCGGGATTTGCGGCCGACGCGGCAGGATTTGCGCACCGCTTTGCCGCCGATTTTGCGCGGGACGTTTATTGGCAGCCTGTGTTCGTTGATCCCGGGCACCGGGCCGACCATTGCCTCGTTCATCGCCTATGCCACGGAGAAGAAGATCTCGAAAACCCCCGAGCGGTTTGGGCATGGTGCGATCGAGGGCGTGGCGAGTCCGGAGGCGTCGACCCATTCGGCGGTGCAGGGCGATTTCATTCCCACCATGAGCCTGGGCATTCCGGGCGATGCCGTGATGGCACTGCTGCTGGGGGCGTTGATGATCCATGGCATCCAGCCCGGTCCGCGCCTGATTGTGGAACAGCCGGATATTTTCTGGGGCCTGATCGCATCATTCTGGATTGGCAACATTATGCTGGTGGTGCTGAACGTGCCGATGATCAGCATCTGGGTGAAGTTGCTGAGCGTGCCGTATCGGTTCCTGTATCCGACGGCGTTGTTCTTTGTGTGCATCGGCGTGTTTGCGGCGCGCAACGAGATGTTCGACGTGGCGGCGACACTGGCGTTCGGGGCGTTTGGGTATCTGTTGTTGCAGTTGGGGTTTGAGCCGGCGCCCATTTTGTTGGGGTTCGTGCTGGGGCCGCGGTTGGAGGAGAATTTCCGCAGGTCGGTGCTGCTGTCACGCGGGAGTCTGGCGACGTTTATTGACCGGCCGATCAGTGCATTTTTTGTGGGGGCTTGCGTGTTGTTGCTGTTGGCGCAGGTGGTGGCGGCGGTGCGCAAGGCGAAGGCCCCCATCCGGGTTCCGGAGGCGGCCTTCGATTGAGGGCGTGGTGGGTCGGGCGGTGCCCGACCTACGGGGTGAAGGCGGCGGCCAGAGTGTTGTGGTGGGTGGTCCAGACCGTGGCGTCGTGCTGTTTGAGGAGGGCCAGCGAGTTGGCGAACTCGATGGCGCCCATCGGGCGGCCGTAGACATGGGCGTGGACCGTGACATCGAGGCACGCGGCGCGGCTGGCGAAGGCGGGCCAACCGTTGAGGATGCGGGCCAGGGTTCTGGTGTAGGCCTCTGGCTCGCTGCCGTAGCGGACGGAGAGGGGCATGTCGTTCACCTCCATGGTGAAGGGCACGCCGGTGATGGCGCCGCTTGGGGTGTGCACCACGCGCGGAAGGTCTTGGTCGAAGAACTCGGCGTGCCAGGAGAGGCCGGCGGCGGCGAGGAATTCGGTGGTGTGGGCGCTGGGCGTGCAGCGGGGGCTAAGCCAGCCGCTTGGGCGGTGGCCGCTGGCGGCTTCGAGGGCTGCGATGCAGCGGGCGAGGTCGGCCTGTTCGGCTTCGGGTGATTGCGTGGCGGGGATGATCTCCTGCGCCCAGCCATGGGCTGCCACGTTGTGGCCGGCATCGGCGATGGCGCGCACCAGAGTGGGGTGGCGTTCGGCCAGGATGCCACTGATGTAGAACACGGCGTGGGTGTCGGCGGCGGACAGGACGTCCAGCAGCCGCCATGCGCCTTCGTGGACGCCGTAATCGGCCCAGGAGCGGGCTTGCAGGTCCAGCGTGCCGGGTTTCAGCACGTTGCCCATGGGGCCGACACCGGGGGCGGCGCCGTCGCTCCAGCCTTCCAGCATGACGCTGACCGACACCGCCAGGCTCCGGCCTTTCGGCCAGGCCTGGGGCAAGGGCTGTTGGGCCGGTCGGCTCACTTCACATACGCCTGGATGGGCGTGGTGAGGCTGCCGAGGTCGCTGATGGTGCAGACCACCACATCGCCGGCCACGAGGTAATGCGGCGGGTCCATCGCGTAGCCGACGCCGGAGGGGGTGCCGGTGGCGATGATGTCGCCTGGTTCCAGTGTGAGGCCGGCGGAGAGCGAGGCGAGGATGGTGGGGATGGGGAAGATCAGTTGGTCGGTGGTGCTGCGCTGGCGTTCTTCGCCGTTCACCGTGAGCGACAATTCGAACTTGGTGAAATCGGTGATGGAGTCCCGGTGCAGGATGTAGGGGCCCATGGGGCAGGAACGGTCCAGGCCTTTGCCTTTGAACCATTGTTCGTGCCGGCGTTGGAGGTCGCGGCCGGTGATGTCGTTGAGGATGGTGACGCCGAAGATGTGGCCCAGCGCATCGTCCGGGGCGATGTCGCGGCCGGCGGTGCCGATGACCAGGGCGAGTTCGACTTCGTAGTCCAGCCGTTGGGTGACGGCGGGGTCGTGGAAGAACGCTGCGTCTGGCCCGATGACGGCGGTGGGGGGCTTGGTGAAGAACTGCGGATATTCTGGGTATTTCGGCGCGGTGCCGGCGGCGCGATAGCCTTCGGCCACATGTTCGCGGTAGTTGCGGCCGACGCAGAACACGTTCTTGGAGGGGCGCGGGATGGGGGCTGTGAGGTGCAGGCCGGCGGCAGGGCGAATGGCGGAGGCGGTTTGCGAGGCCGGGGCGGCGGCGGCGCTTTTGGCTGCGGCCACGGCGGCTGGGCCGGCGGCGATGAAGGCAAGCAGGGTGGCGGGGAGCGTCTCGCCGATCCTGATCGCTGCTGCGGGCAGGTCGAGGACATCGCCGTTGTTCTGCAACAATCCGTAGGAGGCGATATCGCCCGCCGCGTAACTCACAAACCGCATGATGCTTCCCCGTGTTTCTTTGCACACACTGGAAAGTATTTGGGCTTGTGCCGCAAGAGCCTATGGAGGTCAGTCGCCTCGTGCGGTCAGCACGGCATGCGCCTTGCGGAACTGGGTTGCCATCGCTTCGGCCGGCATGGCGCCGGAGAAGAGGAGATAGCCTTTCATCAGGAAGCTCGGCACGCCATTGAGCCCGCCGTTGCGGGCGGCGGCGTCATCGGCGCGGACTTCGACAAGGCCTTCATCGCCGGCCAGGGCCTGGGCATCGAAGCCCACCTCGCGTGCCAGTTCCAGCAGGACGGGATCGGCGCCGATGTCCTGGCCTTCCTGGAAATAGGCGGTGAAAAGGCGTTCGACCATCGCGTCTTGCAGGCCGGCGGCACCTGCCAGGCGGATCAGGCGATGCGCCTGGATGGTGTTGGGGGTGCGCAGCATGCCGGCGAAGTTGAAGTCCAGCCCGACCACCTGGCCGGACTGCGCCACGCCGGCATCGAGTTCGCGCGAGCGGGCGAGGCTGCCAAACTTGGCGGTGCGATACATCTCACGTGAGATGCCCTCGGCCGGCATGTCCGGGTTGAGCTGGAAGGGGCGCCAGCGCACCCCGAACACCAGCCCGTCCTCGGCCAGCAGCGCCAGAGCGCCTTCCAGATGGCGCTTGCCGATGAAGCACCACGGGCAGATGACGTCTGAGATGACCTCGATGTCCATCAGGCGATGGCGTCTTCGAGGTCGGGCACGTCCTGGCCGTTCAGCACGGCGCGGGCGCGTTCGAGGTCGAGCGTGCCTTCCCACCAGGAGATGAAGATGGTGGCGACCGAGTTGCCGAACAGGTTGGTGATGGCGCGGGCCTCGCTCATGAAGCGGTCGATGGCGAAGACCAGCACGATGCCGGCGACCGGAATTTTGCCGTTCAGCGTGGCCAGCGTGGCCGCCAGGGTGATGAAGCCGCCGCCGGTGATGGCGGCAGCGCCCTTGGAGGTGAGCAGCAGGATGACCAGGATGCCGGCCCATTCTTCGAGGCTGAGCGGGATGTTCAGCGCCTGGGAGATGAAGGCGATGGCCATGGTGAAGTAGATGGACGTGCCGTCGAGGTTGAAGGCGTAGCCGAGGGGGACCACGAGGCCCACCAGCGGCTTGCCGCAGCCGAGGCGTTCCAGCTTTTCCATCAGGGTCGGCAAGGCGGCTTCGGACGAGGAGGTGCCGAGGACGATGAAGAACTCGTCAGACAGATAGCGCATCAGCTTGATCAGGCTGAGGCCGGTCATGGACATGACCAGACCGAGCACGATGAACACGAACAGGAAGCAGGTGAGGTAGAAGGCGCCCATCAGCCAGGCCAGCGAGAACAGGGTTTTGATGCCGTACTGGCCGATGACGAAGGCCATGGCGCCGAACGCGCCGATGGGGGCGACCTTCATGATGAGGCCGACGACGCGGAAGAAGGCGTGGCTGGCTTCGTCCAGAACGTGGACCAGGCCCTTGCCGCGCTCACCAAGCTGGGCGCATCCGATGCCGAACAGGATGGCGAAGAACAGCACCGGCAGGATGTCGCCCTTGGAGAAGGCGCCGACCACCGTGTCGGGGATGACGTTGAGGATGAAGTCGGTGATGGTGAGATGCGGGGCCGAGATGAAGCTTTGCACGGCCTTCGGATCAAGCTTGGCCGGGTCTGCGTTCACGCCCGCGCCGGGGGCCACGAAATGGCCGACGGCGAGGCCGATGATCATGGCGAAGGTGGTCAGAACCTCGAAATACACAATCGCCTTCAGGCCGATGCGGCCGACCGAGGCGCTGTTGCTGAGTTTGCCGATGCCGACGACGACGGTGAGAAAGATGATCGGTGCGATCAACATGCGCACCAGCTTCACGAACGCATCGCCCAAGGGCTTCATCTGCTTGGCGAGATCTGGGTAGAAATGCCCCAGTGCCGCGCCGACGACGACGGCCACCAAAACCTGAAGATAGAGCCATTTAGACGTGCTCGCCGCGCTCATGTGGCCGTTCCCGTTCGTGCATTACAAATTCGTTGCGCGCGGATATGACAGTTCGAGGCAGGGTTGGCGAGTGCCTATAGCGAGACGTCTTTCCGGCACGGCGCGCCTTGTCTACGGTGTGGCGTGTTTTCATTCTTTCACCGCATTCCCAACGCTTGTTCCCAAGGAGCCTTCGCATGAGCGCGTATGTCATCTCGCCGCCGCCGATTGTCAGCATTCCCGTGGCTGGCGGCGGTTCGTTTCCTGTGCGGCGGATCTTTTGCGTGGGGCGCAACTATGCCGCCCACGCCCGCGAGATGGGCCATGACCCGGATCGGGAAGCGCCGTTCTTTTTCTGCAAGCCAGCTGACAGCCTGCTGACCGGTGGGGCGGATATGCCGTATCCGACGATGACCAGCGACATGCATCATGAGATGGAGCTTGTGGTCGGCCTTGCCAGCGGCGGCACTGACATCAGCGAAGAGGATGCGATGTCGCATGTCTGGGGCTATGCCGCGGGCCTGGACATGACGCGCCGGGATATTCAGGCCGATGCGAAGAAGGCCGGCCGGCCGTGGGACATGGCGAAGGGTTTCGATCACTCGGCTCCGATCGGCCTCATGGTGCCGGCCAGTGCTGTGGCCGATCCGAACAATGGGTTGATCGAATTGAAGGTGAACGGTCAGGTGCGCCAGACCAGCGACCTTTCGTTCATGATCTGGTCGATTGCGGAGACGATTGCGTATCTGTCCAAGCTGGTGCGTCTGGAAGCCGGTGACCTGATCTTTACTGGCACGCCCGAGGGTGTTGCCGCCGCCGGCAAGGGTGATGTGCTGGAAGGTGTTGTTGCCGGGGTTGGTGTGGTCAAGACCACCATCGTCTGATCCGACGGGACCGCCTGACGGATTTTGTCCGTCAGGCGGTGGGCTTCGTGTTTATGCGGCGCGCAGCGTGGCCAAGAAGTTTTGCACCTCGGCCTCCAGCTCACGCGCATGGGCCTCCACGCCGGTGGCATTGACGGAGACATCGGCGGCGCGTGCGCCTGTGCCGTTGATTTCGTCTGAGATTTTGCCGATCACATCCGTTACGGCCACGGTGGCTTCAGCGGCCTGGTTGGTGTTGCGCGCAATTTCCTGCGTGGCGGCGCCCTGCTGTTCAATGGCTGCGGCGATGGATGTGCCGATCTGGTTCAATTCCAGAATCGTGGTGGAAATGGCGCGAATATCATCCACCGCCGCACGGGTGGTGGTTTGAATGGCAGTGACCTGGGCTGCGATCTCCTCGGTGGCGCGGCCGGTCTGGCTGGCGAGGATTTTCACCTCGGACGCCACCACGGCAAAGCCCTTGCCGGCCTCCCCTGCCCGCGCTGCCTCAATGGTGGCGTTGAGCGCCAGCAGGTTCGTCTGGCTGGCGATGTTGTTGATGAGACTGACCACCTCGCCGATTTTAACCGCTGCGGCGGCGAGGCCCTTGATTGTCTCGTCCGTGCGCCGCGTGTCTTGCTCGACCTGCTGGGCGATGACCTGAGAGCGCATCATTTGCCGGCTGATCTCGACAACCGAGCTGCCAAGCTGCTCAGCGGCGGCGGCCACCGTCTGCACGTTGGTGGAGGCCTGCTCCGCCGCCCCGGCCACGGCGTGGGAACGGTCGCTGGTGTGGCCGACCGCGTTGGACATGTCCGACGCGGCCACGCGCATGTTGCCGGCGGCTGAGGTGACGCTGCTGACGATCCGCCCCACCTTGCTCTCCAGCACGGTGGCAAGATCACGGATGGTGGCACGGCTTGCCTGCTCGGTGGCGAGGCGAATGGTTTCGACGGAATTGCGCTGGGTCGAGGCTTCCTGCAGGCGGGTTTGCAACAGGTCCAGGCCGCGCGCGATCCGGCCGGTTTCGTTGCGGCGATCGGTGTAGGGAATGGTGGATGCGATGTTGCCGTCCGAAAGGCCGTCCATCACCTTGCACAGTGCCTGAAGTGGCCGCGAGAGGCCGCGCCCGAGAATGACGCAGATGCCTATGGCCAAGGTCAGAATGGCGGCCGCGACAAGGCTGATCTGGATGATGCGCTCCTGCACCGTGGCATCGATGTCATCAACGGCGACGGAGGTCTGCACCACCCATTCCCACGGGGCATACACGGCCGCGTAGCCGCGCTTGGTGGTCTCGATGGTGCTGTTGGCGCGCGGCGAGGTGGCTGTGAACATGCCGTCCCCCAATCGGGCGGCGTTGATCAGGGCCTGCACCGGCTTGCCGCCATGCGAGTCTGCCGCCTCCCACCGGTTTCGGCCTTCATTCGCAGCGTTCCAATGCACCAAGGTGGTACCGTCAAACTTGTAGGCGCCGAAATACTCGCTGCCGCTCCAGCGCATGGAACGAAGGGCGTCCGCCGCTGCGATTTTTGCCTGGTCCAGCGGCATTGTCCCGGCCACTGCCTGGGCGTTGAAGCTGGCCACGAGCGCCACCGCGCTCTCCACCTGGTCGTGCAGTTTGTGATCGCGCTCGGCCACGATCGTGCTCCGCAGACCAACAATCTCGGCGGCCATCACCACGCCGAACGCGATCGTCAACGTGAGCAGGATCAGCATCAGCCGCTGAAAAATCGTGATGTGTTTCACGGGGGCTATCCAATTGCAAAAATCGACCGGCGGACTGCAAGGTCCGGCCTTTGATATGCGAATTGTATGAACGCTCGCTTAACGGCGGCGATCAGCCGCCCAGGTAGGCGGCCGCCACAGCTGGATTTTCAGCAATTTCAGAGGCGGGGCCGGACAGGACGATGGCGCCGTTTTCCAGCACATAGGCGTCGTCCGCCACTTCCAGCGCGGCGGAGGCGTTCTGTTCGACCAGCAGGATGGTGATGCCCTCGCGCTTGAGGTCGGTGATGATGGCGAATATTTCGTCCACGAACAGCGGGGCCAGGCCCATGCTGGGCTCGTCCAGCAGCAGCACGCGCGGGTTGCCCATCAGGGCGCGGCCGAGGGCCAGCATCTGCTGTTCGCCGCCGGACATGCTGCCGGCGAGTTGGCCCAGGCGTTCGCGCAGGCGGGGGAAGCGGTGCAGCACGCCGTCCTTGCGGCGTTCGATCTCGGCGCGGTCCGACACCAGCCAGGCGCCGAGGGTGAGGTTTTCGGCGACGGTGAGTTCGGCGAAGATCTGGCGGCCTTCGGGGACCTGGAGCAGGCCGAGGGCGGCGATGCGGTGGGGGCGCAGGCCGGAGATTTCCACGCCGTCCAGCTTGATGGAGCCGGAGCGCGGGCGGAGCAGGCCGGAGAGAGCGCGCATGGTGCTGGTTTTGCCGGCGCCGTTGGCGCCGATCAGGCACACGACGCGGCCGGCTTGGACCGAGATGTCGATGCCGCGCACGGCTTCGGTGCGGCCGTAGGCGACCGTGAGGCCGTGGATTTCGAGGGTGCTAGCCATGTTGGGCCTGTAGTTTTGCGGCGAGGCGGGCGCCGAGATAGGCCTCGACCACCGCGGGTTCGCGGCGCACGGCGGCGGGGGAGCCGGTGAAGATCTGGCGGCCGAAATTCAGCACGGTGACGGTGTCGCTGAGGCCCATGACGAAGCCCATGTCGTGTTCCACCAGCAGGACCGTGGTGCCAACGGAGGCAATTTTGCGTACCAGTTCGGCCAGGGCCACGGTTTCGGCCGGGTTCATGCCGGCGGCTGGCTCGTCCAGCAGCAGCAGGCGGGGCTGCTGGGCCATGGCGCGGGCGATTTCCAGGCGGCGTTGGTCGCCATAGGCGAGGCTGCTGGCGGGGTCGTCGGCGCGGGCGGAGAGGCCGACGAGGTCGAGGGCGGCGCGGGCGCTGTCGATGGCGCGGCGTTCCTCGGCGCGGAAGCTGGGGAGGCGGGCGATGACGGCGAGCAGGCTGGCATGCAGGGTGGTGTGCAGGCCGGTGAGCACGTTTTCCAGCACCGTCATCGCGCCGAAGATGCGGATGTTCTGGAAGGTGCGGGCCATGCCGAGGGCCGCACGCTGATGCGGCTGCAGGGCGGTGATGGTGGTGCCATCCAGCGCGATGGCGCCTTCGCTGGGCACGACGAGGCCGGACAGCAGGTTGAACAGCGTGGTTTTGCCCGCGCCGTTGGGGCCGATGACGGCGTGAACGCCACCTTTGGGGATGACCAGATCGACGTGATCGACGGCGACGAGGCCGGAATAGCGGCGGGTGAGGCCGGTGGTTTGAAGAAGGGTCATGCCGCGCGCCGCCCCATGCGCCAGCCGAGCAATCCGCGGGGGAGGAACAGCACCGCCAGGACGATGATCATGCCGTTCAGGGCCAGGCGGATTTCTGGGAGGTCGCGCATCAGTTCGGGCAGCAGGGTGAGGAACCATGCGCCGGCGACGGGGGCGATGGGGGTGCCGATGCCGCCGAGCAGGGCGAAGGCGAGGATGGTGACGGCCGGTTCGAAGCCGTATTCGTTGGGGCCGATGAAGCTGGAGACGTGGGCGGACAATGCGCCGGCGATGCCCGCGAGGACGGCGGAGGCAACCAGCGCGCAAAGCTGGTAGCGGGCGACGTTGACGCCCATGACCGAGGCGGCGATTGAATCCTCGCGGATGGCCTCCATGGCGCGGCCGATGCCGCTGCGGCCGACCAGCCAGAGGGCGGTGATGGCGGCGGCGAGGAGGCCGTAGATCATCCAGGTTTCGGCACTTTCGGGGATGCCGTTCAGGCCGAGGGCGCCGCCGAGCATGTCCACGTTCAGGTAGACGGCGCGCAGGACCTCGCCGAGGCCGATGGTGGCGATGGCGAGGTAGACGCCTGAAAGTCTGAGTGTGGGGACGCCGATGGCCAGGGCGAAGGCGACCGGGACGATGCAGCTCGCGGGCAGGACGACGAGGAAGGGCAGTTTCAGCTTCAGCGTCATGAGGGCGGAGGAATAGGCGCCGAGGCCCATGAAGGCGGCCTGGCCGAGCGAGAGTTGGCCGACGGCCAGCACCACATACATGGACAGGGCCAGCAGGCCGTTGACGCCGAGGGCGTGGACCAGGTTCTGGTAGGTCCAGAGGAAGTCATCGAGCCAGGGGGGGATTGTCATGCGCGTCTCACCACTGCGCGGCCGAACAGGCCTTGGGGGCGGGTCCAGAGGACGGCCACGAGGATGGCGAAGGCGACGGCCTCCTTCAGGCCGGAGGAGACGTAGCCGGCGGTGAGGACTTCAACCACGCCGAGGGCGACGCCGGCCACGAGGGCGCCGCGAATGTCGCCGAGGCCGCCGACGATGATGACCACGAAGCCGCGCAACATCATCGACTCGCCCATGTAAGGGTGGATGGCGTTGAAATTCAGGCCGATCAGCACGCCGCCGGCGCCGGCGAGGCTACCGGAGAGGAGGGAGACCAAGGCGGTGGCGCGGGCGGTGTTGATGCCCATGAGGCCGGCGGCGTCTGGGCGTTCGGCCATGGCGCGGATGGCAAGGCCCAGGCGGGTGCCGCGCATGAGGGCCAGAAGGAGGCCCACCAGGATGATGGTGGAGCCGAGGATGAGAAGTTGGGCGGTGGTGACGCGCAGGCCGGCGATGACGAAGGCGTCCGCACTGACCAGGCCGGGCGGCAGGCGGCGGATGTCTGGGCCAAGCAGGGCCGTCATGCCGGAATAGAGCGCCAGGACGGCGCCGAGGGTGACCATCAGGGAGTCGAGTTCGGCGGTGGGGCGGTGGCGCAGACGGGTCAGCAGCAGCCAGTCGATCACCACCGCCATCATGCCGGCGCCGATGGCGGCCAAAGGGAGTGCCAGCCAGATGTCCAGGCCCAGGCTTTTCGTCAGCCACAGCGACAGGAAGGCGCCGGCTGAGAAGTAGAAGCCATAGGTGAGGTTGATCACGCGCAGCACGCCGAACATCAGCGTGAAGCCGAGGGCGAACAGGGCATAGGTGGCGCCCAAAAGGACGCCGTTGACGAGCTGCTGGGCGAGCATCGTTCGGGACCACTCAAAAACAATAAGCCCGCGCAACAAACTGTCGCGCGGGCCGCATGTCATAGATCATTCAAGATTGGGGGGGAAGGCTCAGTCGAGGATGGTGAACTTCCCGCCACGCATGACAAGCACCACCACACCGGCCGCCGTGGCCGGGCTGCGCTGGTCGTTGAATTGGAACGGACCCATGACGCCGGTAAAGTCGGTTTTGGTCAGGGCTTCGCGGATTTTCTCGGGGGTGGCCTCGCCGGCGCGGTCGATGGCGGCGGCCATGATTTTCATGGCGTCATAGGCCTGGGCAGCGAACTGGTCCGGGGTTTTGCCGTTGTTGCGAGCCTGGAAGGCGGCGACGAAGGCTTCGTTGCCGTCGGCCTTCTTGGCGATGAACCATGGCGAGCCGACGATGAGGCCGTCGGCGGCGGGGCCGGCGATGTCGCCGAGCTTGGGCGAGTTGGCGCCGTTGCCGCCGATGAACAGGGTTTCCTTGCCGAAGCCGAGCTGGCGGGCTTGCAGCAGGACGCCGGAGGTGGGTTCGACCAAAGCGGAGATGCCGATGGCGTCTGGCTTCAGGCCTTTGATCTTGGTGAGCTGGGCGGAGAAGTCGGTGTCTTTCTGGCCGAAGCTTTCGATGGTGAGGATGTTCAGGCCGGCCTTTTCGGCGGCGGCCTTCATCACGTCGAAGCCGGATTTCGAGAAGGCGTCGTCGTTGGCATACATCAGGGCGATGGTTTTGACGCCGCGGGCCTGGGCCGCCTTGAGGGTGACGGGGATGACGTCGCTCTCGGGCAGCGAGGTGCGGAAGATGTAGGGCCCGATGTCGGTGATGCCGGCGGCGGTGGTGGAGGTGCCGAGGGTGGGGATCTTGCGCTCGTTGGTGACGGGGCCGACGGCGAACATCTCGTTGGACAATGTCGGCCCGATGATGGCGATGACCTTGTCGCGGCCGATCAGCTTGCGGGCGGCGTTGATGGCCTGGTCCTTGTTGGCGGCGCTGTCTTCGACGGTGAGCTGGATCTTGCGGCCGCCGAGCACACCTTTGACGTTGATCTCGTCCAGCGCCAGTTCGAGGCCGCCGCGGATGGCCACGCCGTAGGCGGCGTTCGGGCCGCTGAGGATTTCGATGGCGCCGATTTGGACAGGCTGGGCTTGCGCCAGCGCCGGCATGGCGGCGAGCATGGCGATGGCGAAGGTCCTGCGCAGCATTTGGTGTCTCTCCCGGGATTCGATTGGCCGAAAGCTAGTCCATCGCGCCGCGCCGTCAAGCAGACCCCTTGTCAGATGCGGGCTGACGGGCGATCCATTGGGGTATGACCCAATCCTTGCGCATCGCCACCTGGAACATCAATTCGCTGCGGCTGCGGCTGCCGTTGCTGGACGGGCTGATTGCCGGGTTGAACCCGGATGTGATCTGCCTGCAGGAAACCAAGGTTCCGGACGAGTTGTTCCCGCATGCCCCCCTGCCCGATCTTGGCTATCCGCATTACGTGCGGGCCGGGATGAAGGGGTATAATGGGGTGGCCATTTTGTCGCGGCTGCCGCTGACGCATGTGACCACGACGCCGGATTGGTGTGGGCGGGGGGATTGCCGGCATATCGCGGCCGAGGTGGCCACGCCGTCTGGGCCGGTGACGGTGCATAATTTCTATGTGCCGGCGGGGGGCGATGTGGCCGACCGGGATGTGAACGAGAAGTTTGGGCACAAGCTGGATTTCGTGGCGGAGGCGACGGCCTGGTTTCGGGCCAATCCGCCCAGGCGGAGTGTGCTGGTGGGGGATTTGAACATCGCGCCGTTGGAGCATGATGTTTGGAGCCACAAGCAGTTGTTGGGCGTGGTGAGCCATACGCCGGTGGAGACCGACGGGTTGCTGGCGTGGCAGCGTGAGGGGTTTGTGGATGCGGTGCGGATGTTCGTGCCGGATTCGGAGAAGCTTTATACGTGGTGGTCGTATCGGAACAAGGATTGGCGGGCGTCCAATCGGGGGCGGCGGTTGGATCATGTTTGGACCACGCCGGATTTGACGCCGACCGGGTTTACGATTTTGACGGAGGCGCGGGATTGGCAGCAGACATCGGATCATGTGCCGGTTTGTGTGGCAATGGAGGTTTAGGCTTCTTCTTTTGATCCAGAGAAGCACAAAGCGTTTTATTATTAAGGGGCGGTCTTTGGAATGGGCGAACGCCGCCGGCAGGCGGGGGGAATAGACAGATAGCGTGACTCGCACACCATGGTGAACCTCCGAAGGGGATTTCGGCGCATGCGATGGCACTCCCTGAAACGAGATAACGCGTTTTGTTAACCATTTTTTAGTTTTTGCGATTGAGAGCGTTACGATTTTTTTGTAGCAGGGAAGATCTGGCGTCGCTCGCAAAAGTTCGTCGCTTTTTCGGGGACTATTGAAAGGTCAACTGTATGTCGTTGCGTCGAATTGGCTTGGGTGTCGTCGGGGCGTTGGCACTTTGCGTTATGTGCCTGTCCAGCGCGCAGGCTGCCTCCACAACCGTGCTGGGAAACAACAAGGCGAGTTCTTACAACTATCTCGGTTACACAAGTACGAACACCTATACTGAAAACGGGTTTACGATCGTCATTTCCTACGGCGGTATGCAGCCAGGCAACAACACCGGCGGCAGCGGCACTGGCAACATTGATGTCGCTGGCGGCATCTCACCCTGTTGCGCCTGGGTTCCGGGCGGCGGTGGCGGCATCTATACATATGTCGTTACTGAAACAGACGGTGGCAGCTTTACGTTCAGCTCCTTGAACGTCGGCGATGGGGACGTAGATCCGTTGCTGACCCAGTCTGTGTTGGTGACGGGCGCCGAGGCCGGCGGCGGCACGATCAGCCAAACGCTGTACGGCGCGGGCGCGCCAACCGCGCAAACGGCGGCAGCGTTCAGCAACGTGGCGTTGACCAGTTTGACGCTGAGCAATTTTTCGACGTTCGCGGCACCGACACCGGCATATCTTGCCTGCTATCAGGGGCTTTGCGGGGCCTCGATCAACAATTTGGTGCTGAATGCGAATGCGGTGACCAGCGTGCCTGAACCCGCCTCGATGGTGGTTCTGGGTGTGGCGCTTGCTGGGCTTGCGTTCTGCCGGAAAGCTCGCTTTTCCGCCTGAATGCCGGGATAACGCCTTCCCGCCTTTGCCGGCCGTGCCGGTGAAGGCGGCTTTGGAGGTGGCGCTGGTGGAGCGTGATGTTTTGAATTACGGGCCGTTGCGCGGCGTCGTGCGCCATGCGCACCTGTGGAAAGCGTTGGGTTGCTGGCGTGGCAGCGGGAGGGGTTTGTGGGTGCGGTGCGGATGTTCGTGCCGGATTTGACGCCCTCCCGCCGACGGTTCTGACGATTGGCGGTTATGGAGCAGCCAGCGTTCGCAGCGGGAGGCGGAGAAGGCAGAGATTGCCGCGACGACGCAAATTGGCCGGAAGGAGACTGGGCCGGAGGGAGACTGGCAGGTGCGGGGCAGTGTCGGCGAGATAGCTGACGTTCATCCGGTTAAGGTGACGTGGCCCGGAGTTGCCCCCAAGCGACACCTCGGCGTCTAGCCATTCACGGCACGCTTGGCTATCTTCCGATGCATGTCCAACTCCCCCGCGGCCGACCTGGCCCCCCTCATCAAGCTCCTGCAGGCGGGCGTTCAGCCGAACCGCGCTGCCACCGAACTCTCTCGCATCCTGGCGATATGGGCCGCCGAACTTAAGGACAACGGCGAGCAGCTCCAGGAGCGGCTATCGGGCTTGGCCGAACAGATGACGGCGGGGATTGAGGAAATGCACGAGGGCATTGCCGCGGCGAGCGATAAAGGGAAACCCACGCTGCGGCGCATACTGGCGACGCACGAGGCGGTGCTGGACGAATTGCTGAAGGCGCAGAGTCCAGGCTAGGCATCCGCCGCGTCGGAGAGACGCTGACCGCTGCCCTCGACCCAAACGTCGTCATCTGCAGCGGATTTCTGCAAGAGGGGCCAGGGATCCGCTCCGCAGGATAGCTGAACGATGGTCAGTCACGTTTGATTGCGTTGGTCGGTCATGAGAAGGGCGTAGAGCAGGGGGGGCTTGTCGCGTGCCCTCCCCCGGAGCCTTCCTTGATATCAAACGGCGACTTCGACACTGTCCAGATAGCTGAACAAATCCCTTAACAGCGTGCGGGATTCATCAAGATTGGCGTCCTCCGACGCCTGTTCGAGGCCGGCGCCGAGGTCGGTGATTGTCTGGAAGCCGAAACTTCCGCCGGACCCTCGCATGTTGTGACCGAGGATCGTTACCGTCTCGAAGTCCGAGCGGTCCAAGGCGTCGCGGATCGCGGTGGCGTTGGCGCGGCAATTGTCCAGATATGCGGGGACCCGCTCCGCCAATCGCCGCGCCGCCCGTGCGTTTCCGGCATCGAGGCGGTCGTCGGCGCGTGACGGCTGCAATCCGGCTGCAGTGTAATCCCGGATCGCTTGCAGCAGGACATCCTGCTTGATCGGTTTGCTCAGATACGCCGTGCAACCGGCTGCCAGGCACATCTCGCGGTCGCCCATGAAGGCGGAGGCGGTCAGGGCGATGATGGGGGTTGGGGGCCGGCCGTTGGCCTTTTCCCAGGCGCGCAGCGTGCGTGTGGCGGTCAGTCCGTCCATCACCGGCATTTGCCGGTCCATCAGCACCAGGTCGTAGTGGCCAGCCTTGAACATCTCGCAGGCGATGAGGCCGGTTTCGGCGACGTCGATCCTGAACGGCGTATCTTCGAGGTATGCCAGGGTGATTGTGCAGTTATCGGGCGAATCCTCTGCCATCAGGATGCGCAGTGCCCGTAACGGCGCTTCGGTGTCGGTGCCGATCGGTGCGCTGACCGGCCGGTCGGCGGCGGCCCAGATTTCGAACGGAACCGCGAAGCCGAAGGCGCTTCCTTTGCCGACTTCGCTGGAGACCCAGATGCGCCCGCCCATCAGTTCGACCAGACGCTTTGAGATCGTCAGACCGAGGCCGGAGCCACCGAACCTGCGCGTGGTGGACGAATCGGCCTGGGTGAAGCGCTCGAAGATCGTGGCCAGCTTGTCGTCGACAATGCCGATGCCGGTGTCGGTGATGGTGAACCGCAGGGCGGTCGGCACCGCGAAGTCCTGTTGTGGTTCGACGGTCAGGGAGATGGTGCCGGACGCGGTGAATTTGATCGCGTTTCCGAGCAGATTGAGCAGCACCTGGCGAAGGCGCGTGGGGTCGCCGACCAGGTCGTTGCTGACATCAGGTGAGATGTTGCACACCAACGTGAGGTTTTTTTCCTGGGCGCGGGGCGCCACCATCTCGATCACCTTCTCAAGGTGATCGTTGAGGGAAAAGCCGGTTCGCTCCAGGTCGAGTTGCGATGCCTCCACCTTGGAAAGGTCGAGGATGTCGTTGATGAGATTCAGAAGATTGTCGCCGGAACGCTGGAAAATATGGACATATTTCCGCTGCTCCTGGGACAGCTCGGTTTTGGCCAGCAGATCGGCAATGCCCATGATGGCGTTCATCGGCGTGCGGATCTCGTGGCTCATGCTGGCCAGAAAGTCTGACTTGGTGCGGCTGGCGCTTTCGGCTGCCGCTTTGGCCTGCTGAAGTTCCTGTTCGAACCGCTTGCGATCGGTGACGTCGCGGGCGGCGGCGAAGACGCCCTGCAATGTGCGGCTGCGATCATAAAAGGTTGTTGCGTTGTACGAAACCACTGTCTGCTTGCCGTCACGGGTCTGGGCGGTGAGTTCGTAGTCTGTGACGGATTTTTCGTTCAGAACGCGCTTGATCGCGGCCTCTGCCCGATTGGGGTCGGTGAAGCAATTCTTGAACGGCGCGCCGATCAACTCGTCACGGGTGCAGCCGGTCAGGGCCTCCATCTGCTTGTTTACGTCGGTGATGATGCCCGCCGGATCGGTGGTCATCAGGGCGTCGGTGTTCGATTCGATCAGGGAGCGGGTGTAGAATTGCTGGTCGCGCAGGCGTTGGTCGGATTGTTTCTGCTCTTCTTCCACCAGTTTGCGCGCCGTGTTGTCGGTGCCGATCAGCAGGTAGCCGATGATCACGTCCTGCACGTCCCGCAGGGCGGTGACGGAGACGACCGCTGGCAGGCGGGTGCCGTCCTTGCGGATATAGGTCAGTTCATAGATGTCTTCGATGCCGCGAGAGGCCTTGAACACCAAGGCCTCGAAGCCTGGCGTGATGTCGGTGGCCAGTTCGGCGCTCAACGCCCGGGCGCGGGCGATCAGTTCCTGCGGATCGGAGATGTCTGCCGGGGTGATGGTGTTCATCACTTCAGCTGCCGTGTAGCCGAGCATGCGCTCAGCGCCGACGTTGAAGATCTGGATCACGCCCTTGGCGTCGGTGGCGATGCTGGAGAAGTTGGCGCTGTTGAAGATGGCGTTTTGCAGGGCCCCCGCCTGCAAAAGGGCTTCCTCGGCGGCTTTTCGGGCGGTGTTGTCGGTGCCGATCAAGAGATAGCCGATGATGGCGCCAGACGCGTCGCGCAGGGCGGTGACCGAGACGACGGCCGGGAACCTGGTGCCGTCCTTGCGGATATAGGTCAGTTCATAAATGTCTTCGATGCCGCGCGACGCCTTGAACACCAGGGCTTCGAAGCCCGGCGTGATGGGCGTTTCCAGCTCGGCGCTCAAGGCCTGGGCGCGGGCGATCAGCTCCTGCGGATCGGAGATGTCCGCTGGTGTGATTGTGTTCATCACTTCGGCGGCCGTGTAGCCGAGCATACGCTCAGCACCCACGTTGAAGATCTGGATCACGCCTTTGGCGTCGGTGGCGATGCTGGAGAAGTTGGCGCTGTTGAAGATGGCGCTCTGGAGCGCATCGGCTTTGACGATCGACTCTTCCGTCTGCCGGGCCGCGCTGTTGGACGCGAGGCGCAAGCTCTCATCGGCGGCGTCTGCCGGTGGAGTTGCCGTCATGTCTCGTGGCCCAACATCCGGTCGATTGGCGTTGTCACACCCTGGATGGTCTTGGGACTCTTGCTGGAGAAGCTCGCGGACGAATGAGTCGAGTTGTGCGTGATGGTAAGGCTTTTGAAGGAAGCGACTGCCAGGGACGAACCGCGCGACCATGTCGTAATTCAGCCGGCGGCTCGAGGTGTAGAGCACCGGCAACCAGGGCCTGAGTGCAATTGCCTGATTGGCGACGTCGTAGCCGCCGAACGGCGCGGCATTGAGCCGGATGTCGACGAACAGGATGTCGATATGACCCGGTGCCATCAGGTGGACGACCGCTCCGGCGAGGTCGCTCGCGAGCAGCGCAACGTGGCCCAAATCCTCGATCACCCATTTCAGGTTCTCGAGAATGAAAATATCATCTTCTACAACAAGAATGACCGCCATCAATAAGATCGTGGGCGTGAGTTTGGCACAGCGAAAAATCCTCCACGGCCGCAAACCCCTTCACGACAATGCGCGTAAACGCGCACCGAACAAAAAAGTTCCCGAGTTGGCTTTTTTTATACAAAAATACCTGCTCGCTTTCAAGTGAGCATTATGTCACGGCCTCCGCGGGTGGCTTAACCGCCTTTTTTCAGAGTCAGCGGCTCGACGTTGCGGCAGCTAGATTGGCGTGCAGGCGAGGCAATTCTAGGCGACCGCGCCTGACGCCGAACGGTTGTTCCAGAGCTCGCGGGCGCGGACCACGCAGATGGTTGGGTCGGCTTCCTGCCCTGCCGCGTGCAAGGCGGTCGCGGCGGTGGCGATGATGATGGTTTCGGCGGTTGGGTCTGATTTCTGGCCGTGCCACAGGGCGGCGAGGTCTGGTGGGGTTTGGAGAGTGGGTTTGCCGGTGGCGCCGAGCGGGGGCCAGGTTTGTTCGCCCTGGTCGGTGGAGAGGGTCAGGGGTTTTGCGCCGGTCCATTCGGCTTCGCCGCCGCCGCCTTTGAGGACCGAGATGCGGCGGTTGAAGAGTTTGGCGACGGAGAGATGCAGGGCGATGTAGGCGGGGTGGAAGACGCCGTCGATGGAGCCGTGGGCGTCGGCTGGGTCGATCAGGCGGCCGACGGTGTTCAGAGGGGAGCGCAGGCCGAGGATGCCGCGCAGGGCCAGCAGGGCAGCGAGTTCGGGGCTGAGGGCTTCGGTGGGGACGAAGGCGAAGTTGGATTGGTCGAGGGCGGCTTCGGCTTCTTGATGGGTGGTGGCGGGCTGGATGTTGAGGGCTTCGAGGCTGGCGACCAGGGATTGGCGGCCGGGGCCGGTGACGGGGCCGTGCATCAGGACGCGCAGGCCGGATTTCGCCAGCAGGAGGGCGGAGAGGAGATACCAGGGCAGGCCTCTGGTGCGGCCGTCGGCGTAGCTGGGCCAGTCGAGCTCGACTGGTTTGGCGAAGTGCCAGGGGAGGCCTGAATGGTCTCGGGCGGCTTCGACCAGGCCGGCCATTTCATCGGGGGCTTCGCCGCGATAGCGGAGCAGCATGAGCATGGCGCCGATCTGTTCGCGGGTGGCCTCGCCACGCAGGACCATGCCGAGGGCCTGGTGGGCTTCGGCCCTTGTCAGCGAGCGCGAGCGGCCGGGGCCGCGGCCGAGGATGCGGATAAAGGGGGCGAAGTCGTGCGTGTCGGTGGCGACGCGCTGGGGTTGGGCGTCGTCTTCGAGGGTGTGGTCGGTCATGGCGGGGGTTTATCAGGCGGCGGCGAGCCAGACCACGCCGTTTTCGACGCGGACCGGGATCTTGGGGGTACAGCCGATGTCAGGCGCGGCGGCTTCGCCGGTTTCGAGGTCGATGACCCAGCTGTGCAGCGGGCAGGCGACGCGGTGGCCGTGGACGATGCCTTCCGACAAGGGGCCGTGCTTGTGGGGGCAGCGGTTGCGGATGGCGAAGACGCTGTCGTCCGTGCAGCGGAAGATGGCGATTTCGCCCTTCGGCGAGGGGATGACCCGGGCGCCGAGGGGGAGGATGTCGGCCAGGTGGCAGACCTGGACCCAGTTGAGGGTGGTGGTGGTGGTCATGATCAGGTCAGTGCCTCCAGCGGGGTGAATTCGTGGGCATCGACGCCCTGTTTGGCGCGTTCGGCCCATGGGTCGTCCTGGAGGAAGCTTTGGGCGTGGAGGAAGCGGGCCTGGAGGGCGCGGCGGCCTTCGGCGTCATGCACGATGCGGGCGCGGACGTAGTCGATGCCGACGCGTTCCATCCAGGGGGCGGTGCGGTCCAGGTAGCGGGCTTCCTCGCGGTAGAGCTGCATGTAGGCGGCGGCGTATTCCAGCACTTCGTCTTCGGTAGCGACGGAGCAGAGCTTGTCGGTGCCGCGCAGTTCGATGCCGCCGTTGCCGGCGACCAGGAGGTCGAAGCCGGAGTCCACACAGATGACGCCGAAATCCTTGATGGTGGATTCAGCGCAGTTTCGCGGGCAGCCGGAGACGGCCATTTTGAATTTGTGCGGCGTCCAGTTGCCCCAGGCCATGCGTTCGAGGCGTTTGCCGAGGGTGGTGCTGTCTTGCGTGCCGAAGCGGCACCATTCCAGGCCGACGCAGGTTTTGACGGTGCGCAGGCCCTTGGCGTAGGCGTGGCCGGAGACGAGGCCGGCTTCGTTCAGTTCGCCCCAGACGGCGGGGAGGTCCTGCTTGCGGATGCCGTAGATGCCGAGGCGTTGGCCGCCGGTGATCTTGATTTCGGCGACGTTGTATTTGCTGGCGACGCTGGCGATGGCGGCGAGTTCGCCTGGCGTGGCGGTGCCGCCCCACATGCGGGGGATGACGGAGTAGGTGCCGTCTTTCTGGACGTTGGCGTGGACGCGCTCGTTGATGAAGCGGGAGCGGCTGTCGTCCTGGTATTCGCCGGGCCAGGCGCAGAGGAGATAGTAGTTCAGCGCGGGGCGGCAGGAGGCGCAGCCGTCTGGGGTGGTCCAGCCGAGGGCTGCGCGGACCTGTTGCTGGGTTTTGAGGGATTGGGTGGTGATGGCGGCGCGGATGTCCTCGTGCGTGCAGGCGGTGCATTTGCAGAGGGTTGGGATGGCGGGGGCGGCGACTTCGATGCCCAATGTGGCGGCGAGGATCTCGCGGACCAGGGGGGCGCAGGTGCCGCAGGAGGCGGAGGCCTTGGTGTGGGATTTTACCTCGTCGTAGGTGGTGAGGTTCTTGGTGGTGATGGCTTCTACGATGGCGCCTTTGCAGACGCCGTTGCAGCCGCAGATCTGGGTGTCGTCGGGCATGGCCGCGATGTCCAGCGCCGGGGCGGCGCCGCCGGATTGGGTGGCGGCGCGGCTGATGATCATGCGGTCTGAGATATCGGAGATGTCGGTGCCGCGACGGATGAGGTCGAAATACCAGTCGCCGTCGGTGACGTTGCCGTAGAGGACGGTGCCGACGACCTGGCCTTCGCGCAGGATGAGTTTGCGGTAGGAGCCGCGCCGTTTGTCGCGCAGGACGATTTCGTCTTCGTCTTCGCCGGCTTTCAGGAGGCCGGCGGAATAGACGTCGATGCCGGTGATCTTGAGGCGGGTGGCGGTGGCCTGGGCGGCGTAGACCATGGCGTCGCCGCCGGCGAGGTGGTGGGCGCAGACGCGGGCCATGTCCCAGATGGGGGCGACGAGGCCGACGCATTGGCCGCGATGTTCAGCGCATTCGCCGACGGCGAAGATGTCGGGGTCGGTGGTGCCCATGTTGTCGCCGACGACGATGCCGCGATTGACGTCCAGCCCGGCTGTGCGGGCGAGGTCGACATCGGGGCGGATGCCGATGGCGACGACCACGAGATCGGCATCCGTGGCGCGGCCATCGGCCAGGCGGATGCCGGTGACGCGGTCTGTGCCGGTGACTTCTTCGGTTTGGCCGTCCGTGAAGAAGGAGATGCCGCGTTCGGTGAGATCGTGTTGCAGCAGGCGGGCGGCGGCTTCGTCCAGCTGCCGTTCCATGAGGGTGGGCATGAGGTGGACCACCGACACGTCCATGCCGCGACGCTTCAGGCCCCAGGCGGCTTCCAGGCCCAGCAGCCCGCCGCCGATGACGACGGCGCGGCGATAGGTGGCGGCGGCGTCGATCATGGTGTCGACGTCCTTCAGGTCGCGGAAGGCGCAGACGCCGGGCAGGTTCAGGCCCGGGATGGGCGGGACGATCGGCTTGGAGCCGGTGGCCAGGAGAAGGCGGTCATATGGGAGGGTGAGGCCGGAGGCGGAGGTGACCGTGCGGGCCTTGGCGTCGATGGAGACCGCTGCGTCGCCGGCGTGCAGGGTGATGTGGTTCTCGGCGTACCATTCGCGGGAATTGATGACGATGTCGTCGACGCTCTTTTCGCCCGCCAGGACCGAGGACAGCATGATGCGGTCGTAGTTCACATGCGGTTCGGCGCCGAAGACGGTGATGTCGAATCTTGTCGGGTCGAGCTTGAGAAGCTCCTCGACCGTGCGCATCCCGGCCATGCCGTTGCCGATGACGATCAAACGCTCGCGGGTGGTCGTGGGGGCGGAGGACGACATCGGACACCATGAATTGGGTGGCGCGTCGCCGTTGACGTGCGGGAGGATTTTGGGAGGTGAACGAGGCCTGCCCTGGGGCGTGGCGGTCAGTCTGGCCCGGCGCCATTGCCGGGTGGTTGTGACCCGCGCGTTCCGTCGCGGTTGTGCACACACCACTGCAAACGGCGGGCCAGCGTGGGAATGAGGCGGATTGGGGCGGAGAAGGTGCCCCGAACGGGTTATTTGCCTAAAATATAGGCGTTTTATGCGCGGAAAGAGAGCGGCGCCCTAAAATTAGGCAGGCAGGCGATGAAGGAAGGTTTTCTTTTTCTGAAGAAAAAGAAACAAAAAGACTTCCATTCGTTTCAGCTCGTGGCGCGGCAGATGCCGCGCCACGAGCTGAATTCATGAGGTTTTTTGGTTCTTTTTTTCAAAAAAGAACCCCTTCCCTTCCCTTAACCGCACTTTGCTTCGATGACATCCCAGATCGCGGCGGAGAGATCCGTGCCGTCGAAGCGTTGGATTTCTTGCAGGCCGGTCGGGCTGGTGACGTTGATTTCGGTGAGGTAGTCGCCGATGACGTCGATGCCCACGAAAATCAGGCCCTGTTCGCGCAACGTCGGCCCGATGCGTTCGCAGATTTCGCGGTCGCGGGGGGTGAGGGCGATTTTTTCGGGGCGGCCGCCGACATGCATGTTGCTGCGGGCCTCGCCTTCGGCGGGGACGCGGTTGACGGCGCCCATGGCCACGCCGTCGATGAGGATGATGCGCTTGTCGCCCAGGCGGACGGCGGGTTCGTAGCGCTGGATCATGAGCGGTTCGCGGGAGCGGGCGAAGTGCATTTCCAGGAGCGAGGCGAGGTTGGGGTCGTCGTGCTTGATGAGGAACACGCCGGCGCCGCCGTTGCCGAACAGCGGCTTGACAACGATGTCCTTGTGGATGGCGCGGAAGCCTTTGATGGCGTCGATGTCCCAGGTGACGAGGGTGGGGGGCATCAGGTCGGGGAAGTGGGTGACCAGGAGTTTTTCAGGGGCGTTGCGGACGCTGGCAGGGTCGTTCACCACCAGGGTTTTGGGGTGGATGTGTTCGAGCATGTGGGTGGCGGTGATGTAGCCCATGTCGAACGGCGGGTCCTGGCGCATCAGGATGGTGTCCATCGTGCCGAGGTCGAGCAGGACTTCCTCGCCGAAGGTGAAATGGGCGCCGCGGACGCGCTGGACGGTGACGGGGCGGGCGCGGGCCGTGAGGCGGGCTTCGCGGGTGTCGCCGTGCTTGAGGCGGCCTTCGCTGAGGGACATGTGGCGCACTTCGTAATGCCACAGTTGGTGGCCGCGTTCCTGGGCGGACAGCATCATGGCGAAGGTGCTGTCGCCATCGATGCCGATGGTCTCCATCGGGTCCATCTGAACGGCGACTTTGAGGCTGCGGGCCATGGGGCTCTCCGAAGGGTTTGTTGCCTCGGATGTGGCCTAGTTCAGGCGGGCGCGCAACTGACCCATGGCGAGGCGGGCGCTTGTGGCGGCTTCGCCGTGCGGGAAAAGCGTGAGAAAGCGCTCGTAGCAGCGAAGGGCTGCGGCCACCTGGTCGAGGCGTTCGTAGAGTTCGGCGGCTTCGCGCCACAGGGACGGCTCGGCGGGGGCGACGCGCAGCATGTCCTCGATGCAGGCCAGGGCGGCGGCGGGCTGGCCCTGTTGCAGGAGGCGGGATTTGAGGTTGGCTTGCAGGCGCAGCAGCATATCGCGGTTGGACATGGGCGCCAGCACATGCGGGCTGAGTTCGGTGGCGTGGCCGTGGGCGCGTTTGAGCATGCGCGTGAGTTCGTCGCGGTCCAGCACCTTGCCGCCGGCGAACACATCCAGCGCCACCAGGGCGCGGCCGTCCTCACGGGGGCCTTCGAGGGCGATCAGGAAATGTCCGGGGAAGTTGATGCCGCGCACACCCCAGCCGGCGGCGCGGGCGGCATGGATCCAGAGAATGCCGAGGGCTATGGGCAATCCGCGCTTGCGTTCGATGACGCGGATGAGGTTGGCGTTGTCGAGGTCGTCATAGGTGTCGTGGTCGCCGGCGTAGCCGTAGCGCCCGGCCATGAGGCCGGCCAGGGCGCCGGCGCGGGCGGCGAGGTCGTTGCCACCGGGTTCGGCGGCCAGGGCGGCTGCGTCTCGGGCGATGTCGGTGAGGTGGGCGCTGGCGGCGCGCCAATCGGCATCAGGCTCGCCGATACGGGCGAGTTGCAGGGCTGCTCCGGCGAGATCGATCTCGTCGTCGGAGAGTTGGCCGATCGCGTCGAGCGCGGTGGGGAGGTTGGACGGTGTCATGCTGCCAACGTGGCGTCGTTTGGTTGGATTTACGATAGATAAATTTGGGCGGTGGGGCGTGTCGGGCGTTGCCCGACCGACTGGTCGGGCAACGCGTGGGATTATTTGGGTTCGGCGGGGACGTAGAGTTCGCCGCCGGTGGCTTTGAAGGTTTCGCTCATTTCCGCCAGGCCGTTCTGGCGCAGGCTGTCCTCGCGGATGTCGTGGCTGATTTTCATGGAGCAGAATTTCGGGCCGCACATGGAGCAGAAATGCGCGACCTTGTGGGCTTCCTTGGGCAATGTTTCGTCGTGGAACTTCCGGGCGGTGTCGGGGTCCAGGCCGAGGTTGAACTGGTCTTCCCAGCGGAATTCGAAGCGGGCGCGGCTGATGGCGTCGTCGCGCAGCTTCGCACCCGGGTGGCCCTTGGCGAGGTCGGCGGCGTGGGCGGCGATCTTATAGGTGATGACGCCGGTTTTCACGTCATCGCGATTGGGCAGGCCGAGATGCTCCTTGGGCGTGACGTAGCAGAGCATGGCGGTGCCGAACCAGCCGATCATGGCCGCGCCGATGGCGGAGGTGATGTGGTCGTAGCCAGGGGCGATGTCGGTGGTCAACGGCCCGAGGGTGTAGAACGGGGCTTCGCCGCATTCGCGGAGCTGCTTGTCCATGTTGACCTTGATCTTGTGCATCGGCACGTGGCCGGGGCCTTCGATCATCACCTGGCAGCCTTTCTTCCAGGCGACCTGGGTGAGTTCGCCGAGCGTTTCCAGTTCGGCGAACTGGGCGCGGTCGTTCGCGTCATCGTTCGAGCCGGGGCGCAGGCCGTCGCCGAGGGAGAAGGAGACGTCGTGCTTGCGCATGATGTCGCAGATCTCGTCGAAGCGTTCGTACAGGAAGCTTTCCTTGTGATGCGCCAGGCACCAGCGCGCCATGATGGAGCCGCCGCGCGAGACGATGCCGGTGGTGCGGGTGGCGGTCATGGGCACGTAGCCGAGGCGGACGCCGGCGTGGATGGTGAAATAGTCCACGCCCTGTTCGGCCTGTTCGATCAGCGTGTCCTTGAAGACTTCCCAGTCGAGCTTGTCGGGGTTGCCGCCGACCTTTTCCAGCGCCTGGTAGAGCGGCACGGTGCCGATGGGGACCGGCGAGTTGCGCATGATCCAGCTGCGGATGTTGTGGATGTTGCGGCCGGTGGACAGGTCCATCACCGTGTCGCCGCCCCAGCGGATGGCCCAGACCAGCTTTTCGACCTCTTCGGCGGCCGAGGAGGTGACGGCGGAGTTGCCGATGTTGGCGTTGATCTTGACCAGGAAGTTGCGGCCGATGATGACCGGTTCCAACTCGGGGTGGTTGATGTTGGCGGGGATGATGGCGCGGCCGCGGGCGATTTCGGAGCGAACGAATTCGGGGGTGACGTGCTCGGGCAGTTCGGCGCCGAAGCTCTCGCCGTCGGCGATGCGTTCTTTCGCCCAGTCGAGGGCCACGGCGCGGCCGAGGTTTTCGCGGTGGGCGACGTAGATCATCTCCTCGGTGATGATGCCGGCGCGGGCGAATTCATATTGCGTGACCAACTGGCCGGGGTTGGCCGCCTGGATGATCTGGCTGGCGGGGCATGGGGCAACCAGCTTGTCGCCTTCGACGAAGCCGTTATCGGCGGGCTGCACGGCGCGGGGCTGGACGCGGGCGAAGTGGCGGGCGGCGATCCAGGAGGCGCGGATGGGCGGGAGGCCTGCTTCGAGGTCGATGGTGGCGGACAGGTCGGTGTAGGGGCCGGACGTGTCATACGTGCGGAAGGCGGCTTCCTTGGCCGTGGGCTCCAGCGGGATTTCGCGGAACGGCACCCGGATGTCGGGGCGGCCTTCGGGGGAGGAATAGATCTTGTGCGACCCGATGATGGGGCCGGTGGTGACGGTGGCTGGATTGGTTTTGGCAATCTCGTTCATGGACGCGTCCTTTCGCAGGGCTCGCGGCGGATGAACAAGGACCAAGGGTGGCGTCTGGTTCCTGTCCCTACGCCGGTGTGAACCGGATCAGGTTATCAGGGTCATCGCGCGATATGCGATCTCTCAGCCCCTTGCGGGACGCCCCTCGGATGACCGGAAAGTGGGGTGGGAGACAGGAATTGTCAACGATCCTGTGGATCGGACGATGTCAGGATGCGGGGTGAACCAGCATGGCGCCCAGCTTTTTGCCGCCGAACAGGTGGACGTGCAGATGCGGGACTTCCTGGCCGGAATCCTCGCCCATGTTGGACAGGATACGGTAGCCGGGGGCTTCGAGTTGCAGGAGGCGGGCGACTTCGGCCACGGCGCGAAAGAAGCCGGCGATGTCGGCATCGGGCGCCTTGGCGGTGAAGTCGGCCATCGACACGTAGGGGCCACGCGGGATGACCAGCACGTGGACCGGGGCCTGGGGAGCGATGTCGTGGAAGGCGATGGCGAATTCGTTTTCGAACACCCGGTTGGACGGGATCTCGCCGCGCAGGATGCGGGCGAAGATGTTGGTGGGGTCGTACTCGCCCAAGCCTTTGACCGGCATGCCGAAAATCCCTTTGTTACGCGATTTTGGTGGTGCCGAGCCCGTGCGCTATTGACAGCTTTTGGGCACGGGCGGCCTTTTCGGCAATGCCGGACACGCCCTGGCGGCGTTCCAGTTCGGCCCAGACTTCGCTGGCCTGCACGTCCGCATCCACCCACAAGACCAGCAGGTGGTAGAGTACGTCGGCACTTTCGGCGATCAGGGCGGCGCGGTTGCCGGCCACGGCCTCGATCAGGCATTCGACCGCTTCTTCGCCGAATTTCTGCGCCACCTTCTCCCGGCCACGCGACAGCAGGCGGGCAGAGTGGCTGACCGACGGATCCGCACCCTTGCGGCTGCTGATGGTGGCGAACAGGCGGTCCATGACATCCACGCCGGACGGTGCTGCGGTGCCATCGGCGGACACGAGCGGGGCGGTTGGCACCATCAGGCCAAGAACCGACTTCTTGAGTGCGGGCTTGGCTTTGGCCGTGGCTTTTTTACCCGGCGCACGCTTGGCGGTGGCGGGCTTGGCGGACGCCTTCTTGGACGTTGACGGCTTCGCGGTCGCCTTCTTGGCCACCACGGTCTTGATCGTCTTTGACATCTGTCTCTCTCAGGCCTCGTTCAAGGCCGGTTGGGGCAGTCGCACCGGCAGGCCGGCCTCATGCAAGGCCGCCTTCACCTGGGCGACGGTGAATTTACCAAAATGGAACACGGATGCGGCCAGCAGGCCGGTGGCGCCGGCGCGGGCGCCGTCCACAAAATGTTGGAGCGTGCCGACGCCGCCTGAGGCGATCACGGGAATGCGGACCGAGCAGCAGACGGCGTGCAGAAGGTCGAGATCGAAGCCCTGCCCCGTGCCGTCTCGGTCCATGCTGGTGAGCAGGATTTCGCCAGCGCCGAGGCTGGCCACTTCACGCGCCCAGTCCAGCACGTCGCGCCCGGTGTCGGTGCGGCCGCCATGGCTGAAGACGCGCCATTCGTGGCGGCTGACCTGCTTGGCGTCGATGGCCACGACCACGCATTGGCTGCCGAATTTGTTGGCGGCTTCGCGGATGAGTTCCGGGCGCGCAAGGGCTGCCGAGTTCATGGAGCATTTGTCAGCGCCGGCCAGCAGCAGGCGCCGCATGTCATCCGTGGCGCGGATGCCGCCGCCGACGGTCAGCGGCAGGAACACCTGGGCGGCGGTGCGGCTGACGACATCGAGGATGGTGTCGCGGTTTTCGTGGCTGGCGGTGATGTCGAGGAAGGTGAGCTCATCGGCGCCGGCGGCGTCATACACGCGGGCCTGTTCCACCGGGTCTCCGGCGTCACGCAGCTCGACGAAATTCACGCCTTTGACGACGCGTCCATTCATGACGTCCAGGCACGGAATCACACGCAGCTTGAGCAAAGTTCTCGGTCCCTTCTATTGCCCTTTTGAGGGGCAGTGCCTGCGTTGTGCAAGTGTGGAATGCACATGCTCGCACAGAATATATGCAGCACCCTCTAAATAGTTAAGGTTGCACATTTAAATGGCCATCAACGCCAATGCGGCGGCAGGATCGATCCGGCCGTCATACAGGGCGCGGCCGATGATGACGCCCTCAATTCCTGCACATTTGGCGTCTCGCAGGGCCGCGAGATCGGAGATCTGGCCGACGCCGCCGGAGGCGATGACCTTGGTGGAGATGCCGTTGGCCAGGGCCGCCGTTTGGGGAATGTTCAGGCCGCCCAGCATGCCGTCGCGCGCGATGTCGGTGTAGATGATGGCGGACACGCCCGCGCCTTCGAAGTGGCGGGCGAGTTCGGTGGCCGGCAGGGTGGAGGTTTCGGCCCAGCCTTCAGTGGCAACGAACCCGTCTCGTGCGTCGATGCCGACGGCGATGCGGCCGGGGAATGTGCGGCAGGCCTCGATGACCAAAGCCGGGTTCTTGGCGGCGGCGCTGCCCAGGATGATGCGGCTGATGCCGGCTTCCAGCCAGGTGGCGATGCCCGCGAGGTCGCGGATGCCGCCGCCAAGTTGGACGGGGATGGTGACGTTGGCGAGGATGGCCGACACGGCGCCAGAGTTCACTGGCTTGCCCGCGAAGGCGCCGTTGAGGTCCACCACATGCAGCCATTCGAAGCCGGCAGCCTGCCAGGCGCGGGCCTGGGCGCCGGGGTCGTTGGAATAGATGGTGGCATCGTCCATTTCGCCGCGCCGCAGCCGCACGCAGGCGCCGTCTTTCAGATCGATGGCAGGATAGACTGTGATCATCCGGCTATGCGCCCCCCGGGTTGCAGCAGTTTGAAATAGAACACGCCGCGCACCGTTTGGCCGGCAACGCGGGCGTAGGCGGGATGGATGCCCCAGCTTGCGTAGCCGAGGCTCTCATACAGCGCGATGGCGGCGGACTGGGTTTCGCGCACATCGAGGTTGAGTACGTGATAGCCCAGCGCACGGGCGCTTTCTTCCACACGCAGCGTCATCATTTTGGCCAGGCCGTGACCGCGGGCGTAGGGCGCGATGAAGGAGTGGGTGAGCGTGGCGGCGAAGGCCTGGGCCTCGTTGTTGCGCGGTGGGCGCACGAGTTGGACGGAGCCGACGATCACCTCGTCCAGCCGGCAGACAAAGAGTTCGCGTTCGGGCACCAGCATCAGGCCGCGAAAATACCGTTCCAGCGCCAGACGGCCCGGTGGGGCCACCCAGCCGAAGCCGCCGCCGTCGATGATGGCCGCGTCCGCAGCCTCGCACAGGGAAGCCAGATCCTCGTCGGTGAAGGCGCCGATCCGCTCGACGGCCACCACCGGCTCCGATGGCGTGCTCATCAGGGCGTCCAGCGCAGGAAATTCTGGAGGATGCGAATGCCGACATCCTGGCTTTTCTCGACATGGAACTGGGTGCCGGCGCGGTTGCCCTGGGCCACGATGGCGGTGACGGGGCCGGCGTAGTCGGTGGTGGCCAGGCATTGCGCGGGGTCACCGCCCGCCAGCGCGTAGCTGTGGACGAAATAGACGTGATCGTCCGGGCGCAGGCCTTCGAGCAGCTTGTGGCTGCCGGGTGTGAAGTCCAGGCCGTTCCAGCCCATCTGCGGCAGGCGCAGCGGGTGGGGGGGGGCCATTTCGGTGATCTCGCCCTTGATCCAGCCGAAGCCCTCGGTGACTTCGTGCTCAAGGCCGCGTTCGGCCATGAGCTGCATGCCGACGCAGATGCCAAGGAACGGCGCACCGGCATCGACGCGGTCGAACATGGCAGCCCGCAGGCCGGGGATGCGGGCCAGACCTTTGGCGCAGTCGGCGAACGCGCCCTGCCCCGGCAGCACGATGCGGTCGGCGGTGGCGACGATGGATGGGTCCGAGGTGACGACGATCTCGGCCGTGATCCCCTCACGCTCGGCGGCGAGCGCCAGGGCGCGGGCGGCGGAGGCGAGGTTGCCGCTTTCGTAGTCGATGACGGCGATCTTCATGCCACGGCATCCGCGATGAGGTCCGGACGTCGAGCCAGCAGGCGCGCCAGCGCGCCGTCGAAGGTGCTGGCGGCGATGACGTGCACGAGGTTGTAGCCGCGCATGTCCAGTGACATGCGGCGCAGGTCCTGGCCGAACAGGCCCAGCAGGAAGGCCGGCACGCACATAGCCCAGGCCGGGGCGAAAAATGCGAGGGCGACGTCCAGCGCCAAAGCAATGGCGGCGAACAGCCACGCGCCCTCGGCGGCCAGCCAGACCGGGCCGAACAGCAGCGCGCCCCATGAGAAGCCTTCCGCCACCAGCACCGGCGGGCGGCCGGTGGCGGTGTGGGCCGTCCAGGTTTTCACAGCGAGCCCTTCGTTGATGGCACGGCGGTGCCGAGCCGTGGGTCGAGCGTGGTGGCCTGGCGCAATGCGCGGGCAGCGGATTTGAAGCAGGCTTCCGCCACGTGATGCGCGTTGGTGCCGGCCAGCTGGCGCACATGCAGCGTGATCAGGGCGTTGGCGGCCAGGGCGCGGAAGAATTCCTCGAACAGCTCGGTGTCCATCTCGCCCACTTTGGGGCGGTTGAAGTCGACGCTCCAGGCGGTGTGGGCGCGGCCGGAAATATCGATCGCGGTTTCCACCAGCGCCTCGTCCATTGGCACGACGGCGTGGCCAAAACGGGTGATGCCGCGCTTTTCGCCCAGGGCCTTATGGATGGCCTGGCCGAGCACGATGCCCACATCCTCGGTGGTGTGGTGGAAATCGATATGCAGATCGCCCACCGCCTTGATGTCGAGATCGAACAAGGCATGGCGGCACAGGGCCGTCAGCATATGGTCGAAAAAGCCAATCCCGGTCTCGATTGCGCCCTTGCCTGTGCCGTCCAGGTCTAGCGTAATCGTGATGTCGGTCTCGGCCGTTTTGCGAGTGATGTGTGCGATGCGTGCCATGCGTGATGCACTAGCCGAAAAACCGGCTCCGCCGCAAACAGCTTGCAGTCGTTCCTTCACCAACTCATTTGGGGCAGGCATGCCAAAATCGACGCCCAGCAAACACGCAACCGTGGTCTGGCACGGCACCACCATCCTGTCGGTTCGCATCGGCAACACCGTGGCCCTTGCCGGGGACGGTCAGGTGACGCTTGGCAATACCGTGGTCAAGAACAACGCACGCAAGGTGCGTCGCATTGGCAACGGCGCCGTGCTGGCCGGATTTGCGGGGGCCACGGCGGATGCGTTCACGCTGCTGGAGCGGCTGGAGGACAAGCTGGAGCGGTTTCCCAACCAGTTGGAGCGGGCCTGCGTGGAACTGGCGAAGGACTGGCGCACCGACCGCTATCTGCGCCGGCTTGAAGCCATGCTGATTGTGGCGGACCGCGAACATTCCTTTACCCTGACCGGACAAGGCGACGTGCTGGAGCCGGAAGACGGGGTGATCGCCATCGGCTCGGGCGGCAATTACGCGCTGGCCGCCGCCCGCGCCTTGATGGGCATGCCGGGCATGGATGCGGAGGAGGTCGCTCGCCGCGCCATGAAGATTGCCGGTGATATCTGCATCTACACCAATGGCGTTCTCCTCGTGGAGACGCTTGCATGAATGACACCCCGAAATTTTCGCCGCGCGAGATTGTGAGCGAGCTGGACCGTTTCATCGTGGGCCAGTCCGCCGCCAAGAAGGCCGTGGCCATTGCGTTGCGCAATCGCTGGCGTCGCCAGCAGCTTCCCGAGGGAATCCGCGAGGAGGTGGTGCCCAAGAACATCCTGATGATCGGCCCTACCGGCGTGGGCAAGACCGAGATTGCGCGCAGACTGGCGCGGCTGGCGCAGGCGCCGTTTCTGAAGGTGGAGGCCACCAAGTTCACCGAAGTTGGCTATGTGGGCCGCGATGTGGACAGCATTGTGCGCGATCTCGTGGAAGCCAGCATCGTCATGCTGCGCGACACGCGCCGCAAGGACGTGCAGGCCAAGGCCGAACTGGCGGCTGAGGACCGGCTGATCACGGCATTGTGCGGTGAACAGGCAGCGACCGAAACACGCTCGAAGTTTCGGCGGATGCTGCGGGGCGGCGAGTTGGAGACCAAGCTGGTAGAGATCACCATCACCGAGCCACCGCCGCCGCGCATGGATATGCCGAACATGCCGCAGGGCCAGGCGCTCAACATCAACGACGTGATGCGCGGCATGTTCACCAAGCCGCCCAAGCCCCGCAAGGTGACCGTGGCGGTCGCACGCGAGGCGTTGAGTCGCGAGGAGGCCGACCGGCTGCTCGATACCGAAACGCTGTCGCGGGACGCGATTATGCATGCCGAGGAAAACGGCATCGTGTTCCTCGACGAGATCGACAAGATCTGCGCCCGCACCAACGGCGGCGCGCGGGGGGCCGACATCTCCCGCGAAGGGGTTCAGCGCGATCTGCTGCCGTTGATAGAAGGCACCACGGTGGCCACCAAGCATGGCCCGATGAAGACCGATCATATTTTGTTCATCGCGTCCGGCGCGTTTCACATCGCCAAGCCGTCCGACCTGCTGCCCGAGTTGCAGGGGCGCCTGCCGATCCGGGTGGAGCTGGCGCCGCTGTCACGCGAAGACCTCAAGCGCATTCTGGTGGAGCCGGAGCATTCGTTGCTCAAGCAATACCAGGCGCTGCTGTCCACCGAGGGGGTGACGCTGGATTTCACCGATGAGGCGGTGGAAGGCCTGGCGGAGCTGGCGGCCGACATCAACGAGCGGGTGGAGAATATCGGGGCGCGGCGGTTGCACACGGTGCTGGAGAAGTTGCTGGAGGAGATCAGCTATTGCGCGTCTGACCGGGCGGGGACGACGGAGACGGTGACGGCGGCGTATGTGCGCGACCGGGTGGCACCGATGGCGATGAAGGGGGATTTGAGCCGGTTTATTTTATAGGACTCGGGAAGTAAGAGTTCTTTTTTGAGAAAAAGAACCAAAAAACTTCAACACTTTGGTGGTGGGGTGGAGCGATGCCGCGACACGCGTCGAAATGAATGAAGTTTTTTTGCTTCTTTTTCTTCAGAAAAAGAAGGCCTTGCTGCCAACAAAAAAGGGGACCGGTTTTCACCGGTCCCCTTTTTAGATCAAGCTGCCGTTTCCGAGCGCTTGTTGTTCTTCTTGCGTTCATGCGGGTCGAGGTAGCGCTTGCGGAGGCGAATGGCCGACGGGGTGACTTCCACCAGCTCGTCGTCTTCGATGTAGGCAATCGCCTGCTCAAGGCTCATGCGCCGGGGCGGGATCAGCAGCATCGCGTCATCTTTGCCGGCGGCGCGGATGTTGGTCAGCTTCTTTTCCTGAATGGCGTTCACGTCCAGGTCGTTCTCGCGGGCATGTTCGCCGAGGATCATGCCGGTATAGATGCGCTCGTTCGGATTGACGAACAGCGTGCCACGCTCCTGCAGATACCACAGCGAGTACTGGGTGCCTTCGCCGTCATTGTTCGAGATGAGCGAGCCGTTGCGACGGCCTTCCATCTTGCCCTTCCACGGGCCGTAGCCGTGGAACAGACGGTTCATGATGCCGGTGCCGCGGGTGTCGGTGAGGAATTCGCCGTGATAGCCGATCAGGCCGCGCGACGGCATCAGGAACGTCAGACGCACCTTTCCGCCACCGGACGGACGCATGTCCTGCATTTCGCCCTTGCGGCGGCTCATCTTCTCGACGACGACGCCGGAGTAAGGCTCGTCCACGTCGACCAGCACTTCTTCCATCGGCTCTTCGCGTTCGCCGGTCTCTTCGTTGGTGCGCATCAGCACGCGGGGGCGGCCGATGGTGAGTTCGAAGCCTTCGCGACGCATCGTCTCGATCAGCACGCCGAGCTGCAATTCGCCACGGCCTGCCACTTCGAAGGCGTCCGCTTCCTGCGACTCGGTGATCTTGATGGCGACGTTGCCTTCGGTCTCACGCATCAGGCGATCGCGGATCTGGCGCGAGGTGACCTTCTTGCCTTCCTTGCCGCCCAGCGGGCCGTCGTTGACGCGGAACGTCATCGCCAGCGTCGGGGGATCGACAGGGATGGACGGCAGCGGGTGCATGACTTCCGGGGAGCAGATGGTGTCCGGAATGGTGCTGTCCGTGAGGCCGGCGATGGCGATGATGTCGCCAGCCTGGGCTTCATCGACCGGCACGCGCTCAAGGCCACGGAACGACATCAGCTTGGTGAGGCGGCCGGTCTCGACGATCGTGCCGTCGCCGCGGATCACCTTCAACGGCATGTTGAGGCGGGCGCGGCCCTGCTCGATACGACCGGTCAGCACGCGGCCGAGGAAGTTGTCATAGTCCAGGATGGAGGCGTTCATGGCGAACGGCGCATCGGAATCCAGAACCGGCGGCTTCACGTGGCTCATCACCAGGTCAAACATCGGCGACAGGTCTTTGCGCTCGTCATCGAGGTTCACCACGGCCCAGCCCTGGCGGCCCGATGCGTAGAGCATCTGGAAGTCGAGCTGTTCGTCAGTCGCGTCCAGCGAGGCGAACAGGTCGAAGATCTCGTTGTGGACCTCGTCGGCCCGGGCGTCCTGGCGGTCGATCTTGTTGACGACCACGATCGGCTTCAGGCCGCGCTGCAGCGCCTTTCCGACGACGAACTTGGTCTGCGGCAGCACGCCCTCGGCGGCGTCCACGAGCACGATCGCGCCGTCCACCATGCCAAGGATACGCTCGACTTCGCCACCGAAGTCGGCATGGCCTGGGGTGTCGACGATGTTCAGGCGCGTGCCTTTCCAGACCACCGACGTGCACTTGGCAAGAATGGTGATGCCGCGCTCACGCTCCAGATCGTTGCGATCCATGGCGCGCTCGGCGACCTGCTGGTGTTCCTTGAAGGTGCCGGACTGCTTGAGCAGCTGGTCAACAAGGGTCGTCTTGCCATGGTCGACGTGAGCGATAATGGCGATATTGCGGATGTCCATAGGGCGCCTGGATTTGTTGCTGCGAAAACCGCGCCGAGGGAGATCCCCGGCGCGGTTCGTCATATTGCGTCGCACACATAGTCAATTGAACGCGGCGAGGCGAGCTTAAATCGCCACGTCCGGCGCGGATCAGATCAGCGCAAGGGCTGCGGACAGGTCCGAACGGGGCCGGGCACCGTATTGGGCGATGACCTCGGCGGCGGCGAAGCTGGCCAATTTTCCACATTGCGCCAGGGACTTGCCGGCTGTGAGGGCGGCCAGGAAGCCGGCTGCGTAGGCATCTCCGGCGCCGGTTGTGTCGATCACCTCGGCGGTGACAACGTCGACTTCCACCCGCTCGACGCCGCGCAGGATGGTGCTGCCTTCGGCCCCACGGGTCAGGACGGCCAGTGCCACGTCGGCGCGGGCCAGTTCGGCGGCTTCGGCCCAGGTGTTGGTCTCGTAGAGGCTGGTGATCTCGGTTTCGTTGGCGAACAGGATGTCCACGTGGTTGGACACCAGGTCGCGGAAGGCGGCGCGGTGGCGGTCGACGCAGAAGGCGTCCGACAGCGAGAGGGCCACCTGGCGGCCGGCGGCGTGGGCGGCGTGGGCGGCGGCGTAGAAGGCGGCCTTGGCCTCCGACGGGTCGAACAGATAGCCTTCGAGGTAGGTGATGGCGCTGTCGGCCACCAAAGCGGTGTCGATCTCGGCCACGCCCAGGGTGACGCAGGCGCCGAGATAGGTGTTCATCGTGCGCTGACCATCGGGCGTGACCATGATGAGGCAGCGCGCGGTGGGGGCGGCGCCGGTCAGCGGTTCGGTGGGGAAGTGGACGCCGACGGCGGCGATGTCGTGGCGGAAGACGGCGCCAAGCTGGTCGTCGGCCACGCGGCCGATATAGGCGACGCGGGCGCCGAGCATGGCGGCCACCGCACAGGTGTTGGCGGCGGACCCGCCGCTGCTTTCGGTGCCGGCGGGCATGGCGGCGTAGAGTCTGTCGGCGTCGTCGGTGTCGATCAGGGCCATGCCGCCCTTGTGCATGTCATGATGCGTGATGAACGACTCGGGCACCGGGGCCACCACGTCGAGGATTGCGTTGCCGATGCCGAGAATATCGAACCGTGGCTGGGTGGTGGCGGACGACATGGCAAAACTCCGATAAAACGACCTTAAGGTGCGCCCGCCTATCACCGACCACCCCGCCCGGCAACACAGGACCACGCTGCCTTATGTTCACGCCCGTCACCCGCGCCTTTGACCAGATGACCGATCCCGTTTTTCTCGGCGTGGTGCTGCACAGCGTGGTGTGGTCGGCGCTGGGGTTCGCCTTGCTGGCGGGCGGGCTGTTCTATGGCGGCCATGCCCTGCTGCCGGACCAGGGCTGGCTGGGATGGCTGGCGGGCGCCGCCGGGGCGGTTGGCACACTTATACTGTCGTTGTGGCTGTTCCTGCCGTTGGCCACCGTGATTGCCAGCCTGTTCGTGGAACGCATCGCCGCCGCCGTGGAGGCGCGTTATTATCCGGGATTGCCGCCGGGACGCCCGGCCAGCCTGCTGTCACAGACGCGCGACGCGGCCACGCTGGGGTTGAGGGTGCTGGCGATGCAGGCGGTGGCGCTGCTGGCCACGCTGGTTCCGCCGCATGTGACGGGCCTGGCGATCGGCTGGCTCATCGCCTCCTGGGCGGTGGGGCGCGGGCTGTTCGTGCCGGTGGCGATGTTGCGGATGGACCGCCCGACGGCGCTGGTTCTGTATCGGAGCCAGCGCACGACCGTCATTGCGATCGGCGCGCTGCTGACGGCGGCGGGGCTGGTGCCGGTGCTGAACCTGTTCGCCCCCGTGCTCGGCGTGGCGGCGATGGTGCATGTGCTGCACCGCAGCACCACGCGGCCCCGTTGACCTTTCCCGCGCCATCACAAAATAGTGTGTCCGTGGTGCGGGTTGTGGCTGCGCAGCCCGGCGTGTTAGGCCATTGTCGTCAACATCTGCAAGTTGAACGGAGTGTTCGTGTTTAAACGCCGTAAACCAGACGAGACGCCGGCCGATGTTTCGTCGCCCGCGCCGAATTCCTTGAACCCTGGCGAGCCGCAGAGCGCGGCCAACCCGGCGGGCACGGCCGATTCCGGCCTTGGCGTGCCGCCATTTCGCCCCGCCCTATCAAAAGAGGCCTCCCATATGAGCCGTCCGCCTTTTCCAGCTGCCCCGGCTCCACAGGCTCCGCTGCAACCGCAGGGCGCTCGCCCTGTGACCCAGCCCGGCCGCACGCCGGGCCGTGAGACTGCGGAACGTCGCACGCTTGTGGTTGGCCGCGGCATCTCGGTGCAGGGCACCGTTCAGGACGCCGAACGCCTGGTTGTCGAAGGCACCGTTGAAGCCTCGATGATCCATGCGCATGAACTGTCAGTCGCGCCCGGTGGCGTGTTCAAGGGTGAGATCGAGGTCGAGGACGCCGAAGTTGCCGGCATCATCGACGGCACGCTGACCGCACGCGGCAATCTGATCGTGCGCGCATCCGGCAAGTTGCTCGGCGTGGCGCGGTGCCGCCGCCTGCAGGTTGAAGATGGCGGCCAGATCACCGGCCGCATCGAGATGATCACCGAGCCCCGCGCCGCCGATCAGGTTGCGCGTCCGGTCGAGCCGACGTTCTGAGCTGAGACAGTCCCCTGCCGGGCCGATTTTGGCCTGGCAGGGATTTTCTCAGGCGGCTGTGATAAACAGCCCGATGACGCACGCAAAACCGCCCAGCCACATCAGCGAGCGCAGCGTGGCGCGGTCCGCCAGATAGCAGGCGGTGTAGGCGAGGCGAAACACCACCCAGATTCCGGCCAGCGCGTTCACCGCGCCGGCATTGGCGTGCGCCATGTTCGCCACCAGGACGGCGGCGGCGAACGGCGCCAGCGCCTCGAAATGATTGCGGTGCGCCCACTCGGCCCGCTTGCGCCAGCCAATGAGGGTTTCCTGCCACAGGCGCGGCTGGTTGTTGTCCAGGCCGGACGCCCCCCATTTGGCCAGGCCGGTGGTCAGGATCGGCAGCACGATGGCCACCAGGATCATCCAAAACGAGAAATTCACGGACAGCGCTCCTATTTGTCCAGGCTCAACGGCAGCCACACTGAAAAGGTGGAGCCCTGCCCCACAACGCTTTCGATCACCAGTTGGCCACGGTGACGGTTGACGATGTGCTTGATGATGGCCAGCCCCAGCCCGGTGCCGGTCGGCCCGCCACGGCCGCGGCTGCGGGCCTTGTCCACCCGGTAGAAGCGTTCGGTCAGGCGCGGGATATGTTCGCGGGCGATGCCATGCCCGTCATCGCTCACCGACAGCACCACGCCGGGGCGGGCGGGCCAGCGACCGCCCTGACGGGCAGCACCCGGCTGGGTGAGTGCCAACCGCACGGCCACCTTGCCACCCTGCTCGCCGTATTTGATGGCGTTGTCGACGAGGTTCGTGACCACCTGGGCCAACTGGTCGGCATCGGCCACCACCGTCGGCAGATTGGTCGCCAGATCCAGCGTGAGGTCGATCTGCTTGGCTGCCACCCGTGGCTCGAACCCGGCGACGACGCTTTCGACCAGGGCCGGGAAGTCCATCCGCTCGGACGGCGCCTCGTGCTCGGACAGTTCGATCCGGCTGAGGCTCATCAGGTCGTCGATCAGCCGGTTCATCCGGTCGGCCTGCTCGGCCATGATGGCCAGGAACCGGATCTGGGCCGGCGGATCGTCGGCGGCGGGGCCTTGCAGGGTGGCGATGAAGCCGATCAGGCTGGCCAGCGGGGTGCGCAGTTCGTGACTGGCGTTGGCCACGAAATCGGCCCGCATGCGTTCGACCGCCCGCTCCCGCGTTCGGTCTGACAACACGGCGATGGCCCGGCCACCATCGGCCAAGGGCGGGTCCATGAAGATGACCGTGGCAGAGAGTTCGCGCGGCACCGGCACCGGCAGGGCGAAGGCCACCATCTGGGTGTTGCTCTGGGCATAGGCGCGGTCGACCGCCGCGCGCAGGTCCGGATGGCGGAGCACCGAGGGCATGTCGGCGCCGAAGGCCGCACGGGCAGCGGCGTTGGCGCGCTTGATGCCGCGATCCGCGCCCAGCACCAGCAAAGGGTCGGGCAGGCGTTCCACAATGGCTTCGTTGGCGGCGAGCAGATGCCCCACCATCGCCGCCCGCGAGGCCAAGGTGCGCGCCAGTCCTTCGATGTTGCGGGTGACGCGTTCGATGGGCGGCAGCCTTGGGGCCGAGGCGGCGGCCGACAGGGCGGTCGCGTTTTCCAGAGCCGCCTGCCGGACCGTCTCGGAGAGCAGGTCCACGTCGCGCACCCAGATGGCGGCCAGAACCGTGGCACCGGCCGCACAGGCCAGGGCAGCCAGCAAAGCCGCCTCGCCGGCCAGGAACCCATCGATCCACAGCACCGCCAACACCGCCGACGGCGTGGCGCAGAGCGCCATGACGACGCCGAGCGCGTGCAACAGCGGCATGCCGCGATCGCGCCCGGCCAGGGTGGTGGGCCCGCTCAGGTTCCGGGTGCCCCCAGCACGTCTGGCGCGGGCTCGATCATTTGTGCGCCGCCACGCTGGATCTCGAACAGCGCCAGGCCGCGCTTGACCGAGCCATCCGGTTGCAGGCCCAGCACGCCGTCCACGCCGGCGAAACCCTCGGGCCGGGCCAGCGAGGCGAGGGAGAAACCGCCCGCCGACGCCACCACGCGGGCGATGGCTGCAGCGTCATAGGCAAGGTCCGCCAGGCCTGGGGCCGGGACGCCGAAGCGTTGGGTGTATTGCTGGTCGAACGCCGAACGCGCCGCCGGATCGGGGGCCGCATACCAGGCGCCGGTCAGTTCCGCACCGCCGCGTGCGGCCGGGTTGGCCCACAAGGCAGGGCCAAGAACGCGCACGGCAGGCTGGTCGATGTCGTAATACGGCAGCAGGCTGGCGATCTGCCCAAGCTGGTCGCCGGTGGCGGCGAGCAGCAGGGAGTCAAACGGTGGCGGCGGAATTGCCTTTCGCGACAACTCGGCTGCCTCCTTGCGCCCTTCGGCGGTGCGGGCGGCACGGGCGGCCTTGATTTGCGCGTCGATCGGACCGCGTCGGGCGGCGTAGCCGGAGACATCGCGCACCGCCACGTTGGCCGCCTGCATGCTGCCCTCGACGGTGTGAATGTCAGGCGTCGCAGCGCCGGCGCTGGAGACGGCCTGGACCAGCGCGTCCGACATCGCCCGGCCGAATTCACTGGGTGGGAGCAAGGCGGCGAAGCGGGACTTGCCCTGCGTCATGCTGGCCAATACCAGCCGGCGCACCTGCTGCTGGGGGGTGAGGCCCAACACCCACACGCCCGGGCGTTGCTGGGCGGCGTCCGACGTGAAGGCGAGCATGCCCACCCCGGCGGCCGTGGCAGGACCGGCGGCGGCGGCGGTTTCAGGCGCGGTCAGCGGGCCGAGGATCAGTCCGGCGCCGGCGGCAATGGCCTTTTGGGCGGCGGCGGCGGCGCCGTCTGGCGTGCCCTGGGTGTCGATCACGTCCAAAGCCGGGGCGCCCGGCATGTCCAGCGCCAGCTTGGCTGCCTGCGCAAGGGCCGTGCCGCTTTCCGCGTTCGGGCCGGTCAGCGGCGCCAGCAGCGCCACGCGCCGGCCGACGGGTGCTGTCGTGCCGGACTGCGGCCCGGCGGCCGTGGGCGCCAGCGGCCGCATGACCGTGGGGGTGCGTCCGCCTGGCGAATACGTGCTGGAGCCTGTGGAGCCGCACGCCGCAAGTGCTAGAGTGGTGGCCAGGAGAGCCCATGCCCCACCCATCCGACCACGCCACACGCACCGAAGACCTGGAATCCGGAGCAGCAGTCTCATCCGAGTCTCCTTCTGACGTCACGATTATGGAGATGGGCCCACGCACATCCCCTCCACCTGATGGACTTGTGCTGGTTTCCACGCCTATCGGCAACCTTGGTGACATGACACCGCGCGCCATTGCCACTTTGCGGGCCGCCGATCTGATCCTGTGCGAGGACACGCGCACCAGCGCCCGGCTTTTGTCTGCCTTCGATATACGCGGCCGCGTGGCGCCGATGCATGACCATAACGAGGAAGGCCGCATCCCCGGCATTCTGGCGATGCTGCGCGAGGGACGCCGGGTGGCGGTGATTTCGGATGCCGGCATGCCGCTGGTGTCGGACCCGGGATTTCGCCTGATGCGCGCCGCCTTGGCCGAGGGCTTGCCGGTGGGCGCCCTGCCCGGCGCCAATGCCGCCATGCTGGCGCTGGTGCTGTCGGGCCTGCCGCCGCAGCCGTTTCTGTTTCACGGCTTTCCGCCGCCGCGCCAGGCGGCCCGCGCCCGGTTGTTCACCGCCTTGCGCACCGCCGAGCGGGCCGGATTGTCGGCCACGACGATCTGGTATGAAGGACCGCACCGGCTGGCCGAGACGCTGGCCGACATGGCCGATGCCTTCGGCCCCCGTCCGGCGGCGGTGGCGCGGGAGTTGACCAAGAAGTTCGAGGAGGTCCGCAGGGCCACTCTGCCCGAGCTGGCCGCCTATTATGCGGCCAACGACGCACGCGGCGAGATCACCATCGTGGTGGGGCCGCCGCCGGAGGACGTGGCCGATGAGGCGGATGTGGATGCGTTGCTGACGCAGGCGCTGCTGGGGGCGTCGGTGAAGGAGGCGGTGGCGCAGGTGACGGCGGCGACGGGGTTGCCGCGCAAGCAGGTTTATGCGCGGGCTTTGGCTTTGTCGGGCGGTGCCCGACCTACTTAGGCGCGCAGAGGGCCTGTATCAGCCGATGAGGCCGTCCTGCGCTTCGAGATCCTGGCCGCCACTTGCCCAGAGTCCCTGGCGTGTGATCTCGGCGGTCTGTGGGCGGCCGAGCAGGAAGCCTTGCACGTTGCCGCATTTCATATGGCGCAGCATCGCCAGTTGCTCCTGCGTCTCCACGCCTTCGGCCACGACCTCCAGCCCAAGCGCGCGGGCCATGGCCAGCATGGCTTCCACCAGCGCCCGCGCCTGACGGTCGCTGTTGAGGGCGCGCATGAAGCTGCGGTCGATCTTCACCTGGTCGAACGGGAAGTTGCGCAGATAGCTGAGGCTGGAATGAGCCGAGCCGAAATCATCCAGCACCATCCGAACGCCCATGCCGCGCAAGGACTGCATGATGCTGATGACGTGATCGCTCTTTTCCAGCAGGACGCCTTCCGTCACCTCAAGATCCAGCCGTTCCGGGGCGAGGCCGGTGCGGCGCAACACCTCGGCCAGATGCGCCAGCAGATCGGTTCCGCGAAACCATGACGGCGACAGGTTGACCGCCACATGCATCGGCCGCGCCCAGGTGGCGGCTTCGGCGCAGGCGGTCTCGATCACCCAGCGGCCGAGCGGGACGATCAGCCCGGTCTGTTCGGCAACCGGGATGAACTCGGCTGGTGAGGTGGGGCCGCGTTGCTTGTGGTTCCAGCGCAGCAGGGCCTCGAACGCCACCGGCTGGCCGGTCTGGGTGTCGCAGATCGGCTGGTAGGCCAAGGTGAACTGTTGGGTTTCCACCGCCTCACGCAGGTCCAGCTCCATCTGCGCGCGATGACGCTCGCGCAGCCCATCCTCGCTGGCATAGGCGCGCCAGGCGTTGCGGCCGACCGATTTTGCCTCATACAGCGCGGTGTCGGCGTTGCGCAGCAGCAATTCCACCGTGGCGCCGTCGGTGGGGTAGAAGGCCACGCCGATAGAGGCGCCGATGCGGACCAGTTCGCCGTTCACCAGATAGGGCAACGCCAGCGAATCGAGCAGCATCCGGGCCGCATGTTCCACCGCATTCCGGGACCGCCCGTTGAGCACAAGGGCGAATTCGTCGCCGCCCAGCCGCGCCACCACATCGGTGTCGCGCAGCACGTCGCGCATGCGGCGCGCCACCAGCTTCAGCAGCGTGTCGCCGGCCTCGTGGCCGAGCGTGTCGTTCACGTTTTTAAAGTAGTCGAGGTCGAGGCAGAGCACGCTCAGGGGTTGCCCCGTGCGCTGGGCCGCCAGCAACGCCGCCTCCAGCTTGGGGCCGAAGCCGTTGCGGTTGGAGAGACCTGTCAGGTAGTCGAGGCCCGCTGCGGCCCCCAGCATCTCCTCGGCGGCAGCGCGGGCGGTGATGTCGGTGTAGGTTTGCAAGCGGCCGCCATCGGCCAGCACGCGGGTGCGGACCTCCAGCAGCATGCCATTGTTCAGGCGGCGCTCGCTGACAATCTCGCGCAGCGGCAGCACGACCGGGTTTGGGCGTATCCGATCAGGCTCCGCACTGGCCAGAAGTGTATCGAAATCGCCCAGAGGGTCGTCGATTTCGAAGGGGGCGGAGCCGCCATTCTTCATATCCAGCGGCAGCAACGCCAGCAGTTCCAGTGCCCGTTGGTTGAACACCTGCGGGCGATGCTGGGCATCGACCATCACGATGCCCTGGCTCATGGCCTCTAGCGTGGCTTCAAGCAGGCGAGACTTGTCAGCATATTGCTCCTGGCTGTCGCGCAATGCGGCACGTGCGCGCTTCAGGTCGGTCTGGCGACGCACGACCAGCGTCATCACGGCCAGCAGCAGCACCGTCAGCAATGCGGCCAGCATCATGTCGGACCGTCGGTTGGCTTCATGTACCGCAAGGATTTCCGCCTCCGCGATGCCCACGCTGACGAACAGGGGAAAACCCCGAACGCCGCGAAACGACTCCACGCGCCGGATGCCATCGAGGCTGCTGGACGTCAGCAGCGTGCCAGCGCGTTCATGGGCGAATGCTGCAAGCAACGAATCGCGGGCGATCGATGTGCCGACCGCCATGCCGCCGTTGCCAGCCCCCAACGCCGCCGCGCGGATAATGCCATCCGTGCCGACCAGTGCAATGAGACCGTCCAGGCCGATATCGATGGAGTGGTAGAAACGCGACAAATACAACGGATCGAGCGACACCACGACCACGCCGTCGAACACGCCGTCGGCCGTGAAAATCTTGCGGGTCAGTTGGATGGACGGCTTGTTGCTGGCGCGTCCCGTCACGGGCTTGCTGATGAACAACTCGTCGACCGCAGAATCCCGCTGCACCCGAAAATGCTCACGGTCGCTCAAATCGATCCCGCTGCCGTTCGGCGCAAAATTGGACGACGCCAGGATGCCATTGCGATCGATGCGCGAGATCTGGAACGTCATGTCCGTGAGCGACTGGGTGTCACGCGCCCACGCCACCATGTCGAACCCGGCGGGGTCCTGCCGGTAGGCCTGCCGGATATACAGCAGCGACTGGTCAATCGCCTTCAGGGAGCGGAGGGTGCTTTCCTCGAACGCGCGCGCCAGGTTGGCTGTGTTCTGCGATGCCGCGGCAATGGCCTGGGCGCGTTCGGCCAGCAAGGCATAATACAGGCCGGTCCAGATCAACAGGATGCAGGACAGGCCGAGCATCACACCCAGACTGGGCCAAGCCGTCCGCAGGCCGGACAACATGTTTGCCGCAGCCGCAGCCGGGGCGGCTCTGTCAGCACTCGGATTGCGGCCATTTGCCGAAGCATCCCCGGCGATGGCCATTCCAACACAACCCCTTGTCACAACCATGCGCCCATGACGGGCACGAGGAGTCCCTGTGTCAGCCGGTGATCTTGAGCCCCGCTACACCGGCGAGTATCAGCATCACGCACCCGATGCGCAGCAGACCGGCCGGTTCGCCCTCCATGAGGATTCCCCAGGCCAAGCCGCCCGCAGCCCCTATGCCAGTCCAGACCGCATAGACGGTGCCCATCGGCAAAACCCGCAGTGACTGCGACATACATAGGAAACTAAAGGCCATTGATGCAACAGTCGCGACACTTTCATACAATCGTGTGAAGCCGTTCGATTGCTTGAGGAGAACGACCCAGCCAACTTCCCCAAGTCCGGCCAAAGCAAGCCAGACCCAGGGATTGAGCGTTGGCAACACTCAGGCCGCTTTTTGCGACAGCAGGTTCATGGCGACCATCGTCTCGGCAATCTGCACTGCGTTCAGGGCAGCGCCCTTGCGCAGGTTGTCGGACACGCACCAGAAGGCGATGCCGTTTTCGATGGTCGGGTCCTTGCGGATGCGGCTGACGAAGGTGGCATCTTCGCCGGCGCAGTCGAGCGGGGTGATGTAGCCGCCGTCTTCGCGGTTATCCATCACCACCACGCCCGGCGCGTCGCGCAGGGCCTGGCGGACCTGCTCGACGGTGACGGGATTGTGGAATTCCACGTTCACCGATTCGGAGTGGCCGATAAACACCGGCACGCGCACGCAGGTGGCGTGAACGGCGATGTCTGGGTCGAGGATCTTTTTGGTTTCGACCACCATCTTCCACTCTTCCTTCGTGGAACCGTCTTCCATGAAGCTGTCGATGTGGGGGATGCAGTTGAAGGCGATCGGCTTGGTGAAGATCTCGGTCTGGGCGGGGTCGTTGACGAAGCTGCCCTTGGTCTGGCGGAACAGTTCGTCCATGCCTTCCTTGCCGGCGCCGCTGACGGATTGGTAGGTGGAGACGACGACGCGCTTGATCTTGAACAGATCGTGCAGCGGCTTCAGGGCCACCAGCATCTGGATGGTGGAGCAGTTCGGGTTGGCGACGATGCCGCGACGGATTTTGTTCAGGGCCTGCGGGTTCACCTCGGGGATGACCAACGGCACGTCTGGGTCCATGCGGAACTGGCTGGTGTTGTCGATCACCAGGCAGCCGGCGGCGGCAGCGCGGGGGGCGTGGACGGCGGAGATGGCCGCACCCGGGCTGAACAGGCCGATATCGGTGCCGGTGAAGTCGAATGTGTCGAGGTTCTTGACCGTGAGGACCCGTTTGTCGCCGAACGAGATCTCCTGGCCGACCGAGCGCGCCGAGGCGAGGGCGACGATATCGGTAATGGGGAAATTGCGCTCGTACAGGGTTTTTATGATCTCGCGTCCGACTGCCCCGGTGGCGCCGACAACCGCGACCCTGTAGCCCATATTCCCATTCCTTCTTGCGCCGCAGCCAAAATCGGCTTGCGAGTCATTGAGCGGTAATGAGGATATGGGCTTCCCACAAGCATTGCTTGCGAAGGGCTGGGTTGAGTTTTGTCAGCCGGCCAGCAGGGCCTCGCGGTAGATGGCCGTGTGGGCCACGCCGTCGGCGCCGATGATTCCGCGATACATGCCGGACGAGTTGAACGGCAGGGTGACGTGCCCGGCCGCATCCACCGCGATCAGGCCGCCGGAGCCGCCGATGAGGCCGAGATCGGCCACCACCTTGGACGCCGCCTGTTCCACGGTTTCACCGAGATAGCGCATGCGGCTGGCGATTTCGTGGGCGGCGGCGTGGCGGATGAAGAATTCGCCATGGCCGGTGGCGGAGACGGCGCAGGTGGCGTTGTCGGCCCAGGTGCCGGCGCCGAACACCGGGCAGTCGCCGATGCGGCCGGGGGCCTTGCCCGTCATGCCGCCGGTGGAGGTGGCGGCGGCGACAGTGCCGTGGGCGTCGCACGCGACGGCGCCGACGGTGCCGTGTTTGGCGGCGTCGTCACGCGTGTCCTCGGCGGTTTGGCGGCGGCGTTCGAGTTCGGATTGCAGGGCGTCCCACCGGCGGTCGGTGTGGAAATGGGCGGCGGGGGCGAAGGGGACGCCCTGGGCGCGGCTGAAATCTTCGGCGCCGCGCCCGTGCAGCAGGACGTGTTCGGAGGCGAGGACGGCGCGGGCGGCCAGGATGGGGTTGCGGGGGCCCAAGATGCCGGCGACGGCGCCGGCTTCGCGGTCCGCGCCGTTCATGATGGCGGCGTCCATCTCGTGTTGGCCGGCAGAGGTGTAGACCGCACCGTGGCCGGCGTTGAACTGGGGGTCGTTCTCAAGGGCGATCACGGCCTGGGTGACGGCGTCCAACGCCGAGCCGCCGGCGGCGAGGATGGCGTGGCCGGCGAGGAGGGCGCGGCGGAGGCCGGCGTGATGGGCGGCTTCGGCCTCTGGCGTCATGCTGTCGCGGCGCATGGTGCCGGCGCCGCCGTGGATGGCGAGAATGGCTGGCATGGTGGGGTTCCTTCAGATTTAGCGCAGGGACGCGGAGGCGGCGGAGATGGTGTTGATCCAGCCGAGCACGTCGCGCATGGAGGCGGCTTCGAAGGCGACGCCGCGCGGGGAGATGCGGGTGGCGGTGGGGATGATGGCGGCAAGGTCGGCGAGCGCCACGGAATTGAGATCGATTTCCAACAGGTACGGTGCTGGGATGAGGGCCGGTTTGCAGGTGGACAGGCCGCGCAGGGCGGCTGCGGCGCCGACGCGGATGTCGTGGCAGGCGCGTTCTGGCGAGAGCGAGCGGGCGGCGCGCTGGCCGAGGGCGTGTTTGACGATGACCTGCTGGGCGCCGGGGAACATGCCGCCGCATTGGGACATCAGGCAGTCGTCGCCGGTGAGCAGGGCGACGGGGATTCCGAGGCTGCCGGCGTAGGCGCCGTAGAGGGTGGCCTCGGCGCAGTCGATGCCGTTGACGCGGATGCTGGCGAAGGCGAAGCCGTTGATGGTGTGGGACAGGATTCCGTGCTGGCCGGCGCCGGCGTGGTAGCCGGTGAAGAAGACTGCGTCGAAGGTGTCGTCGAGGCCGGCGCACATGCCGGCGGGTTTGGGGCGGCCGAGCAGGAGTTCGGCGCGGGGGTCCAGCAGTTCGGGCAGGATGTTGGTCTGGGGGCCGTGGCTGTCGTTGACCAGGACTTCCTTGGCCCCGGCCTCGAAGGCGCCGGCGATGGCGGCGCTGACTTCGGCGGTCATCAGGCGGCGGGCGCGTTCGTATTCGGGGTTGCCGGGCTGGCCCTGGGCCGGGGAGACCACGCCGGCCACGCCTTCGATGTCGGCGGAGATGAAGATCTTCATGGCGTGTCCTTCAGGGCGCTGGCCAGGCCGGGCCTGGTGTGGCCAGCGCGGCCAATGGTGGTTTCGGCGTGCATGAGCGCGTCGATGACTGATTCCTGGGTGGTGTCGGCCATGGCTTCGAACAGGGCGTCGATGCGGTGTTCGGCGAGCATGCGCATCGGCAGGAGGTCGGTCTTGGCGGGGTGGCTTGTGCGGTTGGCGGTGGTGAAGCCGATGGCGACGTCGCCGCTGCCGTGCCCCCAGAAGCTGCCGATTCGGGCGAGGCCGACGCCGAAGCGGCGCAGGACGCGCTGGAGCTGGCGGTGGTCCAGCGGGATGTCGGTGGCCATGACGACGATGACCGAGCCGCGTTCGGGGGTTGGGGTGGTGGGAGTGCCGATCCGTTGGCCGTCTGGCAGGCGGAGGTCGCCGGCGCGGCCGAAATTGCAGAGGGAGAGAACGCCGAGGTGGAAGTCCTCGCCGTCGAGCGTGATCTGGCGGGAGGCGGTGCCGATGCCGCCTTTGAAGCCGAAGCAGCTCATCCCTGCCCCGGCACCGATGGCGCCGCTGGCGAAGCTGGTGTCGGCGGCGGCGATGGCGGACAGGGCATCGGCTTCGGTGAGGGCCATGGCCTGGATGTCGTTGAGGTAGCCGTCGTTGCACTCGCCCACCACCGGGTTGACGGTGGGCAGGCGGCGGCCGATGCCGGGATTGGCGGCGACGGCGCGGCGGATGAGGGCGTTGGCGCAGGTGCCGACCGAGAAGGTGTTGGTGAGCAGGATGGGGGTTTCGAGCTGGCCCAGCTCGTCGATCTGCATGAGGCCCACGCTTTTGCCGAAGCCGTTCAGGACGACTGAGGCGGCGATGGGGCGGTCTCGGTAGATGTCGCCGTTGTGCGGCAGGATGGCGGTGATGCCGGTGCGGAGGTCGCCGTCGATCAGGGTGTGGTGGCCGACGCGGAGGCCCGGGACGTCGGTGATGCGGCCGGTCATCGGAGTTTCTGGTCCAGCGCGTCCCGCAGCCCGTCGCCGAACAGGTTGAAGGCCAGGACGATGACGAAGATGGCAAAGCCGGGGAACAGAGTGAGGTGGTCGGCCACGCCCAGATAGCTGCGGCCGTCGGCCAGCATGGCGCCCCATTCGGGGCTGGGCGGGCGGGCGCCGAGGCCGATGAAGGACAGGGAGGCCGCGGTGAGGATGGAGGTACCGAGGCGGAGCGAGGCGTAGACGATGACGCCGGGCATGGCGCCGGGCAGGATGTGGCGCAGCATCAGGAGCGGCGCCTTGACGCCGATGCTGCGGGCGGCCTGGACGTAGAGGGTCTGTTTCAGGGCCAGCGTGTTGCCGCGCACCAGGCGGGCGAAGACCGGCACGCTGAAGACGGCGATGGCGTAGATGACGTTGTCGATGCCCGGGCCGAGCAGGGCGACGACGCCGATGGCCAGGATGATGCCGGGGAAGGCCAGCAGCACGTCCATCAGGCGCATCAAGACGCCGTCGATCCAGCCGCCGAAGAAGCCGCTGACGAGGCCGATGATGATGCCGGCCACGGCGCCGAGGGCGACGGAGAGGAAGCCCACCATCAGGGAGACGCGGCCGCCCCAGATGATGCGGCTGAGAACGTCGCGGCCATAGGCGTCGGTGCCGAGCCAGTGCAGGGCGGTGGGGCCGTCCAGAAGGCTGTCGTAATCGGGGGTGGCGGGTTCGAACGGGGCGACCCAGGGGGCGAAGATCGCGGCGAGGATGATGGCCAGGATGAGGCCGCCGGCGATGAGGGCCACGCGCTGCCTGCGGAAGCGGCGCCAGAATTCGCCCAGGGGCGTGCGGATGTCTTGGGTGACGCTCATTTGAGGCGGATCTCCGGGTTGGCCACCGCGTAGAGCAGATCGACAAGCACGTTGATCAGGACGAATTCCAGTGAGAACAGCATGATTTCGGCCTGGATGACCGGGTAGTCGCGGAAAGAGACGCTGTCGACCAGCAGGCGGCCGAGGCCGGGCCAGGAGAACACCGTCTCGATGACGATGGCGCCGCCGAGCAGGAAGCCGAATTGCAGGCCGGTGAGGGTGATGACCGGGATGAGCGCGTTGCGCAGCGTGTGCTTCCAGGCGACCACGGGTTCCGAGACGCCCTTCATGCGGGCGGTGCGGACGTAGTCTTCGCCCGAGACTTCGACGAAGGCCGAGCGGGTGAAGCGGGCCATGACGGCGGCCACGCCCACGCCGAGGGTGAAGGCGGGCATGACGAAGTGCTGCCACGTGCCGTAGCCGCCGGTGGGCAGCCAGCCGAGGCGGACGGAGAACAGGTCTATCAGCAGCAGGCCCATCCAGAAGCCGGGGAAGGACACGCCGGAGATGGCCAGCACCATGCCCGCCTTGTCCTGCCAGCGGCCGCGACGGATGCCGGAGAGTACGCCGATGCCGATGCCGACGAGGGTGGACCAGAGCATCGCCACCACCGTCAGCCACAGGGTTGGCATGAAGCGTTCGCCGATGACCTGCGCCACTGGCTGGCGGGTTTTGGTGGAGCGGCCGAGCTTGCCGTGCAGGGTGTTGTCGGCCCAGCGCAGATATTGCTGCCAGATCGGGCCGTCCAGCCCCATGTCGACGCGGATGGCCTGGATGTCGGCCGGAGACGCCTCCGGCCCGGCTTCGAGCCGGGCCGGGTCGCCGGGCAGCGCGTGCACGAAGCCGAAGACGAAGATGGAGACGGCCAGCAGCACCGGAATGGTGCCCGCCAGCCGCCGGATCAGGTAGGCGAGCACCGCTGGCTCAGTTCAGCGCGGCTTCTTCGGTCAGCATCTGGCCGTCGGGCAGGACGTAGATGCCGGACAGCGTCTTGGATTTGGCGGCGATGTTGTCGTCAGACACCAGGAAGATCCATGGGGCGTCTTTCCAGATCTGGGCCTGGGCGGTTTTGTAGACGTCCATCCGCTTGGCGGCATCGGCTGTTGTCAGACCGGCCTCGATGGCGGCATCGGTGATCGGGTTGGCGTAATAGGCCGTGTTGAACAGGGTGGGCGGGAAGGCCTTGCCGTAGAACAACGGACGCAGGCCCCAATCGGCATCGCCGGTGGAGGCCGACCATGCCGAGTAGTACATCATGGTGGTGGCATCGGCCGGGGTCTTGACGTTCCAGACCCTGGCGGCGGCCACGCCGGATTCCAGGGGTTCGACCGATACCTTCACGCCGACCGCTGCGAATTGCTGTTGCAGGAACTGCATGCCGCGCTGGGTGATGGTGGAGTTGCCGCCCCATAGCACCGTCTCGAACCCGTTCGGATAGCCGGCTTCAGCGAGCAGCGCCTTGGCCTTGGCGATGTCGTACGGATAGGCGCCCTGCTTGCTGTAGCCGGACAGGTTGGACGGCAGCGGGGCGTCGAGCGGCACGCCGTAGCCGTTGAACACGACTTTCAGGAAGGCGTTCTTATCCACGGCGTAGTTCATGGCCAGACGGACGCGCACGTCGTCGAACGGCTTGCGCATCGTGTTCATGGCCACGTAGCGGGCATAGATGGACTTGCTGGCGACGACATCGACCTTGGGGTCTTTCTCGACCACCTTCACCAGTTCCGGCGGCATCGGGTAGATAAACTGGGCCTCGCCGGCCTGGAGCATGGCGAGGCGGCTGCCGTTCTCGGGCGTGCTGCGGATGGTCAGGTTGTCGATCTTGGGCAGGCCCGGCTTCCAGTAATGGTCGTTCTTCACCACTTTCAGGGTGTCGGTCTGCCAGGAGACGAACTTGTACGGGCCGGTGCCGGAGGGGTGGCGCGTCAGTTCCTTGCCGAATTCGGCGATGGCCTTCGGGCTGGAGATGGCGAAGGCCTGATGGGCGAGGTTGTTGATGAAGGCGCCGAACGGGGCGTTCAGCGTGATCTTGACGGTGTTCTCGTCTACCACGTCCACCGACTTGATCGGCGCGTAGAGGCTGGCGCGCTTGAGGTGGTTTTCCGGGTCACGCGCCCTGTCGAACGAGGTTTTCACCGCAGCCGCGTTGAACGCAGCGCCGTCGTGAAAGACGATGCCCTTGCGGAGATGGACCACGTATTCGGTGGCTTCCGGGTTGGAGTCGGTGCTTTCGGCCAGCACCGGGACCAGCTTCATGTCCTTGTCGAAGCCGTACAGCCCTTGCAGCATCGTGCGGGAGGCGGTCATGGACAAATTGTCGTTCAGATCGGCGGGGTCGAGGCCCACGATGTTGGCGTCGAGGCCGATCACGACGTCTCCGGCGGCCCAGGCGTGGGGGGCGGCGCCGAGGGTGGCCGCGAGCGGCAGAACCCAGCTCATGCGTTTGACGGTGTGAAGCATTCTCATCTCCTCAGTAGCTGCCGCCCACCGAATGGCGGGCTGCGAAATGGCGGGGACCGACCTGGACCAAAGGCTGGACGATGGGCGGGTCTGACAAGGCACGCAACGGGCTGGGCACTTCGCTTTCGTCGATTTCCATCATCCGGTGCCGCTGGGCGGGGTCTGGGATCGGCACGGCGGCGAGCAGTTTGCGCGTGTAGGCATGGGCGGGCGTGTTGAACACCGATTGGCGCGGGCCGATCTCTACGATCTGGCCGAGATACATCACCGCCACCCGGTGGCTGACGCGTTCCACGACCGCCATATCGTGGCTGATGAACAGCATTGCCAGACCAAGACGGCGTTGCAGGTCCATCAACAGATTGACCACCTGCGCGCGGATGGAGACGTCCAGGGCGGCCACGGCCTCATCGGCGATGATCATTTTCGGGTTGCTGGCCAAAGCGCGGGCGATGCAGACGCGCTGGCGCTGGCCGCCGGAGAGTTCGTGCGGGTAGCGGCCGGCGTGTTCGGGGGTGAGGCCCACTTCGCGCAGAAGGTGCTGCACGCGGCTTGTGGCTTCGGCGCCTTTGGCCAGGCCGTGGGTGAGCATGGGTTCGGCGATGGAGAAGCCGACCGTCAGGCGCGGGTTGAGGGAGGCAAATGGGTCTTGGAAGACGAATTGCACATCTCGGTGCAGCGTGGCTTCGGAGGCGCGGGTGAGATTGGTGATGTCCTGGCCTGCGAGGCGGATGGTGCCGGAGTCGGGTTGTTCCAGGCGGATGATGCTGCGGCCGGTGGTGGATTTGCCGCAGCCGCTTTCGCCGACCAGCGCCAGGGTTTCGCCGGGTTGGACGGCCAGGCTGACATGTTCGACCGCGTGGATGTTGCCGCGCAGGCGGAAATTGCGGCGCACCGGGAAGCGCGTGACCAGGTTTTGCAGTTCCAGCACCGGCGGCACGTCGGTTTTGACCGTGTCTTGCGGTTGGGAGACCACGCCGCCGATGTCGAAGGCGCGGGGCAGCGGCTCGGCGGACAGGCCGCCCAGGACCGGGACGGCGGCCAGCAGGGCCTTGGTGTAGGGATGTTGGGGGCGGGCGAAGATGTCGTGCACATCGCCCTCCTCCACCTTGCGGCCCAGGCGCATCACCGCCACGCGGTCGGCGATTTCGGCGACCACGCCCATGTCGTGGGTGATGAAGATCATGCCCATGCCGGTTTCCTGTTGCAGCGTGTGCAGCAGGCGCAGGACCTGGGCCTGCACTGTCACGTCCAGCGCCGTGGTGGGTTCGTCCGCGATCAGCAGGCGCGGGCGGCAGGACAGGGCCAGGGCGATCATCACCCGTTGGCGCATGCCGCCGGAGAGTTCGAACGGGTAGCGTTTCAGTTGCCGTGTGGGGTCGGCGATGCGGACGCGGCCGAGCAGGCGGGCGGCTTCGGCCAGGGCTGCTGTTTTGTCCAGGCCCTGGTGCAGCATGACGGCTTCGGCGATCTGTTCGCCCACCAGCAGGACCGGGTTCAGGCTGGTCATCGGTTCCTGGAAGATCATGGCGATCTCAGGACCGCGGATGCGGCGCATGTCGTTCTGGGAGAGGGTTGCGAGGTTGTGGGCGGTGCCGGTGGCGTCGGTGAAATTGATCTGGCCTGCGGTGATGCGCCCGCCCGCGAAGTCGATCAGGCGCGTCATTGCCAGGGAGGTGACGGATTTGCCCGAGCCCGATTCGCCCACCAGCGCCAGTGTTTCGCCTTCGGCGATTCGCAGATCCAGATCGTGGATGACCTCGACCGGGCCGGTCTCGCCCGGAAACGCCACGCGCAGGCCTTCGATTTCGATCAATGGGCGCAAGGCGGGGGCGCCCGTGGGCTGGAGGTTGGGACGCACGGACGATGACACCATGCGCCCAGCGAAACACGGAACGTGGTGCGGGGCAACGTGAAGCGGCAAGTTCAGCAGGCTTGTATCGAAAAAATGCCTTGGGCATGGTCTCATCCCATGTCCCTCCCCCTCATCACGCGTGAATCCCTGGCGTTGCGCGACGCCCATGATCCGTTGGCGCCGATGCGCGAGCGGTTCAGCCTGCCGCCCGATGTGATCTATCTGGACGGGAATTCGCTGGGCGCGATGCCCCGCGCCACGGCGGCGCGGGTGGCGGAAGTGATCGCCAGCGAATGGGGCAGTGGGCTTATTCGCAGCTGGAACGATGCCGGATGGATCGATTTGCCGTCGCGCATCGGCGACAAGATCGCCCGGTTGATCGGCGCACCGGCGGGCAGCGTGATGGTGGCGGACAGCACCAGCCTCAATGTGTTCAAGCTGCTGGCGGCGGGTTTGGCGTTGCGGCCGGAACGGCGGGTTATTTTGTCGGAGGTGGGGAATTTTCCGACCGATCTTTATATCGCCGAGGGGCTTCGGGATCTGTTGGGGCGCGGGCATGCGCTGGTGCAGGCCGGGGCGGACGAGATCATCGCCCGTATGACGCCGGATGTGGCCGTGGTGATGTTGACGCATGTGAATTACCACACCGGCCGCATGCTCGACATGGGTGCGATCACCCGGGCCGCCCATGCGGCGGGGGCGGTGGTGTTGTGGGATCTGGCGCATTCGGCTGGTGCCGTGCCGGTGGATCTGGCGGCGCATGATGTCGATTTCGCCGTGGGGTGCGGGTATAAATACCTCAATGGCGGGCCTGGGGCGCCGGCGTTTTTGTATGTGGCGCCGCGGTTGCAAGACGAGGTTCGTTTTCCCATCACGGGGTGGCTGGGCCATGCCGAGCCGTTCGCGTTCGAGGCGGGATATCGGCCAGCCCCCGGCATTCAACGCGCCATTGTGGGGACGCCGCCGGTGCTGAGTTTGGCGGCGTTGGAAGTGGGGGTGGATATCGCGCTGGAGGCCGATATGGCGCTGGTGCGGGAGAAGTCTCTGGCGCAGTCAGCGCTCTTTGCGGATTTGGTGGCGCAGCTTTGTGGGGGGCATGGGTTTTCGTTGGTCTCCCCGACCGAGGATGGGTTGCGGGGGAGCCAGGTGTGTCTGGGGCATCCGCACGCCTATGCGATCATGCAGGCGTTGATTGCCCGTGGGGTGATCGGGGATTTCCGGGCGCCGGATGTGCTGCGGTTCGGGATGACGCCGCTTTATCTGGGGTTCGCCGAATTGTGGGATGCGGTCACCATTCTGGATGAGATCATGGTTTCAGGCGCGTGGCGGGCGCAGGAGTTTAGCGAGCGGCGGAAGGTGACATAAGGGAAGTATGTTTAAAAGATCTTCTTTTTCTGAAGAAAAAGAAGCAAAAAGACTTTCATTTATTTAGATGCGTGTCGAAAATATACAGTGACACACCTCTAAATGAGTGAAATTTTTTGGTTCTTTTTTATAAAAAAGAACTCTTGCCTTATAAACCTATGTTATTTTCGCCTGAACGATACTGCCATGCCGCGTGACGTTGGACATGCAGAGATCGGCGATCTGCGGCGCCACGGCTTCAGGCGGCTGCACCGTGGTGGGGTTTTCGCCGGGCATGGCGTCCGCCCGCAGGCGGGTGCGGACGATGCCGGGGTCGAACAGGTTGATGCGCAGATTGCCGCTGCGGGTTTCGTCCGCCCAGCTCAGGGCCAGATGTTCCATGGCGGCCTTGGTGGCACCGTAGGCCCCCCAATAGGCGGTGGGGTGCTGGGACAGTCCGCTGGTGACGAACACGGCGCGGCCAGTGGGGGCTACGGCCAGCAGGGGGCCGCAGCTGCGGATGAGGTGCCAGGCGGCGGTGAGGTTGACGCCCACCACGGTGGCCCAGTCCTTTGGCAGGATGTGCGGCGCCGGGGTGAGTTTGCCCAAGGCGGCGGCGTTGCACACCAGGATGTCGAGGCGCTTGAAGCGTTCGAACAGGCTGGGGCCGATCTGGTCCAGCGCGGCGCCGTCCATGAGGTCGAGCGGCAGCAGGGTGCAGGTGCCGCCGGCGCTGCGGATGGCGTCGTCCGTGGCTTCGAGGCCGCCCTGGGTGCGCGCGGTGATGACCACATGCGCGCCCCGGCGGGCGAGTTCGATGGCGGTGGCCGCACCGATGCCGCGACTGGCACCGGTGACGAGGGCGATCTTGTCGTTCAGGGTTGTGGGCATGGCGGTGCGATCAGGCCCGTTCGACCAGAAGGGAGAGCTGGTTGCCGTCGGCGTCGCCGAGATCGGTGAGGGCGATGGGGTATTCGCCGGTGAAGCAGGCGTCGCAATATTGCGGGCTGGCGTTGTCGCGCTTGTCGTGGTTCAGGGCGCGGTAGAGGCCGTCAATCGTGATGAAGGCCAGGCTGTCGGCGCCGATGAGGGCGGCCATTTCCTCGACGTTGTGGTTGGCGGCGAGCAGCTTGCCGCGTTCCGGCGTGTCGATGCCGTAAAAGCAGCTATGGGTGGTCGGCGGGCTGGAGATGCGCATATGCACCTCGGCAGCGCCGGCGGCGCGGACCATTTCGACGATCTTGCGGCTGGTGGTGCCGCGCACGATGCTGTCGTCCACCAGGATGACGCGCTTGCCTTCGAGCGTGGGCCGGTTGGCCGAGTGCTTCAGCTTGACGCCCAGGTGGCGGATGCTGTCGGTGGGTTCGATGAAGGTGCGGCCGACATAGTGGTTGCGGATGATGCCGAGTTCGAACGGGATGCCGGATTCGGCAGCATAGCCCATGGCGGCGGGGACGCCGCTGTCGGGCACGGGGACGATGACGTCCGCATCGACATGGCTTTCGCGCGCCAGTTCGGCGCCGATGCGCTTGCGGGCGTTGTAGACGGGCATACCCTCGACCACGGAATCAGGCCGGGCGAAGTAGATGTATTCGAACACGCAGAACCGGCGGTCCTGCTTGCCGAACGGCTTGATGCTGTGGACGCCGCGATCGTCGATGACCACGATTTCGCCGGGTTCGACGTCGCGCACGAATTCGGCGCCCATGATGTCCAGCGCGCAGGTTTCGCTTGCCAGCATCCAGCCGGTGGAGCCGTCGGCGTGCATCAGCTTGCCGAGGATGAGGGGGCGGACGCCCAGCGGGTCTCGCACGCCGAGGAGGGACTTGTCGGACAGGGCGATGAGCGAATAGGCGCCGATGACCTGCTTCAAGGCATCGATCAGGCGATCGACGACGGTGGAGTAGAGGCTGATGGCGATGAGGTGGATGAACACCTCGCTGTCCATGCTGGACTGGAACAGGCAGCCGCGCCGCACCAGCGCACGGCGCAAGGAAGCGGCGTTGGTGAGGTTGCCGTTATGGGCGACCGCGAAGCCGCCGAATTCAAAATCGGCGTAGAGCGGCTGCACATTGCGCAGCACCGTCTCGCCGGTGGTGGCATAGCGGTTGTGGCCGATGGAGCGGCTGCCGGGCAGCTTGGCCATGACGCGGGCGTCGGAGAAGTTCTCGCCGACCAGGCCGAGGCCGCGCTGGGAGTTGAAGCGATGGCCGTCATAGCAGACGATGCCGGTGGCTTCCTGGCCGCGATGCTGCAACGCGTGCAGGCCGAGGGCGGTCAGGGCCGCGGCGTCGGCGCAGTTCCAGACGCCAATGACACCACATTCTTCATGTGGTTTGTCGTCGTCGATTTCAATTTCTTGCATTGCGAGAACTCCTTTGCCGTTCAAGGCCGGCCGGCTATGGCGCGGCCCTGCGGCGTGGCGTGCAGCAAATCTGCGGCGCGAGCCTGGCGGCCGGCCGGGGGGGCGGAAACACGAGGGCGATATTCGTCGGGCAGGAACGTGACCGCGAAGAGCGCGCCCTCATAGGCATAAGGCAGGCTGCGAGCGGTCAGAACCGGCTCGGGCCATTTGTCGGACGACACCACCATGCCAGCGGCGATGTAGGCGAACACCACGAGGGCCGCGCCGCGCGCGACACCGAAGGCCATGCCCAGCGTACGGTCAATGCCGCCCAGCGCAGAGCCGCGCACGACGGAGCCGACCATGCCGGCGACGATGGAGAGGAAGATCAGGGCCACCAGGAACATGGCGCCGAACGCCACGGGGTCGGCGATGTCGTTGTTGCCGATCCAGCCGCGGAAGCGGTCCTGCACGAACGGATAGGCCCACATCGCGAAGAACACGCCACCCACCCAGGCGCCGATGCTCATCACTTCCCGCACGAGGCCGCGCATGAAGGCCAGCATCCCGGATAGGACGATCACAGCGAGGATGGCGAGATCGACCCAGTTCACACAGTATGTCCTGATAATACGAGGCGCATATATCGCGCGATTGGATGTCTGCGCCAGCCTGTCATCAAGATGACTTGGTTGCGCCACGCGCGGGCGTGGGGGGTTGCACTGGTTTGCCCGGCGCGGTTGCTGCCGTGGTTGTCGCCTGCGGGCCGGCGAAGCGGGCCACCAGATCGGACAGATGGCCGATCTCACGCAGGGTGATCCCGGCGGGGGCCGCGAGCGGGCGGTTGCCGCGTGCGACGCGGCGGGGCAGACAGGCGGCGTCAAACCCCAGCTTTTCCGCCTCTTTCAGGCGGGCCTCGGCCTGGGAGACCTGGCGGATCTCGCCGGACAGGCCGACCTCGCCGAAGAACACCATGCCGGGATCGGTCGGTTGGTCGTAGGCCGCCGACACCAGGGCGGCGGCGACGGCGAGGTCGGCGGCCGGCTCTGTGACCCGCAAGCCACCGGCGACATTTAAATACACATCTGTGGCATTGAACCGCACGCCGCACCGGGTTTCCAGCACGGCGAGCAGCATGGACAGGCGGCCGCTGTCCCAGCCGATGACGGAGCGGCGGGGGGAGCCGCCGGGGTTGGGGGCCAGCAGGCACTGGATTTCGACGAGGACCGGGCGCGAGCCTTCGACGCCGGCGAACACCGCCGAGCCTGCGATGTTGCCGCGGCGTTCGGCGAGGAACAGGGCGGAGGGGTTGGGGACCTCGGTGAGGCCCATTTCGCCCATTTCGAACACGCCGATCTCGTCGGTGGCGCCGAAGCGGTTTTTCACGCCGCGCAGGATGCGGAACTGGTGGCCGCGATCGCCTTCGAAATACAGCACCGCGTCCACCATGTGTTCCAGCACGCGGGGGCCGGCGATGGCGCCGTCCTTGGTGACGTGGCCGACCAGGACGACGGCAAAACCGCGTGTTTTGGCGGCGCGTATGAGTTCGAAGCTGCAGGCGCGGACCTGGCTGACGGTGCCGGGGGCGGAGTCGATCTCGTCGAGCCACATGGTTTGGATGGAGTCGATGACGACCAGCGTGGCGTCGGTGGCGGCTTCGAGGCTGCCGATGATGTCGCGCAGGTTGATGGCGGCCGCGAGTTCCATCTTGGCGCCGGACAGGCCCAGCCTGCGGGCGCGCATGCGGACCTGTTCGACGGCTTCCTCGCCCGAGATGTAGAGCACGCGTTTGCCGGAGTTGGCGAGGCTGGCGGCGGCTTGCAGGAGGATGGTGGATTTGCCGATGCCGGGATCGCCGCCGAGCAGGATGGCGGAGCCTGCCACGAGGCCGCCGCCGAGGACGCGGTCCAGCTCGGCGATGCCGGTGGGGGCGCGGGGCGGGGGGGCGGCGGAGCCGGCGAGGTCGGTGAAGGCGATTTTGCGGTGGGCGGATTTGACGCCCTTGGCGGCGATGCCGGGGGCCTGTTCGACGGGTTCCTCGGCGATGGCGTTCCATTCACCGCAGGTTTCGCAGCGGCCGGCCCATTTGCCGGTGACCGCGCCGCATTGGGTGCAGACGAAGCGGGACACGGACCTTGGGGCCATTAAGCGGCGACCGGAACGTTATCGATGAGGCGCACGCCCTCTCGCCACGCGGCCACCAGCAGGCGTGCGGGGCGGGTTGGGGCGTTGAGGGGGGTGAGGTCGTCGGCGGCGCGGAGTTCGAGGTATTCGACTGATTCGAAGCCGGCTTCGATGATCTGGTGGCGCATGTGGTCGATTGTGGCGGGCACCGGGGCGCCGGCGGCGATGTCGGCGGCGGCTTGGGTCAGGAGGCTATAGAGTGCCGATGCCACGGTCAGGCCCTGGGCGGACAGGCGGGCGTTGCGGGAGGAGAGGGCGAGGCCGGATTGCTCACGGATTGTGGCGCAGCCGATGACGTTGATGGGCAGGTCCAGGTCGGCGGCGAGGCGTTGGACGATGCGGAGTTGTTGGAAGTCCTTCTCACCGAACAGCGCGAGATCGGCGGCGGTTTGGGTGAACAGCTTGGTGACCACGGTGGCCATGCCTTCGAAATGGCCGGGGCGGTAGGCGCCGCACAGGCCTTCGCTGAGGCCGTCCACCGCGACGCGGGTGGCGAAGCCTTGGGGATACATGGTGTCGCCGTCGGGCACGTAGAGAATGTCAACGCCGCTGCCGGCGAGTTTGGCGGCGTCCTGCTGTTCGGTGCGGGGGTAGGCGGCGAGGTCGGCCGGGTTGTTGAACTGCTTGGGGTTGACGAACAACGTGACGATGACGCGTTCAGCCCGCGCCACGGCTTCGGCGACGAGGCTGAGATGGCCGGCGTGGAGCGCGCCCATGGTGGGGACCACGGCGATGCGGGCGCCCTCGGCGTGCCAGCGGCGGGTGGTTTCACGCAAGGCGGGCAGGCTGCGGACGATCTCGGGGGGGAAGTTGCTCATGTGCGCCTCAAACCACACCCAGGGCAAAGTGCAAAGCCAGGCTGGCGCCGGCGCAGATGGCCAGGGTGCGCGTGACGCCGACCTTGAGCCGCAGGAGGGATAGCGCGGCTATGGCCGCAAGCAGCAGCGCCCAGGGATCTGCGCTTGCGAGGACGGGTGCGTCGAACGACATCAACGCGGCGCGGACCGGGACGGTTGCATGAAACAGGGTGTGAAGGGCGAACCAGACCGCCAGATTGGCGATGACGCCGACGACGCTGGCGGTGATGGCGGCCAGGGCGCCGGATAGTTTCCGCATGCCGTGGGCGCGTTCGATCAAGGGCGCGCCGAGGAAGATGAAGACGAAGCAGGGGGCGAAGGTGACCCAGAGCGTGAGGGCTGAGGCCAAGATGCCGCCCGGTAGGCCGGAGGTGCGGAAGCCTGCCAGGAAGCCTACGAATTGCAGGACCAGGATCAAGGGGCCGGGGGTGGTTTCGGCGAGGCCCAGGCCTGCGAGCATTTCGGGGGCGGTGAGCCAGTGGTATTTCTCCACTGCTTCCTGCGCCACATAGGCGAGGACGGCGTAGGCGCCGCCGAAGGTGACCACGGCCATTTTGGAGAAGAAGAAGGCGATGTCGGCGTAGACGCCGCCGCCGGGGAGCAGGAGTGCCACCGGGATGAGCCACAGGGCCAGCATGATCAGCCCGGCGGTGCGGCCGGTACGGGCCAGGCGCCCTGCCCTGCCCGGGTCGGATTCCATGAGGGCGTCGAGCAAGGCCGGGGGGCCGTTTTTGGGCTTGCCGTGGCTGCTGACGGCGAATTGGTCTGGCGCCAGATAGCCGATGATGCCGGCGGTGAGGACCACGGCGGGGAACGGGACGCCGAAGATGAACAGGGCCACGAAGGCCGCCGCCGCGAGCGCCCAGGCGGGGCGGCCCTTGAGGGCGCGTTTGCCGATGCGTAGGAGGGCTTCCAGCACCAGGACCAGCACCGCGCATTTCAGGCCGAAGAACAGGGCGGCGATGGCGGGGATTGTGCCGAGGGTGGCGTAGATGATGGACAGCGCCAGCATGACAATGGCGCCGGGGATGACGAACAGCAGGCCCGCAGCCAGGCCGCCGCGGACGCCGTGCATCAGCCAGCCGAGATAGGTGGCGAGTTGTTGCGCCTCTGGCCCGGGCAGGAGGGTGCAGAAATTCAGGGCGTGGAGGAAGCGGCGGTCGCTGATCCAGTTGCGGTCGTCCACCACCTCGCGGTGCAGGAGGGCAATCTGGCCGGCCGGGCCGCCGAAGGAGAGGCAGCCGATCTTGAGCCAGACCCTGACGGCCTCGGCGAAGCTCGGCATTTTCGGCGCGGCGGGCTTTATTTGCGCAGTTCCATCTGGATGGGGCCTTCGCGGCTGCCGTGGGTGAACTGGTCGACCATCGGGTTGCCGGTGTGCATCAGTTCGCTGGCGACACCTTCCCAGACGATGCGGCCCTTGTGCAGCATGGCCGCACGGTCGCCGATGCGGCGGGCGCTGAGCATGTCATGCGTGATGGCGATGGCGGTGCTGCCGAGGCGTTTGACGCAATCGACGATCAGGCCGTCGATGACGGCACCCATGATTGGGTCCAGGCCGGTGGTGGGTTCGTCGAAGAACAGGATGTCCGGCTGGGCGGCGATGGCGCGGGCGAGGGCCACGCGTTTTTGCATGCCGCCGGAGAGTTCGGAGGGTTGCAGATCGCCGACCGTGGCGGCCAGGCCGACCTGGGCCAGCACGCCGTCCGCCAGGCCGCGGGCCTGGGCGCGGGTGCATTTGTTTTGGGCGAGCAGGCCGAAGGCGACGTTTTCCCAGACCGGCAGGCTGTCGAACAGGGCGCCGTTCTGGAAGAGCATGCCGATGTGCTGGCGCACGGCCTCGCGCTCGCGGCGGGGGAGTTTCAGGATGTTGACGCCGTCGATCTCGATGGTGCCGGAATCAGGTTCGATGAGGCCGAGGATGCATTTGATGAGCACCGACTTGCCGGAGCCGGAGCCGCCGATGACCACCATGGAGGTGCCGGTGGCGACATCGAGGTCGATGCCGTCCAGCACCTTTTTGTCGCCGAAGGATTTGCTGAGGCCGCGCAGGCGGATTTTGGGGGTGTCGGTCATCGGGCGAAGAACAGTTCGGTCAGCACATAGTCGAACGCCAGGATGAGCACCGAGGCGCTGACCACGGCGGAGGTGGTGGCGGCACCGACGCCCTGGGCGCCGCCCTTGGAATTGTAGCCCTGGTAGCAGCCCATCAGGGTGATGATGACGCCGAACACGGCGGCCTTGGCGAGGCCGGAGACCACGTCATCGGTTTCGATGAAGTTCAGGGTGTTGGTGAGGTAGGCGCCGGTGTTGAAGCCGAGCTTGACGGTGGCGATGATGAAGCCGCCGAGGACGCCCAGGATGTCGGCCACCACCACCAGCAGCGGCAGGGCGATGAGGCCGGCCAGCAGGCGGGGGGCGACGAGGTATTTCATGGGGTTGGTGGACAGGGTGGACAGGGCGTCGATCTGGTCTGTCACGCGCATGGTGCCGATTTCGGCGGCGATGGCCGCACCGACGCGGCCGGCGACCATGAGGCCGGCGAGCACGGGGCCGAGTTCACGGGTGACGGAGAGGACGACCAGGCTGGCCACGGCCGAGTCGGCGGAGAAGCGCGACAGGCCGGTGGAGCTTTGCAGGGCCAGGACCATGCCGGTGAACACCGCCGTGAGCGCCACAACCGGCAGGGAGAAATAGCCGATCTCGACCAGGGCGCTGAGGAACATGCGGCCATAGAAGGGCGGGCGAACGATGTGGGAAAGACCGCGCGCGGCGAAGACCGCAAACTGCCCGGTGGTGGTGCAGGCTCCCAATAGCGTGCGGCCGAGAAGGGCGATGAAATCGAGGATGGAGTTCATGGCCCCTGCCCTACCAGCGGGAGGGCGGGGCGTCAAAAAAAAGAGGCCCCGGTGTGATCCGGGGCCTCTGGTGGCCGGAGGGTCAGTTGCCGCTTGGCAGCGTGATCTGGAAGCCGTCCTTGGCGAGTTGCTCGCGCAGCCAGGTGAATTTCTCGTAGTTCGAGAGGGTGATCGGGCCGTTGTAGGTGAGGCTTTGGCTTTTGCGTGGCGGGTATTTCACATAGCTCTCCATGAGCTTCTTCACTTCGGCGCCCATGACGGCCGCCAGCCAGGTGTTTTCGGTGAAGCTGTTCATCAGGATGTCGTAGCGTTCCTGCGGGTCCTGCCAGAGGTCGAACAATTGCGGGGCGGTGGCGACGTATTTCTCGGGGCCTTTCCAGCCGAGGTTGGAATCGACCGCCAGGCCGCCCGTGGCCTGGCCGCCATCGCCGCGCAGGTTGAAGACGAACTTGATGTTGTTGACGCGCACCGCGCCGGGGGAGAGTTCGTTTTCGGTGAAATAGAACCATTCCTTGCGCGGATCCGGCCCGGTGCCGAGCAGGACGGGCGTCATGTCGTAGCTGTCAAAGATGGTGGGCTGGCCTTCGCGGTCCTTTTCCGGGAGCTTGATGCCGGCGAGGGAGGCGAAGGTGGCCATGTAGTCCAGGCCGCCGATGATGTCGTAGTTCTTCGTGCCCTGCTTGATCTTGCCCGGCCAGACGGCGAATGCAGGCACCCGGGTGCCGCCTTCGCGCACGGTGCCCTTGGTGCCGCGGAAGGGCGTGTAGCCGGAATCGGGGTAGACATCCTGCCAGGCGCCGTTGTCGGTGGTGAAGATGACCAGCGTGTTCCTGTCCAGGCCCAGAGTGCGGAGCTTGTCCATGACATGGCCGACGCGGGTGTCCAGTTCGAGGAGCGAGTCGGCATATTTGTTCTTTGAGAGCGATTTGTGCACGAATTCGGGCGCCGGCATGTTGGGCTGGTGCACCTTCATGAAATTGACGTTGATGAAGAAGGGCGTTTTGGATTGGGCGGCCTTGTCGAGGAATTCGAGCGCTGCCTGTTCGACGTATTTGTCGACGAAGGGGATGCCGACCATGCCTTTTTCCGGCGTGTCCTCATATTCGCCGTTGACCATGAAATCCTGCTTCGCGGGCTCGCCGGCCTTGCCGGACAGCATGCCTTTGGTGACCTGGGCGAACATGGTGCGCAGGTCCGGGGCCATCTGGGGGAACCAGTTGGGATCGGCGTAGGTCCAGGCGTTGAGGTGGTAGAGGCCGACATATTTCATCTCGTCGTAACCTTGGGCGTTGGGCAGCGCGTAGTCTGCCTCGCCGAGATGCCATTTGCCGGTGAAATAGGTATTGTAGCCTGCGGTTTTCAGCACCGAGGCGAGGGTCCATTCCGCTGCGGGCAGTCCGCCGCCCTGGCCTTGGAAGGCCACCGTGGTCATGCCGCTGCGGTTTGGAATGCGGCCGGTCTGGATGGCGGCGCGGCCTGGGGTGCAGCTGGGTTGGCCGTAATTGTCAAAGAAGGTCATGCCGTCGCTGGCGATCCTGTCGAGGCTGGGGGTTGGAATGCCGCGCTCGATGCCGCCGCCATAGGCGCCGAGATCGCCCCAGCCTACGTCGTCGGCGACGATGAGTAGGATGTTCGGTTTTGAGCCCTGGACGGACGGGGCGGCATTCTGGGCGTGCAGGGCCTTGAGGGTGACTGTTGCTGACAGGGCCACCAGCGTTGCCATTACAAAGCGAGATTTGAGAGCCATCGAAGCGCTTCTCCCCAGTTTGTTGTGCCGGCATCCGAACAGGAGGGGCCTGGTTCCAAACGACAGGATTCCGCCGGAGTGAGCTGTGGGGCTCAGGCCGGATATTTCGGAATTGCGCTTCTGGCTTTCCGCGCTTGATCGGCGGCCAGGTTTGGATCGTCGGCAGCCCCAATAACGGTGAGACTGTGGGTGGAGTTTTGGAGAATTTCTATACGCTTTAAGGAGTGCGACCTTTTTCAGGGAATATGGGGCGTGCCGATCTTGCATCGGCATCACATGGCCGGGTTGGGCGCCGGGCTGTTGGATGGTTCTGTGTTTGAATTTCTGCTTTTGGACGCAGGCGCGCGGGGGGTGGATTTTTGGACTGTTCCGGCACCGACTGATTTTTTGGGTTGGTGGATGGTTTTTTGTTGAAGGTGGCCACCTGCCGTGGTGTGAACTGGTGGGTGACATTTCCCCTGCCCCGTATTGCGCCTGATGTGGAGAGGTTGAGCCTGGCCGTGGTGATCCGCGCGCTGAGCTGGGCGGTGGGGCAGTGGTGTGTGCAGGGGTCTATTCCTGCGGCGCTGGGGCGGCTGATCAATGACCGGCTGCATGACATTCGGGTTCGGATGGAGCGGATGTTGGTTCGCTTTGCCGCTGGGCGGCTGGTGCGACGGGATTTTGTGCCGGGTGTGGCGCGGGGTTCGGATGGTGCGCCAGCGGGTGCGCGGGATGCGGTTTGGCCGCGTGGGTTCGGTTGGCTTGTGCGGCAGATGCCGGATGAGGCGGCGGTGCATGCGGCGGAGTTGCGGGCGTTGCTGGCGAAGCCTGAGATGGTGGCGCTGCTGCTGGCGGCCCCGCAGGCGGTTCGGCTGTTGCGGCCGATGTGCCGGATGTTGGGCGTGGAGACGGCCTTGTTGCGGCCGGGGGTTGTGGAGGCGCCGAGAGTGCGTCGGGTGCGTGAGCGGGTGGATTGGGGGCGGATTCCGCTTCCGAGGGGCGTGCTGGCGGCGGCGCGGCGGGGTGGGTTTGGGAAACGGGGTTGAGGGGTGGGGCGGGAGTGTGGGGTGATTGTTCCGGGTTGTTGTTAAAAATGGTGGGCTGATGGTTTTCGGTGGATCTGCATTCAGTGAAGGCGGAGCGAGGCCCGACGTTGCAAGAGTAACCGGACTGGCCGAAAGAGGACTGGCCAGTTTCGGGCGCATGAGTTCCACAACGGACGCGGTTAGCATAACGTGAGAACCGTGTTCATGCCCAACACGTTTCGTCCCCCCCACCAAAATCGGTGGAACGCCAAAGCCCGACCCATTCTACGCTTGCTGTCTTTAAGGTAGGGCAGAATGGCTACATTTTTTGGAAAGCCGACGGTGGATTTAGTACAGCATCCGGAAGGTGATGACATGTTTAAGCGCTGGGCGATCCCGATTGTCGTGACGTTGATAGGCGCAATTACGGGTGGCCCGATCATTGGATTACTCGCTGGCATCTTGGCGGCGTTGGTCTGGTCGCCGCTAGCCCAATGGTGGACTTCCCGTGGATACCTGAAAGCAGTCAAGAGACAGATTAATTTTCTGGAGAAATATGACGTCTGCTCAATTTCCCCATCCGATTATGAGAGACTTTTATTGGCAACTTTGGGAGAGACCGATCCCAGCAAGGCTTTCCTTATGGATCGCAAAACCATCCGCAATGCCAAGCTTGCCTATCCGACTAAGGCGAAGACAGACGCCGACAGGAGGGACCTATTTGATAAGGAAGAAGAGCGTCGGCGTCGTTTGGGATTTCCCAGCCAGAACATCATCCGGGATTTCAAGGCAGAGCACCCATATTACAAACCGCATCACCAACATCTAAAAGATAATATCAAGGTCGAAAATTGCTGGCTCTGCGACCAGAATAACGCAGAACAGAACCGCTCACATCGTGAAATATGGGATCGATACGAACGTGAAGAATCTGACGAAAAGGCGAAAAATGACGCCGCGAATGCTTTGTTTCGCATTGGCGAAATACCTGCATCGAACACTCTGCGATGCGAGGAGGCAGAAAATTTTTACGTAAAACTTAAAATAAAATATGACGAACTCCGATCGGCATCTCCAAACTGGAAGGATAGCGCCGCCATCAAAGATTACTATTTTCTAATTCTTAACCGGATTAATGCCGCGAGGGCTTGCGGAAAATACGGACCTTGCACTGTTCATGTGCCCAAGATATAAAGAACACGGAACAGGCATCATTGCACACTTATCTTCCCCAAAACTCGCGTCCATCATTTTTTATTATTGTCCTTCTTGCAGAAAGGGCAGCAAGCACTTTTTACAGCGCGTTCGTGCAGTTAATCTATAATGACGTCACCCTATCGGTAAATTTATAAATCAGATGAACGAAATATATACATTAACAAAAATAGACGTTGCGATTGACCAATTAGATTGGGCAATTAAAATGCTTATTGACCATAGCGCATATGTTCCGGCTATCGCGTTAGCTGGGGCCGCTGAAGAAATCCTCGGTCGCTTTGTAGGCGAGCACTCGGCCTTTAACCAACTAAAAAATAAAATATCAAACGATTATGACATGACCGGAAAAATTACAGCAGACTCTCATCTTAACAAGATGAAAATATGGATAAAGCACTGCGATAAAAATCAAAACGAACACACTTCCATAGAATACTCTAAATGCGAACTTGAGAGTATGGCCATTCAATACATAGTAAGAGGCATTACCAATCTTGTTATGCACGACGGAACGGTGCCAAGTGAGCTACCAAGATTACAAAAATGGATTAACGATAACAGACCAGACCTTGACGGTAAATTTTATAGGAACCCTCGCTAAACCATACAGTTGGATCTTAGAGCGCGTTGACATTCGGGGTTCCGGCTCGGATCGAAATCTGATTCAAGC